>NZ_JBDZDT010000002.1:0-721278 GCF_040049275.1 Aquabacter albus | reverse complement strand
TTCGATCCGAGCCCACTCCGCATCGCTCAACCACGTCAGAGCCTTCGCCATTCAAGCCTCCGCTCTCAAGCAGAAGCTTTGAATCAGTAACACAACCAAACCGCAACTCGATTGAGTTCAGACCCTAAGGCGCCGCCGCCTCCCTGCTCGCCCCCGGCTCAGCCATCTCCTCCTTCACCTGCCCGTAGGCCAGAAGCGCGAATAGCGCAGAACCGCCGATGACGTTGCCGGCCAGCAGCGGCAAAAGGATCCCGAGGGCGGCGCCGGCCACCAGCTCGCCGGAGAACAGCAGCAGGAACACCTCCACCGAGCCTGAAATGACGTGGGAGAGCTCCAGCGCCGAGATCATGGCGGTGAGCAGCATGATGACAGCAAAGCGCGAATGCTCCGCGCTGGGCAGCAGCCAGACCACAGTCGCCACCAGCCAGCCCCCGAGAATGCCGCGCCACAGGGCCTCGAAGGGGCTGAGCGTGGCAAGATCGCGGGCGATGGCGAGGATGCCTTCCTGATGGTCCTGCGGCAGGAACAGGCCGGAGGCCAGCATGGCCCCGAACAGCGCCGTGCCCACAAGATTCGCCGCCAGCACCACGCCCCAGATGCGCAGCAGCGCCAGGAAGCTTCCCCGCGATGGCTCCGCCAGCACCGGCAGCACCGCGGTCAGCGTGATCTCGGTGAAAAGCTGGTAGCGGCCGAGGATGACGATAAGAAAGCCCACTGAATAGCCAAGGCTCTCCACCAGCCCCCGCCAGCCGGCCTCCGGAAGGTGCGCATGCAGCGCGCCCTCCGCCACGATGGAGAAGCCGATGGAGAGCCCGGCCGCGATGCCCGACCACCAGAGGCTCACGAATGGCCGCTGAAGCTCCTCCACCCCCTCCCGGCGGATCACCTCATAGACCGCGAGCGGCCGCAGATTGACCCGCTCCTCGACGACCTCGTCCTCCTTGGCGGAGAGGTCGCCGCCTTTGTCCTTGTCCTTCAGCGTCGCCCGGTCCGCCGGCGCGCGGGGCATCTTGGCCATGGCTGTCGCCTCCATTGCCAAGCTGAACGCCAGATGCGCCATAGGGTTGCATGGGGTGCAACACCGCCAATCGGCATGGCTCTTGCTCCACGGGCCGACATCCCCCATCTTTAGGGAGCAGATCCGCCGGCCTTGAACCGGTGTGGTCAGGAGTTTTTGCCGATGAACGCAACTGTGCGTCCCCGTCCGGCGGTCATGCGCATCACCGATGCCGCCGCCGCCCGCCTGCACCAGATCATGTCCCGCAGCGACCCGCCCGCCGCCGCCGTGCGCGTGGGCGTGAAGAATGGCGGCTGCGCCGGCATGTCCTACACTATGGACTACGCCTCCGAGATCGGCCCCCGCGACGACGTGGTGGAGGACAAGGGCGTCAAGGTGATCATCGACCCCAAGGCGGTGCTGTTCCTCCTGGGCACCGAGATGGATTACAAGACCGACAAGCTCTCCGCTCAGTTCGTCTTCAACAATCCGAACCAGACCTCGGCCTGCGGCTGCGGCGAATCGGTGGCCATCACGCCCGCTCAGGCGGATGCTGTGGACGGCCACGCTTAGGGTCTACGCAACCATTGACTGTATTGTGAGGCGGCGTCAGACGGTGCTCCCAAAGGGGGCCCATCATGACGCCGTCATTTATCGCTTCGCTTCTCGAATCCCGCATTTTCGGGGTTTTCGCCCGCATCGTGTTCACTTTCGTGTTCTGGAGCGCGGGCCTCGCCAAGGCGATCGACTTCCAGGCCAACGTGGCGGAGATGACCCATTTCGGCCTGAACCCGCCGGCGGTGTTCGCGGTGGCGACCGTGGTGACCCTCCTCGTCGCCTCGCTCCTCGTCATCTTCAATGTGGCGGCGTGGCTGGGCTGCGGGGCGCTCGCGGTGTTCGTGGCGCTCACCATCCCCATCGCCCACCCCTTCTGGACCATGACGGGCGACCAGGGCCTTCATGAATTCTACGTGGTGGTGGAGCACGTGACCGTCATCGGCGGCCTCATGGTCTGCGCCATCCTCTGCCACCGGCTGAAGGCGCGCGGCTAGGTTGTGCGACGCCGGCCTGCTTCCCTCGGGGGCGATGACCCACTAAGGTCCCCGGCATCTCAGCGGACGTGGCGGAACAGGTAGACGCACGAGACTTAAAATCTTGCGCCGCAAGGCGTGCGGGTTCGAGTCCCGCCGTCCGCACCACATTGTCATTCATTGAAGTTCACAACAGCCCGCGCCGGCGCGTGTGCGGCCTCCCCTTTCGGCATCTTTCGCGGCTAAGGATTCGGGCGGATGATGAGAGCGGCTCAAGGAGGCCGCCATGAAAACCATCATCATCGCCATGTTTCTCTCGGCCTTGGCAGGGAGCGCCATGGCAGACAGCTGCACCACCACGGCGACGTCCAAAAACCTCGCCGGCGCTGCCAAGACATCCTTCATGACGAAGTGCCAGAAGGATGCCCAGGCCACATGCGACACCCAGGCCGCGGACAAGAAGCTGGCCGGCGCCGCCAAGACGAGCTTCACCACCAAGTGCCTCAAGGACGCCGTCGGCCAGTGACATCAGGCCAAAGGAAGGCCGGCACAGCCTTCGCGCGGGCTCAGGCGACTGAGAAACGATAGATCGAGGTATGGCGGTAGGTCTCGCCGACGTCCAGCCGGGCGGACGGATAGTCCGGCCGGTTCGGCGTGTCCGGCCATGCCTGAGGTTCAAGGCATAGGGCGTCGGACTGGCGGTAGAGGCGGCCGGATTTTCCCATGGCGGTGCCGTCCAGGAAGTTGCCGGAATAGAATTGCAGGCCGGGCTGGTCGGTGAGGAGGTCCAGGACCCGGCCGGAGCCCGGATCCTCGAGGCGGGCGGCGAAGCGCGGCTCCGCCTGATACTCCCGTGCGAGGCAATACGTGTGGTCATAGCCGCGGCCGAAGCGGAGCTGTTCGTGGCCCGCGCGGATGCGGGCGCCGACACGCTGGGGCTCGCGGAAATCGAACGGCGTGCCGGCAACCGGCGCCGGCGCGCCCAGCGGGATCGAGCCGGCATCGACGGGCAGGTAATGCTGGGCAGCGATGGTCAGCACATGCCCGAGGATATCGCCCCTGCCCTCCCCGGCGAGGTTGAAGAAGGCGTGATTGGTGAGGCTGACCGGGGTTGGCCGGTCCGTGGTCGCCGTGAAGCTGATGGAGAGCTCGGTGCCGCCGGTGAGAGCGTAGGTCACCTCGACCTCAAGGTTGCCGGGATATCCCTCCTCGCCGTCCGGGCTCAGGCGCGACAGCGTGACAAACGGGACGGGCGCAATGCCGAGCGCCGCGACCTGCCAGACATGGCGGTCGAACCCGGCGATCCCGCCATGCAGCGCGTTCGGCCCATTGTTCGCCGCCAGCCGGTGGTGCCGGCCATCGAGCGTGAAGGCGGCGCCAGCGATGCGGTTGGCGTAACGCCCAACTGTGACGCCGAAATAGCGCCGGTTCGCTTCATAGGCGGCAAGGTCGCCCTCCCCCAGCAGCACATCGGCGAGGGCACCGTGGCGGTCCGGCACCATGAGCCCGTACACGGCCGCGCCATAAGTGATGATGCGGGCCTCGAAGCCCTGTTCACCAAAGAGCCGGATCAGCTCCACCGGCGTGCCATCCGTGAGATGTCCGAACATCTCCCGGGAGGCGTTCGCGCTCATCGGGCCGGTCTCGAAGCCGCGCATGCTCAAGCCTCCACGCAGGGTTCGACGGTGGGCCGCCGGCCCGGCATGAACGCGTCCACCATATGCCGGAGCGGTGTTGGATCGACATTCGAGACACGGCAACGATGGCGGGGTATTCCGCCCCTCCACCAGCCCATGGCC
The DNA here is from genome assembly GCF_040049275.1 of Aquabacter albus. Taxonomy (NCBI): domain Bacteria; kingdom Pseudomonadati; phylum Pseudomonadota; class Alphaproteobacteria; order Hyphomicrobiales; family Xanthobacteraceae; genus Aquabacter; species Aquabacter albus. The sequence continues at coordinate 717,451 of NZ_JBDZDT010000002.1, read as the reverse complement.
ACCATGGTACAGGCGGGTTCCATCGGAGGACAGCGCTCTCCCGCTCCGTCTCGATCCGGGCGGCGGAGAGACCATTCCGCGGGCAAAAGCCCCGCCCCGCTCCACAGAGCGCCAGTCTTGCCTCTATAATTACCCAATCCACCCAGCCCTTCGTCTGGCCTGAAACCGGCCACCGGCGAAATCCTGCCCCGTCCGACATCCATCAGGTCGCAAATGCCAGATCCGGTTCACAAGCCGACGGCCGGCGTGCCGCTGGCCTTGCTCAGCGTCGTCATCGCCATGGCCTCCATCCAGACCGGCGCGGCCCTCGGCAAGCAATTGTTCCCGGCTGTGGGCCCCGCCGGCGCCACCACCCTGCGGCTCGTCTTCGCCAGCATCATCCTCGCCATCGTCTGGCGGCCGTGGCGGCATTGGCCCGTGGGCGCGGCTTGGCGGCCCATCCTCATCTATGGGGCGGCGCTGGGGGGCATGAACCTGCTCTTTTATATGTCGCTGGCGCGCATCCCGCTGGGGGTGGCGGTGGCGCTGGAATTCACCGGGCCCTTAGCGGTGGCGGTCGCGAGCTCCCGCCGGGCCCTGGATTGGCTCTATGTGGCCATGGCGGTGGCGGGCGTGGTCATCCTGCTGCCGTTCCACGGGGCGGCGGCGCATCTCGACATCGTCGGCGCGGGCTTTGCGCTGGCGGCGGGCGCGTGCTGGGCGCTCTACATCGTGTTCGGGCAGAAGAGTGGTGCAGAGGCCCATGGCGGCGCCGTGGCGTCCATCGGCATGCTGGTGGCGAGTGCGGTGGTGCTGCCGGTGGGCATCAGCCAAGCCGGCGCGGACATGCTCTCGCCCGCGCTGCTGCCCGCCGCCATCGGCGTCGCGATCCTGTCGAGCGCCCTGCCCTATTCGCTGGAGATGCTCGCGCTGAAGCGCCTGCCGACACAGACCTTCAGCATCCTCATGAGCGGCGAGCCCGCGCTCGGTGCCTTGTCCGGCCTTCTGTTTCTGGGCGAGCACCTTTCAGTGAGCCAATGGCTCGCCATCGGGCTCATCATCGCCGCCTCCGCCGGCAGCAGCCTGTCGGCGCAGCGCCGGGCGATGAGCCCGGAGATCGTTCCGTGACGGCGCTCAGGCCGCCGCCTTCGGATAGTGGATCGGCGCGTCGGAGGGCGCGCGCCCGGTATTAAGCAGCTTCTCCTGGCACAATTCCATGATTTCCAGCATCTCCGTGCCCCAGGCGAGGCTCGACTGCTGGAGGAAAGTGGCCTGCCGCATGAGCGGGTTGCCAAGGCCGGTGCCGTCCGGGGTCGACATCTCGGAGAAAACGCGCATCTGGTCCTGCGCCTGGGCGGCGGCGAAGCGCTGGAGCCGCGAGGCGACTTCCACCGGCAGGTCGATCCAGACGGTGCGAGCGACCGACATGGGCCATGCGGCGGGAGGCGTCGCCCCTTGCCATGCTTGAGCCCATGCTTGGAACGGGGGCAAAGTATCCATGGGGTCCATCTCCCTAAAGAGGCCAACTTTAGTATAGCACGGGCCGCCTGCGTTCCCGCATGAGCTAGATCAAATTTTACGTCGTGGGCGGAGCTTAGGCTTTGATGCAGGACATGGCGAAGGCACGGCTGCCACGCCATGTCATGGGAGGACGCTTCGGCAAGGAGGAACGCCCATGGCCCATCTGCCCCTCAATTTCCGCGAGATCCGCCTGGAGCTGGCGCGCGAGAAGGACCACCCGGAAGGCGCGCGGAATTTCGGCTATTCCTTCATCGCGCCCCTGAACGAAGACGGCCATATCGAGGCCGCGATCTGGTCCAAGCACCGCGACCTGTGCCGGGTGGTGCGCTTCCGCCCGAACGAGAATGACGAGGTGGGCCATCTTGTGCGCCGCCCCGGCGGGAGCTGGGCGTTCCGCTACGATATTTCCGGCACTGGCGACGACGAGGCCGGCTTCCGCTTCGGCGACGAGCGCTTCAGGGTCGGCGAATATGTCTCCGTGCGCGATGACGATGAGGCGCACACCTTCCGCGTCGTCTCGGTGGAGCCGGTGTAAGGGCGTCCCGCGCGCGGGACGCCCTCCGCCTCAGTAGCTCTTATATTCGGCGGTGCCCTTGGACATGGCGAACTCCTCCTCGGGGGAGAGCACCAGCTTGTGGCGGCCGAAGGCGGCGAAATAGGCGATGCCCACGGCGAACCAGATGGCCACCCCCAGCACCCCGTTGCGATAGATGGGGTCGGAGAGCTGGAAATAGATGGTGACCAAAGCGATGAGGATGGTCAGCACCGCGCCGGTGATACCGAACGGCGAGCGATAGGGCCGCTCGATATTGGGCATATTCCGCCGCATGAGGATGAAGGACAAAGCCTGCATCACGTAGGACAGCATGGCGCCGAACACTGCCATGTTGAGCAGCGTGCCGCCAATGGCGGCGGCGCCCGCCTCCACCCCCAGCGTGAACCAGATGGCCAGCATGATGGCGAGGCCCACCACCGCGCCCGCGATCATGGCCACGTGCGGGGTCTTGCGCCCGCCATGGGTGACGGAGAGGCCGCGCGGGAAATAGCCGGCGCGGGAAAGCGAATAGATCTGCCGGCCCTGGGCATAGATGATGGTGTGGAAGGAGGCGATCAGCCCCACCACCGCCACCAGCGCCAGAAGGCTGGCGATGCCGGTGCCGTAGATTGCCTTGAAGCCGTCCAGCAAGGGTTCCAGCGAGGTGGAGAGGCCGAAGGCGCCGTTCGCTACGGAGGAATTCAGCCACAGGATCATGAAGGCCGAGACGATGAGCGTCGCCATGCCGGCCATGATGCCCTTGGGCATGTCGGTCTTCGGGTCCACGGATTCCTCCGCCGCCAGCGGGAGCTGCTCGATGGCGAGGAACAGCCACACCGCGAACGGCATGGCCGCGAGCGCCCCGCCGATGCCGAAGGGCAGGAACGGACCGCCGCCATTGGGCAGTTCCACCGCCTTGCCGTCCGGACCGACGCCGATATTCAGCGCCCAGCGAGAGAAATCCATGACCGGGATGGCGCTGACCCAGAAGGCCACGAGGCAGGCGAGCGCGGCCAGCGTCACCACCAAAGTCACCTTGAAGGACAGCTCCACGCCGACCACGTTGAGGCCCACGAAGATGATGTAGCCAAAGATCCAGTAGACCGGCTGGAATTCCGGCGGCGTGCCGAAGATCGAGCCCATATAGGAGCCGATGAAGGACACCACCACGGCGGGGGTGATCACGTACTCCACGTTCTCGCATAGGCCGGTGATGAAGCCGCCCCACGGCCCCATGGTGGTGCGGGCGAAGGAATAGGCGGCCCCCGTGTGCGGCAGCGCAGGCGACATCTCGGCGATGCAGAAGGTGAGCCCCAGATACATGATGGCGATGAGGATGGCGGCAATCAGCATGCCGCCCCATCCGCCCGAGGCGAGGCCGAGGTTCCAGCCCGAGAAATGGCCCGAGATCACCGCGCCGACGCCCAGCGCCCAGAGCGACCAGACCCGCGCATGCCGTTTCAGGGCACGCTGCTCGAAATAAGCGACATCCACCACGGTGTAGCTGACACCTGAAGTTTTCTGCGTGCTCATACCAGCCTCCTTTTTCAGGCCCCTCTGGGGTATGACCCAGAAAACAAAAGGCAATTCCCGTGCCGCGTGCGCCGAGGCGCGTCTCATCACTTCAGGTAAGCCGGCGGAAGGCCCCCTTCCAACACCGAGTCGCTGTCATCCTTCAAGTCGATGCCGGTCAGGTTCCTGCGGAACGCCTCCTTCAGCAGCCAGGCAAGCTTGAAGGCGGCGGCGGCATGAGGCAGGCCCTCGCCGCGGATGTTGGAGATGCAGTTGCGCTCGGCATCCGAGAGGCCGGGACGCGGGCCGAAGGTGAGATAGACCCCGAGGCTGTCCGGCGAGGACAGGCCCGGCCGCTCGCCGATCAGCACCGCCACCGCCCGCGCCTTGAGCAAATCCCCCGCCTCATCGCCCAGGGCCACCCGAGCCTGCCCGGCCACCACCACCGGTGCGACGCTCCATTTCTCCCGCTCGATCCAGCCCTTCAAGGCCGCGAGGAACGGTATGGCCTGCGCATGGACGGCGGAGGAGGAGAGGCCGTCTGCCACCACGAGAGCGAGGTCCACTGGCGCCCGCGCGGCCTCCGCCAGCACGGCACGGCTCGCATCGCAGAGCCGGCGGCCGAGATCGGGACGGCGCAGATAGACATCGCGTGTCGGCGCCGCGCTGGAGACCTGCGCTGTGTCGAAGCGCAAGGCGGCGATGCCCGCCGCCACCGCCTCCGCATCGAAGGGCGTGTGCACCGCATCGCGCGCCTGCGCATGGGCCAAAGCGAAGCGAAGCACCTCCTCGGTGGGAAGGCTCGCGCCCGTGCGCCCCAGCGCGATGCGCGCCGGCGTGTGCCGGGCGAAGGCGAGCCAGGGATCGCGGGCGATCATGCCGCCCGCTCCACGAAGCCGAGCAGCGGGTGGCCGGCGCTCGCCGGCAAAAGGCGGCCATCCGCGCCGGTGATGCCCATGCGCGCGAGCCACGCCTCGAATTCCGGCGCGCGCTTCAGGCCGAACACCTCGCGCACATAGAGCGCGTCGTGGAACGAGGTGGACTGGTAGTTCAGCATCACGTCGTCGGCGCCGGGAATACCCATCACATAGGTCACGCCCGCCGCCGCCAGCAACGTGAGCAGATTGTCCATGTCGTCCTGGTCGGCCTCGGCATGGTTCGTGTAGCAGACGTCCACGCCCAGCGGCACGCCCAGGAGCTTGCCGCAGAAATGATCCTCCAGCCCGGCACGGATGATCTGCTTGCCGTCATAGAGATATTCCGGGCCGATGAAGCCGACCACCGTGTTCACCAGCAGCGGTTCGAAAACCCGCGCCACCCCATAGGCCCGCGCCTCGCAGGTCTGCTGGTCGACGCCATGATGCGCGCCGGCGGAGAGCGCCGAGCCCTGGCCGGTCTCGAAATACATGGCGTTCTGGCCCACCGTTCCGCGCTTCAGCGCGCGGGCGGCGTCATGGCCCTCCTTCAGCACCGAGAGGTCGATGCCGAAGGAACGGTTGGCGCCTTGCGTGCCGGCGATGGACTGGAAGACGAGGTCCACCGGCGCGCTCCGGTTCATCAACTCGATGGCGGTGGTGACGTGTGTGAGCACGCAGCTCTGCGTGGGGATCTCGAAGCGGGTGATCACCTGATCCATGAGCCGCAGGAGGCGGTCAATCACCGGCAGGCTGTCGGAGGCGGGGTTGATGCCGATGACCGCATCGCCGCTGCCATAGAGCAGCCCGTCCAGGATGGCGGCGGAGACGCCGGCCGCATCGTCTGTGGGATGGTTCGGCTGGAGCCGCACGGCCATGGTGCCGGGCAGGCCGATGGTGTTGCGGAAGCGGGTCACCACCCGGCATTTGCGCGCCACCAGGATGAGGTCCTGGTTCCGCATGATCTTGGACACCGCCGCCGCCATTTCCGGCATGAGGCCGGGCGCCAGCTTCGCGAGCACTTCGGATGTTGCCTCATGGGAGAGCAGGAAGTCGCGGAAATCGCCCACGGTCATGGCGGAGACGGGAGCGAAGGCGGCAGCATCGTGGGTATCGAGGATGAGGCGCGTGACCTCATCCGCCTCATAAGGGATGAGCGCTTCGGAGAGGAATATCTTCAGCGGCACTTCGGCAAGGCACATGCGGGCGGCGACATTCTCTTCCGCCGTGGATGCCGCAATTCCGGCCAGCATGTCGCCCGAGCGCAGGGGCGTCGCCTTCGCCATGAGATCCCTCAGATCGGCGAAGACGTAGCTTTTCGGGCCGATGCGATGTGTGAAGGGCATAAGCGGCCTCCGGCGCGCGTCGTCATTTTAGACGACTAACGTGCAAGAAGCAGGCCTTCCCAAGGGGAAAATTCGGATCGGACTCCGCGGGCTCAAGGAGCGCTGTGATGCCTGGCCACCCTCATGCGCGCGGGCGATCGATCGAGGGCGCAAAACAGCTGCCGAAATCAACCATTGGTAGGCAGAGGAAGTCCCTGCATTTCCTCATGAATTGTGCACTGCGATAAAAATGATGCGCCGGGCTTGAGCTGCAGCATTCCGGTTCACCTCCTTGGCTTGCAATCCAGGTATGCGCGTAGCGCAACAATAAATACGGTCGACCACGATGACATGGCAAAGCTCATGCCCTAATGGTGCGCCGCAATATCAGCCCCATTCTGCTAAGGGACTCTGGGGACGGACATGGCTCTTTTCATGAATATATTCACAAAGGCGGTAGTCATAGCTGCCGCCTTTGACTGGCTTCTCGGCGGACTTTTTGTGAACGCCCTTCGCGATCATCTCACCCATGAAAGCATGCTGGGCTTCGCCGCCCAGTGGGCCGTTGCGGCCGCAACCATCTGGCAGCTCGTGCAATTGATCGGCCTTATCACTGAGCACGCTTTGGGCACTGAGAGCTGAGATCCGGACGCTTTCGCGTGACCCTGCCGGCACAGCCCTGGAAGCGGCGTCTTCCGGGGGCGGCTCTTCCCCAACATGTGAAGCGGATGTCGGCGTTAGCCAAAAAATGACATGGCGGGGACGCGCGGCGTGCCCTCAGGCTAGTCTGGCGTCGCCTCGGACTTACGAAACACGATGCGAGGTTCGGCGCTGGCCAGCACACTGGCCGCACGCCCCGCTCCAGACCCCGGAGCGGGGCGTTTCGTTTGAGCGACATGGCGGCTGAACGGGCCAGGCAGCGCCCCTCACCCCCGCGCCTGCGCCTCTTCCCGGATCGCGGTGAGGGTCCGCGCGGGCGTGATCGCCTCCGGGTCGAGCTTGCAGTGGAGGATGGCGGGCAGGCCGCTCGCCTGCGCCCGCTCGAAGGCGGGCAGGAAGTCTTCCGTCTTCACCACCGTCTCGCCATGGCCGCCGAAGGCGCGGGCATAGGCGGCAAAGTCGGGGTTGACGAGACGGCTTGCGGAGACCCGGCCAGGATATTCCCGCTCCTGGTGCATGCGGATGGTGCCGTACATGCCGTTGTCCACCACCACCATGATGACCGGGATGCCGTATTGCACGGCGGTGGCGAATTCCTGCCCGTTCATGAGGTAGCAGCCGTCGCCGGCGAAGGCGATCACCGTGCGCTCGGGAAACTGGCGCTTCGCCATCACGCCCGCCGGAATGCCGTAGCCCATGGAGCCGGACGTAGGGGCAAGCTGGATACCGCCGGTCCGGAAGCGGTAATAGCGGTGCAGCCAGGTGGCGTAATTGCCCGCCCCGTTGCAGATGATGGTGTCGGCAGGAAGCTGCTCGCGCAGCGCCTTGACCACCTCGCCATATTGGAAATCCCCCGGCAGCGTAGCGGGCGTCTCGGTCCAGCCGAGGAACTGCGCGTGCGCCTCACGGGTCGCCTCCTCCCATTTGCCCCGGGGCGGGGACGGCAGGGCCTCCAGCGCCGACGCGAACGCCCCCGGCGTCGCCTCAATGGCGAGCGCGGGTTGGTAGACCCGCCCCAATTCCTCCGCGCCGGAATGCACCTGCACCAGCTTCTGGCGCGGGTTCGGGATGTCGATGAGGGTATAGGCGGAGGAGGGCATCTCCGACATGCGGGCGCCCAGCAGCACGAGGAGATCCGCCTCCTTCACCCGCGCCGCGAGCTTGGGGTTGGGGCCGATGCCCACATCGCCCACATAGCAGGGATGGTCGGAGGGAAAGCGGTCCGCCCGGCGGAATGAGGTGGCGATGGGCAGCGCGCAGCGCGCGGCGAAGCCCGCAAGTTGGTCGCGCGCCTCTTGCGTCCAGCGGGTGCCGCCGAGGATTACCAGCGGCCGCTCCGCCGCCCGCAGCATGTCGGCGAACTGCGCCATGGCGGCGGGCGAAGGATAGGGCTCGGCCGGCTCCACATAGGGCGCGTCCGCCACTTCGGCCATGTCGGTGAGCACGTCTTCCGGCAGTGCCACCACGACGGGGCCGGGCCGGCCCTGCAGGGCGACGCGGAAGGCGCGCGCCACCAGTTCGGGGATGCGCGCGGCCTCCTCGATCTCCACCACCCATTTGGCGATGGAGCCGAACACGGCCTTGTAGTTCAGCTCCTGGAACGCCTCGCGCTCCCGCATGCCGCGCTCCACCTGCCCCACGAACAGGATGAGCGGCGTGGAATCCTGCGAGGCGATGTGCAGACCGGGGCTCGCATTGGTGGCGCCGGGGCCGCGCGTGACGAAGCAGATGCCCGGCCGCCCGGTCATCTTGCCATAGGCGTCCGCCATCATGGCGGCACCGCCCTCGTTGCGGCACACCAGCACGTCGATGGATGCGTCATGCAGCGCGTCCAGCACCGCCAGATAGCTCTCCCCGGGCACGCAGGTGATGCGCTCCACCCCCTGGGCCAGGAGCTGATCGACGATGAGCTGCCCGCCGGTGCGGGGCTTCAAGGAAGGGGTCATGCGTCGGCTTCCTGGGCAAGCGAGGCAAGAATGGCATCCGTGTCCGCGCCGAGGCGCGGGCTGGCATTGGCGGCGACCATGCGCACGCCGTCCATGACGATGGGGCTGGCGACGCTGGCCATGGTGCCGCCGCCCGCCTCCGGAAGCATGGTCTTCAGCCCGCGATGGATCACCTGACGATCCTCGAACACCTGGTCGATGGAATTGATGGGCGCCGCCGGCACCCCCACCCCTTCCAGGCGCGCGAGGAGGTCGTCGCGGGCGAATTTTGCGGTAAGGTCGGCGAGCGTCGCGCACAGCGTGTCGCGGTTGCGCACGCGGTCGGCATTGTTGAGATGGCGCGGGTCGAGCGCGATATCGGGGGCGCCGAGCACGGCGCAGAAGCGGGCGAACTGGCCGTCATTGCCAACGGCGACGATGAGGTGCCCGTCGGCCGCGGGGAAGACCTGATAGGGCACGATGTTGGGGTGCGCATTGCCCATGCGGTGAGGCACCTCGCCGGAGACGAGATAATTGAGCGCCTGGTTGGCGAGCACGCTCACCTGCGTGTCCAAAAGCGCCATGTCGATGCGCGCGCCCTCCCCGGTCTCTCCCCTTCGGTGCAAGGCGGCGAGGATGCCGGTCACGGAATAGAGGCCGGTGAAGATGTCGGCCACGGCCACGCCCACCTTCTGCGGCTCGCCCTCGGCCTCGCCATTGAGGTCCATGAGCCCGCCCATGCCCTGCACGAGATAATCGTAGCCGGCGCGCGGCGCGTAGGGGCCGGTCTGGCCGAAGCCGGTGACGGAGCAATAGATCAGGCGCGGATTGACCTTTTTCAGGCTCTCATAATCGAGCCCGAACTTGACGAGGCCGCCCACCTTGAAATTCTCGATCAGCACGTCGCTGCGCGCCGCCAGCGCGCGCACGGTGGCCTGCCCCTCCGCGCTGTCGAAGTCCACCTCGATGGATTTCTTGCCGCGATTGGTGGCGTGGAAATAGGCGGCACCGATGGGTGCGCCGTCCGCCCCCGTGGCGAAGGGCGGACCCCAGCCGCGCGTATCGTCCCCCGCCCCCGCCCGCTCCACCTTGATCACCTCCGCGCCGAGATCGGCAAGAAGCTGCCCCGCCCAGGGGCCGGCGAGGATGCGGGCAAGCTCAAGGACGCGGACGCCGGCAAGGGGTGCGGACATTTCGGAAATTTCTCTTCAATGGATCGTTGTGAGGGCACGCCCTCTTCGCAACCGGAATCCCCTCTCCCGCTTGCAGGGGAGAGGGAGTACACGGCGCGGGAGGGGTCGCTGCTCAGAAGAACGCCTGGATGCCCGTAATGGCCCGGCCGATGATCAGCGCATGGATATCGCTGGTGCCTTCATAGGTGTTCACCGTCTCCAGGTTCGCCGCGTGGCGCATCACGTGGAACTCGGCGGAAATGCCGTTGCCGCCGTGCATGTCGCGGGCGATGCGGGCGATCTCCAGCGCCTTCTGGCAATTGTTGCGCTTGAGGTAGGAGATGGTCTCCGGCGCAAGCCGTCCCTCGTCGAAGAGGCGACCGGCGCGCAAGCACGCCTGGAGGCCGAAGGCGATGTCGGTGGACATGTCCGCCAGCTTCTTCTGCACCAGCTGGGTGGCGGCGAGCGGCCGGCCGAACTGCTTGCGGTCCAGCGTGTATTGCCGGGCGGCGGCAAGGCAGGCTTCCGCCGCGCCCAGCGCGCCCCAGCCGATGCCGTAGCGCGCCCGGTTGAGGCAGCCGAACGGCCCCTTCAGGCCGGAGACGTTGGGAAGAAGGTTCTCTTCGGGAATCTCCACATTTTCCAGCACCACCTCGCCGGTGATGGAAGCCCGCAGCGAGAGCTTCTTCTCGATCTTCGGCGTGGAGAAGCCCTTGGCGCCGCGCTCCACCAGGAAGCCGCGGATCTGGTCGCCATGGGCCGAGGACTTGCCCCAGATCACCGCCACATCGGCCACGGGAGCGTTGGAGATCCACATCTTCGCGCCGTTGAGGCGGTAGCCGCCATCGATCTTCTCGGCCCGGGTGCGCATGCCGCCGGGGTCGGAGCCCGCATCCGGCTCGGTGAGGCCGAAGCAGCCGATCCATTCGCCGGAGGCGAGCTTGGGCAGGTATTTCTTGCGCTGCGCCTCATCGCCATAGGCATAGATGGGGTGCATGACGAGGGAGGACTGGACGCTCATGGTGGAGCGGTAGCCCGAATCCACCCGCTCCACCTCGCGCGCCGCAAGGCCGTAGGAGACATAGCCGAGGCCGGCGCCGCCATAGGCTTCCGGAATGGTGGGGCCGAGCAGGCCGAGGGCGCCCATCTCGTTCAGGATCTCGCGGTCGAAGCGCTCATCCAGATAGGCGGAGGTCACGCGCGGCAGCAGCTTTTCCTGCGCATAGTTCCGCGCGGTGTCGCGCACCAGGCGCTCTTCCTCGGTGAGCTGGCTTTCGAGGTCGAAGGGATCCTGCCAGTCGAAGCCGGCCTTGGAGGCGCGGGCGTCGTCCAGCTTAGCGGGCTCGGCCATAATCTTTTCTCCTCTTGAAGGTTCTAGCCGACGTCGAACGAGACGCCCTGGGCCAGCGGCAGCGTTGTGCCGTAATTGATGGTGTTGGTGGCGCGGCGCATATAGGCCTTCCAGCTGTCGGAACCTGCCTCGCGCCCGCCGCCGGTCTCCTTCTCCCCGCCGAAAGCGCCGCCGATCTCGGCGCCGGAGGGGCCGATATTCACGTTGACGATGCCGCAGTCCGACCCCGCGACGGAGAGGAACCGCTCGGCCTCGCGCAGGTCGGTGGTGAAGATGGAGGAGGCGAGGCCCTGGGGCACGTCATTGTGGAGCGCGATGGCCTCCTCAAGGGTGCTGTAGCGCAGCACATAGAGGATGGGCGCGAAGGTCTCAGCCTTCACGACGTCGGTCTGCCCGGGCATCTCCACGAGGGCGGGCCGCACATAATAGGCATTGGGCGCCGCGTCCGCCCCCACGCGCTCCCCGCCGGTGACATGGCCGCCATCGGCGCGGGCCGCCTGGAGCGCGCGCTCCATTCCGGCAAAGGCATCGCGGTCGATCAGCGGGCCGACCAGGGTTCCTGCCGCGCGCGGATCGCCCACCGTCACGGAGCCATAGGCCCGCCGCAAACGTGGGACGATCGTCTCATAAACGCTGTCATGGACCATCAACCGCCGCAGCGTGGTGCAGCGCTGGCCGGCGGTGCCCATGGCGGCGAAGGCGACGGCGCGCAGGGTCAGATCGAGGTCCGCCGAGGGGCAGACGATGACACCATTATTCCCACCCAGCTCCAGGATGGCTTTCGCGAACCGCTCCGCAAGGCGCGGCGCCACCGCGCGGCCCATGGCGGTAGAGCCGGTGGCGGAGACGATGGGGATGCGGGGGTCGGCGACGATCTTCTCGCCAGCGCCGCGCCCGCCCAGGATCAGTGTGGAGAGGCCTTCCGGCGCATCGCCGAAGCGCGCCGCCGCGCGCGCGAACAGGGCCTGCACGGCGAGCGCCGTCAGCGGGGTCTTCTCGGACGGCTTCCACACCACCGCATCGCCGCAGACGAAAGCAAGCGCCGCATTCCAGGACCAGACCGCCACTGGAAAGTTGAATGCGCTGATCACGCCCACTACGCCGGCGGGATGCCACGTCTCCATCATGCGGTGGTCGGGGCGCTCGGTGGAGATGGTGAGGCCGTGGAGCTGGCGCGACAGGCCGGCGGCGAAATCGCAGATGTCGATCATCTCCTGCACCTCGCCGAGGCCCTCGGAGAGGATCTTGCCCGCTTCCAGCGTGACGAGCCGGCCGAGATCGGCCTTGGCGGCGCGCAATTCCTCGCCCAGCAGCCGCACCAGCTCCCCCCGCCGCGGGGCGGGCACAGTGCGCCATTTCAGGAAAGCGGAATGGGCCTTGCCGATGGCCTCGGTGACGTCGGGCGTTTCCGTGAGCCGCGCGACCTCTTCCCCGGTCAGCGGCGAGCGCGCGGAGAGGCTGCCGCCGTCGAGAGCCTGCGCCGGCACGCCGAGGCGCTCAAGGAGCGAACGGGCTTCCTTGGCCACGCTGGCGGCATGGGTCAGATCCAGCACAGGAGGGCGCTCCCAGGTTCGTTTTGCCATGCAATACGGGCATTTGCGCCGTGCCCGATGCGTCGGCGGGCACATTACGACCTTCGCGCACGGGGGCCAATCGGTGTTGTTGGCGACGCCGCCCCTGCCAGCGGATTGTCATCCCCGGACTTGATCCGGGGATCTCCCGCCGTAACGCAAAGATGCCCGGATCAAGTCCGGGCATGACGGCTCCGGAAGAACCTAAATCACCACAATGGCGACATCTCCGCCTCGCCGCGCAGCTCAGCCAGCCGGCGCGCCGTGCCGGGCGAGACGCCGTCCGGCAGGGCCCGGAGCGCGAAGAAGCCCATCTCCGCGATCTCGAAATTCGGCTTCGGCACCTCCCCGCAGACGAAACCCGTCACCCGGTAGCAGGCCACATGGTCGCGCTTGCCGAATCGGGCGTTGAAATAGAGGCCGAGAAGCAGAAGCGGCCCGGTGGCGGAGACGTTGGTCTCCTCCAGCAGCTCGCGCCGCGCCGCATCCTCCGTGGTCTCGCCCACATCGACCCCGCCCCCCGGCAAATGCCAGCCGGGGGCGTAGCCGTGGCGGACCAGAAGCACGCGCTCGTCCCCATCGAGGACGATGGTGCGGACGCCGAGGGTTAGGCCGTGGGTGACACGGCGAATAAGGGGGCGGAAGGGCAACATGCCTCCCTTATACCCTCCGCATCGTGGCGAAATCAGCCTTTGGCGGCCAGCGCCTCGGCCTCGATGGCCTCGGCCCGTTGAAAGGCGGGGCGCGCCACGCATCGTGCCGAATAATCCTCAAGGATGGGGTGGTCCTTGATCACCTTCAGGAGCTCGATGCCGTACCAGATGTCGCTGCCGAGCATCACGTCGGCCGCGCTGAAACGATCTCCCAGCACCCAGGGGCCGGGCGAGATAAGGTTTTCCACCACATCCATCACGCGGTCGAATGAGCCCCAGCCGGCGGCGCGGGAGGGAATCTCCACTTTCGCCATCCGCTCCACGAAGGCGGCCTCCAGGCAGGCGGCGTCGAAGAACATCCAGTGCAGATAGCGCCCGCGCGCGGGATCGCCGATGGGCGGGGCGAGATTCGCCTCGGGGGCGAGGTCCGCCACATAGGCGCAGATGGCCCCGCTTTCGGCCATCTTCGCCTCACCATGCTCCAGCGCGGGCACCTTCATCATGGGGTTGATGGCGCGGTAGCGCTCGGTTTGCAGCGACCCGTCGTTGATGTCGACCAACTCGCGCTCATAGGGAATGCCGGCCTCCTCCATCATCCAGAGCGTGCGGAAGGCGCGGGTGTGCGGGGCCCAATAGAGTTTCATGCGCGGCATCTCCTCCTGAATACAGATCGGAACATAACAAGAACATTACTCTACGGCAACGGGCTTGGCGGCCCTTTGGCGCGGTTCCCCTTGCCGTCTCAGAAGAGAGCGGCGATAATAACTGGACGGCCTGGGGTGCCATGCATAATGCATGGCTGAGATCATACCCATCGAACCTGTCTGGATCATGCCAGCGTAGGGAGGAGCCGATGAGCGAGAGCTTATCGCCCCCATCTATTGTGAAGTCCCGTCCCACCATCGCCATTGTCGGCGCGGGGGTGGTCGGCCTTGCCATCGGCTGGCGGCTCGCGGAAGCGGGCTGCCGGGTGGACATTTTTGATTCCGGCAAGGCCGGCATGGGCGCGAGCCATGCCGCCGCCGGCATGCTTGCCGCCTGCGCCGAGGCCGAGCCCGGCGAGGAGACGCTGCTCGACCTCAACCGCGAGAGCCAGCGCCTCTGGCCCGCCTTCGCCGCCGAGCTGGAAGCGGCCTCGGGCCTCAAGGTGGACCTGCGGGAGAGCGGCACCCTTGTGGTCGCCCTCACCGCCGACGATGCGGCAAAACTCCGCCACCAGCACGCCTTCCAGAAGAAACTGGGCCTGCCGGTGGAATGGCTCACCGCCGCCGAGGCGCGGCGCCGCGAGCCCCATCTCGCCACCCAGCTTGCAGGCGCGCTCTGGTGCCCCGAGGACCATCAGGTGGACAACCGAAAGGTCGCCGCCGCCCTGAAGGCGGCCGCTCTGAAGGCCGGCGTGCTGCTCCATGAGGATGCGCCGGTCACCAAGGTCGAGACCGCCTCCAGCCGCCGCGGGGTCATGGTGGGCGGCGAACTGCACAAGGCGGACATCATCGTGCTCGCCGCCGGCGCATGGTCGCGCGGGGTGGACATCGCCCCCGTGGCGCCTCTGCCCGTGCGCCCCATCAAGGGCCAGATGCTGGCGCTCCAGATGGATCCGGCCAATCCGGTCCTCGATCATGTGCTGTGGGGGCCGGGCACCTATATGGTTCCCCGGAGAGACGGTCGTCTCATTATCGGCGCGACCGTGGAGGAGAAGGGCTTCGACACGCAGCTCACCGCCGGCGGGCAGCTTGCGCTGCTCACCCATGCCTGGCGGGCGCTGCCCACCATCGAGGAGCTGCCCATCATCGAGCAATGGGTGGGCTTCCGCCCCGGCAGCCGGGACGATGCGCCCATCCTGGGCCCGAGCGAAGTGGAGGGGCTCGTCTATGCCACCGGCCACCACCGCAACGGCATCCTCCTTCTGCCGGTGACGGCGAAGGTGATGGCCGAACTTATCCTCGAAGGCCGGCTCGACCCGCTGGCCGCCCCCTTCGGCGCGGACCGGTTCCGCCCGCGCGCCGCGGCGGAGTAGGCCATGCAGACCACCCTCCTCGATCTGCGCGTGAACGGCGCGCCCGAAGCTCTGGACGTTGCCACCATCGCCGACCTTCTCGACGCCAAGGGCGTCGATCCCGCCCGCAAGGGCATCGCCGTGGCGCTGAATGGTGCCGTGGTGCCGCGTGCCCGCTGGGCCGAGCAGCAACTCGCCGCTGGCGACACCATCGAGATCATCCAGGCCAGGCAGGGCGGTTGAGACCCTGCTGAAAGACAAGACATGACTTCCTTTTCCGATCCCCTCGTCATCGCCGGCCGCAGCTTCACTTCGCGGCTTTTCCTCGGCACCGCCGGCTACCCCAACCAGAAGGTGTTCCTCGACGCGCTGGAGGCGTCCGGCTCCGAGATGGCCACGGCCTCCATCCGCCGTATCAGCCTTGCGAGCTATGAGGAGAGCCTGACCGACCTCCTCACCGGCCGCGTTCACATCCTGCCCAACACCGCCGGCTGCCAGACCGCCAAGGACGCCGTCCTCACTGCCGAACTGGCGCGCGAGGCGCTGGAGACCAACTGGGTGAAGCTGGAGGTGATCGGCGATCGCGAGCTGCTCTATCCCAATGTGGAGGAGCTGCTCAAAGCCACCGAGGAGCTGGTCAATCGCGGCTTCGTGGTGCTGCCTTATTGCAATGACGACCCCGTCACCTGCCAGAAGCTGGCGGATCTCGGCGCCGCCACCGTGATGCCGCTTGGCTCCATGATCGGCTCGGGCCTCGGCATCGCCAACCCGCACATGATCGAATTGATCTGCGCCCGCTCCCCGGTGCCGGTGGTGCTGGATGCGGGCATCGGCACGGCTTCCGACGCCGCGCTCGCCATGGAGCTGGGCTGCGCGGCGGTGCTGCTCAATACCGCGGTGTCCAGGGCGCACGATCCCGTGCGCATGGCCGCCGCCTTTCGGCACGCGGTGGACGGCGGGCGCCTCGCGCGGCTCTCCGGGCGCATCCCGAAGAAGCTCCACGCCGAGGCGTCGAGCCCTGAATTCGGGCTGGTGGGCACCTGAGCGTCATCCTCCCTTGGACCGGGCCGGATAGGAAAGCCCCCGGACGGAATGACTGAGGAACGGAAAACATGATGGTGAGAACGGCCCTCGCATGGGCCTTTGCGGCTATCTCCGCCTTCGCAGTTTCCCAGAGCGCCTTTGCGCAGGCTGTGGCCGTGCCCGCCCCCATGATGCTTGGCCGATGGGTGATGGCGCCCGGCGGGACGGCGCCCACGGGCGACGCGCTGAAAAAGCTGTGTGCGGCGCCTCGCACTTACATAGAGGTGACGCCGCCGACGATCCGCGAGGTCACCCCCAAGGCCAAGATCGCGTGCGACATGCCGGCTTGGACCCAGACCGGCCCGGGGCGCTTCTCCGCCCGGATGGCCGCATGCACCCCTGCGCCGAAGGCGGGCGGGAAAGAGGTCACGGTCGAGCTGAAGGGGATGGCGCTGATGCTCTACAACGGCACCCTCTTCGCCATGTGCCCCACGGGTCCCTGACCTCGCCCCGCGCGGCCATCAGACCTGCTTCGGCAACGGCTCGATGGGCGCGACGCCGGAGACGAGGCACGGGGAGAAGAAGAGATAGCCGCGCCATGCGCCGTGCAGGGTGCGCACCATCACCAGGAGCCAGAAGGCGGCGAGGCAGACGATGAGGACGCCGCCTATCACGGAAAAGAGCGGGAGATGGGTCGCCCGCGCCAGCGCCAGGGTGGCGAGCGAATAGACGCCGAGCGGGAAGGTGAAGGCCCACCAGCCGATATTGAACGGCATCCCCTCGCGCACGTAACGGATCGTCTTCAACACGGCCAGCATCAGCCACCAGGCGCCATAGCCCCACAGGATGGTGCCGCCGACGATGCCGATGCCCAGGCCCACATCCCCCATGGCCGGCATGCCTTGCGCCGTGAATATGGCGGGCGCGTTGAAGCCGAACAGCAGAAGGCCGAGCGCGCCGGTGCCGATGGGGCCAAGGGCGAGCCAGGAGGAGGCCGCCATCTCGCGCGCCGGCAGCTTGTAGAGGATGAGGCGCAGCAGCAGGATCACCAGGATGCTCATGGCGACGGGCACCGAGAAGGCCCACAGCGCATAGCTGATGATATGCACGTTGTAGCCCTCGACCGGGCCGAGATGGGACACGAGGAGCGCGCCGCTCGCCGCTGCCACCTCCGCCGCCACGATGGGCAGCAGCCAGACCGCGGTCATCTTCTCCAGGCTGTGCTCCTGGCGGGTGAACATGAGGAACGGGATCAGCAGGCCGCAGGCCACCGCCATGGCCACATCCGCCCACCACAGCACATGGGCGATCTCCAGCGCCGTGTCTCCCCACATGGGGATGCCGAAGGCGACAAAGCCGTTGATGATGGTGGCGAGCCCCATGGGGATGGTGCCGAAGAACATGGACACCACTGGGTGCTGGAAGATGCGCCTCGCGCCGTCGAAGAAGAAGATCCAGCGCGCCGCATACATGCAGCTGAACAGGATGAAGAGGGCGATATTCATCAGCCACAGCGCGCGGCCCACATCGTGGAGAACCGGGATCTCCAGCGGGAACTGGTTGAGGGCCAAGGCGAGCACGCCCGTGCCCATGGTGGCGCCGAACCAGTTGGGCGTGAACTGGCGGACCATTTCCTTCAGGTCGCCGGCCGGAGCAGGGCCGGGCGGCGAGACGAGCGAGACGGTATCGGCCACGATGAAATTCCCCGCAATGACGGTCGGCCACCGGCGCCGACACCCCGCCATCCCTCCTTACCTCGGATCTGCCGCGACGACACCAGCATAGTCGCGGCATGGCTGACCCGCATGGACGGAAAGGAGGGCCTGCCGCACTATGGCGGCGTTCCGCTCCCGGCTGTTCGGCGACCTTCCCGATGCTCCCCTCCCCGCCCCTCCTCCTCATCACCGACCGCTCCCAGGCAAAGGGCGAGCTTTTGGCCGTTGCCGGCGCGGCGCTGGCGGGGGGCGTGCGCTGGATCAGCGTGCGGGAGAAGGACCTGCCGGACGAGGAGCAAGCGGCGCTCGCCGCCGGCATTCGGGTGCTGGCGGCGCCGTTCGATGCGCTGGTGACCCTCCATGGCAGCGCCGACCTTGCCGCGCATGCGGCGGTGGACGGCGTGCACCTGCCGGCCGGAGCGGACGCAGCGGCGGCGCGCGCGCGGCTGGGCAAGGCGGCGCTCGTGGGGCAATCCATCCATTCTGTGGAGGAGGCGACGGCCGCCGATCCGGCCGTGCTCGATTATGTGGTGGCCGGCCCCGCCTTCGAGACGGCGTCGAAGCCCGGCTATGGGCCGGCGCTGGAGGAGGCGGGATTGGCGCGCCTCGTATCCGCCTGCCGCGTGCCGCTGCTGGCGCTGGGCGGCATCGATGCGTCGACGCTGCCCCGCTGCAAGGCTGCGGGGGTGGCGGGTGGCGCGGTCATGGGCGGGGTGATGCGGGCGGCGGACCCGGAAGCGGAAATGCGGGGGCTGGTGGAGGCGTGGGGGGTGTAAAGGGGCGTTACCTTGGATGCCGTCATCCCCGGACTTGATCCGGGGATCTCTCTCCACTCCGGGAGATGCCCGGGTCAAGCCCGGGCATGACAGGCCTCTCTAGGAAATCACCACAGATTGAGCGTGGCCCGGGCCTCTTCCGACATGCGCCCCTGGTCCCAGGGCGGGTCGAAGGTCACGTCCACGGTCACACCGCCAATGCCCTCCACGGAGGCCACCGCATTCTCGATCATGCCGGGAAGCTCGGCGGCGGACGGGCAGTTGGGGGTGGTGAGCGTCATCTCAACGGCCACCGAGCGGTCGTCGGCGATGTCCACCTTGTAGATGAGGCCGAGCTCGTAGATGTCCACCGGGATTTCCGGATCGTAGACGGTCTTCAGCGCGGCGACGATGTCGTCGGTGAGCCGCGTCAACTCCGCCTCGGGAATCTTCGAGGAGATGGCCGGGGTATTCGGGTTTTCGGTCAAGGTCTCGGTCATGAGAACAAATCCTGCGCCTTCAGAAGGGCCTGTGCAAGGCGGTCCACGTCGGCGCGGCTATTATAGAGTGATAGTGATGCGCGGCAGGTCGCCGTCGTCCCATATCGTGCGAGAAGCGGCTGGGCGCAATGGGTTCCTGCCCGAACGGCAACCCCATAACGATCCAGCACGGTCGCCACATCATGCGGATGGGCGCCCTTCATCTCGAACGAGATGATGGCCCCCTTCCCCGCCGCCGTGCCGATGATGCGCAGGCTATTCATGGCCCCGAGACGCTCGTGGGCATAGAGCGACAGCTCGTGCTCGTGAGCGGCGATGCGCTCGCGGCCGAGGCTGTTGATATAGTCCAGCGCCGCGCCGAGGCCGATGGCTTCCACAATGGCCGGCGTCCCCGCCTCGAAGCGGTGGGGCGGGGCCGCATAGGTGACGCGGTCCTCGCTCACCTCGCGGATCATCTCGCCGCCGCCCTCATAGGGAGGCATCTCGGCGAGGAGATCCAGCTTGCCGTAGAGCGCGCCGATGCCAGTCGGCCCATAGAGCTTGTGGCCGGTGACGGCGTAGAAATCCACGTCGAGGTCGCGCACGTCGACGGGCATGTGGACCGCGCCCTGGCAGCCGTCCACCAGCACCTTGGCGCCCACCGCATGGGCGGCACGGGCGATCTCCTTCACCGGCGTCACCGTGCCGAGCACGTTGGACATGTGGGTGACGGCGACGATCTTGGTCTTAGGGCTCAGCAGCGCCTCGAAGGCGTCGAGGTCGAACGAGCCGTCCTCGTTCACCGGCGCCCATTTGATCACCGCGCCCTTGCGCTCCCTCAGGAAGTGCCAGGGCACGATGTTGGAATGGTGCTCCATGATGGAGAGGACGATCTCGTCCCCCGCCTGGATGGACTGGCCGAGCGAATTGGCGACGAGATTGATGGCGCCGGTGCCCGAGCGGGTGAAGATGATCTCGTCCACCGAGGCGGCGTTGAGGAAGGCGCGCACGGTCTCGCGCGCCTGCTCGAAGCCCTCGGTCGCGGCATTGGCGAGATAGTGCAGGCCGCGATGGACGTTGGAATATTCGCTCTCATAGGCCTTCACCATGCGGTCCAGCATCTGGCGCGGCTTCTGGGCGGAGGCGGCATTGTCGAGATAGGTGAGCGGATGGCCGTTCACGGTCAGCGCCAGCGCCGGGAAATCCGCGCGGACGGCGTCGAGGTCGTACGTGCCGTTGGCAACGGCGGGATGCGTCTTGGTCATGGAATGATGTCCATTACTCTAGAGACCGTCATCCCCGGGCTCGACCCGGGGATCTCCCTCCATCGAGGCGCCGCCCGGAACCCCAAGAGATGGCCGGGTCGAGCCCGGCCATGACGGGGACGGGCGCGCCTAGCGCCTAGCCGGCCCGTTTCTTCAGCCAGCCTTCGGCCCGCGCGATCAGCGCATCCCGCAGGCCGTCATTCTCCACGAATTCCAGCGCCTCGCCCACGAAGGCCTGGATCAGCAGCGCCTCGGCCTCCTTCGGGGGAATGCCGCGCGCCATGAGATAGAACAGCAGGTCCTCGTCGAGATCGCCCGCCGTGGCGCCGTGGCCGCACTGGACGTCGTCTGCGAAGATTTCCAGCTCTGGCTTGTTGTCCATCTCGGCGGTCTCGCCGAGGAGGAGCGCCTGGCTCATCATGCGCCCGTCGGTCTTCTGGGCGTCGGGGCGCACCACGATCTTGCCCTGGAACACGCCATGGGCCTCGTCCGCCAGCACGCTCTTGAACAGCTCGCGGCTCTCACAATGGGCCACCGCATGGTCCAGCAGCAGCGTCACGTCCGCATGCTGGCGATCCTTCAGTAGGGTCGCGCCTCGAATGCCGGCATGGGAGTGGGTGCCCGCGAAGCGCCCATAGAGGCTGACGCGCGAGGCCTGGGCTCCGGTGGTGAGGCCAAAGGAGTGGAAATTGGCGTTGCGGCCGATCTCCAGCATGACGGTCGCGAAATGAAGCGCCGTCTCGCTCTCCTCCTGGAGGCGCACATAATCCACATGGCTCTCGTCGCCGACGAACAGCTCAAGGGCATCATTGGTCTGGTAGGCGACGCCGTCGCGGCCCTGGAAGCTCTCCACCAGGGTCACCTCGGCGCCCGCGCCCACCTCAACCACCCGGCGGGTGAAGGTGGCGGCGATGTCGCTGTCGGTGAAGACGTGGGCGATGTGCAGCGGCCGCGCGATCTTCGCGCCGTCCGCCACCTGGATCACCAGCCCCTCGCCGAGATAGGCGGTGTTGAGGGCGAGAATGCCGTCATAGCGCTGCGGCGCCAGGGTGCCGAACTTCTCCACGGCGCCGTGGCCGCCGGCGAGCGCGCTCGCGAGCGGCACCACGGTCAGCCCCGGCTCAAGGGCGGCGAGGTCCGAATGAGCGCGGCAGAGCTGGCCGTTCACGAACAGGATGCGGCGCGTCTCGGGGAAGGAGACCGCGCGGAAATTCCCCTCAGCATCCGCCGCCGCGTCGAGCGGGCCGGCGGGCGGCGCGGCAGTGCGCATCAGGACGCGCAGGTCGGTATACTTCCATTCCTCCACGCGCCGGTGCGGCAGGCCGTGGGCGGCGAAGGCGGTGAGCGCTGAGCGGCGCAGCTCGTCGATGCGCGCGGAGAGCGGCCCCTCGAGGGCATCGTCCGCCACGCGCTGCTCCAGCAGGGCCAGGAGCGCCTGCTCGGCGGCGGTGCGCAAAGGCTGGTTCTGGACGTTCATGGGTTCGTCCTCACGCCGCGTCCTGGCCGTAGGCGGCGTAGCCCGAGGCTTCCAGTTCCAGGGCCAGCTCCTTGCCGCCCGAGCGGACGATGCGGCCCTTGTGCATCACGTGCACCACGTCGGGCACGATATATTCCAGCAGGCGCTGGTAGTGGGTGATCACCACCATGGCCCGGTCCGGCGCGCGCAGCGCATTCACCCCTTCCGACACCACCTTCAGCGCGTCGATGTCGAGGCCGGAATCGGTCTCGTCGAGGATGCAGAGCTTCGGCTGGAGCAGGGTCATCTGGAGGATTTCGTTGCGCTTCTTCTCGCCGCCGGAGAAGCCCACATTCACACCGCGCCGGAGCATCTCCTGGCTGATGCCGAGATGGCCGGCCTTCTCCTTCACGAGGCGAAGGAAATCGGGGGTGGACAGCTCCGCCTCGCCGCGCGCCTTGCGCTGCGCGTTGATGGAGGTGCGCAGGAACGTCATGGTGGCGACGCCCGGGATTTCGATGGGGTATTGGAACGCGAGGAACAGGCCGGCGGCCGCGCGCGCGTCCGGGTCCATCTCCAGCAAGTCCTGCCCGTCCAGCAGCGCCTCGCCCTCGGTCACCTCATAGTCCGGCTTGCCGGCGAGGACGTAGGAGAGCGTGGACTTGCCAGAGCCGTTCGGCCCCATGATGGCGTGCACCTCACCGGCATTCACCGAGAGGTCGAGGCCGCGCAGGATCTGGTTGTCCTCGATCTGGGCGTGCAGGTTCTTGATCTCAAGCAGAGCCATTTCCGTTTCCGTTCTGTCTGGCGCGGCCGTCTCGCAGATGCCCGGGTTCAAGCCGGGCATGATGATGAGAGGCGCTGTCCGTTTGCGTCATGGCCGGGCTCGACCCGGCCATCCCTATCCCAATCGTGCGATCAGCCCACCGAGCCTTCGAGGCTCACGGAGATCAGCTTCTGCGCCTCCACGGCGAACTCCATGGGGAGTTGCTGGAGCACGTCCTTCACGAAGCCGTTGACGATCAGCGCCACCGCCTCCTCGGAGGAGAGGCCGCGCTGGAGGCAGTAGAACATCTGGTCCTCGGAGATTTTCGAGGTGGTCGCCTCGTGCTCGAAGACCGCGCTGGAATTCTTCGCCTCGATATACGGCACGGTGTGCGCGCCGCACTTGTCGCCGATGAGCAGCGAATCGCAGTTCGTGAAGTTGCGGGCATTGGTGGCCCGGCGGTGCGCCGTCACCTGGCCGCGATAGGTGTTCTCCGAGCGACCGGCGGCGATGCCCTTGGAGATGATGCGGCTCGACGTGTTCTTGCCGAGATGGATCATCTTGGTGCCCGAATCCACCTGCTGGTAGCCGTTGGAAATGGCGATGGAATAGAACTCGCCCTGGCTGTTGTCGCCACGCAGGATGCAGCTCGGATACTTCCAGGTGATGGCCGAGCCGGTCTCCACCTGGGTCCAGGAGATCTTGGAATTATCACCCCGGCAGTCGCCGCGCTTGGTGACGAAATTGTAGATGCCGCCCTTGCCGTCCTTGTCGCCGGGATACCAGTTCTGGACGGTGGAGTACTTGATCTCGGCATCCTTCAGCGCCACCAGCTCGACCACGGCGGCGTGAAGCTGGTTCTCGTCGCGCTGGGGGGCGGTGCAGCCTTCCAGATAGCTCACATAGGCGCCTTCATCGGCGATGATGAGGGTGCGCTCGAACTGGCCGGTATTGCGCTCGTTGATGCGGAAATAGGTGGACAGCTCCATGGGGCAGCGCACGCCCTTGGGGATGTAGACGAACGAGCCGTCCGAGAAGACCGCCGTGTTGAGCGTCGCGTAGAAATTGTCGGAGACCGGTACCACGGAGCCGAGATACTGGCGCACCAGATCGGGATGCTCGCGGATGGCTTCCGAGATGGAGCAGAAGATCACGCCGGCCTTGGCCAGCTCCGCCTTGAAGGTGGTGGCCACCGAGACGCTGTCGAACACCGCATCCACCGCAACGCGCGAGGACGGGTTCTCGATGCCGAGCAGGATCTCGCGCTCGCGCAGCGGAATGCCCAGTTTCTCATAGGTGGCAAGGATTTCTGGGTCGATCTCGTCGAGCGACTTCGGGCCGTCCTTCTTCTTCGGCGCGGAATAATAATAATAGTCCTGGAAGTCGATCTTCGGGTAGCTCACCCGCGCCCAGGTGGGCTCTTCCATGGTCAGCCACCGCCGGAACGCGTCGAGGCGCCATTCCAGCATCCATTCCGGCTCGTTCTTCTTCGCCGAGATGTAGCGGACGGTATCCTCGTTCAGGCCCTTCGGGGCCTTCTCGCTCTCGATATCGGTAACGAACCCGTACTTATACTGGTCGACGTCGATCGACCGAACGCGTTCGACCGTCTCCTGGACAGCAGGCATCTTCTCGTCTCCTCTCCCGCGCGGGGTCAAGGCCCGCCGGTCAAGTCCCTTAGGCCGCCCGTACCGGACGGTTTTGAAGCTGCGGCACCGCGCGGCCCAAGGCCGCGAGCGCCAGATCCACATCCTCTTCGCTGCTCGACCAGCCGAGCGAGAGGCGGATCGCCCCGCTCGCCGCATCGCCCGCATATCCCATGGCAGCGAGCACATGCGAGGGTCCGACCTTGCCAGAGGAGCAGGCGGACCCGGCGCTTACCGATACATGGGCAAGATCGAGCGCAATCACCAGGGTTTCGGCCTTTACACCGGCAAAAATCACGCAGGACGTGTTGGGCAGACGCTCAGCATCCGCGCCCACGATCTGCGTGCCCTGGAGTTGCCGCACAATCTCTTGTTCGAGCCGATCGCGCAACCCCTTCAACCGGACGGATTCGCGGGCCAGATCCGCGCCCGACGCACGGGCTGCGGCCCCATAACCCGCCACCGCGGCGATATTTTCCGTGCCGGCACGCCGGCCCCGCTCCTGCCCGCCGCCACCGATGAGCGCGATGCGCGCGCGGCTGTCCGCGTGGCGCGCCACCAGCGCGCCCGCGCCCTGGGGCCCGCCGATCTTGTGGGAAGAGAAGGTGAGGAAATCCACGCCCAGCGCATAGATATCCAGCGGCAGCCGCCCCGCGGCCTGAACCGCATCGCAGTGCACGACCGCCCCATGGGCCTGCGCCCGCCGTGCAGCTTCCGCCACCGGCTGGATCACGCCCGTCTCGTTGTTTGCCAGCATCA
Organism: Aquabacter albus; assembly: GCF_040049275.1. Taxonomy (NCBI): domain Bacteria; kingdom Pseudomonadati; phylum Pseudomonadota; class Alphaproteobacteria; order Hyphomicrobiales; family Xanthobacteraceae; genus Aquabacter; species Aquabacter albus. Next base: position 692,473 of record NZ_JBDZDT010000002.1, on the reverse strand, counting down.
GCGACAGGAGGGCGCGGCGGCCCTGCCCGGCATGTCGCGTCAAGGCCTCATCGAGCGCGTCGAGGTCGATGCGGCCCGCCGCATCCACCGGCAGCACCTCCACCCGGTCCGCCGGGAAACGGTGGCCGCGCAGGATCGAGGGATGCTCGACGGCGCTAATGAGGAGCACGTCGCAGGTGACGGGCCGGCCGGCAATGTCCAGCTCGGGATGAAGGATAAGCGCGTTGGCCTCGGTGGCGCCGGAGGTGAAGACCACGCCTGTCTTCTGCGCCCCCGCAAGGCCCGCAACCTCGGTCCGCGCCTGCTCCAGGCGCGCCCGCGCAGCGCGGCCGTCCGTGTGGACGGAGGACGCGTTTCCGGGCTCGGTTAGCGCGTCCAGCATGGCCGCGCGCGCCTCCGGGCGCAGCGGAGACGTGGCGTTGTGGTCCAGGAAGGCGCGCCGCGAAGGGGCGCCGGGACGGGGAGAAACCGGCGCGGTCATGGCGCAATCCTCCGGCCGGCGTGGCACGCAAGCGCCCGCCCGAGCCAAGGCTTGCAATTGCGCCCGATCTCGGTCATACGTCAGACTTCACCCGTTCCGCGACATGCAGCGACGATACCGTTTCGCGCTCTGCCGGGGAAAATTAGAATTATTCTAAATAGATAGGCGGACCCTCCGGCCAAGTCAAGACGTCTCCGGGTGGACGTCTCGCAGGTGCTTGCCTCCCCTGGCCGGAGCTGCACCCGCCGATTTCGCCGAGACGCCCAGAAGGTTGCGGACGTCCTATGCCTGAAGTCATCTTCACCGGCGAGAAGGGGCGGCTTGAGGGCCGCTATCAGCCCGCCAAGACGCGCAATTCTCCCATCGCCATCATTCTTCATCCCCACCCGCAGTTCGGCGGGACGATGAACAATCCGGTGGTGTACAACCTCTATTACCAGTTCGTGAACCGGGGCTTCTCGGTGCTCCGGTTCAATTTCCGGGGCGTCGGCCGCAGCCAGGGCTCGTTCGACCACGGCACCGGCGAACTCTCCGACGCGGCCGCCGCGCTCGACTGGGCCCAATCGGTGAACCCGGATGCGCGCGCGTGCTGGATCGCCGGCGTGTCGTTCGGCGCGTGGATCGGCATGCAGCTCCTGATGCGCCGGCCCGAGGTGGAAGGCTTCATCTCGGTGGCCGCGCCCGCGAGCCTCTACGACTTCTCCTTCCTCGCCCCCTGCCCCTCCTCCGGCCTGTTCGTCCATGGCGACAAGGACGCGGTGGTGCCCACCACGGCGGTGGCGACCCTGGTGGAGAAGCTGAAGACCCAGAAGGGCATCGTCATCGAGCAGCAGATCCTGCCCGGCGCGAACCACTTCTTCGACGGCAAGGTCGACGAGCTGATGGGCATTGTCGGCACCTATCTCGACAAGCGCCTGCCCGGCACCCGCAAGGACAGCGCGGCCTGACACGCCCTTCTCTATAGCGTCATGGCCGGGCTTGACCCGGCCATCTGCCTCCGTTGGGGGCACTCGTGATCCCACCGCAGCGGTCCCGGCTGGATTTATCCAGCCGATTGGACATGCATCCCAATTGCACCCTAGGGGCCGTCGAAAATCACGCCTCCGGTCAACGGCACCGGCGCACGGGTGGTCGTGGGAAAAGTCAGCGGTAGTCCCCTGACCGCACGCACCGCCAGGAATCCGAATGCATGGGCCTCCAGCGCATCGCCGGACCACCCCACCGCATCCGCCGGCAGGACCGGCCGCGACAGGACTTCGCCCAGCATGCGCAGCAACGTCCCGTTGCGCGCGCCACCGCCCGCCACCACCCAGGTTTCCGGGCGCTGCGGCAGCAGGGGCACGACAGCGGCGACGGTCGCGGCGGTCAGCGCCGTGAGCGTCGCTGCGCCGTCTTCGGTGGACAGGCGCTCAGGCCTGAGGCGCTCGGCCACGTGAAGCCGAAAGGCATTGCGGTCGAGGGATTTCGGCAATGGCGTGCGGAAGAAGGGATGGTCGAGGGCGGCCGCAACGCCGTCCATGTCCACCCTGCCCGCTGCTGCCAGCGCTCCGTCCTCATCGAAGGGCACGCCGGTGCGGGCCATGACGAAATCGTCGATCAGCGCGTTGCCCGGCCCGGTGTCGCAGGCGATGGGGTCCGCTCCCGCCCCGAGCACGGTGACGTTCGCGACACCGCCCACATTCAGCACCGCCAGCGGGCGTGGCAAGTCGAGGCGCCGGGCAAGCGCCTGATGGAAGACCGGCACCAGCGGCGCCCCCTCTCCGCCCGCCGCCACATCGGCGGCCCGGAGATCCGCCACCACCCGCGTGCCGAGCGCACGAGCGAGCTCCGCGCCGAGCCCGATCTGCACGGTGAGGCCGGCATCCGGCCGGTGGAACACGGTCTGGCCGTGAAAGCCCACCACGTCGAGGTCGGAGGGCGAAAGCCGCATCTGGGCCAGGAGCAGGCGCACCGCCTCCGCATGGAGGTCGGTGATGCGCCGCTCCGCCTCGGCGAGCCTGCCCGGCCGCGCATCGCGGGAATTGAGGCCCCGCGCATCCTCCATGGCCGCAACGAGAAGCCGGCGCATGGCGGCATCGAAGGGAAAGGTCGCGGCCGGGCCGAGCCACTCCACGCTCTCCCCATCCGTGTCGATGAGCGCGGCGTCGATGCCGTCCATGGACGTGCCGCTCATGAGGCCAAGGGCGCGCATGTCAGGCCCCGACGCTCTCGGATGAAACGGCAAGGCGCGGGACAAGCTCCTCCTCGGCAGGCTCGCGCGTGCCAAAAGCTTCGCAGATGGCGAAGAAGCCCAGCGGCCGGCGCCTGAGGCAGCGCAGCATTTCGGGCCGGTCCTGCGTCACCAGATACCGGACCAGCGCGCTCGCGAATTCCGGCAGGGCCGCGTAATTGCCCTGATAGATGATGCGCTTGATGGCCATGTCCTCCAGTTCCCCCCGCCCCTGACGGAGCAGGCGGTTCCACTGGCGCTGGCGGTCGGCGCGCTTCCAGGGCGATAGGGGGCGGAAGGTCCAGGTGGCCGTGGGCGCCACGGCCATGTGTTCCTTGGTCCAGGGCGTGCCGATGGCGTCCAGGTCATGCATGATGGCCGAGCCGAAGAGCCCGTCGCCGCGATAAAGCCCCACCGGCAGGCGGAAACCGCTGGCGGCCATGCGCGCCACGAAGTCGCCGCGGAGCGCGAACAGCGAGCCGTGGAGGCCGGGATTGACCATCATCTCCGCCCGCATGGCCTCAGCGCTGCGCCCGACGCTCGGTACCGCGGCGGCGGCGAGGGCACGGAGGTTGGCGGCCAGGGCGGCGGCGAGGTCCGCGAGCGCGTTCTCGCTGATCATGGCGTAGGCATCGACGAAGAAGCAGGTCTCCGCCGTGGTCCTGAGGCGATGGATCACCTGGTTGATGGCATTGGACTTGTCGGGGTAAGGGATGTCGTAGACGCTGAAGGGGATCTCGATTTCCGATGCAGCGGCCTTGAGCGCCTGCGCCGAGCCATCCGAATTTCCGTTCAGGATGACCGTGACATAAGCATCCCGACCCCTGGCGGCGCGGGCGATGTGCTTGAGGCAGGACACCAGGGTTGGGCGCTCGTTGCGGGCGAACACGGCGATGCTCCACACACATAAACGTGGCGGGACATCCTCGAATGGCTTAGTCAGCAAGCGCTCTCCCCAGCTTTGACATCCGGGCCCGATATGAGTTCGTTCCGTTCCGACCTTCTGCGCACGCTCCAGGAGCGTGGCTACATCCACCAATGCTCCGATCCGGAAGGCTTGGACGCCAAGGCTTTGGCCGGGCCGATCACCGCTTATATCGGCTTCGACGCGACCGCATCCAGCCTACATGCGGGGCATTTGTTGTCCATCATGATGCTGCGCACGCTCCAGCGCACCGGGCACCGGCCCATCGCGCTCATGGGCGGGGGCACCACCAAGATCGGCGACCCGTCCGGCAAGGACGAAGCCCGCCGGATGCTCACCGATCAGCAGATCGACGACAATATCGCCTCGATCCGCCGCGTGTTCGGCCGCTTCCTCGATTTCGGCGCCGGCGCGGTCATGGAGAACAATGCGTCCTGGCTCGACGAGCTGAAATACATCCCCCTTCTGCGGGAGGTGGGGCCGCACTTCACCATCAACCGCATGCTCACCTTCGATTCGGTGAAGCTGCGCCTGGACCGCGAGCAGCCGCTCACCTTCCTCGAATTCAACTACATGATCCTGCAGGCCTACGACTTCGTGGAGCTGCACAAGCGCCATAACTGCATTTTGCAGATGGGCGGCTCGGACCAGTGGGGCAACATTGTCAATGGCATGGAGCTGGGCCGGCGCATGCACGGCGCGGACCTCCACGCGCTGACGACGCCGCTGCTCACCACTTCGTCCGGTGCCAAGATGGGCAAGACCGCCGGCGGCGCGGTGTGGCTCGATGCCGACCTGCTGGCGCCCTACGAGTATTGGCAATACTGGCGCAACAGCGACGATGGGGACGTGGAGCGCTTCCTGAAGCTGTTCACCGAATTGCCGCTCGACGAGATCGCCCGCCTCGCGGCCCTGGAAGGCCAGGAGATCAACGAGGCGAAGAAGGTGCTCGCCACGGAAGCCACCGCCATGCTGCACGGCCGCGACGCGGCGGAGGCGGCCGAGGCCACGGCCCGTACCACCTTCGAGGACGGCGCGCTCGCCGAGAACCTGCCCACCATCGAGATCGCCGCGGGCGAGCTTGAGGCCGGGCTCGGCGTGCTCAACGCCTTCTCGGAGAAGGCGAAGCTCGTCGCCTCCAATGGCGAAGCACGCCGGCAGATCAAGGGCGGCGGCCTGAAGGTGAACGACGCCACCGTCACCGACGAGAAGCTCGTCCTCACCCCGCGCGACCTCACCCCGGAAGGGGTGGTGAAGCTATCGCTGGGCAAGAAAAAACACGTCCTGCTGCGGCCGGTGTGACCGCGCCCGCATGAAACAAAAAAGGGCTCCCCGCGGGGAGCCCTTTCTTTTTGCGCCTGCGCTATCAGCGCTTCCAGCGGCCTTCATACTTGAATTCGGGCGCAGCCTTGAGCTGGTCCTTGGTGGCGTTCATGGTCGCGCTCCATTTCTTGTCGTTCTCGGAATAGACGACCTTCATGGAGTTCGGGCGCACGATCACGTAGCGCTCTCCCATGCCGAGGAAGCCGCCCACCGAGACAATGTAGCCGGCGAGGGAGCCCTGGGAGAGGATGAGATCCTTGATCTCGCCGATGCTCTCATTCTGGGGGTTCTTCACATCCAGGCCGACGAGGTTGTAGCTCAGCACGTCGGTGGGCTTTGCGGCGAGGAAGGTTTCGGTCGCGGTGGCGGTCTGCGCCAGAGCCGGAACCACCGGAAGCGTCACGGCGGACACGGCAGCGAGGGCGATCAGAGTGCGGCGCATCTTTGTAAACTCCTGATACTCAAGCGAATATCAGAAGAACGGCCGGCGGCCCGGAAGGTTCCGATGAGCGCGGCGCGGGCCGCTTCACCGGGCCGGCGGCGGGGCGGCGACCGAGGTGTCGCGGAACTCGAACATCTTGCGCAGGAAGCCCGGCGCCACAACCGAGAGCGGGTTCACCGTGAGCCGCGGCCCGCTCAGGGGGCCGACAATCTCGAACGTCACCCCCAAGAGGCCCTCGTTCGGCCCGCCACCCAGCAGCAGGCCGATGATCGGAAGTTTGGAAAACAGATTGTTGAGGCCGTAGGCCGGCACATAGGTGCCGCGCAGGGCGACGCGCTCCCCCGCGAAGTCCACGGTCCCGTCCACCGTTGCACCGGCCACGGGGCCATAGATGGCGCCGTCGCGCAGGGTCACGCTGCCCGGCGTGCGGGTGAACTTGGTCTGCGCCTTCTGGAATGCGGCCGTGCCGGGCTCGGCGCGGCCGGCGGAATCCCGCGCCGCCGCCGCCAGGATGTCGAGGCCCGGCTCGCCGCGCACCACGAAGTCACGCAGGTTGATGGTGCCGTCCTGGGGTGAGCTGTCCCCGCGCGGCGGATCCACCACCACCGACATCTCTCCCCCGTCGATCTTGGGGTAGATGTCGAGGAAGCGGAGCACCGCGCCGGCATCGGTCGTGGTGAGGACCAGGGAATTGCGCCCGTTCACGGGGCGGATGTCGCCCATCACGGTGCCGTCCCGGCCGGCCCGCGCGGTCAAGGTGAAGGTGCGCAGCTCGACGCCACGCCGCCCCACGCTGAGGTCGAACTGGCGGAGCACTTCGCCATTGTTGCCGGTGAGCGCGCCGACGGTCGCCTCCACGTCCACATCCTGGTTGTGCGGCTTCGGGCCCCGTGTCGGGGCGGAAGAGGACGACCCGACGAGGCTCTTCATGATGCCGCGCGCATCCACCACCTCGCCGGAAATGCGCACCTTCAGCACGTCGCCCGAGCGGATGGCGGAGAGGCTCGCCCTGTCGCCGTCGCTGAGCTGGAAGGTGGGGAAATTGGCGGCTATGACGTCGCCGGAATCCGCAAGCTCCAGCGAGCCCCGGATGACGGAACCCGAACCTTCCAGCACCAGGTCGTTGATCTTCACCGTCTTGCCGGCGTCGGTCGACGTGAACCGGGCTTTCAGCGGCTTGCCCGGCGGCTTCGTGAGACCGGGGACGAGGTCGGCGATGCGGGCGCCGGTGAGATCGAGCTCGATGCTGGCCTTGGTGATCACGTTGTCGGTGGTGCCCACAAGCCGCACCAGAACGGGGCCGATCACCGCGGGCAGATTGATGCCGAGCTTGGCGCGGGAGGCGTCGTCCAGGGTGGCGTTGACGCGGACATTGGCGTCCGCCACGTCCTTCTTCTTCTCGTATTCGAAGCTGGCGGGCGCCCCGGCGATCCGGCCGTCGCCGCGCAGCAGGATGCCGGCCGGCGTCGCGAACACCGTCACCGTCGAACCCTCGAGCCGCTGGTTGGAGAAGATGTTGTCGACGCCGAAATCGGTAAGGGTGGCCTCCACCGAATAGTCGGTGTCCTTCGGGTCCTGCACCTTGCGGAAGTGGATGTTGATCTGCACCAAAGCGGAAAGCTTGCCGCGCGTGGTGGAGGGATCATAGGCGGTGCCGGTCGGGCCCTTGAGGGCTTCCATGCCGAGGATTTCGATGCCGGCATCGGCGGGGCCGTTGATCTTGACCTGGATCTGGGCCCTGGGCTCGCGTGGAAAATAGTCCGGCATCAAGAAAGTGCCATCGACCATGGTGAGCTTGCGGTTCTGGGGCGTGATCACCACGCCTTCGGGCATGTCGGCGCGCACGCTGCGCCCGGTCACTACCACTGAAAGCCGGGCATCGCGGATCGGCGGCAGCCCCTTCATGGCCACGAGCTGGAAACCGGTGCCGGCGATCTCCAGATGCACCGCATCCTCCGGCAGCGGCACTTCCCTCTGCCCGATCAGTTCCAGCGGCATGTTCACGTTGAGCTTGAGCGCATCCACCGTGCCGCCGGTCACGTTCTGGAGCACGTAGTCGCGGGCCGGAGGGGCGACGGAGACCGGCCAGGAGCGCCGCACGGTGGTGGCGGGCATCTTCGAGCCGGTGGCATCGAGCCGGATGGCGGGAAGGGCGATGCCGAAGTCCACCTGGCCGGAGAAAGCGAGGCCCCCCGCGGCGCTCTGGAGTGTGCCCTTCTCGAAGGTCAGCCGCTTATCGGCGGGAATGTAGCGCCCGAAAATATTGACCTGATCGATCACAAGCGCCGGATCGGGCATTTCCGGCCCGGCCAGCACCACCTGCTGCTGGCGCAGCGTGTAGGTCCAGTCCTCAGCGGCCCGGGCGGGAATGTTGATCTCGCCCTGGAGCGCCACCTTGTTGGCGTTCTTCGCCGCTTCGAGCGGGTCGATCACAATGACCCGGCGCGCCGGGTCGAGGGTCAGCCCAAGCCGCATGTAGTCGAGGACGAAGCGCTCCAGCACATCCTCGCCATTGCCGATCTGGCCGGCGCCGAACTGGACTTCCGCCTTGGCCGCCAGCACCTCGCCGTCGATGGTCATGCGCGCGCGCATGGTCGCCGCGAGGGGCATGTCCATGTAGAAGCGCCGCCAATCCTGGCTGAAGGCGCCCACGAGATCCTGCGTCGCCACGTCCTTCAGCACCATGTCGATGGTGCGCTCGCGCTGCCGGACGGCGCCGATGGTGGCCACCAAGGTCGCGGTGCCGCTCGGCCCCTGGACAGCGAAGTCCAGCACCGCTCCGCCCTGCGCGGGGCGCGACATGCGGATGGACAGGTGCTGGAAAGTGAAGCTCCTACCGCTGGATTCGTTCTCGACCCTGACCGTGCCGTCCTTCAGGCCTACATCCTGGAGGGCCCCGCCCCCTAGACCGCCCCGCTCCAGATCGTTCAGCACACCCGCAAGGGCGCGCAGTTCCAAGGGGTTGGTGCGGCTCGCCGCCTGCGCGGCGACGGCTGCGGCGTCCGAGGTGACGCCGGGCGCGGGCGCGGCATCGGCCGGCGACTGGGGCACGGGGGTGGAGGTGAGCGGCTTCGCGCCCTTGCCGGTCGCGACCGCGACGACGCCGGAGGCGGCAATCTTCACCGTCATCTCCGCGCCCACGAGGTCGATGCGGCGTGCCTTGGGCGACAAGGTGAGGAGGCTGCCCTCCAATTCCACCTCGGCGCTCGGGGCGGCGGCGATGAGCTCGTCGCCCGGCCCGAGGACGCGGATGTCGTGGACGATCACGGCGGTGGCGCCGTGGCTCATGGTCTCCACCGTGGTGGAGCCGATCTGGACGTCATACTTGCCGCCCAGGCGCTCCTCGATGGCGCGCTCGATATAGGGGGTCGCGAGGTTGGCGTTGACGATGCCAGTGGAGATCAGGCCATAGAGCGCGAGCGCGGTGATGCCGGCCAGCGCCACGAGGGAGACGAGGGACCACACGGCGATGCGCGCGACGCGCCCACGGGGAACCAGCGCGCCTGCAATCCCCTGCAGGCGCCCTCTGCGGACATGCCGCCCCGTCGGCTTGAGCTCAGCCGTATCGTCCTTCATCCTCACCCGATCCTCTGGCTCCGCCGAGGCGCCCCCGCGCCGGGTTTGCAAGCGGTGCAGAATGTACCATCCCTGCCATCAGGCAAGGGCCGTGACCCCTGCCGGTATGACGCAGACACGTCGAAAGGAAGGCAGATGGCCGAATTTCCCACCGAAGGATCGAAACCTCCGCCTTTTTCGCTGCCTCGCGACGGCGGCGGTGAAGTGTCGCTGAAGGATTTCAAAGGGCGCAAGCTGGTCCTGTACTTCTACCCGAAGGCCAATACCGAAGGCTGCACCAAGGAAGCTATGGCGTTCAATGCCTTGCGGGGCGCTTTCGAGGCCGCGGATACGGCGATTCTTGGTGTATCTGCCGATCCGGTCAAAGCACAGGACAGGTTCAAGGCCAAGTACGACTTGGCCTTCCCGCTCGCCTCCGACGAAACCCAGGCAATGCTGGAAGCCTATGGCGTGTGGGTCGAAAAGAGCATGTACGGGCGAAAATTCATGGGGATACGGCGGGCGACCCTGCTCATCGGCCGCAACGGAAAGGTGGCGAAGGCCTGGCCCAATGTGAAGGTCGCCGGCCATGCGGAAGAGGTCCTGGCAGCCGCACAGGCGGTGTGATTCGCTTCTGACTCAAAGCCCTCTCCCGCTTGCGGGGGAGGGTTGGGAGGGGGTGAGCGAAGCGAGAGAGCGGCGCGCCCCCGCGGAAAGCGCCCTTCCCCCTCCCCAGCCCTCCCCCGCAAGCGGGAGACGGGTCCATCCAGCCGGCTAACCCGCCTTCAGCGAGAAGCCCCCGTCCACCACGATCTGCTGCCCCGTCACGAACGACGCCTCGGGCGAGGCGAGGTACAGGGCCGCCGCCGCGATGTCGTCCGGCTCGGCGAAGCGCTGGAGATAGGTTCCGGCCAGCATGCGGTCGCGCACCTCCTGGGGGAGCCCCCGCAGGATGTCGGTGTTGGTATGGCCCGGCGCCACCGCATTCACCCGCACCTTGGGCGCGAGCTGCTTCGCCAGCGTCTTGGTGAGGCTGACCACGCCGGCCTTGGCGGCGGAATAATCCATCACCCCTTCCCGCCCGCACTGCTCCAGCGCGCGCACGGACGTGATGTTGACGATGGCCCCGTGCCCGGATGCCAAAAGATGCGGCGCCGCCTTCTGGCAGCACAGGAACACGCTCACGAAGTTGGTCTCCAGCGTCTCCAGCACGTCGGCGCGAGTCTTTTCCTCGAAGGGCTTGGAATGGCTGGCCCCGGCATTGTTGACGAGGATGTCCAGCCCGCCGAAATGCTCCACCACCTGATCGATCACCCGCTTGACATCGTCCTCGCGGGTCACGTCGCCGACAAAGGTCTCCAGTTCCAGCCCCTCGTCGGCGGCCAGCGCCCGGCTGCCGGCGAGGCTCGCCTCGCCCTTGCCCATGATGGCGACCCACGCCCCCTCGCGGGCGAAGCGGCGCGCCGTGGCCGCGCCGATGCCGCGTCCGCCCCCGGTGATGAGGGCCCGCAATCCGTCGAGACGTCCCATGTCATCTCCTCAAAAGCGGTAGAGGTCGGCGGCATTGTCCGCCAGGATGCGGCGGATCACGCCCTCGTCCCTCGCCCAGTCCAAAAGAAGGTCGAGGAGATGCGCGTCGTCCGGCTTCTCCTTCAGCGCGAGGTGCGGCCAGTTGGTGGCCCAGACGAGGCGATCGGGCGCCGCCTTCACCAGGGCTTTGGCGAGCGTGCCCACATCGTCATAGAAGGGCGGCCCGGCCTTTGAGACCTCGTAGGGCGCCGAGAGCTTCACGAAGACGCGGCCGGTCTCCACGAGGTCCAGCAAGGCGAGGAAGGCCTCGTGCTCCGGCGTCACCGGCTCCAGGAACTTGCCCACATGGTCGATGACGATGGTGCCGGGCCACGACTTAATCTGCGCCGCAAATTCCGGCAGGCGCCGCCCGTCGGTCTGGAACTGGATGTGCCATCCCACCTCATGGGCCCTTGCGGCGATGGTGTCGAACTGCTCCAGCGGCACCGCGCCGCCGGGCATGAGGTGGAAGCGGGTGCCGACGATGCCGGCCTTCGACAGCCGCTCCAGCTCCCCATCGGAGACCGAGGCATCCACCACGCCCACGCCCCGCGCCACGTCGAGCCCGAAGGCCGCCACCGCGTCCGTGGTGCAGCGGTTGTCGGTGCCGTAGGCAGTGGGCTGGACCACCACCGCGCGCGCGATGCCGAGCGTCTGCATCACCATGCGATATTCGCCCACGCTCGCATCCGGCGGCTGCATGAGGGCGGTGGGCGCGAGCGGAAACCTTTTGTCGAAGATGTGGATGTTGGTGTCCACCGCATCGGGCGGCGCGGTGAGGCGCGGGGTGGTGGTCATGTCAGGCCGCCTTCAGCTCGACGGGAACGCCCTGGGCGGAGGAGGCGATGATGGCGTCGATGAGCGCCTGCACGCGCAGCGCCGAGCGCCCGCTCACCATGGGCTCGCGGCCCTCGTCCACCGCATCGAGGAAATCCGCCAGCAGCGCCTTGTGCGCCTCATGGGAGAAGGCCATGGGATCCGCCCCGCCGCCGCCGCCCTGCGCGCCCTCCTCGTGCACGTGCCGGCCGTCCTTCCAAAAGATATCAAGCGTGTCGGCGGCGATGATGACGGTGGCCTTCTCGCAGGCGAGGTCGAGGCGCTCGGGAAAGCCGGGATAGGCCACCGTGGTCGCATCGATGGTACCGATGGCGCCGTTCTCGAACTGAACCGCCGCAGCGGCCACATCCTCCGTGTCGATGGCCCGGAGCGGCGAGGTGCCGGTGATGGCGGCGACCCGCTTCACCGGGCCGGTGAGGCTCAGGAACAGGTCCAGCGTATGGATCGCCTGCGTCAGCAGCACGCCGCCGCCGTCGCGCGCGAGCGTCCCGCGTCCAGGCTGCGCAAAATACTCCGGCGGCCGCCACCAGCGGATGGAGGCGGAGCCGGAGATGAGCGCGCCGAAAGCCCCTTCCTTCAGCATCCGCGCCACCTTCAGCGAGGTGGGCCGGAAGCGGTGCTGAAGCATGATGGCGAGCTTTCTGTCCGCCTTCTCCATGGCTTCCACCACCTTCACCGAGCGATGAAGGTCCACCTCTACCGGCTTTTCCAGCAGCACATGCTTGCCCGCCTTGGCGCAGCGCTCAATGAGATCGAGATGGGTGCGCGGCGGGGTCAGCAGCAGCAGCATGCCGATGCCGGGATCATCGAGGATGCCGTCCAGATCGTCCGTGACGTTGAGGTCGCGATTGGCGGCGGCGAAGGCCGCGCGCCGCTCCGCGCTCGGGGCATAGCAGGCGGCGATGGAGACGCGCTTTGACAGATCGCGCAGGCTGGCGAGATGGGGCTTATGGGCCATTCCGAGCCCGACGATGGCAATATGGTGCATGAGACAATCCCGTATTGAAGAAGGTCCGCCCGCTCAGGGCATGTACTGGCCGCCATTCACCTCGATGATCTGCCCCGTCACGTAGCCGGAGGCCGCTTCCGAGGCGAGGTAGAGGAAGGTGCCCACGCACTCCTCCGGCACGCCGATGCGGTTCTGCGGAATGGTGGCCTGCGCGGCCTTCAGCATGTCGGCGGTGGAGAAGCGCTCGTGGAAGGGCGTGGCGATGGTGCCGGGGGAGACGGCATTCACGCGGATATTGTCCTTCGCCAGTTCCTTCGCCCAGCCGCGCGTGGCGGTGGAGATGAAGCCCTTGGCGGAAGCATACATCACCGCCCCGTTGCCCCCGCCATTGCGGGCGGCGATGGAGGAGACATTGATGATGGAGCCGCCCCGCCCCTTCATGTGGGCCGCGCCCTCGCGCATGAAATGGGCCACCTGGCGGATGTTGAGATCGATCACCTGATCGAGAAAGGCGTCGTCATAATCGGCGATCATCACGCGCTTCACGAGGCCGCCGGCATTGTTCACCAGCACGTCGAGCCCGCCGAACGCCTCCACCATGGCTTCCACGATGGCCTTGGGCTGGCGCGCCTGCGTCACGTCCCCGCCGATCAGCACGGCCTCCCCGCCCGCCGCGCGGATTCGGCCGGCCACCTCTTCCGCCTTCTCGCGGCTGGCATTGAAATGCACCCCCACCTTCGCGCCGGAATGGGCGAAGCCTTCCGCCACCGCGGCGCCGATGCCCGTGGAGGCGCCGGTGACGAGCACCGCCTTGCCGGCGAGGTCGGGGAAGGTCGGGAGGCTGTCGAGACCGGTCATGAAACGCTCCGAATAAGGTTCACTTGAATGCCTGGGGCAGCCACAGGGTGAGCGGCGGCCAATAGGTGACCAAAGCGAGGACCACCAGCATGGGGATGTAGAACACCATGATGCTTTTCGACACCGCCTCCATGGACACCCGGCCGATGGCGCAGCCCACCGCCAAAGTAGGACCCACCGGAGGCGTGAGGAGGCCAATGCCGAGATTGAGGATCATGATGATGCCGAACTGCACCGGATCGATGCCGAACTGCTTCACGATGGGCAGGAAGATGGGCGTGCAGATCAGCAGCATGGGCGCGAGGTCCATGAAGGTGCCCAGCACCAGGAGCACGATGTTGATGACCAGCAGCAGGGTATATTTGTTGTCCGCCACGGCGAGGAAGAATTCCGCCGCCCGCATGGGCACTTGCATCAGCGCCATCATGTAGCCGAAGGCCACCGAGAAGCCGATCATCAGCATCACCATGCCGACCGTGCGCACCACCCGGCCCACCAGTATGTGCAGCTCGCTCCATTTGTAGTCGCGATAGACGAACATGGTGATGATGAAGGAATAGACGCAGGCGACCGCCGCCGATTCCGTGGGGGTGAAGACGCCGCCCAATATGCCGCCGAGGATGATGAAGACGGTGAGCAGGCCCCAGAACGCCTCCACCACGATCTTCGCCGCCCGGCGCGGGCCGATCACCTCGCCCTTCGGAAAATTCTGGCGCCGGGCGATGACGAGCACCAGCACCATCAGACTCAAGCCGAGCAGGAAGCCCGGAATGGCGCCGGCCAGGAACAGGTCGGCGATGGAGATGGAGCCGCCCGCCGCCAGCGAATAGATCACCGCATTGTGGGAGGGCGGGATCAGAAGGGGTTGCAGCGAGCCGGAGACTGTCACGTTCACCGCGAACAGGCGCGGATAGCCCTCCTTGATCATCTGCGGGATCATCACCGAGCCGATGGAGGCGGTGTCCGCCACCGACGAGCCGGAAATGCAGCCGAAAAAGGTGGAGGCGAGGATGTTCACCAGCGCCAGCCCGCCCCGGATCCAGCCCACGAAGATCTTCGCGAGATTGACGAGCCGCTCGGCCATGCCGCCCTCGGCCATGATGCCGCCGGCGAGGATGAAGAAGGGAATGGCGAGGAGGGCGAAATCGTCGGTCCCGTCCGACACCTTCAGCATCACCGCTTCCAGCGGCAGGTCCATCCAGAGCGCGGCGAAGATGGCGGCGAGCCCCAGCGCATAGGCCACCGGCATGCCGACGAGGCAGAGGAGCGTGAAGCTCCCGAGGAGAATGGCGAGATCCATATGGCGGCCCGCTTATTCGGTGCTGATGGGGGCGAGCTCGTCGCCGGGCGGGTCCGCGAACAATTTGCCGGTCCACAGGCGCTCGATCACGAACAGGGTCGTGACGAGGCCGCCGATGGGGATGGGGAGATAGGTGATGCCGACGGAGAGGCCGGGGAACTCGGCCACCGACTGGTACCAGGTGGTCTGGACCAGCTTGGTGCCATAGATGAGCATGAACAGGTTGGTGCCGGCCATGCACAGCTCGATGACCCAGCCGAGAGCGGTTCGCGCCGTCCCGGTGAGCATGGCGGGCAAGACGTTGACGGCGATGTGCAGGTTCTCGCGATAGCAGATGGCCGCCGAGAGGAAGGAGAACCAGATCATCAGGATCACCGCCATGGGCTCCGGCCAGGACGAGGCGGTGGAGAGCACATAGCGCATGAAGACGCCGTAGGGGATGATGAGGGTGATCACCACGAGGCACGCGCCCGCCACGATCATGCAGAGGCGCTGCAATCCATCCATCGCACGCACATAGGAAAGCATGTCGCGCCTTTCGCGGAACAATACCTTTGCGGGATTCCCTCTCCCGCTTGCGGGAGAGGGCTAGGGAGGGGGGCCGGCCGAAGGCCGGAAGCGCGGGGAAATGGAGAGGCTGGCGTCCGCCCCCTCCCCCACCCTCCCCCGCAAGCGGGAGAGGGGGCTGGTTGCACCTAGTCCGCCCTCACTGCACCTTCTGGATGCGGTCGATCATCGCCTGGTTGGCAGCGCCGTATTTGTCCCAGACCGGCTTCATGGCGTCCTTGAAGCGCGCCTTCTCGGCCGCGGAGACCTCCGTGAGGACCACGTTGTTCTCCTTCATGATGTCGAGGGACTTCTTCTCCATGGCCTGCCAGAGCTTGCGCTGCTCCTGCTGGGCTTCCTTCGCCACCTTCATGATGAGCTTCTGGTCGTCGGGCGAGAGCTGGTTCCAGACCCGCTTCGAGAAGACCAGGATCTCCGGCACCATCAGGTGCTGGGTGGTCGAGTAATACTTGGCGTAATTGTAGTGCTGGCCTGTGGCGTAGCTCGGATAATTGTTCTCCGCGCCATCCACCACGCCGGTCTGAAGGCCGTTGATGAGCTGGTCGTAGCCCATGGCGACGCCGTTCGCGCCCATGGCGTTCATCATGTCCACGAAGACCGGGTTGCCGATGACGCGGATCTTGAGGCCCTTCAGATCCTCCATCTTGGCCACGGGGCGCACGCGGTCATAGATGTTGCGCGCGCCACCATCCATCCAGGCGATACCGATGAGGCCGATATTGGGATTGTCGGTGATCTTCTGGAGCAGTTCGTCGCCGATGGGGCCGTCCACCACCTTGTACATGTGCTCGCTGTCGCGGAACATGTAGGGCAGGTTCAGCACGTTGATCTCGGGCACCACCGGGCCCATCACGCCGCCCGAGACCCGGGCCATGGCCAGCGCGCCGACCTGGGCCTGCTCCAGGAACTCCTTCTCACCGCCGAGCTGCATGGAGGGGAACACCTGGACCTTCAGGCGGCCATTGGTGGCCTGCTCCAGCTTCTTGCTCATGTTCTCGACGGCTTCCACCGTCGGATAGCCCTTGGGGTGCACGTCGGCGGATTTCAGCGTCATGCTCTGCTGGGCGACTGCTCCGCCCGCGCCGAGGCCCAGCACAAGGCCGGCCGCGGCAAGCGCCATGGCAATCTTCATGTTCCGATCCTCCCTGAGCGCGGCGCATCGACCGCACGATGGGATGCTTCTTGCGACATCCCTATCAACTGGAATATCAGATATGAGATGTGAGACGCAAGGGAAGCTTGACGGCATCCCCCGAGTCGCCCACTGGGGGCACGCGTTTTCCAGGAAGTCCGATGGTCCTCGTCCGTCCCAAGTCGCTGAAGGAAATGGTGGTCGACGAACTGCGCCAGCGCATCGTCGACGGCCGCGTCGCGCTGGGCGAGGCGCTGTCCGAGAATGCGCTCGCGGACGATCTCGGCATCTCCAAGACCCCCGTGCGCGAGGCGCTGATGCAGCTGCGCACCGAGGGGCTGGTGGATGTGCAGCCCCAGCGCGGCTCCTTCGTCTTCTCCCTCGCGCCGGACCAGGTGGTCGCCATCTCGGAACTGCGCGCCGTGCTGGAGGTGGCCGCCATCGAGCTGGCGCTGGAGCGCAACCGCAAGCGCCTTCTTACCGGCATGGCGAAGGGCCTCGCGGAGATGGAGGATGCGTTCGCCCGCGGCGACATCGTCGGCTACCGCACGCTGGACGCCGCCTATCACCAGCTCATGGTCTCGCTCTCGGGCAATGATTATCTGGTGAGCGCCTATTCCCTCATCTCGCTACGCATCCAGGCGCTGCGCGCGCGCCTCTCCCGCGACCAGGTGCTGAACGCCCGCTCGCTCACCGAGCACCGCACCATGCTGAAGCTGGCGCGGGAGGGAAAGACCGAGGCTCTGCAGAGCCTGCTGCGCTCCCACTCCCGCAACACCCAGGCCGATTATCTGGCCCTGCCTGAAACCATAGCCGCGCAATAAGCGTCTTTTGATGGAAACTGTCGTGTCCGCCGCGATTCTTGCCGTGCGCGCACAGCCAGGATGAGCCGGCCATGAAACTCTTTGAATGCCAGAACTGCAGAAACCCCATCCATTTCGACAATGGCACGTGCCTGAACTGCGGCTATCGCCTGGGCTTTCTGCCGGAACAATGTCGCATGAGCGCGCTGGAGCCGGTGGGCCTCGCCTTCATGGCGCTGGCCGACCGATCCAGGCCCTACGTCTTCTGCGTCAATGCCGAGCACGACGTGTGCAACTGGCTGGTGCCGGAGGGCGGCAACGCCTTCTGCCCCGCCTGCCGCCACAATCACACGGTGCCGGACATCTCCTGGCTGGACAAGATGGACCTCTGGCGGCGCGTGGAGCAGGCCAAGCGCCACGTCTTCTACTCCATCCTCATGTGGAAGCTGCCCGTGCACGACCGCATCGAGGACCCCCAGCACGGCCTCGCCTTCGACTTTCTCGCCGATACCTACACCGCGCCCAATATCCTGACCGGGCACAATAACGGCCTCATCACCCTCAACATCGCAGAAGCGGACGATGCCGAGCGCGAGAAGCGCCGCACCTCCATGAACGAGCCTTATCGCACCCTCGTCGGCCATTTCCGCCATGAGCTCGGGCATTATTTCTGGGACCTGCTGGTGGCCAATGGCGGCCCACTTGATCGCTGCCGCGCGCTGTTCGGCGACGAGCGGGCCGATTACGGCGCGGCGCTCCAGCGCCATTACCAGAATGGCCCGCCGCCCGGCTGGCAGAACAGCTTCATCTCCTCCTACGCCACGGCCCACCCCTGGGAGGATTTCGCCGAGACCTGGGCGCACTATTTCCACATGGCCGATGCGCTGGAGACCGCCGCCTCCTTCGGCATCCGGGTCCGCCCGCGGGTGCGCAAGGCGGCTGACCTGGAAGTGGAGGTGGATTTCGACCCCTATCGCGCCCGCGACGCGGAGGATCTGGTGGAAGCCTGGGTACCGCTGACGGTCGCGCTCAACAGCGTCAACCGCAGCATGGGCCAACCGGACCTCTACCCCTTCATCCTGTCCCAGCCGGCGGTGGAAAAGCTGCAGTTCGTCCACGAGCTGATCCAGGGCACGCCGGCACAGAGGGCGCAGCGGGAAGCGGCCTGGAAGGCGATCTGCGACGGGTTGCCCTCAACGAGCCCGATGAGGTGAAGCCGGCCGGGTACCGTGGCCCATCGACACGAAAAAGCCGCCCGAAAAGGGCGGCTTATCCCGATGATGGAAGACCGGATCAGAGGTTGCGGTTGACGGTGTCCTTCACCGCATCCTTGGCCTTGCCCATGGTCTTCTGACCCTCGCCCTTCAATTCCTGCATCTTGCCCTCGGCCTGCAGGCGCTCATTGCCGACCGCCTTGCCGAAGCCCTGCTTCGCGTTGCCAACGGCTTCGTTCGCAGTGCCCTTGATCTTGTCGCCGGTGCTGCCCATGGGACATATCCTTCGTGTAAATGGCCCCTCCGGTGAAGAACAGCCGGGCCTCCGCGAAGTTCCCCGCAGCGCGGCGATCAGTATTTCGCAACCGCGCTGCGGAGAGGACACATCCCCGCCAGGGCTCACACCAAAGCGGCGTCCAGCGTGATGTCCGCCTTCAGCAGCTTGGAAACCGGGCAGCCGGCCTTCGCCATGCCGGCCAGTTCCTGGAACTTGGCATCGTCCACACCGGGGATCTTGGCGCGCAGGGTCAGGGCCACCGCCGTGATGGCGAAGCCGTCGGCCTGCTTGACCAGGGTGACGTCGGCCTTGGTCTCCATGTGCTCGGCGGTGAAGCCCGCTTCGCCCAGGATGAGCGAGAGCGCCATGGTGAAGCAGCCCGCATGGGCGGCGCCGATCAGTTCTTCCGGATTGGTGCCGGGCTTGCCTTCGAAGCGGCTGGCGAAGCCATAGGGGTAAGCGTCGAGCGCGCCGCTCTTGGTGGAGATGGCGCCCTTGCCATCCTTGATGCCGCCGGACCAGACCGCAGAGCCGAAAGTGGACATGACGCATTCCTCTTGCTGGGTTGGATATCGACAGGCGCGGGCGATCCACCCGCGCCTGTCCCCCGGCGGAGACTATGCCGCGATCGCATCGGCGATGCGACAGGGGTTTTATTTGCCGGCAATCCAAGCCCTTGCGAGCGCCACGTCATTCTCCGTGAGCCCATGCCCGGCCCGCAGGATACGATGCTCCACATCCGCCCCCGCCGCCTTCAGCCGCGCCGCCAGACGGGCCGGGTTCTCGGCCGGCATGATGGGATCCGCATTGCCGGACAGGATCAGCACCGGCTTGCCGGTGAGATCAACGGCGGGCGCCTCCTCAAGCGGCACCATGGCCCGTATCAGCACGGCCCCGGACAACGCCTCGGGCCGGCGATAGAGCACCGCCGCCGCGATGTTGGCGCCGTTGGAGAAGCCCACGGCGATGGGGGCCGGGTGCCCGCACGTGGCGCGGGCGGCCGTAATGAAGTCGGCAAGCTCGTCCGCGCGGCGGCGCACGTCCTCTTCATCGAACACGCCTTCCGCGAGGCGGCGGAAGAAGCGCGGCATGCCGTGCTCGTCCACCATTCCGCGGGGCGAGATGAGCGCCGCGCCGGGCGAGAGCATGCGGCCGAGCGGCAGGAGATCGTTCTCGTCCCCGCCGGTGCCGTGAAGGAGCAGAAGAGGGGTCAGGCCCGGCACGGTCGCGGGCTCGTAGCGGTGGACGAAAGCAGGTGCGGTCAAAGCGGTCATGATTGTCTCCTTGATCTCCGAAGGCGCGCCGCCTGGGAAGGCGGCGCGACGGCTTCAGGTAAGTTCGGGCAGCACGCGTTCGATCTCGGCGCGGCGCCCTTCGAGGAAGGACGGCAGCTTCAGGGCTTCTCCGAGTGTGGCCGCCGGCTCGTCCACGGCGAAGCCGGGGATGTCGGTGGCGATCTCGAACAGGACGCCATTGGGCTCGCGGAAATAGACGGACCGGAAATAGTTGCGGTCCTTCTGCTCCGTGGTGCGGATGCCGTGGTTCTCCTGGAGCTTGCGCACCATCTCGGCTTCCGCCGCATCATCCGCCGCCCGGAAGGCCACGTGATGCACGCTGCCCCCGCCCTGGCGGCCCCTGAGGAAGTCGCCGGCGACCCGCAGGTCGACGAAGCCGCCCATGGGCGCGCCGGACCTGAAGCGCACATAGGCGCCCTCGGTCCCGGCCTCGGTGAAACCGAGCACGTCGGTGAGGATGGCGCCCGTGGGGGCGGTTTCCTTCACCAGGAGGCTCACCCCATGGAAGCCGCGAATGGCGTGCTCCGCCGGGATGTCGCCCACGCTCCAGGCCGGTTCCGCATCGGCGCCGGGAACGCCCACGAGCGCGAGGCGCATGCCGTCCGGGTCCGTGAAGGCGAGGACCGTTTCGCCGAAACGGCGGACGGGCGTCGAATGCTTCACGCCCTTCTCCACGAGGCGCTGCGTCCAGTAGCCGATGGAGCCTGCCGGCACGCGGAACGTGGTCTCCTGCGTCTCGCCGACGCCGAGCCGTCCGGGCGCCACATGCTCCCAGGGGAAGAAAGTGAGGATGCTGCCGGGCTGGCCGGCCTCATCGCCGTAATAGAGGTGGTAGGTGCCGGGATCGTCGAAATTGACCGTCTTCTTCACGAGGCGCAGGCCGAGCGTGTCGAGATAGAATTCGACATTGCGCCGGGCGGGGCCGGAGATGGCGGTGACGTGATGGATGCCGTGGGTCATGGTTCAATCCTCCAAAGCGAAGAGAATTTGCTTGGGATTGATTTAGGGAAAGGAGTGGCGTTTCGCCATTCTGATTTCATTGCATTCACGCAAGCGCAATTGGCGTACGTGCGCCCCCCTTCCTCTCAGTCGTCATGCCCGGGCTTGACCCGGGCATCCACGCCCGCCCCCTAAGCTCACACTTGGCGGAGCCACGTGGATGGCCGGGACAAGCCCGGCCATGACGACCGCTCCTTCACCTCGACGGGCAATGCCTCCAGCGCATAACCTCCGCCCCAGCCCTTCCCTTGAAAAGATTTCACTCTGCCTGAATTCGCTCTAAGAAGAGCGCGATAATAGAGTTGCGTAGGGAGCCCCTGCGCCGCACACAAAAGGTCAAGAGGACATGCCTGCCTATCGCTCCCGCACCTCCACCCACGGCCGCAACATGGCGGGCGCGCGTGGCCTTTGGCGTGCCACCGGCATGAAGGACGGCGATTTCGGCAAGCCCATCATCGCGGTGGTAAATTCCTTCACCCAGTTCGTGCCGGGCCACGTGCACCTGAAGGACCTTGGCCAGCTGGTCGCGCGCGAGATCGAGAAGGCGGGCGGCGTCGCCAAGGAGTTCAACACCATCGCGGTGGATGACGGCATCGCCATGGGCCATGACGGCATGCTCTATTCCCTGCCCTCGCGCGAGATCATCGCCGACAGCGTGGAATACATGGTCAACGCTCATTGCGCCGACGCCATGGTCTGCATCTCCAATTGCGACAAGATCACCCCCGGCATGCTGATGGCCGCCATGCGCCTCAACATCCCGGCCGTGTTCGTCTCGGGCGGCCCCATGGAGGCCGGCAAGGTGATCCTCTCCACCGGCGAGAAGAAGTCGGTGGATCTCATCGACGCCATGGTCGCCGCCGCCGACGACCGCGTCTCCGAGGAAGACGTGAAGGTGATGGAGCGCTCCGCGTGCCCCACCTGCGGCTCCTGCTCGGGCATGTTCACCGCCAATTCCATGAACTGCCTGACCGAGGCCCTGGGCCTCGCGCTGCCGGGCAATGGCTCGGTGCTCGCCACCCATGCGGACCGCGAGCGCCTGTTCGTGGAAGCCGGGCACCTCATCGTCGATCTCGCCCGCCGCTATTACGAGCAGGAGGACGAAAGCGTCCTGCCGCGCAAGATCGCGAGCTTCAAGGCGTTCGAGAACGCGATGACGCTGGACATCTCCATGGGCGGCTCCACCAACACGGTCCTGCATCTCCTCGCCGCTGCGAACGAGGGCGAGGTGGGCTTCACCATGGCCGACATCGACCGGCTCTCCCGCAAGGTGCCGGTGCTCTGCAAGGTCGCGCCCGCGGTCGCCAACATCCATATGGAGGACGTGCACCGCGCCGGCGGCATCATGGCGATCCTCGGCGAGCTGGACCGCGGCGGCCTGATCCATAACGATCTGCCCACCGTCCATGCTGCCACCATGTCCGAGGCGCTGGATCGCTGGGACGTGGTGCGCTCCAAGAGCGACACGGTGCAGACCTTCTACCGCGCCGCCCCCGGCGGGGTGCCCACCCAGGTGGCCTTCAGCCAGGCTCGCCGCTGGGATGACCTCGACCTCGACCGCGAGGCGGGCGTGATCCGCAACGTGGAGCACGCTTATTCCAAGGATGGCGGCCTCGCCGTGCTCTATGGCAACGTCGCCGAAGAGGGCTGCATCGTGAAGACGGCGGGGGTGGACGCCTCGAACCTCACCTTCACCGGCCCGGCGCGCATCTTCGAGAGCCAGGACGCGGCGGTGGAGGCCATCCTCTCCACCGGCAAGATCGTGCCCGGCGACATCGTGCTGATCCGCTATGAGGGACCGCGCGGCGGGCCCGGCATGCAGGAAATGCTCTATCCCACGTCCTATCTGAAGTCGAAGGGCCTCGGGAAGCAGTGCGCCCTGGTCACGGACGGGCGCTTCTCCGGCGGCTCTTCCGGCCTCTCCATCGGCCATATCTCGCCGGAAGCCGCCGAGGGCGGGGCCATCGGCCTCGTGGAAGAAGGCGACACCATCGAGATCGACATCCCGAACCGCCGCATCCACCTCTCGGTCTCGGATGAAGAGTTGGCCCATCGCCGCGCCCGCATGGAAGCGAAGGGCGATGCCGCCTGGAAGCCCGTGTCGCGCAACCGCATCGTCTCCCAGGCCCTCCAGGCCTATGCCGCCCTCACCACCTCCGCCTCGCGCGGCGCGGTGCGGGACGTGAGCGCGCTGAAGCGCTGAGCCGCAGCGCCATGCACCGCGCCACGGCGGCATTCACCGGGCTCGTCACCGGCGTCCTGGTAAGTTGCGGTGCCGCCTGGGGCGCTGTGGACTGCCCCGCATCCATGGACGGACATCCGCTGGAGCGGGTGTCCGTGTTCGATGGGCCGCCTGCCGACATGGTGGACCTGCGCCCGGAGGGGCGCGGGCGCACCGATATGTGGCCTGACCTCGACAAGAGCGACCGCCTCGCCACCCTGGTCTGCCGCTACAAGGGCCTCAGCCGGACCGCCGAATTCACCCTGCCGGCGGGCACCCGCATTTGCGAGGGCGTTCGCAGGGCGGACGACACCTATCGAAGCATCGCCTGCCGCTAGATCAGGGGTGATGGACCCCGCTCACCGGCAGGTGAGCTGTCCGTCGACATTGGCGATGTCGCGTCCCGTGGTGCACCAGCTTGCGGCCGTGGTGGCATCCACCCACTTCCCGCGAGAATCCTGGCAGGTGGCCTTCAACCAGCCCGCGACCATGCGGATATCCCGGCAGGTGGACATGTAGGAGCCGGAGGGCGGCCGCTCGCCAAAGCTCGAAGATCCACCAAAGCCCGACGACGCACTCTTGCAGACGAGGCGCCCGTTCTCGTTGGCAATGTCCTTGCCCGGCGCGCACCACCCGATCGCGGTGGTCGCTTCCACCCAACCGCCTGAGCCGTCCTGGCACGTCGCCTTGAGCCAGCCGGCCACCTCCCGCACGTCCCGGCAGGAGGACAGGTAGCTGCCCGGTGGAATCTGCTGGGCCGAGGCCGGAAGAACCACGAGGCCGAGGAGCCACGCCGCAAGAGCGAATATCCCAGCGTGCACACGCATGTCCTTCCCCTTAGCCATTGCGCCGCCCGGCGCGGGATTTCGCGACGGGCGGCGGAGGGTTAATGCCGAGAGGGCCGATGCATGGCCCTGCTCATTGGCAGGAGAGTCGTCCGCCGAAATTGGCGATATCGCGTCCCCTGCACGCATTCAGATTGATGCTCGTGGCGTTCCAGTTACCGCGCCTGTCACGGCAGACGGCGTTCAGAATACCCCTGTCAACGTTGGCGTTCTGACAGGTCGCCGTGTAGGAGCCGGGCGGCAGGGCCGATCCGCCACCCCATCCGCCACCGCCTCCACCCCATCCGCCGCCACCGCCGCCTCCGCCCCAACCGGATCCGGGCGGGGGAGGCGGAGGCCTGTATCCGGGCAATGGCCCTCCGCAAACAAGAACGCCTTTATCGTTGACGATGTCGCGGCCCGGCGGGCACTGCACGAGCGGCAAGCCGGCAGGCACCCAGGCCCCGGCCGGATTCAGGCAGAAGGCCGTGATCATGCCCTTGTTGATCGCAGGTCTCTGGCAGGAGCCGAGATAGCTGCCCGGCGGCACCGGCGGCGCCGCAGCAGCCGGAAGGATGGCAAAGCCAAGCAACAAACCCACAAGCCCTAGGAGCCCGATACGCGCGCGCATCATCTCGCCTCACTTCCGCTGACACTGCCTGACGTCTATCGGAGCAGCCCGCCCGCCACAACGGTGGCGCGGAGCCGCGCCCGGGCATCGACAGTCCCGCCCTGCTTCGCTAAAAGCCGGACCTATCCAGAACATGAAGACGCACCGATGACCATCCGCCTCCACAAGGGCGACCTGCCGGACACATTTCGTCCGGGCCCGGTCGTCGCCATCGACACCGAGACGCTCGGTCTCAATCCCCATCGCGACCGGCTCTGCCTGGTGCAGCTCTCCAATGGGGACGGCAGCGCGGATCTGGTGCAGGTGCCGCGCGGCGCCTCGGCGGCGAGCGCCCCGAACCTCGTGCGGCTGCTGGGCGACCCCAATGTGGTGAAGCTGTTCCATTTCGCCCGGTTCGACGTGGCGGTGCTCGGCCACACGTTCGGGGTCGCGCCCACCCCGGTGTTCTGCACCAAGATCGCCTCGCGCCTGACCCGCACCTATACCGACCGGCACGGCCTGAAGGACTTGGTGCGCGAGCTGCTCGGCGTCGACCTCTCCAAGCAGCAGCAGAGTTCGGACTGGGCGGCGGAGGAGCTGTCCGAGGCGCAGCTCCAATATGCCGCCTCCGACGTACTCTATCTGCACGGCTGCAAGCAGAAGCTGGAGGCCATGCTGGCGCGCGACGGGCGCACGGCCCTGGCCCAGTCCTGCTTCGACTTCCTGCCCACGCGCGCGGCGCTGGATCTCGCCGGCTGGGGGGAAGAGGACATTTTCTCCCATTCCTGATATCGGCCCCGCGACTTGCCCGAGCGGCGGTTCCGCCCCATGTTGCAGGGCAAGGGGCCTCGCGCCTGAAGGGGAAGAATGAGTCAATCCGCATCGTCGGCAGCCGATCGCCGGCGCGACGCCGCAAATTTCGGCGCCTACAACGCCCCCAATTTCGCCCGTGCCAACCGGCACAGCGCCCGTGTGCGCTTCGTGAAGCGCGTTCTGCCCGTGCTGCTCATCGGCTCGCTTCTGGCGATGATCCTGGTGCCGCTCGTGCGGCAGCTCAGCCTGAAGATCGAGCTTCCCTTCGAGCTGGGTGCTCTGCACCTCTCCGGCACGCGCCTCACCATGGAAGTGCCGAAGCTCTCCGGCTTCACCGATGACGGGCGCGCCTACAAGGTGAACGCTTCCACCGCCTCGCAGGATCTCACCAATCCCGATGTCCTCGACCTGACCGACATCGACGCCCAGATCGAGCTGGCCAACAAGGGTTGGGCCAACGTGAAATCGGCCACCGGCTCGGTGGAGACCAAGCGGCAGTTCATCAAGCTGATGAACGGAGTGGACCTCTCCACCAATGGCGGCTATGCCGGCCGCCTAAAGGATGCGGACGTGGACGCGAAGGCCGGCACCCTCGTCACCACAAATCCGGTCGTCCTGACCTATCGCGACGGGAAGCTGGTGGCGGACAGCATGACGATCACGGACCGGGGCAGCCGGGCGTTCTTCCAGGGCCACGTGCAGCTGGATTTCACTATGTCCGACCTTTCCGACAAGCAGCAGGCTGCGCCTGCGGCCCCCGCGCCCGCCGCTCCGGCGGCGCCGGCAGCCCCGAAGGGAGCCAAGCGATGAGAGTGCGCCTCGCCGTCCTGGGCCTTGCGCTGCTCACCGCCGCCCCGGCCCTCGCTCAGCAGCCGGCGCCGGGCGCGGGCAACGTGCCCAACGCCCTCCAGGGCTTCGCGAAGAACCGCGACCAGCCGGTGCGCATCAATTCCAACACGCTGGAAGTGCGCGACAAGGAAAAGACCGCCTTGTTTGCCGGCAATGTTGTTGTGGTGCAGGGCGACACCACCATGCGTAGCCCGGAGCTTCTGGTGTTCTATGAGGGCTCCGCGGCGCCCGCCGACAATGCGCCCCAGAGCACCAGTTCCATCAAGCGCCTGGAGGCCAGGGGCGGCGTGGTGGTGCAGACCAAGGAGCAGACCGCCACCGGCGATCTCGGCATATTCGAGATGAAGACCAACACTGTGACCATGACCGGCAAGCCCGTAGTCCTCACCCAGGGCCCAAACGTGGTCCAGGGCGAGAAGCTCACGGTTGACCTCGTGACCGGCGTGTCAAAAATAGAGGGCGGCCGCGTGAGGAGCATTATCGTCCCCGGCAGCGTGAAGCAGGGCGAGCAGCCGGCGCCGCCCAAGCGTTGAGGGCTGTTCCAGACCGGAGGCGTATCGTCGCGGTCGACCCATTTTGAACACGGCCTGAATTTTGCATGTTGCAAAGATTGGTCGCGCGGGGAACACTAGGCGCCTCTGGGGCGCGGCCCGCGCGGATATCCTTGTCCGCGGCTGCGGCACGCGCCCTTCCAATGAACCGAGGCGGCTGTGGGTCCGGGCTCCTTCCGGACAGAACGGCCGCTTCGCGGGTATCCCGCCAGCGGAGGCGTCGCGTTGAACGTCCTTGCCATGTTCGGCTCCAAATCCTCCACGCGCGCCGCATCGGCCGGGCGGACGGAGCCGCGCGCCGATCTCGCCTGGGACGATGAGCTCCAGGACGAGAACGGCGCCGTCTTCGAGGACCATGCCGGGGCCGACCTCGGCTATGGCGTGCCCCATGCGGCCCAAGCGGAGATTTCGCTTGCGGCCTACGACCTCGCCAAGAGCTATGGCGGGCGCAAGGTGGTGCGCGGCGTCAGCGTGAACGTGCGGCGCGGCGAGGCCGTGGGCCTGCTCGGCCCCAACGGCGCCGGCAAGACCACCGTCTTCTACATGATCACCGGCCTCGTGAAGGCGGATGCCGGGCGCATCGAGCTGGAAGGCCACGACGTCACGCCCATGCCCATGTACCAGCGGGCACGGCTCGGCATCGGCTATCTGCCCCAGGAAGCCTCCATCTTCCGCGGGCTGTCCGTGGAGGACAACATCCTCGCCGTGCTTGAAGTGACCGAGCCCAGCCGCCGCAAAAGGCGCGAGGAGGTGGACGCGCTGCTGGAGGAGTTCAAGATCACCCATGTGCGCAAATCGCCCTCCATCGCCCTATCGGGCGGCGAGCGGCGGCGCGTGGAGATCGCCCGGGCGCTGGCGAGCCGCCCCTCCTTCATGCTGCTGGACGAGCCCTTCGCCGGCATCGACCCCATCGCGGTGGGCGACATCCAGGCCTTGGTGCGCCACCTCACCACCCGCGGCATCGGCGTGCTGATCACCGACCACAATGTGCGCGAGACGCTGGGCCTCATCGACCGCGCCTATATCATCCATTCCGGCGCGGTGCTGATGGAGGGCGACCGGGACTCGGTGGTGAACAGCGCGGACGTGCGTCGGCTCTATCTCGGCGAAGAGTTCCGCCTATGAGCACCCCCGCCCGACCTCGCGACGGGGAGCCCGGCTGATGGCCCTCGCTCCCCGCATGGAGTTCCGCCAGACCCAGTCGCTGGTGATGACGCCGCAGCTGATGCAGGCCATCAAGCTGCTGCAGCTCTCCAACCTGGAACTGGTGGCCTATGTGGAGGCGGAGCTGGAGCGCAATCCGCTGCTGGAGCGCGTCAGCGAGGAAAGCGACGGCGACATCGAAGGGCCAGGCTCACGCGACGAGCCCCCTGCCCCGGAGCCCGACGAAGCCCGCTCCGGCGACTGGATGGAGCAGGAGGCCGAGCCCAGCCGTGCCTCCATGGAAGCACGCCTCGACACCGATCTCGGCAATGTCTTCCCCGACGATGCCCCGGTGGAGCGCCCGAGCGCCATTGGCGCCAGCGGCTCCTCGGTCACGGACTGGGGCGGCGGCGAGCGGGGCGAGGACTACAATCCCGAAGCCTTCCTCGCCAGCCAGACCACGCTGGCGGACCATCTGGAAGCCCAGCTCTCCGTGGCGGAGACCGACCCGGCGCGCCGGCTCATCGGCATCAACCTCATCGGCCTCATAGACGAGACCGGCTATTTCTCCGGCGAGATCGAGGCGGTCGCCGCACAGCTCGATGCGAGCATCGAGGAGGTGGAAAGCGTTCTTCGCCTGATCCAGACCTTCGAGCCCTCGGGCGTCGGGGCGCGCACGCTGTCCGAATGCCTCGCCATCCAGCTGCGCGAGCGCGACCGCTGCGACCCGGCCATGCAGACGCTGCTCGCCAATCTCGAACTCCTCGCGCGCCATGACCGCAACAGCCTGAGGCGCCTGTGCGGGGTGGATGCGGAGGATCTCGCGGAGATGATCTCCGAGATCCGCCGGCTCGATCCCAAGCCCGGCCTCGCCTTCGGCGGCGGCGTAGTGCACCCGCTGGTTCCCGACGCGTTCGTGCGGCCGGGGCCGGAGGGGACGTGGCTGGTGGAACTGAATTCCGAGACCCTGCCCCGTGTCCTCATCAACCAGACCTATCACGCCACCGTCGTGCGCGCCGCGCGCTCGCCGAAGGAGAAGACCTTCCTCGCCGACTGCCTTCAGAGCGCAAGCTGGCTCACCCGCTCGCTGGACCAGCGGGCGCGCACGATCCTGAAGGTGGCAAGCGAGATCGTGCGCCAGCAGGAAGGCTTCCTGGATCACGGCGTGCGCCACCTGCGGCCCCTGAACCTGCGCACCGTGGCGGACGCCATCGGCATGCATGAATCCACCGTCTCGCGGGTGACCTCGAACAAATACATCTCCACCCCGCGCGGGGTGCTGGAGCTGAAATTCTTCTTCTCCTCCGCCATCGCCTCCTCCGGCGGCGGCGAGGCCCATTCGGCGGAAGCCGTGCGCCATCGCATCAAGGGGCTGATCGACGCCGAGAATGCCGACGACATCCTCTCCGACGACACGCTGGTTCAGAAGCTGAAGAATGACGGCATCGACATCGCCCGCCGCACAGTGGCGAAGTATCGCGAGAGCATGAACATCGCCTCCTCCGTCCAGCGTCGGCGGGAGAAACAGGCCGCGCGCGCGGAAGCGTCGATGGCGTGAGGAGTTTGGGCGCGAGGGGCGCGCTTCCCAATCCTTCCAGCCGTCATGCCCGGGCTTGTCCCGGGCATCCACGCCTCTCCCTTAAGCTGCACCCGGCGGAACCCCGTGGATGGCCGGGACAAGCCCGGCCATGACGGCGTAAAGGAACTGCCGAAGGGCCATCCCCTACCCCGGCAGCGTCCCGTTCGCCTCCAGCACTGTGCCGGCCAGATAGAGCGAGCCGCAGATCAGCACCCGCGGCGGGGGCACCAGCGGAAAGGCCGAAAGCCCGTCCAGCGCCGCGCCCACGTCGCGCGCCGTCGAGGCCGACATGCCCAAGGCGGCAGCGGCAGAAGCCACCTCTGCCGGGGGCAGTGCCACATGGTCGCCCGGAACCGGCACCGCGATCACCTCCCGCGCGAGCCCGGCGAAATGGGAGAGAAAACCGGTCACATCCTTGGTGCCCAGCATGCCGACGATCAGCACCAGAGGCCGCGCATAGCGCTCCTCCAGCTCCACCAGCGCGCTCGCCACCGCTACGCCCCCGGCGGCGTTGTGGCCACCATCGAGCCAGACCTCCACGCCCTCCGGCGCACGGCCCACGAGGGGGCCCGGCGTCAGGCGCTGCATGCGGGCAGGCCATTCGGCGGCGCGGATGCCGGCCTCGAAGGCCGCCGCGCGCAGGCGCAGCTGGGGCACCGCGCGCAGCGCCGCCACCGCAAGCCCAGCATTGTCGATCTGGTGCGCGCCCATGAGGCGGGGGCGCGGCAGGTCCAGAAGGCCGTCCTCGTCGGAATAGACGAGGCGGCCCGCCTCCTCATGCACCGTCCATTGCTGGCCGCGCGCGAACAGGGGGGCGAGGTTGCGCGCAGCCGTGCGCTCGATCACGTCGAGGGCCTCGGGCGGCTGCTCGCCCACCACCACAGGCACGCGGCGCTTGATGATGCCGGCCTTCTCGCCGGCGATCTGCGCCACCGTGGGGCCGAGGAATTCCACATGGTCGATGGAGACGGGCGTGATGACGCTGACGAGCGGGGCGTCCACCACATTGGTCGCATCGAGCCGCCCGCCGAGACCCACCTCCAACAGCAGCACATCCGCCGGCGTCTCGGCGAACAGCAGGAAGGCGGTGACCGTGGTGATCTCGAACAGGGTGATGGGCGCGCCGTCATTGGCCGCTTCCACGCGGTCCAGCGCATCGCTCAGCGCATCGTCGTCCACGAGCCGGCCGGCGAGGCGGATGCGCTCGTTGAAGCGCACCAGATGGGGCGAGGTATAGACGTGGACACGCCGGCCCTCCGCCTCCAGCGCCGCGCGCATAAAGGCGATGGTGGAGCCCTTGCCGTTGGTGCCGGCCACATGGACCACGGGCGGCAGGCGCCGCTCGGGGTTGCCCAGAGCGGCCAGCAGCCGGTGGATGCGGTCCAGCGACAGGTCGATGCGCTTGGGGTGGAGCGCGGCGAGGCGCTCCAGGATCACATCGGGCCGGGCGGCGGGGGCGGGAAGCGCCATGTCACCTCCGGGTGGCGATGCTCAAGCCGTCGCCGGGCGCGGCAGGCGCGCCTTGGGCGGCAAAGCGGGCGCCTTCACCATGAGGCGGCAGAGCCGGCCGAGGGTGTCGCGCATCTGGTGGCGGTGCACCACCATGTCGATCATGCCGTGCTCGCGCAGATATTCCGCCCGCTGGAAGCCGTCGGGCAGCTTCTCGCGGATGGTCTGCTCGATCACCCGCGGGCCGGCAAAGCCGATGAGCGCGCCGGGCTCGGCGATGTGGACGTCGCCCAGCATGGCATAGGAGGCGGTGACACCGCCCGTCGTGGGATTGGTCATCACCACGATGTAGGGCTTCTTGGCCTCGCGCAGTTCCTGGATCGCCACCGTGGTGCGGGGCATCTGCATGAGGGAGAGGATGCCCTCCTGCATGCGCGCGCCGCCCGAGGCGGCGAAGATGATGAAGGGCGTGCCCTTGGCGGCGGCGGTCTCAAGGCCCGTCACCACCGCCTCGCCGGCGGCCATGCCCAGGGAGCCGCCCATGAAATTGAAGTCCTGCACCGCGATGGTGACGGGCAGGGCGTCCAGTAGCCCGGTCGCCACCTTCACGGCGTCCTGCATGCCGGTCTTGGTGCGGGCGTCCTTCAGGCGGTCGGCATAGCGCCGCTCGTCGCGGAACTTCAGCGGGTCGGCCACCACATCCGGCAGCGCCACCTCCTCATAGGCGGCATCGTCGAACGTGGTCTTCAGGCGCGTCGCCGCGTCCATGCGCATGTGGTAGCCGGAGCCCGGAATGACGTACAGATTGGCTTCCAGGTCCTTGTGGAAGACCATCTGCCCGGTCTCGGGGCATTTCACCCACAAATTCTCCGGCACCTCGCGGCGGGCCAGGAAATCGCGGATCTTCGGGCGGACGACGTTGGAGATCCAGTTCAACAGGCAACTCCTCAGGGCAAGCCCGCGCCGTGCTGAGCACAGGCACTGAGCCATCCCTGCAAAAAGAGAGAGCGGCGGCGCGCTCTATGTAATACCGCTGAGGCGCCGACGGAAGGCTTCTTCGCTGCGGTGCAAATGCGGCGTGGGGATGGCCTGAAGCCTCGGGCGCGCGCCGTGCCCAGGATAGTTTCTTGCCCCCGGCCACCGCAGGCAAGCTCGAAAAGCCCTGCGCACCACGCATGCGCGATGTCTTGCGCGGCGGGCCTAAAAGGGATTATCGCGGATAGATACGCGCTCCTGAAAAGGAAGCGGGGCGGGCTTCCCTAAAGGCAGAGAGCGCATCTCTCACCTCTCTTGGAAGGCGTCCCCCCATGCGTCTCCTTCTCCTCCTCCCCTTCATCGGCCTGCTCTGGGTCCCCTTCTACAATCACCGGCTCCCCGAGCTGTTCGGCTTCCCCTTCTTCTACTGGTACCAGCTCGCCTGGGTGCCGCTCACGGCGCTGCTCACCTTCGTGGCCTGGAAGGCGGAGAAGAAGTGATGGGCGCGCTCGACTGGACCGCGCTGTCGGTCTTCCTTTTCTTCTTCGCCCTGGTCACCGTCATGGGCTTCATCGCCTCGCGCTGGAAGCGCGCGGTGGATCACGCCAAGCTGGACGAATGGGGCCTGGGCGGCCGCCAGTTCGGCATCTGGATCACCTGGTTCCTCGTGGGCGGCGACTTCTACACCGCCTACACGGTCATCGCCGTGCCGGCCTTGGTTTATTCGGTCGGCGCCTATGGCTTCTTCGCCCTCCCCTACACCATCATCGTCTACCCCTTCGTGTTCCTGGTGATGCCGAAGCTGTGGGAGGTGGCCCATCGCCACGGCCACGTAACGGCCGCGGACGTGGTGCACGGCGCCTATGGCAGCCGGGCGCTGGAGCTGGCGGTGGCCCTCACCGGCCTCGTCGCCACCATGCCCTATATCGCGCTCCAGCTCGTGGGCATGCAGGTGGTGATCAGCGCCATGGGGCTCCAGGGGGAAATCCCCATCGTCGCCGCCTTCGTGATCCTCGCCCTCTATACCTATTCGGCGGGCCTCCGGGCGCCGGCCCTCATCGCCTTCGTCAAGGACCTGATGATCTACATCGTGGTGCTGGTGGCAGTGATCATCGTCCCCATGCATCTCGGCGGCTACGGCGCCATCTTCGCCGCTGCCGACAAGGTCTATGCGGCGAAAGGCGGGGCCACGGGCATCCTCCTCCAGCCCCAGCAATACCTGCCCTATGCGACCCTCGCTCTGGGCTCGGCGCTCGCCGCCTTCATGTATCCGCACACGCTCACGGGCATCTTCGCGGCCAAAAGCGCGAACACCATCCGCACCAACGCCATCCTCCTGCCAGCCTATACGGTGCTGCTCGGGCTCATCGCGCTGCTCGGCTACATGGCCCATGCGGCGGGGGTGACGGTGTCCAACGCCTCGGACGTGGTGCCGGCCTTGTTCAAGGCGCTGTTCCCGTCCTGGTTTGCGGGCTTCGCCTTCTCGGCCATCGCCATCGGCGCGCTGGTGCCGGCGGCGGTGATGTCCATCGGCGCCGCCAATCTGTTCACCCGCAACGTCTGGAAGGCCTATGTGAACCCGGCCGTCACCGATGCGGGGGAGGCGCAGGTGGCGAAGATCGTCTCGCTGGTGGTGAAGGTGGGCGCGCTCGCCTTCATCCTGTTCCTGCCCACCAAGTTCGCCATCGATTTGCAGCTCCTGGGCGGCCTGTGGATCCTGCAGACTTTTCCGGCGCTGGTGTTCTCGCTCTTCACCCGCTGGTTCCGGGCGCCCGCTTTGCTGCTGGGCTGGCTGGTTGGCATCGTCGGTGGCACGGCCATCGTGTTCGCGGACGGCCTCGTGCCGGTGCACACCGTCATCCTCGGCGGCGCGCCCTATACGGTCTATGTAGGCCTGCTGGCGCTGATCGCGAACCTGATCGTGGCGGCTGTGGGCACGCTGGTGCTGGATATGGCCGCGCCGCGAACGCGGACGGCCTGAGGCCCAGCCTCTTCTCTCATGCGTCATGCCCGGGCTTGTCCCGGGCATCCACGTCTATCCCCTAATCACCACTCTTCGGAGCCGCGTGGATGGCCGGGAAGTCGGATGTTTCCGACTTCCCCACTTGAAAGCCGAAGTCGGAAACATCCGACTTCGGGACAAGCCCGGCCATGACTGCAGCTCTTTTGGCACCACTGCGCTCGAACAATGGCAATCCGAACCTCAGGCGCGGCGGGGAACGCCGCGCACCGCTTCGGAGAGGCCGCGCACCAAGGTCTCCACGTCGGAGAGGGTGCGAGGCGTCGCCGCGCCGGTCTCGTCCAGAGAGGTGCGCACCGCCTCCACAAGCGCCGAGCCGACGACCACGGCGTCGGCCCCCGCCGCGATGGCGGCGGCCTGGGCCGGCGTCTTCACGCCGAAGCCCACCGCCACCGGCAGCGTCGTGTGCCCCTTGATGCGCGCGACCGCCGCCGAGACGAGGTCCGCATCAGGCGTCGCCGATCCGGTGATGCCGGTGATGGAGACATAATAGACGAAGCCCGCCGTGTGCTTCAGCACTGCCGGCAAGCGATTGTCGTCGGTGGTCGGCGTCGCGAGGCGGATGAAGTCGAGGCCCGCCTTCAGCGCCGGCAGGCAGAGTTCGTCATCCTCCTCCGGCGGCAGGTCCACCACGATGAGGCCGTCCACGCCGGCGCCCCGCGCATCGGCGAGGAAGCGCTCCACGCCATAGACGTAGACAGGGTTGAAATAGCCCATGAGGACGATGGGGGTGGCATCGTCTCCCGCCCGGAAGTCGCGCACCAACTGGAGCGTCTTTTCCAGCGTCTGCCCGGCTTTCAGCGCCCGGAGACCTGCGGCCTGGATGGCGGGACCGTCCGCCATGGGGTCAGTGAACGGCACCCCCACCTCGATCACATCCGCCCCGGCGCCGGGCAGCGCCTTCAGGATGGCGAGCGAAGTCTTCCCGTCCGGATCGCCGGCGGTGATGAAGGTCACGAGACCGGGCCGCCCTTCGGCGGCAAGGTCGGCGAAGCGGGTGGAGATGCGTGTCATAGGAGGCCGTGTAATCTACTTTTGCCCGAATGGGAAAGGCCGGCTGGATGGCTCGGACGATGGAAGGTCCAAGGACAAAAGCACAAGCCCTGCGCAGCCGCCAGACCTCAGCGGAGGGCGTCTTGTGGCGCGCTTTGCGGGGACGGCGCTTCGAGGGGTGGAAATTCCGGCGACAGCATGCGGTGGGGCCTTATGTGGTGGACTTCATCTGCCTCGCGACCGCGCTCGTGATCGAAGTGGATGGAGTGACCCATTCAGAGCCGCGAGACCTTGAGCGCGACACTGCGCGCACGGCCTATCTGCAACACAGAAACCTACGCGTGGTGCGCGTTTCCAACCAGGATATCTACGACAACCTGGACGGCGTCCTGGAGATGATCCGCCTCGAGCTGAGCCTTCCATCCCGATAGCACAGGCTCAATCCCCTCTCCCCGTGGGGGAGAGGGTTAGGGTGAGGGGGGCCGCCCTCTCCAATCCTGAAGCGCCGGAGCCCCCTCACCCGGCTGCTGCGCAGCCGACCTCTCCCCCTCGGGGAGAGGTGAAACAGCAGCAATGCGAAGAAAAAATCAGCTGGCGGGGGTGGTGATGGCGCAGGTGGCGGTGGTGGCGGAGGTGGCGCCCATGAGGCGCACCTGGTCCTGGCCGGTGATGCCGGGGAAGGACGAGAACAAGGTGGTGTAGGACGAGCCCACATTCTTCTTCTTGGCGAAGAAATTACACGTCACCACGATCTGGCTCAGCGTGATGGTGCCGGTGTTCGCCACCTGAACGCTCACGAAGGCCCCTGTCGGGTCGGTGACCACCTGGCCATAGGTGAGCTTCAGCCCCGGCGGATCGGCCAAAGCCGGAGACATCGCCGCAATCAGGAACGCGCCTGCTGCAAGTTTCCTCATACCCGCCCCCCGAGATGCTCGGCCACAGTGAAGATGTCCTTGTCGCCGCGCCCCGAGAGATTGACCACCATCAAATGGTCCTTCGCCCGCTTCGGCGCGATCTCCATCACCTTACCGATGGCGTGGGCGGTTTCCAGCGCCGGAATGATGCCCTCAAGCTTGGCGAGGAGCTGGAAGCCGGCGAGCGCCTCATCGTCGGTGCAGGGAATGTAAGTCACCCGTCCCACATCGTGCAGGTAGGAATGCTCGGGGCCGATGCCGGGATAGTCGAGCCCGGCGGAGATGGAATGGGCCTCGGTGATCTGCCCGTCATCGTCCATCAGCAGATAGGTGCGGTTGCCGTGGAGCACGCCCGGCCGACCGCCGGTGATGGAAGCCGCATGCTGGCCGGTGGCGATGCCGTGGCCAGCCGCCTCCACACCGAAGATCTCCACACCCTCGTCGTCCAGAAATTCGTGGAACAGCCCCAGGGCGTTGGAGCCGCCGCCCACCGCCGCGATCAGGCTGTCGGGGCCCCTGCCCTCGGCTTCCAGAAGCTGCGCGCGGGTCTCTCGGCCGATGATGGACTGGAAGTCGCGCACCATGGAGGGATAGGGGTGCGGCCCCGCCACTGTGCCGATGCAATAGAAGGTGTCGTGGACGTTGGTCACCCAGTCGCGCAGCGCCTCGTTCATGGCGTCCTTCAAGGTGCGCGAACCTGACGTGACGGGGATGACGGTGGCGCCCAGCATGTTCATGCGGAACACGTTGGGCTTTTGGCGCTCCACATCCACCGCGCCCATATAGACCACGCATTTGAGCCCGAAGCGCGCGCAGAGCGTGGCCGTGGCGACGCCGTGCTGGCCGGCGCCGGTCTCGGCGATGATGCGCTCCTTGCCCATGCGGCGGGCCAGCAGGATCTGGCCGAGCACATTGTTCACCTTGTGGGAGCCGGTGTGGTTCAGCTCCTCGCGCTTCAAATAGATCTTGGCGCCGCCCAGGTGCTCGGTCAGCCGCTCGGCGAAATAGAGCGGCGAGGGCCGGCCCACATAATGCTCGAGATAGAAGTCCATCTCCGCCTTGAAGGCGGGGTCGACCTTGGCGGCCTCGTAGGCATCCTCCAGCTGGAGGATCAGCGGCATCAGCGTCTCGGCGACGAAGCGCCCGCCATGGATGCCGAAATGACCACGCTCGTCGGGCCCGGTGCGGAAGGAATTCAGGACGGTCACGAAGCTTGGCCTTCCACAGGGGGCTGGAAACGCCGGGCCGCCCGCGCGGCGCGGACGAAGGCGAATATCTTTTCCGCCGATTTCACCCCGGGCGAACTCTCGACGCCCGAGGAGACATCGACGCCGTCCACCCGCACGCTGGCAAGCGCCTGCGCCACGTTCGACGGATCGAGCCCCCCGGAAAGCATGATCGGCAGACCGGGGTCAAGACCATGCAGCACGTTCCAGTCGAACACCCGCCCGTTTCCCCCCGGCAGCAGCGCGCCGGGATCGGGCTTGGCGTCGAACAGGAGCCGATCGGAAACGGCGGCGAAGGCCGGAACGGAGGCGAGGTCCGCAGAGGTCCGCACGGGAAGCACCTTCATCACCGGTACGCCAAAGGTGGCGCGGACGGCGGCGACGCGCTCCGGGCTTTCGTGGCCATGCAACTGAAGAAGGTCCGGCGAGACGGCATCCACCAAGGCGCGCAGCAGCGCATCGTCCGCATCCACCGTGAGGATGACCTTTCCCGCGCGCCCTCTCACCTCACCGGAGAGCGCCCCCGCCGCCTCCACCGAAAGATGCCTTGGGCTTTTGGGGAAATGCACGAAACCGACAAAATCCGCCCCCGCCTCCAGCGCTGCGGCGAGCGCATCGGGCGTATTCACGCCGCAGATCTTGACGTCGAGGGTCATCGGCTTGTCCGGCGAGGAAGGCGTCCTCGGCGCTCTCTATATAAGGTGCGAGCGGCCTCGCATACACGGGCGTCATCCCCGGATGTCATCCGGGGATCTTACAGGCTCCTGGGGATGGGGCTGACGGCCTGGAAGCCTCAAACCGCCTTTTACGTCACCACGCGGGTGAACTGGCCGGCCTTGCGGAACCGCCAGAGATAGCTCGGCAGCACGCTGGAGAGGGACGCCGGCGCGATGCCCAGGCCCGGGAGCGTGCGCCCTTCGGCGGCAGCCGCATCGCTCACCACATTGTCCACCTTCAGCATGGCCACCTGGTCGCGGGTCAGCATGGGCTTCGGCAGCTTCTCCAGGAAGCGCGCCTGGAAATCGGCGAGGCCGAACGGCAGGTCCACGAGCATGCGCTTGGCACCGATCTCGTGGAGCATCATCTCCATCAGTTCCCGGAAGGTGCGCACTTCGGGGCCGCCCAGTTCATAGGTGGCACCGGCGGTCGCCTTGCCTTCCACCGCGCGCTGCACGGCGGCGGCGATGTCGCCCACGAACACCGGCTGGAAGCGGGTGTGCCCGCCGCCGATGAGCGGCAGCACCGGCGAGAAGCGCGAAAGCGCAGCGAAACGGTTGAAGAAGTCGTCTTCCGGCCCGAACACGATGGACGGGCGCATGATGATGGCGGAGGGCACCGCCGCGCGCGCGGCCTCTTCACCCTCGCCCTTGGTGCGGGCATAGGCCACCTCGGACGCCGGGTTGGCGCCGATGGCCGAGATATGAACGAGGGAGGCGCCCACTTGCGCTGCGGCGTTCGCGATGACGCGGGCGCCGAAGGCATGCACCGCCTCGAAGCTCTGCCGCCCGCCGGGGGCGAGGATGCCCACGAGGTTCACGATGCACTCGGAACCCTCGGCGGCGGCCATCACCGAATCGGGATAGCGCACATTGGCCTGCGTCACCTGGATCTGGCCCACATAGCCCAGCGGCTGGAGGAAGCCGGCAAGGTCCGGGCGCCGCACCGGCACGCGAATCCGATAGCCTCGCTTGGCGAGCGCGCGCACCACGTAGCGGCCCAGGAAACCCGAGCCGCCGAAGACGGTCACAAGGCTGTCGGTCACGGGCCGATCGGCCACCGCCACTTCGCTCATGCCTACTCCCTCGGTCTCTTGGGCGCGCGCGCCACCTTATATATGGTGGGAAGAGCCATACGTGAGCCACCGGCCTCGCGTCCAGGGAACACGGCGTCGCAAGGTACCTTTCACAGCCGGCGCAGTTGACGCGGGGCGCCCCCACCCGTATAAGCCCCGTCACTTCGCTGGCGGCTCGCCCTGCCGGCATAAACAGCCATTTACTGCTGCGCGGTCCCGCCCTTGGGCATCTCCGCGCGCGACAAGGGATAGAGGACGGCCTATGGCCAATACGCCCTCCGCCAAAAAGGCGGCGCGGAAAATCGAGCGTCGGACCGAAGTCAACCGGTCGCGCCGTTCGCGTGTGCGCACCTTCCTGCGCAAGTTCGACGATGCGATCGCCACCGGCGACGCCGCTGCCGCCACCGCCGCTTTCCAGGCCGCCGAGCCGGAGATCATGCGTGCGGTGACCAAGGGCGTGCTCCACAAGAACACCGCCTCCCGCAAGGTGTCTCGCCTCGCGAGCCAGCTGCGCAAGCTGAGCGCCTGAGCGCCAGCCTTTAAAGGCTTGATGAGTTTGAGAAGGGTCCGGCTCGCGCCGGGCCCTTTTCTGCGTTTTGGCCCTTGCGGGAGGCCCATTCACCCTACGGCAGCAGGCGTCTGGCGGACGCTTCCGCACCTTGCGGCCGATGAGAGTTGCAGATTGGCAACAGTGTGTGACGTTTCCGCCCGGCGATTCCCTGACAAAGCCGCCTGCACCACGGAAAAGCCGCTCGTCAAGTCCGTGAGCCAGCTTGAGCTTGAGGGGCTGGGGAAAAAAGCCCCTGAAGGCGAGCAAGAAAAAATGAGAAACTGGAACGGCTTAGAACCCAAGCTCGAAAACGGCTCGGGAGCGGTCTGGGATTTTGGTATCACAATACTTAAAGACAGAAGTCCTAGAAGTGTCATGCGCCGCCGCAGAGCCTTCGAATCTCACTGTCCCTTCAGAGGTTTGCCGGCTGAAGTAAAAGCGGCTTTGTATCAGCGACACAGTGCCTTTTCCCCCGCAATCCTGCCCCTCGGGGAAAGGCGTTGCACGCCCCCCATCCCCTGTGTATGTTCAATCTCACTTCGGGGGCTGACCCGGACTTCATCAACAGATTGAAGGTTTCACGACTCTTCGTGGGCAAGGGAGGGGTATGGCATGTGCGCTTTATTTACATACTCCCCTTCTGGCGCACGACCTCCGAGCGTGAGGTCACCTGAGTTTGCTGATATTGTTCTGTGCCTGAACTTGTAGTCGTTCGGGATCTCGCGTTTCAACCCATAAAAACCTTACTAACGACGGTCCGTGGACCAATAGGCTCACGGCAGGTGGGGCGGCTATGACTTGTTGTATCGGCGCCGAGATCAGTGCGCATATTTGCGATCCTCCCTCCTTACTGAGCGAGGATTTGGGCTCCGACAGCGAGGACGAGCGAGCGCCATCGAGGCCTTAAGGCCACGTGGCTAGGCTTCGTCGCCGGCCCTTCTGAAAATTCACCTTTCCTGCACGGAGACGCGCGCCTGCGTTGGCGCCGACGCCCGTGCGCTCCAAACAGGGAGCCGCCTCGCGCGGAAGACACCCTCATGTTGAAACCTGAAGCCGTGGACCTCGCCAAATTCGGACCCGCGATCGCCGGCGCCACTGCCGCGGACATCGGTGCCCAGCAATGGGAGCGGGTGCGGGCCCGGTTGCGTGAGGAAATCGGCGAGGATGTCTACTCCTCCTGGTTCGTCCGCCTGGAGTTGGACAAGGTCGGTCCCGACAGCGTCCACCTTTCGGTGCCCACGCGCTTCCTGAAGTCCTGGATCCAAGGCCATTACGTCGATCGCCTCGCCGACCTTTGGCGTGAAGAGACCGGCTCCCCCCGTAAGGTGGATGTGGCGGTGCGTTCCGCCGTGCTCCGCAGCCAGCCTTTGAAGGCCCGCGAGCCGCGTGCAGTGGTCGTGGAGCAGCCGGTGGAGCCGCGTCCGGCGCCCGCTCCGGCCGCCCCCGCCGCCTCCTCGGACGTCGCCGCCGGCTCTCCGCTCGACCCGCGCCTCACCTTCGAGAGCTTCGTGGTGGGCAAGTCCAACACGCTCGCCCATGCCGCCGCGCGGCAGGTGGCGGATGCGGCGCCCGGCGCCGGCCCCATCTTCAACCCGCTCTATCTCCATGCGGCGGTCGGCCTCGGCAAGACCCACCTGCTCCAGGCCGCCGCCTGGGCCGGTGCCGCCCGCGGCCGCCGCGTGGTCTATCTCACTGCCGAGCGCTTCATGTACGGCTTCGTCGCCGCGCTGAAGAGCCATGCGGCCATCGCCTTCAAGGATGCGCTGCGCAGCATCGACACGCTGCTCATCGACGACCTGCAATTCCTGACCGGCAAGAACATGCAGCAGGAATTCTGCCACACGCTCAATGCCTTGATGGATTCCGGCCGGCAGGTGATGGTGGCCGCCGACCGCCCGCCCTCCGAGCTGGACGCCCTCGACGACCGGGTGCGCTCGCGCCTCGCCGGCGGCCTCGTGGTGGAGCTGTTCCCGCTCGAGGAAGAGCTGCGCCACCAGATCCTGAAAGCCCGCTCGCAGGCGCTGGTCGAACAGCATCGCGGTTTCGCCGTGCCGCCGGCCGTCTTGGAGCTGATCGCCCGCAATGTGGGCCAGAGCGGCCGCGACCTCGACGGCGCCCTCAACAAGCTGCTGGCCTACAACAAGCTCACCGGTGAACCGGTGACCCTGGAGATGGCCGAGAACGCCATCCGGGATCTCGTGCGCCCGTCCGACCCCAAGCGGGTGCGGGTGGACGACATCCTGCGGGTGGTGGCGAAGCACTACAACGTCTCCCGCGCCGACCTCCTGTCGCAGCGCCGCACCGCCAACGTGGTGAAGCCGCGCCAGATCGCCATGTATCTGGCGAAGACCCTCACCTTGCGCTCGCTGCCCGAGATCGGCCGGCGCTTCGGCGGGCGCGACCACACCACCGTGCTCCATGCCGTGCGCAAGATCGACGGGCTGCTCGCTACCGACCGCGCGCTGGCCGAGGAGATCGAGGTGCTGAAGCGCCTCGTGAACGAGTAAAGCGGCGGTTCGGCCGCCCACCCACGGGATTTCACGGCCACGCACTTGCTTTGCGCCGACACCGGCGGCAATGTCGGCGCCCCCACGCTTCGCGGATGCGAGCATGCGGGCCGGGAGCGGCGTCCGCCGCACCGCGTCTAGATTTTCCCTGAGCGAAGGGTCACGGGTCCGGCCATGAAGGTCATCGTCGAACGCGCCGAGCTGCTCAAGTCGCTCAGCCATGTTCACCGCGTTGTCGAGCGCCGCAACACCATTCCGATCCTCGCCAACGTGCTGATGCGCGCCGGCGCGAACGGGCTTGAGCTCAAGGCCACCGACCTTGACCTGGAGGTGGTGGAGACCATGCCGGCGGAAGTGAGCCAGCCGGGTGCCACCACCGTGCCCGCCCATGTGCTCTACGACATCGTCCGCAAGCTGCCCGAGGGCGCGCAGGTGCAGCTCGAAGCCGGCGGCGACCGTGGCTCGCTCCTGGTGCGCGCCTCCCGCGCCCGCTTCACCCTCCAGACCCTGCCCGAGGCCGACTTCCCGGATCTCGCGGCCGGCGAATTCAGCCATTCCTTCAAGCTGAAGGCATCCGAATTCCGCCGCCTCGTGGACAAGACACAGTTCGCCATCTCCACGGAAGAGACCCGCTATTACCTGAACGGCATCTACCTGCACGTGGCGGAATCGAGCGGCCTTGGAAAGTCCGCCTTGCGCGCGGTCGCCACCGACGGCCACCGCCTCGCCCAGGCGGAGCTGGAGGCACCGGAAGGTGCGGCAGGCCTGCCCGGCGTCATCGTGCCCCGCAAGACGGTGGCCGAAGTGCAGAAGCTGCTGGAGGACAAGGACGCGGAAGTCACCGTCTCCCTCTCCCCCACCAAGGTCCGCGTGGCAGTGGGCGCCATCGTGCTCACCTCCAAGCTCATCGACGGCACCTTCCCGGACTATGGCCGCGTCATCCCGCAGGCCAATGACAAGACCCTGATGGTGGACAGGGCCGATTTCGCCGCTGCCGTGGACCGCGTCTCCACCGTGTCCTCCGAGCGCGGGCGGGCGGTGAAGCTCTCCTTGTCCGACGGGAAGCTCGTCCTCTCCGTCAC
Source organism: Aquabacter albus (assembly GCF_040049275.1). Lineage (NCBI taxonomy): Bacteria > Pseudomonadati > Pseudomonadota > Alphaproteobacteria > Hyphomicrobiales > Xanthobacteraceae > Aquabacter > Aquabacter albus. The sequence continues at coordinate 649,640 of NZ_JBDZDT010000002.1, read as the reverse complement.
CAATCCGGATTCCGGCAGCGCCACCGAGGAACTGGAGGTGGACTATGCCGCCGAGCCCCTCGATATCGGCTTCAACAGCCGCTATCTGCTGGACATCACCTCGCAGCTCGAAGGCGACACGGCGGAATTGAAGCTGGCCGATCCCGGCTCGCCGACCCTGGTGCGCGACAGCACGAAGACGGACGCGCTCTACGTGCTCATGCCCATGCGGGTGTGAGCGCCGCCGATCACATGACAGCGCCCGCCGCGCGGGTGCGGCGGCTGACCCTCACCCGCTTCCGCTCCTATCCCTTTGCGCAGATCAGCGTCGGCGACGGGCCTGTGGTGATCACCGGCCCGAACGGGGCCGGCAAGACCAATCTCTTGGAAGCCATCTCCTTCCTCTCGCCCGGGCGCGGCCTGCGCCGCGCGCGGCTGGAGGATGTGGCGAACACCGCCGGCGACGGCTCCTGGGCGGTGGCGGCGCAGATTGAAGGTGCCCTCGGCCCGGCCCAGCTCGGCACCGGCATCGATGCACGCTCCGATGCCACGGCAACCCGCCGCTGCCGTATCGACCAGGAGAGCGTCTCCTCCCCCGTCGCCTTCCTCGATCATCTCAAAGTGGTCTGGCTCACCCCCGAAATGGACGGCCTGTTCCTCGGCCCGCCTTCCGACCGCCGCCGCTTCCTCGACCGGCTGGTCCTGGCGGTGGATGCCGGGCACGGCACGCGGGTGAACGCGCTGGAGCGCGCCCTGCGCTCCCGCAACCGCCTGCTGGAGGAGAATGGTGACGCCCGCGTGCTCGACGCGCTGGAGCACGAACTGGCGGAGCTGGCCGTGGCGGTCGCCGCCGCGCGCCTTGAGACGGTCTCGCGCCTCTCCGCCGAGATCGCCGCCGCGCGCGATGACGCCTCGCCGTTCCCGTTTGCCGAAATCGCGCTGGACGGCGCCATCGAGCGCATGCTCGCCGCCAGGCCCGCTCTGGAGGTGGAGGACCGCTACCGCGCTTTGCTGCGCGACAACCGCCCGCGCGACCGGATGGCAGGGCGCACGCTGGAAGGCCCCCATCTGTGCGACCTTCTGGTCTCCCACGGGCCGAAGCAGTTGCCCGCCGCCCGCTGCTCCACGGGGGAGCAGAAATCACTCCTCATCGGCCTGTCCTTGTCCCATGCGCGCCTTGTCACGGCCATGCAGGCCATAGCGCCGGTGGTTCTGCTGGACGATGTGGTGGCCTATCTCGACACGGACCGCCGCGCCGGCCTGTTCCAGGCGCTGGCCCGCCTTGGCGCCCAGGTTTTCATGACCGGCGCGGACGAGACGGCTTTCGCGGCACTGGAAGGCGCCGAGCGGCTCTCCGTGCGACCCGGCGAGGTAACGCGGGTGGCATAGCGCAACCCCCGCCCTCAAAAGTAGAGACGGCAGCCGCGTGGGCACCTGAGAACATCTCTACTTACAGACTCACGTTTCCGCGAGTACCTCCAGCCAAGGTTCGTGTTTTGCCAAGGTGTGGCCGTGGTGCAACCCACCCTGCTGCGGTGCGTGCTACCGATGGATAAGGTGATTCGCTCTACACATCGGGGACCCATGGCCAGCGACAGACACAAGCCTGCCGAAATCAGCCGTCGTCTCCTCGTTTTCGGAGCTCCCCTCTTCCTCGCAGCCTGCCAGACGGACGGCACCACCCCGGCGCCGTCCTTGTCCATGTACGGGCCAGTGAACGGCGAGCCGTTCGCGGTGGAGGCCGTCGACACCACCGAGATCGACCCGCAATACCTGCGGCAGGTGGTGAACTATCCCGGCAAGTACCCGCCCGGCACCATCGTCGTGGATGTGGAGGACAAGTTCCTCTATTTCGTCCTGAAGGATGGAAAAGCCGTGCGCTACGGCGTGGGCGTGGGCAAGCAGGGCTATTCCTATCGCGGCTGGGCCACCATCAAGCGCAAGGAGAAGTGGCCGACCTGGACGCCGACGGCGAACATGATCCGCCTCCAGCCCCAGCGCTACGGCCCCTATGCCAGCGGCCTGCCGGGCGGCGAGGAGAACCCCCTCGGCCCCCGCGCGCTCTATTTGTATGACGGCGACCGGGACACCATGTTCCGCCTGCATGGCACCATCGAGCCCTGGAGCATCGGCACCCAGGTGTCTTCCGGCTGCATCCGCCTGCTGAACCAGGACATCATCGACCTTTACGAGCGCGTCCCGCTCGGCACCCGCGTCTATGTGATGTGAGGCGGCCGGCTTCGCGCCGGCCTCTCATCAACATGGACCGCATTCCAGTGCGCGATTGACGGCAGCTTATTATTTCCATATTTCTGGAAATATGGATTCATCTGAGATCATTCTCGCGCTTTCCGCCCTCGCGCAATCCACGCGGCTGGATGTCTTCCGCCGGCTGGTCAGGGCGGAGCCCGAAGGCTGCGCGGCCGGTGAAATCGCTGGCGCGCTCGACGTGCCGAACAACACGCTCTCCGCCCATCTCGCCATCCTGGCCCGCGCCGGCCTCGTGGACAGCGAACGGCGCGGACGCACCATCATCTACCGCGCGCGCATGGAGCGGGTCCGCGCACTGGTGCTGTTCCTGCTGAAGGATTGCTGCAACGGCGCGCCCGAGCTGTGCGCGCCGCTGATCGCGGACTTTTCCCCCTGCTGCCCGGCGCCTGCGGTGCCCGAATGACCCAGAGCCCCCTGCCCCAGCGCATCGCCGCGGAGGCCGCCGGAACCGCCATCCTGGTGGCAACGGTGGTCGGATCCGGCATCATGGCGGAGCGGCTCACCCCGGATGGGGCGGTGGCGCTGCTGGCGAACACACTGCCCACTGCGGCCATCCTCGTGGTGCTGGTGACAGTGCTCGGACCTATTTCCGGGGCCCATTTCAACCCAGCCGTTTCGCTCGCCTTCGCGCTCAAGGGCGAGCTGCCCCGGCGCGAAGCGATCCTCTACGCCCTGGGGCAAGTGCTCGGCGGCATTGCCGGCGTTTTGGCCGCCCATGTGATGTTCGACCTGGCGCCGCTCGCCGCCAGCGCCAGAGTGCGCACCGGGCCCGCCCAATGGTTCTCCGAATGGGTCGCGACCTTCGGCCTCCTCGCCACCATCCTGGCGGGACTGAAGGCAAGGCCGGCTGCGGTTCCCGCGCTGGTGGGCCTCTATATCGGCGCGGCCTATTGGTTCACCGCATCCACCTCTTTCGCCAACCCGGCGGTGACGATCGCACGCGCCCTGACGGACACCTTTTCCGGTATCCGGCCTTGGGACGCGCCGGCCTTCATCCTGGCCCAGCTCCTGGGCGCCGCCTGTGCGCTACCCGCCATGGCCTGGCTCCTGCGGCCAGCCAATGAACCCGACAACTGCCGTCCGCTGGAGAGGCTTCCATGACTGTCACCATCTATCACAACCCCGACTGCGGCACGTCCCGGAACACCTTGGGCCTGATCCGCAATGCCGGCATCGAGCCCGTGGTGGTGGAATATCTGCAGACACCGCCGAGCCGCGAGCGGCTGCGCGCGCTCATTGCCGCCGCCGGCCTGACCGCGCGCGGCGCCCTGCGGGAGAAGGGGACGCCCTATACGGAGCTCGGTCTCGACAATCCCTATCTGACCGAGGACCAGCTTCTCGACGCCATGATGGCGCACCCGATTCTCATCAACCGACCGTTTGTCGAGACGGAACGGGGCGTGCGCCTGTGCCGCCCTTCGGAGGTGGTGCTCGACATCCTTCCCGCCCCGCAACAAGGCGCCTTCACGAAGGAGGATGGCGAAGCCGTGGTCGACGCGTCCGGCCGCCGCGTGCGGTAAACGGCCCGTCGTCGACTGTCACATCCAGGTCATGTACCCTGTGGGAAGTGTCTCCCAAACGGCCTTCGGGCCGGTACTTTGGAGGGGCCAGTGACCGAATCCCAGGACATCGAGCCGTACAACGTGCTGTTCCTCTGCAATCACAATGCAGGGCGTTCGCTGATGGCCGAAGCCATCCTGAACCAGGACGGCCGTGGCCTTTTCCGTGCTTATTCGGCCGGGACGAACCCCACTGGCGCGGTCAACCCCGTCGCCCTCGAGACGCTGTCGGCGGAGGGGTATCCCATCGCCGGGCTGCGCTCGAAGAACGTCTCGGAATTCATCGGCCCCGGCACACCGGAATTGGATTTCATCTTCACGCTCTGCGACGAGGCGGCCGGCGAGCCGCTTCCCGACTGGGCGGACGAGCCCGTCACCGCCCATTGGGGCATCGAGGACCCATGCGTGGTCGAGGGCTCCCCCATGGACAAGGGACGCGCCTTCGAGACCACCTTCAAGTACCTCAAGAACCGCCTCCTGGCCTTCGCGGCCCTGCCGCTTGAGAAGCTCGACCACATTTCGCTTCACAGCCACCTCCAGGAGATCGGCCGCCTGGAAGGCGCGACCCAGCTCCGCGCTAAGGTCGGCTGAAGGCACGCCGCCCTGCACTGTCGTCATGTCCGGGCTCGGTCCGGGCATGACGGTTGATCTGTTCTCCCGCACTGGCCCGAAACCCCTCCCGTGTGAAGGGAGTGCTCTCCTGATCCCGTATTCGGCTCAGGGGTTGACCCTGCACGCGCATGCGCGCACACGTGAGGGATGGATTTCGGCACCCTCGCCTTCTTCGCGGGCATCCTGACTCTGGCTGCGATTTCGCCGGGCCCCGCCGTGGTGGCGATCGTTGCGCGGACCCTGGCGCGCGGGCGCGGTGGAGCCCCCGCCTTCATCGCCGCCTTGGCCCTCGGCGACATTCTGTGGCTCGCGGCGGCCTGCCTTGGCCTTGCCGCGCTCGCGGCCGCATTGGGCTCCCTGTTCTTCATCGTGCGCCTCGCCGGCGCCGCCTATCTGCTCTATCTCGCCTATCGCCTGTGGACAGCGGCGCCCAAGCCGCCGGACCTGGCAGTGGCCGCCCCCTCTGAGCGCAGCAACCTCGGGCTGTTTGGCGCCGGCCTTGCGGTGTCCATGGGCAACCCCAAGACGATGGCCTTCTATCTCGCGCTGCTGCCGACGCTGGTGGACCTCGAGCGCTTGTCCGTGCTGGGTTTCGTGGAGATGAGCGGGATCATCGCCGTGGTGATCACCCTCGTTTTCGCCGCCTATGTGATGGTCGCGGAGCGCGCGCGAGGCTTCGTCGCATCAACCCGCGCCATGCGCTGGCTGAACCGCACGTGCGGGGTGGCCATGGCCGGCGCCGCGATCACCGTCGCCACCAAATAACCGCGTCTTTGCGGTACAAAGAGTTCAACGCTTTCAACGATTCGAGACACCTCATGGTCGAACCCGTGCCCGCGGCATCCCCCAACGATTACGGCGCCCAGTCGATCCAGGTCCTGAAGGGCCTCGACGCGGTGCGCAAGCGCCCGGGCATGTATATCGGCGACACCGACGACGGCTCCGGCCTGCACCACATGGTCTATGAGGTGGTGGACAACGCCATCGACGAGGCCCTGGCCGGCTGGGCCCAGGAAGTCACCGTCACACTCAATGCCGACGGCTCGGTGACCGTGACCGATGACGGCCGCGGCATCCCCACCGACATCCACGCCGAGGAGGGCGTCTCCGCCGCCGAGGTCATCATGACCCAGCTCCATGCGGGCGGTAAGTTCAACCAGAACTCCTACAAGGTCTCCGGCGGCCTGCACGGGGTGGGCGTCTCGGTGGTGAACGCGCTCTCCACCACCCTGGACCTCACCATCTGGCGGGACGGCAAGGAGCATTTCATGCGCTTCCGCCACGGCGACGCGGAAGCGCCGCTCAAGGTGGTGGGCGATGCGCCGGCCGGCAAGCGCGGCACCAAAGTGACCTTCGTTCCGAGCCCGCAGACCTTCACCCACATCCAGTTCGACTACGCCACCCTCGAGCACCGGCTGCGGGAGCTGGCCTTCCTCAATTCCGGCGTGCACATCATCCTGACCGACGCGCGGGCCGGCGAGCCCAAGGTCGAGGACCTGATGTACGAAGGCGGCATCGAGGCGTTCGTGCGCTATCTCGACCGCTCCAAGCAGGCGCTCCTCACCAAGCCCGTGGTGATCCGCGCCGAGCGCGACGGCATCACCGTGGAAGCCGCTCTCTCGTGGAACGACGGCTACCACGAGAACGTGCTCTGCTTCACCAACAACATCCCCCAGCGCGACCGCGGCACCCATTTCACGGGCTTTGCCGCCGCTCTCACCCGGCAGGTGATGAGCTATGCGGAAAGCTCGGGCGTGACCAAGAAGGAGAAGGTCACCCTCACCGGCGAGGATTGCCGCGAGGGGCTAACCGCCGTGCTCTCCGTGAAGGTACCGGATCCGAAATTCTCCTCCCAGACTAAGGATAAGCTGGTCTCCTCCGAAGTTCGGCCGGTGGTGGAATCCCTGGTCGGCGAGGCGCTGAGCACCTGGCTTGAAGAGAACCCCACCGAAGCCAAAGCGGTGGTGGGCAAGGTGGCCGAGGCCGCTGCCGCCCGCGAGGCCGCGCGCCGCGCCCGCGACCTCACCCGCCGCAAGAACCCGCTGGATGTGGCCTCCCTGCCCGGCAAGCTCGCCGACTGCCAGGAGCGCGACCCCGCCAAGTCCGAACTGTTCATCGTCGAGGGCGATTCGGCCGGCGGCTCCGCCAAGCAGGGCCGCGACCGCGCCTTCCAGGCCGTGCTGCCGCTGCGCGGCAAGATCCTGAACGTGGAGCGGGCGCGGTTCGACAAGATGCTGTCGTCCGAGCAGATCGGCACGCTCATCATCGCGCTCGGCACCGGGATCGGCCGCGACGACTTCGACATTTCGAAGCTGCGCTACCACAAGATCATCATCATGACCGACGCGGACGTGGACGGCTCCCACATCCGCACTTTGTTGCTCACCTTCTTCTTCCGGCAGATGCCGGAGATCGTGGAGCACGGGCACCTCTACATCGCCCAGCCGCCGCTCTACAAAGTCATGCGCGGCAAGTCCGAGAGCTACCTCAAGAATGAGGGGGCGCTAGAGGACTACCTCATCACCGCCGGCCTCGACGATGCCGGCCTCTACCTCGCCTCAGGCGAAGTGCGCACCAGCGCGGACCTCGCCGCCGTGGTGGAGGTGAGCCGCCAGATGCGCGGCGCGCTGAACGGCCTGCATCCCCGCTACAACAAGGCGGTGGCGGAACAGGCGGCCCTCGCCGGGGCGCTGAAGCCGGGCATTCTGCACGAGCTCGATGACGCCGGCGCAGCCGCCCAGCGCGTCGCCGCGCGGCTCGACACGCTGGCGGAGGAGACCGAGCGCGGCTGGGTCGGCACCGCGGATGAGCTCGGCATGCGCTTCTCGCGCACCGTGCGCGGCGTCTTGGAGACGAGCCTGCTCGACGCGGCCTTCCTCGCGTCCCCCGAGGCCAAGCGCCTCGATACGCTAGCGACCGAGCTGGACGGCGTGTTCGACGGCGGCGCGAAGCTGCGCCGCAAGAGCGATGAGACGCATCTGTTCGGCGCGGTGGACCTGTTCGACGCCGTCACCGATGCCGGCCGCAAGGGCTTCAGCCTCCAACGCTACAAAGGCCTCGGCGAGATGAACCCCAGCCAGCTGTGGGAGACCACGCTCGACGTGAACGCCCGCTCGCTGCTCCAGGTGCGGGTGAAGGAGCTGGACGCGGCCGACGACCTGTTCAACCGCCTGATGGGCGACGTGGTGGAACCCCGCCGCGAGTTCATCCAGGAGAATGCGCTGAAGGCCAGCGTAGACGTCTGAGCGGGTCGCCGCTCGGGAATGCACGTTCCTTCTCCCCGATTGGTCTCCCTCTCCCGCTTGCGGGGGAGGGCTGGGGAGGGGGCACCTCAAGCATAGCGACGCATCCGAATCTGCGGCAAGCGCCTTTCCCCCTCCCTAACCCTCCCCCGCAAGCGGGAGAGGGAATCTTGCGGCAGTTCTCGTCGGGGAGGGGCGACGGTGTGCGTCGAGAAGGGCCTGGGACAAGCCCGGCCATGACGGATATCCTGATGGTATGTTCGCGCACGTGATGCCGTCCTGAGCCCGCGCCGGAGCCGCCTATGCTCTATGATTTCATCGTCATCGGCGGAGGGATCGTCGGGCTCGCCACGGCCATGCAGCTCAGCGAGCGCCGCCCCGGCGCCGGCATCCTGCTGCTGGAAAAGGAAGACACGCTCGCCCGGCACCAGACAGGCCACAATAGCGGCGTCATCCATGCGGGCATCTATTACGCCCCCGGCAGCTTCAAGGCGGAGCTGTGCCGGCGCGGGGCGGAGGCCACCAAGGCCTTCTGCGCCGCCCACGAGATCCCCTTCGAGGTGTGCGGCAAGACCATCGTCGCCACCAGCGATGCGGAGCGCACCCGCATGGATGCGCTCTATGAGCGGGCGCGCGCGAACAGCGTGCCCCTGGAGCGCCTGGACGCTGCCGAGCTGAAGCGCCGGGAGCCGCGCATCGCCGGCATCGCCGCTCTGTTCGCGCCCTCTACCGGCATCGTCGATTATCGCCGCGTCTGCGCGGCCATGGGGCGCGAGGTGCAGGCGGCCGGCGGGGTGATCCATCTCGGCACCAAGGTCACCGCCATCAAGGAAGGCCCCGAGGCGGTGGAAGTGGTGGCGGGCGCCACCGCCTATCGCGGCCGCAAGCTCATCGCCTGTGCCGGGCTCCAGTCGGACCGGCTGGCGCAGATGGCGGGGCTGAAGATCAACCACCGCATCATCCCGTTCCGGGGCGAATATTTCCGCCTGCCGCCGCGCCTCAACGATGTGGTGAAGACCCTGATCTACCCGGTACCGGACCCGGGGCTGCCCTTCCTCGGCATCCACCTCACCCGCATGATCGATGGCTCGGTTACCGTCGGCCCCAATGCGGTGCTCGGCATGGCGCGGGAGGGCTATCCCAAGCTCTCGCTCAACCCCGCCGACATGGCCTCCACCCTCTCCTTCCCCGGCTTCTGGCGCACCTTGCTCCAGCACCCCGGCGCCACCGTGAAGGAGCTGCGCAACTCCCTCCTCACCTCTGGCTATCTCGCCGAGTGCCGCAAATACTGCCCCGAGCTGGCGCTGGACGATCTCGGCCCCTGCGAGGCCGGCATCCGGGCGCAGGCCGTGCTCTCGGACGGCACGCTGGTCCATGATTTCCTGTTCCTGGAGACGCCGCGCATGCTGCATGTCTGCAACGCCCCCTCCCCCGCCGCCACCTCGGCCATCCCCATCGGCGCCATGATCGCCGACAAAGTGGTCTGACCGCCATGATGCGCCTGCTGCGGATCTACGGACGAGCCCTGGAGCTGCTGGGGCCGCAGGCGCGGCTCGGCGCCTTCCTTGCACTGGGCAACCTTGCTCTGGCGCTGGCCCAGTTCGCCGAGCCCATCTTGTTCGGCCGCATCGTCAATGCGCTCGCCGGGGCGCAGGGGCAAGGCACGACGCCGTCCTTTGACCAGCTCGCCCCGCTCCTGGGGGTCTGGGCCGCCTTCGGCCTGTTCTCCATCCTGGCCGGCGTCACCGTCTCGCTGCATGCGGACCGGCTCGCCCATCGCCGCCGGCTGGGCGTGCTCACGGAATATTTCGAGCACGTCCTCCAGCTCCCCCTCTCCTTCCATGGCGAGACCCATTCTGGGCGGCTGCTGAAGATCATGCTCCAGGGCACGGACGCGCTCTGGGGCCTGTGGCTCTCCTTCTTCCGCGAGGATTGCGCGGCCATCGTCGCGCTCGTGGTGCTGGTGCCGGTGGGCATCTGGATCAACTGGCGGCTCGGCCTGGTGCTGATCGTGCTGGTGTTCGCCTTCGCCATCATCACCGCCTATGTGCTCCGCCGCACCGAGGCCATGCAGCAGGCCGTGGAGAGCCACCGCTCCAGTCTCGCCGAGCACGCCACGGACGCGCTGGGCAACGTGGCGCTGATCCAGAGCTACACCCGCATCGAGACGGAGGTGAGCGACCTGCGCAACACCGCCACCCAGCTGCTGGCGGCGCAGATCCCCGTGCTCTCCTGGTGGGCCCTCGTCTCCATGGCCACCAAGGCCGCCACCACGCTGACCATCCTCGTCATCCTCATCATCGGCACGTGGCTGCACTTGCACGGCCTCGCGGATATCGGCGAGATCGTCACCTATGTGGGCTTCGCCACCATGCTCATCGGCCGGCTCGACCACACGGTGGGCTTCGTCAACCGCCTGGTCCTCAGCGCGCCGACGCTCGCGGAATTCTTCGAGGTGATGGACACGGAAGGCCAGGTGCGCGACCGGCCCGGCGCGAAGGACCTCGGCCCGGTGAAGGGCGACGTGGCCTTCGAGGACGTTTCCTTTTCCTATGACGGCAAGCGCTCCGCCCTCGCCGACGTCACCTTCCGCGCGGCGCCGGGGCAGACGCTGGCGCTGGTGGGCTCCACGGGCGCCGGCAAGTCCACGGCGCTTGCGCTGCTGCACCGGGTGTTCGACCCGCAGTCCGGCCGCATCACCGTGGACGGCATGGACATCCGCGACGCCACCCTCTCCTCCTTGCGCCGGCAGATCGGCGTGGTGTTCCAGGAGGCGCTGCTGTTCAACCGCTCCATCGAGGACAATCTGCGGGTGGGCAAACCGGACGCGACCGAGGCGGAGATGCGGCTCGCGCTGGAGCGCGCCCAGGCGCTGGAGCTGGTGGAGAACCGCCCCGAAGGCCTCAAGGCGAACGTGGGCGAGCGCGGCCGGGCGCTCTCCGGCGGCGAGCGCCAGCGCCTCGCCATCGCCCGCGCGCTGCTGAAGGACCCGCCCATATTGATCCTCGACGAGGCCACAAGCGCGCTGGACGCCGCCACCGAGGCGAAGGTGCAGGCGGCGCTGGACGAGGTGATGAAGGGCCGCACCACCTTCGTCATCGCCCACCGGCTCGCCACCGTGAGGGGGGCCGACCGCATCCTGGTGTTCGAGCGCGGGCGGGTGGCGGAAGAAGGCTCGTTCGAGGAATTGGTGGCCCTGGGCGGCCGTTTCGCGGCCCTTGCACGGGCGCAATTCCTAGTGGAAGCGCCCCGCCCGCCAAGGCCGATCGTGGAGACCTGACCTTGGGCTATACCGGCGCTCAAGCTCGGCATCGCCTTAAATAACTACCGTCATGGCCGGGCTTGCCCCGGCCATCCATGGGGGCTTCGCCGGATACAGACTAAGGGAAAGACGTGGATGCCCGGGCCAAGCCCGGCACGGCGGAAGCGAAGGTCGTTCTCCATTTCGAATGTCGATACGCCCCTGCGTCACGCAAGGCCGGCCAAGGCTCTGCTGGGGAGGAAGGATCCTTGAAGCCGTTTCGGCTTTTCCGCGCCTGCGAAAAAGGCTAAAGAACAGGCTGGGGTATTTTCCTGCTACGGAGCGAGCTTTGCCGGGCTTGACCAGTCTGCGCGCGAAGAGCGCATTGCACCGAATGGCCCTTGTGGCCCTCACGCTGGGCATGCTCGGCGGCGCCGCCCGTGCCACGCCTGTCCTCCTGGTCGATGCCGAGAGCGGCAAGGTGCTGGAGCAGCAGGAGGCCGGAAAGACCTGGTATCCGGCTTCGGTCACCAAGCTCATGACCGTCTATGTGGCGCTCAATGCCATCAAGGAAGGCCGGCTCACGCCGGACACCCTGCTCACGGTCTCGCCTTTGGCGGCATCCCAGTCGCCCACCAAGATGGGGTTCGGCGTCGGCACCAAGGTGACGCTCGACAACGCCCTGAAGATGCTCATGGTGAAGTCCGCCAATGACATGGCGGTGGTCATCGCCGAGGGCGTGGGCGGCTCCCATGCCGACTTCATCCAGGAGATGAACGCCACCGCCGCCCGCCTCGGCATGACCGGCACTCATTATGAAAACCCCAACGGTCTGCCGGACCTGGGGCAGATCACCACCGCCCGCGACCTCGCAGTCCTCGCCCGGCATCTCATCTATGATTTCCCCGAGCACGAGATGCTGTTCCGCATCCCGGCCATCCGGCTCGGCAAGATCGTGCTGCGCAACTATAACCGCCTGATCGACCGCTATCCCGGCGCGGACGGCATGAAGACTGGCTTCATCTGCGCCTCCGGCTTCAATCTCGTGGCCACGGCCTCGCGCAACGGCAAGCGGCTGATCGCGGTGATCCTCGGCGCGCCCTCGGCGGTCGCCCGCACGGAGCAGGCGGCGCTGTTGTTCGAGAAGGGCTTCCAGCCCTCCTGGTCCATTTTCGGCGCCTCCTCTCCGACGCTGGAGGCCATTGCCAATTCGGGCGGCCCGGCCACCGACATGAACGTCTGCAACCGCAAGCGCGCGGTGGCGGCGGCGGAAAACGAGGACGAGAACCTCTACAATCAGGGCGAGGGCGCCGCCTCCTACGCGGTCTCCGCAGCGGTGGCGGCGGGCTTCAGCAAGGGCGAGGGCGCGGCTTTGCTGCAGAACCTGCCGCCCTCCATGCCGCCCATCCGCGTGTTCGTCGGCCCCGCCGGCGCCGCGCCCGCCCAGCAGGACGACGCCTTGCAGGCCGCAAAGCCGGCCCCGCCCGCTACGGCGGCGAAGACCGACGGCGACAAGAAGAGCAAGCAGAAGACCGCGGTGATCACGCCCAACGCCGCCGATGCGCCCAAGGATGGGTCCAAGGCTGCGGCGAAGCCCGATGCCAAGGCCGACGCGAAGCCTGCCGCTTCCAAGCCTGCGGCCAAGCCCGCGACAGCCAAGCCGACCAGCGGCGACAAGGCGGCAAATGCCGCTCCGGCGGCGAAGCCCAAGCCGAAAGCCCCGGATGCGGACGACGGCGGCGAGCCCCTGACCTTCGGCCCGCCGCCCACCACCCGTCCCGGCACCTGACCGGGACGCCCCTAGGTCTTACTGAACCTAAGGCGACCTCGTGACCGACATCTCTGCCGCCCCGCCCGCCGCGAAGCGTCCGGGGCCGCCCGAGCCTATCCCGGTGACCGTGCTCACGGGCTTCCTCGGCGCCGGCAAGACCACGCTCCTCAACCGGCTGCTGGGAGACCCGGCGCTGGCCGACACTGCCGTGCTCATCAACGAGTTCGGCGAGATCGGCCTCGACCATCTGTTCGTGCGCGAGGTGAAGGACGGCGTCGTGCTGCTGGCCAGCGGCTGCCTGTGCTGCACCGTGCGCGGCGATCTCGTGGCGGCGCTGGAGGATCTGCTGCGCGGGCGCGACAATAACCGCCTGCCGCCGTTCAACCGGGTGATCGTGGAGACCACGGGCCTCGCGGATCCCGCGCCCATCCTCTTCACCCTCATGAGCCACCCTTATCTCGTCCTGCGCTATCGCCTCGACGGCGTGGTGACGGTGGTGGACGCGGTGAACGGGGACGCCACCCTCGACGCCCAGGAAGAGGCGGTGAAGCAGGCGGCGGTGGCGGACCGTATCGTCCTCACCAAGGCCGACCTCATGGGCGACGCGCCGGAGGCGCTGGCCCATCTCAAAGCGCGCCTGAAGCGGCTCGCACCGGCTGCCCCGGTGCTGGATGCGGCTATAGGCGAGGCCACCGCCGAGGCGCTGCTGAAGGCCGGCCTCTACGATCCCTCCCGCAAGATCCCGGACGTGGCCCGCTGGCTCGCCGAGGAGCGGGTCGCTGCCGCCGAGACCCATGGCGGGCACGACCCGAACCGGCACGACGACCGCATCCAGGCCTTCACCATCGCCACCGATGCCGCCGTCTCCGCCTCCACCCTCGACATGTTCCTGGAGCTGCTGCGCGCCACCTATGGCGCGAACCTGCTGCGCATGAAGGGCATCGTGAAGCTGGCGGACGATCCCGCTTCCCCTCTGGTGCTGCACGGCGTGCAGCACGTGATGCACCCGCCGGCCCGGCTCGCCGAATGGCCCGACGATGATGAGCGCACGCGGCTCGTCTTCATCGTGCGCGACCTCGACCCGGCCGTGGTGCGCCGCCTGTTCGCGGCCTTCCTCGGCGTGCCGCAGATCGACACGCCGGACCGTGACGCCCTCACCGACAACCCGCTCGCCCCAGCCGGAATGAGGTCCGCCCGATGAGCGCCCTGCCCTCCCCCTCAGACATCGTCGCCTTCTGGCTGGCGGCCGGATATGAGCGCTGGTTCACGTCCGATCCGGCCTTTGATGAAGAGGTGCGCGCGCGCCTTCTTCCCGCCTACGAAGACGCGGTGCGGCGCGGCGCGGGGGCAACCCCGCTGCCCGATTACGAAGCCACGCCGGAAGGCGCCCTCGCCCTCGTCCTTCTGCTGGATCAGGTGCCGCGCAACGTGTTCCGCGGCACCCCCCGCGCCTTTACCACGGACGCTGCGGCGCTCCAGGTGACGGAGCGGGCCCTGGCGCGCGGCTTCGACCAGCTGGTGGAGAACAAACAGCTCCGCAGCTTCCTCTATCTGCCCTTCACGCATGCGGAGGACCTGGCGCACCAGGAGCGCTGTGTTGCCCTCTATGAGCAGCTCGGCGACGAGGAGGAGCTGAAATATGCCCACATCCATCACGACATCATCGCCCGCTTCGGCCGCTTCCCCCACCGCAACCCCATCCTGGGGCGGGATATGAAGCCGGAGGAACAGCAATATCTGTCGGACGGCGGCTTCTCGGGATAAAGCGGCAATTGCCTGCGGGCTGAGATCGTCCGCGATCTCGGGGCCCTAGCTGAGGCCGAATGCGTAGATTGCGACCAGCGCCGCGACCAACGGCACAAGAAAGCTTCCAAGGACGACGGATATCAGTTGGCGCGTCGTCAGCTTCATCGCAAAGCGGCCGCCCACAAGCCCGACCGCCACAAGATAGATCAGGCTTTCAACAATGGGCTGCTCCAGGTTTGCGACTTCCACAATCGCTACGCTAATGATCAGAGCAAGCCCCGCAATAACCCCGCCCTTCCAGGCTGAAGCGCCTGCGATATAGGTCCCCAGCATCCCACCTGCGATCGTCGTCAAGAATATGATGATATCCAGAATGTTGATCTGCATATAAATCTCCTCAAGCTTCAGAGAATGATAAATCTGAAATGCGTGAAGACGATCCCGGGGCGGGACACACTCAATCCATCTTAAAGAAGATACGCCAATTCTAAGACCCAGCCGTAACAGGCATGGCGTGGGGTGATCCCGGCTCCGAGAGATGTTTCAGCACGCCCTCCGCCGCGGCGCGCCCGGTGGCGAAGCAGGCCTGGAGCAGATAGCCGCCGGTGGGCGCCTCCCAGTCCAGCATCTCGCCGCAGGCGAACACGCCCGGCATGGCACGCAGCATGAAGCGCTCGTCCAGCGCATCCCAAACGATGCCACCCGCGCTGGAAATGGCCCGCTCCAGCCCGGCGGTCTCCATAATGCGGAGCGGCACCGCCTTGATGCGCTTGGCGATGGCGGCGGCATCGGAAGGAAGAGAGCCACCCTCCCGCAGCAGGCCGGCGGCGGCGGGCGAGAGCGATGCCCCCTTGCGCAGGCGGCTCGATGAGGACTGTTTGGCCGGCACGGCCTTCAGCTTCGCGGCAAGCTGCGCCTCGGTGAGGTCCGGCCGCAGGTCGATGAGAATGTCGGCATGGCCGGACGCGGCGATGGCCTGCCGGATGGCGGCGGAGAGCGCATAGACCGCCCCGCCTTCCAGCCCCTCCTTCGTCACCACCGCCTCGCCGCGCACGGCGGCCTCCCCGCAGGACAGCGTGATGCGCTTCAGCGGCGCGCCGGCAAAGCGCGCGGCGAAGGTGTCCGACCACGCCACCTGCACGCCCATATTGGCCGGCGCGAAAGGTGCGAGCGCCACACCCCGCCCCGCCAGCATCTCCCCCCAGCCGCCATCGCCGCCAAGCCGTGGCCAAGAGGCGCCGCCCAGAGCGAGGACGGTGGCGGCGGGGGTCACGTCCACCTCCCCGTCCGGTGTCGCGAAGCGCAGCGCGCCGGCGGGGGACCTGCCGAGCCAGCTATGGCGCGTGCGAAGCGCGACGCCCTTTTCGCCCAGCCGGCGCAGCCAGGAGCGCAGCAAGGGCGACGCCTTGAAGCTCTCCGGGAACACCCGCCCGCTGGAGCCGACGAAGGTCGCCTCGCCGAGCCCGGCCGCGAAGGCCCGCAGCGCCTCCGGCGGGAAGGCGCGCACCGCGTCCAGCAGCAGCGGCGCGGCCGGCTGGTAGCGGGCCAGGAACTGATCCAGCGGCTCGCTATGGGTGAGGTTGAGCCCGCCGCGCCCGGCCATCAGGAATTTGCGGGCGGGGGACGGCATGCGCTCGAACACCGTCACGACGAGGCCCGCTTCGGCAAGGCGGCTGGCGGCCATGAGGCCGGCGGGGCCGGCGCCGATCACGCAGACGGAGGAGGAAGCCATGGCGAGGCTTTTGCCCGCGATCCGCGCTCCTGTCCATGCACCGGCGCAGAGCGGACCTGCCGCGGCGCGTATGGACGCTTGCGGTGATTTCTGCCATGCAACTTGAGGCTCGGGGGTAAGGGGCCGGTGGATGGAAAAGAAACTCGCGGCGCACCGGGCGCTGATCGTCCGGCTACTGATCGGCATTGGCATCGTCGTCGCGATCAGCCTGTGGACGTTCGAAGCCTCGACCGGGCTGATTTCGGACTATGACCGCTACGGCTACCCATACCTCGTGACCGTGTTCTGTGTGAGCTTCGCGCTCCTTTTCGTGGTGCCGCGATGGCAGAGGCTGGCGGAATGGCTGGCCTATCTCGGCTTTGCCAGCTACTGCATCGCGGCGGTGTTCTCCTTCGGCACGCTCGACCCTTCCACGCGCATCTACACCATCGCCAATACGCTGCAGTGGATGCCGCTGATGTATGTCACGGCCTACATCTTCTTCCGCAGGTGGGAGGCCATCGCCGCCGCGGCCATCGTCTTCGCCCTTTCCATCGCCGCTTTGGTGTGGGTGCTGGCCACGGGCGAGACGGCCACCTGGGACATGATCTACGGCTCGCTGATCGTGAATTCCTACGTGGTCCACCTCCTGACGCTGATCGCCCTCTCGTTGTTCGTCCTTACCAACCAGGCGTTCGAGCGCATGCGGGACGAGGCGCAGGTGCTGGAGAGCGCCGCCTTCTCGGACTCGCTCACCGGCGTCGCTAACCGGCGCGGGCTGGAGCGCATCCTCATGCGCCATGCGGAACGGCCCATCCATCCCATGGCACTGATCCTGCTGGACATGGACAATTTCAAGGGCGTCAACGATTTGCACGGCCACCTGTTCGGCGACCGGGTGCTCCAGGCGGTGGTGGAGAGCGTCAGCCAGGGCCTGCGCAGCTCGGACGTGCTCGGCCGCTGGGGCGGCGATGAGTTCCTGGTTCTGGCGAGCGACACGTCGCTGGAGGATGCGCGCCAACTCGCCGACCGCCTGCGGCAGGCGGTGGGGCGCCTTCCCGCTTCGACCAGCGGCGGCGTCACGCTGAGTGCGGGCATCACCACCTGGGACGGCCGCGGCGGCCTCGAAGAGGCCCTGCGCCGGGTGGACCGGGCGCTTTATGTGGCCAAGGAACAGGGCCGCGACCGCACCGCTTTGGAGCAAGCGGAGCCCTCGGCCTGAGGAGGCGCCCCCCGGGGATGCCGGCGCCGTGCCCCCTCTCCCCGCGGGGGGAGAGGGGTGGGGTGAGAAGGAGCCACCCTCTCCAATCCTGAAGCGCCGGAGCCCCCTCACCCGGCTGCTACGCAGCCGACCTCTCCCCCTCGGGGAGAGGTGGAAAACTCAGCCGTTTCCGCTGATCTCGAGAACCTCAGCCGCCGCTCGCGGCTTCCAGAACGTCCTCATAGGTGCGCAGGCCGGCGCGGGGGGCGTTCACCAGGACGGCCATGTTGCCGGGCGCGTGCTGGTTCTTCCACATCTTGGTATGGGCGTGGGGAATGCGGTCCCACGGGAACACTTCGGACATGCAAGGGTCGACGCGCCGGTCGATGATGAACTGGTTGGCGCCGGAGGCCTGCTTCAGGTGCGCAAAGTGGGAGCCCTGGATGCGCTTCTGGCGCATCCAGACATAGCGGGCATCGAAGGTGAGGTTGAAGCCGGTGGTGCCGGCGCAGAACACGATCATGCCGCCGCGCTTGGCCACCAGGGTAGAGACCGGGAAGGTCTGCTCGCCGGGATGCTCGAATACGATGTCCACGTCGCGCTTGCCGGTGATGTCCCAGATGGCCTTGCCGAACTTCCGCGCCTCCTTGGTCCACTCCACATATTCCGGCGAGTTCACCTTGGGCAGCTGCCCCCAGCAATTATAGTCCTTGCGGTTGATCACGCCCTTGGCGCCGAGACCGAGCACGTAGTCCCGCTTGGTCTCGTCGGAGATGACGCCGATCACGTGCGCACCGGAGGCGGCGGCGAGCTGCACACCGAACACGCCGAGGCCGCCCGAGGCGCCCCACACCAGCACATAGTTGCCGGGCTTCACGTCATGCGGCGGATGGCCGAACAGCATGCGGTAGGCGGTGGCGAGGGTGAGCGTGTAGCAGGCCGCCTCCTCCCAGGTGAGGTGCCTGGGCCGCGGCATGAGCTGGCGCGCCTGCACGCGGCAGAACTGGGCGAAGGAGCCGTCCGGCGTCTCGTAGCCCCAGATGCGCTGGGACGGGGAGAACATGGGGTCGCCGCCGTTACATTCCTCGTCGTCGCCATCATCCTGGTTGCAGTGGACCACCACCTCGTCGCCCACTTTCCAGCGGGTGACCTTGGGCCCGACCGCCCAGACGATGCCCGAGGCATCGGAGCCCGCCACGTGGAACGGCGCCTTGTGCACGTCGAAGGGAGAGATCGGCTGTCCGAGCCCGGCCCAGATGCCGTTATAATTGACGCCGGCGGCCATCACGAGGACCAGCACGTCGGTCTCGCCCAGCTCCCATGTGGGCACGACTTCGACCTGGAAGGACTCCTCGGGCGGCCCGTGCCGGTCGCGACGGATCGCCCAGGCATACATCTTTGCGGGAACATGGCCCAAGGGCGGGATCTCACCGAGCTCGTAGAGATCCTTCAGCTCAGAGCCGGCGGGCGCGCTCGCCATCGCTGTCTGGCTCATAGCGTCTTTCCTTCCTTCCTCTGTGGGCCTTATGGCCGTTGTTTCGCATCGCAGCGTAGCAGAGAAAAACCGTCTGGCGAGCCCCCTCTTTATGTGCAGTCGAGGGAATCTAAGGGGGCCTGATCTTCTTCTTGAAGACACTGCGGCTGCGGGCGGAATTTTCCCGTCGACGACGACGCGGTTGCAGCGCACACTAGGCGAAATAGGGCCGCATGACGGGGACGTGACGATGGCGAGCCGCGACAAACCTTGGCTGTTCCGCACCTATGCCGGCCATTCCACGGCCGCGGAGTCCAACAAGCTCTATCGCAGCAATCTCGCCAAGGGCCAGACCGGCCTCTCGGTCGCCTTCGATCTGCCCACCCAGACCGGCTATGACAGCGACCATCCCCTGGCGCGGGGCGAGGTGGGCAAGGTGGGCGTGCCCATCTCCCATCTCGGCGACATGCGGACCCTGTTCGACGGCATCCCGCTGGCCGAGATGAACACGTCCATGACCATCAATGCCTGCGCCCCCTGGCTGCTGGCGCTCTATATCGCGGTGGCAGACGAGCAGGGCGCGGACCGCTCGAAGCTCAACGGCACCACCCAGAACGACATCATCAAGGAATATCTCTCGCGCGGGACTTACGTGTTCCCGCCCGCGCCTTCCATGCGGCTCACCAAGGACGTGATCCTCTTCACCACGAAGAACCTGCCGCGCTGGAACCCCATGAACGTGTGCTCCTACCACCTGCAGGAGGCAGGAGCGACGCCGGTGCAGGAGCTGGCCTTCGCGCTCGCCAACGCCATCGCCATCCTCGACACGGTGAAGGCATCCGGCGAGGCGGAAGGCGCGGTGTTCGGCGAGGTGGTGGGGCGCATCTCCTTCTTCGTGAATGCCGGCATGAAGTTCATCACCGAGCTGTGCAAGATGCGCGCGTTCGTGGACCTCTGGGACGAGATCTGCGTCAACCGCTACGGGGTGACAGACCCCAAGCAGAAGCTGTTCCGCTACGGCGTGCAGGTGAACTCTCTGGGCCTCACCGAGCAGCAGCCGGAGAACAATGTCTACCGCATCCTCATCGAGATGCTGGCGGTGACCCTCTCCAAGAAGGCCCGCGCCCGTGCGGTGCAGCTTCCCGCCTGGAACGAGGCGCTGGGCCTGCCGCGTTCGTTCGACCAGCAATGGTCGCTGCGCATGCAGCAGGTGGTGGCCTATGAGACCGACCTCCTCGACTATGGCGACATCTTCGACGGCTCCACCGAGATCGACCGCAAGGTGGAGGAGCTGAAGGAAGAAGCCCGCGCCGAGCTGGAGCGCATCGGCAATATGGGCGGGGCCGTGGCGGCCATCGAGAACAGCTACATGAAGCAGGCGCTGGTGGAATCCAACACCCGTCGCCTGGAAGCCATCGAGCGCGGCGATCAGGTGGTGGTGGGCGTCAACCGCTGGACCGACACCGAGCCCTCCCCCCTCACGACGGGCGAAGGCTCCATCCTCACCGTGCCCGGCCATGTGGAGCCCGAGCAGATCGCCCGTCTGGTCGCCTGGCGCACGGCGCGCGATGCGGCGGCAGTGGAAAAGGCCCTCAGCGAGCTGCGCGCCGCCGCCCAGGAGGGGCGCAATGTGATGGAGCCCTCCATCGCCTGCGCCAAGGTGGGTGTCACCACCGGCGAATGGGGCACATGCCTGCGCGAGGTGTTCGGCGAATACCGCGCCCCCACCGGCGTCGGCCGCGCCGCGCGGGCGGACACGCAGGGGCTCGACGAGGTGCGCAAGGACGTGGAGGCGGTGTCCGAGCGGATCGGCCGGCGCATCAAGTTCCTGGTGGGCAAGCCGGGCCTCGACGGCCATTCCAACGGCGCCGAGCAGATCGCCGTGCGCGCCCGCGATGCGGGCATGGAGGTGGTTTATGAGGGCATCCGCTTGACCCCCGCCGAGATCGTCAATGCGGCTCTGGAGGAGAGCGTCCACGTCATCGGCCTCTCCATCCTCTCCGGCTCCCACGTGCCGCTGGTGAAGGACGTGATGGACCGGCTGCGGGCGGAGGGATTGAGCGATGTGCCCGTCGTGGTGGGCGGCATCATCCCGCCGGAGGACGAGGCCCAGCTGAAGGGCTTCGGCGTGGCGGCGGTCTATACGCCGAAGAATTTCGAATTGAACCGCATCATGGCGGACATCGTGTCCATTGTGGACCGCGAGGCGCAGAAGGCAGCGTGAGGGCAAAGCCCCTCTCCCCTCGCGGGAGAGGGGTTGGGGTGAGGGGGTCTCTCCGGGAGAACAGCCCCTTCAGGTGAAGCACCAGGCGACGCCACACCCCTCACCCACCTCGCTCCGCTCGGCACCCTCTCCCGCAAGGGGAGAGGGAGACACCGCCGCGCGGTCCCAAGATCACACCCTCAGAACTTCAGCTCCGGCGGCGGCGGGGCGTTGGCGTCGGGCGGCGCCAGCATCTCCAACGTCTTGCCGTCATCAACCGGCGGCTTGTCGAGCCAATAGGTGACACTCTCGGGCCAGACGATGACGATCACCACCAGCAGAAGCTGCATCACCACCCAGGGGATGGCGCCCCAATAGATGTCCGAACTCTTCACCGATTTGGGCGCGATGCCGCGCAGGTAGAACAGCGCGAAGCCGAACGGCGGGTGCATGAACGAGGTCTGCATGTTCACGCACAAGAGGACGCCGAACCAGATGAGGTCGATGCCCAGCTTCGCCGCCACCGGAGCCAGCAGCGGGATGACGATGAAGGCGATCTCGAAGAAGTCGAGGAAGAACGCCAGGAAGAAGACGAAGATGTTGACGAAGATCAGGAACCCGACCGCGCCGCCCGGCAGGCCGGTGAGCAGGTGCTCGATCCAGCGTGCGCCGTCCATGCCCTGGAACACCAGCGAGAACACGGTGGAGCCGATGAGGATGAACACCACCATGGCGGTGATGCGCATGGTGGTCGCCATGCCCTGATAGAGCAGATCCCAGGTGAGGCGGCGGTGCAAGGCGGCGAGGATGATGGCGCCCACCGCGCCCATGGCGCCGGATTCCGTCGGGGTCGCAAGGCCCATGAAGATGGTGCCGAGCACGAGGAAGATGAGCACGACCGAGGGGATCATGCCCCACAGCACGCGCGCCACCAGCCGCCAGCCCATCTCGCCCCGCGCCTCGGGCGGCAAGGGCGGCACCATATGGGGCTTAAAGATGGACAGGATGACGATGTAGAGGACGAAGATTGCCACCTGGAGGATCGAGGGGCCGATGGCGCCCAGATACATGTCGCCCACCGAGCGGCCGAGCTGATCGGCCAGCACCACCAGCACCAGGGACGGCGGGATAAGCTGCGTGATGGTGCCCGAGGCCGCGATCACGCCCGTGGCGAGGCGCACGTCATAACCGTAGCGCATCATGACCGGCAGCGAGATCATGCCCATGGCGATGACCGAGGCCGCCACCGTGCCGGTGATGGCGCCGAGGATGGCGCCCACGATGATCACCGCATAAGCAAGACCGCCGGGCACCTTGCCGAAGAGCTGGCCGGTGCCTTCCAGAAGGTCTTCCGCCAACCCGCAGCGCTCCAGGATCGCGCCCATGAAGGTGAAGAACGGGATCGCCAGCAGCAGGTCGTTGGAGATGATGCCGTAGAAGCGGAACGGCAGAGCCTGGAGGAAGCTCGGCACGAAATAGCCGGTCTCGATGCCGATCAGGCCGAAGACGATGCCCACCGACGCCAAGGAGAAGGCGACGGGAAATCCTGCCAGAAGAAACAGGATCATCCCGCCGAACATCAGCGGCGGCATAATGCCGTGAGAAAACATGCCCTACTTCCCCTCGGAGCGTCTTTGCGCCTTTGGCCCTACTGGACCGGCTTTTCGTAATGGGTGTCGATCTGGATCTGACCGGTCAGGCCCCCCACGCGCTTGATCAGCTCGGAAACGCCCTGAAGGAACAGGATGGCGAAGCCGAGCGGCAGCAGCGCCTTCGCCGGCCACAGGATGAGCCCGCCGGCATTCATGGAGACTTCCTTGGACACGAAGGATTCCCAGAAGAACCTGTAGGACAGGAAGGTCAGGTATCCCATGATCGGCAGGAAGAAGACCGTGAAGCCTATGGTGTCGATCCACAGGCGGACCCGGTCGGACACCGCGCTGTAGACCAGATCCACGCGCACATGCTCGTTCAGCTTCAGCGTATAGGCGGCGCCCAGGAACACCATGCCGCCGAACATGTACCACTGGATCTCAAGCCACGCATTGGAGCTGGAATTCAGCAGGTAGCGGATGGTGGCGTTGCCGGCGCTGATCAGGACAGCGAACAGCACCAGCCAATTGGCGATGATGCCGCACACGGCGCCGAGGCGGTCTATAGCCTGGCTGAGCTTGAGCAGGATGTTCATTCTTGTCCCTCGTGGGGGGCTGTTAGCCGGTTACTCCAGAGGAGTCCATTGGCCATCCGGCGGTCACCCTGCGACAGCAGCCATTGCGGCGCAATGGTTTGCCGGGACAGCCCCACTTAAGCACATGGGAGAGCAGGAAAAATCAACCGAGCGACCGATTTTCCCACGCGCAGAGGCGGGTGGGCGGCCCATGGGAGCGCACTGCATGTTCATCGAACCCCCTCGAAGGGCAAATTGCGTGTCGGCGCCGTCCTTGCTGGGGCACCATTAGCCAGCACCATAAGGGACTGGGCCGGACAGGCAATAGGGGGTGTACTGATTTTTTTGACGTTGCGCTGGGGAAGGGACGGCTACTTTTCCATGGCCGGACTTGATCCGGCCATCTGTTCAGCCTGGGTGCTCCCGAGGCCCGAAGATCCCCGGGCCAAGCCCGGGGATGACAGGCCGGCCGCATCACGCCTTCAGCGTGAAGCCCGCCGCCAGCGAATCCTGGCGGAAGATGCGCACCGCCTCCAAAGAGAGGTCGTCAGGCGTCTTCTTGCCGAAGGCGGCGGCCTTGGCGATCTGGTCGGCTGTCGCGGTGATGATGTGGCATCCCGCCTGATGGGCGTGAACGATGTTCACCGCCTCACGCGCGCTCGCCCAGATCAGCTCGATCTGCGGTTCCGGCGCCACGATCTCGGCCGCCACATACATCATGGGCATGGGGTCAATGCCGATGTCCGCCACCCGGCCGGCAAAGATGGAGATGTTGGAGGGCGGCCCGCCCGCCAACGCCTCGGCGATGGTGTAGACCTGCCGGACTGTCATGATGGCGGTGACGTTCTGCTTCACGCCGGCATCCGCGAGGCGGCGGATCACCGGCGCGGCGCTCTCGCCGGCGGTGTTGGTCACCGGCATCTTCACATAGACGTTCTCGCCCCAGGTGGTGATGTAGCGGGCCTGCCGCTCCATCTCGGCGAAGTCGTCAGAGAACACCTCGAACGAAATGGGCCGGTCGGGGATCACTTCGAGCACCTTGCGGGCGAAGGCCTCGTAATCGGTGATGCCGGCCTTGTGCATGAGGGTCGGGTTGGTCGTGAACCCCTTCACGAAAGGATATTTCCTATAGGTCTCGATCATGCCGTCCAGGTTGGCGCCATCGGCATAGATCTTGACGCTCAAGGAGGTCACGTCCATCGCGATTGTCCCACTTTCGAGTATCCGGTCGCGGGTGAGCTTGTGGCACAAAAGGCCCCCTCGGGCCAGCCACACATGACGCGCCTGCGGCGTCATTGTCCCCACGCCAGCTTGGCTCTAACGTCGCCGCAACAGCTTGCGTATCTTAGCAGATAAGCGCAGCCGACGGGGCGATTTTTCCTTTCTTCTTCATGATGTTGGGCGACAACCGAATGGTGGACGGCGGGGGGATGGCAATGTCTGAAAGCACCGTGGACGGGCATAGCCCCGTGGCGCTGGTGGCCCGGCGCCGGGTCGCCGAGGCGAGCTATGCCGCCTATGCGCGCTGGCAGGCCCGGGTCGTGGAGCAATTGCGCGCCTGGCCCGACTTCGTCGCCCATGAACTGATCCCTCCCGTCCCGCCGGCGCAGATGGACTGGATCATCATCCAGCGCTTCTCCAGCGCCGGGGCCGCACAAAGCTGGCTCGGCTCGCCGGTGCGCGCCGGCCTGCTGGAGGAGATCAAGCCGCATCTCCTGGAAGAGGAGGAGGTGCACCTCCTCGCCGATGCCGGGCCGCGGCCCCAGGCCGGCGCTTCCGCCTTCATCGCCTACAAGGTCGCTCCCGAGGACGAGACGGCCTTCCTTGTCTGGCAACGCTCCATCTATGCGGCGGAGGCCCAGGCCCCCGGCTTCATGCGCCACAAGCTGGAGCGGCCGGTGGCGAGGCTGCGCGATGAATGGATCATCATCCTCACCTTCGACACGGACGCCAACCTGACCCATTGGCTGGAATCCCCCAAGCGCAAGGCACTTCTGGAGGAAAGCCGGAAGCTGAAGGCCGACTTCCACCTGAGCCGCGCCGCCTATGGCTTCGATTTCTGGTTCCGTGGCGCGGGCGACCCGAAGCCCGGCAGCTGGCAGATTTTCAAGAACTGCCTGCTGGTGCTCCTGGTGCTCTATCCCATCGTCTATCTCTGGGGCTTCTTCGTTGACCACCCGCTGCTCGCCGCCCACGAGGCGCCGCTCTGGCTGAGCCTGTTCGTCGGCAATGTGGTGAGCACGCAAATCCTCGGCTGGTGGGCCGTGCCAGCCATATTCAAGGTTTTCGGCTGGTGGCTCGCGCCCGATCCCGGCCTGCGCCGGAACATCCTGGGCTATGCCGCCCTCGCGCTTCTCTACGCCCTCTCCATGGCTGGCTTCGCGGCCCTGCTCGCCTGGCGGGCAGCGGGCTAATATGAAAAGAGCCGGACCCGATGGCTCGGGTCCGGTTCTCAATTCACACAGGACACATCAGATCAGGCGGCGGCCTTCTTCGGCTGCACTTCCCGGGTATAGGCGTCCATGAGCTGGTGGGTGATGCCGGTGGGGGTGAAGCGCCAGTCGGCGATCTCGCCCACGGGGGTCACTTCCGCCGCCGTGCCGGTGATGAAGCATTCGGTGAAGCCGGCCAGCTCCTCGGGCTTGATATGGCGCTCCACCACTTCCAGACCGTGACGCTTGGCAAGCTCGATCACCGTGCGGCGGGTGATGCCGTCCAGGAAGCAGTCGGGCGTGGGTGTGTGGATCACGCCGTCCTTCACGAAGAAGATGTTCGCCCCGGTGCATTCCGCCACCAGCCCGCGATAGTCGAGCATCAGCGCATCCGCATAGCCCCGGCGCTCGGCCTTGTGCTTGGAGATGGTGCAGATCATGTAGAGACCCGCGGCCTTGGCCTTGCACGGAATGGTCGCCGGGTCGGGGCGGCGGAATTCCGCAAGATCGAGGCGCAGGCCCTTCTCGCGCTGGGCGGGGTCGAAATAGCTCGGCCACTCCCACACGCCGATGGCGAGGTGGATAGTGTTGTTCTGGGCCGAGACGCCCATCATCTCGCTGCCGCGCCAGGCGACCGGGCGGATATAGGCGTTGACGAGCCCGTTCTTCTCCAGCGTCAGGCGCTTGGCCGCATCGATCTCCTGGATCGAATAGGGGATGGTGAAGTCCAGCTGCTCGGCCGAGAAGCGCAGGCGCTCGGAATGGGCGGTGGACTTGAAGATCTCACCGCCATAGGCGCGCTCGCCCTCGAACACGCAGCTCGCATAATGCAGGCCATGGGAGAGTACGTGCAGCTTGGCGTCCTGCCACGGCACCAAGGCGCCGTCATACCAGATCCAGCCGTCACGTTTGTCGAAGGGCTCTCCGCTCATGGTCTTCACTCCTGTGGGGCCGTCTTCAAGGCGGCCTTCAACCCCCGAACGACCGCACCTTTGCAGTCGTGCCCTGTACAGAATATTTTCACGGCTGAGATGTGACGTACAGCCGGCGATGGCGCAATGATCGAACTCCTGAATGCGTCTTGGAGACCGATCCTTTCGTCGCCGCGGGGATGTGAGTAACGATCGGATCGAAAAAAGTCAACATGACTGACATAAATTCCCCTCTCGCGGTTGCGAGGCCAGATCAGAAGGCACCTCAAAGCGAGCCCAAGGCCGAGCCCCTGGTCGAGCTGATCGAGCTGTTCTTCTTCGCCTACAGGGACTTCGTCGGCGACCCGGACGAGATCCTGGCGCCCCTGGGCTTCGGCCGCGCGCACCATCGCGTGGTGCATTTCGTGAACCGCCATCCGGGCATGCGGGTGACGGACCTCCTCGACATCCTGCGCATCACCAAGCAGAGCCTTGGCCGTGTGCTGCGGGAACTGGTGGAGGAAGGCTTCGTGGAGAGCCGCGCCGGCGCCTCCGACCGGCGCCAGCGGCTTCTCTATCCCACCGCCAAGGGGGAAGCCCTCGCCCAAGAATTCGTCGCCATCCAGAGCCGCCGCATCACCAATGCGCTGGAGGAATGCGGGGTCGGATCGCGTGACGCAGCGCGGCGCTTTCTTATCGCCATGATCGACCCGGAGGATCGCGCCAGCGTCGAGCGGCTGATACAGCGTGCCGAACGCAACCGGCGAACCCGTTGATCATGGACCTGACCGCGACCAGACCCGCCCCGCCGCCGCTGCCCGACGATGCCCCGCATCTGCTGGTGGTGGACGACGACAGCCGCATCCGCACCCTGCTCTCGCGCTTTCTGAGCGAGCACGGCTACCGTGTGACCACCGCCGCCTCCGCCGCCGAGGCGCGCGGGCGGATGGAGGGCCTCTCCTTCGACCTCTTGGTGCTGGACGTGATGATGCCGGGCGAATCCGGCCTCGACCTCGCCCGCTCCCTGCGTAAGGGGTCGAGCGTGCCCATCCTCATGCTCACCGCCCGCTCGGAGGCGCAGGACCGCATCGCCGGCCTGGAGGTGGGCGCCGACGACTATCTCGGCAAACCCTTCGAGCCGCGCGAGCTGCTGCTGCGCGTGGGCTCCATCCTGAAGCGCGCCGCCCCCGCCCCGCAAAAGGCCATCGAGGAAGTGCGCTTCGGCGATTTCAGCTTCCATCTCGGCCGGGGCGAGCTTTTGCGCGGCGGGGAGCCGGTGCGCATCACCGAGCGCGAGCGCGACATGCTCCGGGCGCTGGCCGAAGCGCCGGGCGACACGGTTCCGCGCCTCGCTCTGGCCGGCAACGGCACGGCGAGCGAGCGGGCGGTGGATGTGCAGGTCAACCGGCTGCGCCGGAAGATCGAGCGCGACCCCACCAATCCGGTCCACGTCCAGACCGTTCGGGGGATCGGCTATCGCCTCGTGGTGACGCCGTGATGCTGGCAGGGGGCCAAGGCACGGAGCGCAGGCGCTTCTGGGCGCGCGTGCGCGAGCTCAACGGGCGGTTCGGTGCGTGGTTCAACCGCATCACGCCCAAAGGCCTCTATCCGCGCTCCCTGCTCATCATCGTCATCCCCATGGTGCTGCTCCAGTCCGTGGTGGCGTTCGTCTTCATGGAGCGCCACTACAACATGGTCACGCGGCGACTCTCCGCCGCCGTGAGCCGCGATGTCGCCGCCGTGGTCTCGCTCTACGCCGCTTTGCCCGAGGAGAAGGAAGGCGCCGCCATCCGCCGCATCGCCTGGCAGGACCTTCAGCTCGCGGTGGACGTGCTGCCGCCCGGCCCCCTCCCCGCCGCCGGCAGCCGGCCCTTCTTCTCCATCCTCGACAGCTTCCTCTCCAACGAGATCGCCGAGCGCATCAAGCAGCCCTATTGGGTGGACACGGTGGGCCGCTCGGACCTCATCGAGGTGCGGGTCCAGATGCCGGACGCGGTGCTGCGCATCTTCGCGCCGCGCAGCTCCGCCTATGCCTCCAACACCCACATCTTCCTGCTCTGGATGGTGGGCACCTCCTTGGTGCTGCTCACCGTCGCCATCCTGTTCCTGCGCAACCAGATCCGTCCCATCGAGAATCTCGCGGACGCCGCCGAGGCGTTCGGCAAAGGGCGCGATGTGGAGAATTTCCGCCCGCGCGGCGCCCGCGAGGTGCGGCGCGCGGCGGTGGTCTTCCTGGAGATGAAGCGGCGCATCGAGCGGCAGATCGAGCAGCGCACCACCATGCTGGCGGGCGTCTCCCACGACATGCGCACCATCCTCACCCGCTTCCGGCTGGAGCTCGCCTTCCTGCCCGAGGGGCCGGAGGTGGACGCGCTGCGCAAGGATGTGGATGAGCTTCAGGGCATGCTGGAAGCCTATCTCGCCTTCGCCCGCGGCGATCCAGGCGAGCAGAGCGCGCTCACCGACATGGCGCAGGTGATCGAGGAGCTGCGCACCAATGCCGAGCGCTCGGGCGCGCAGGCGACGTCCAGCTTCATGGGCCCGCCTCTGGTGCATGTGAAGGCGGATTCGCTGCGCCGCTGCATCGGCAATCTCGTGGGCAATGCGGTGCGCTATGCCCGCTCCCTGGAGATCACCGGCACGCGCGATGCCCGCTGGCTCATGGTCTCGGTGGACGATGACGGCCCCGGCGTTCCAGCGGAGATGCGCGAAGAGGTGTTCCGCCCCTTCCTCAGGCTGGACGATGCCCGCAACCAGGATGCCGGCGGCACTGGCCTCGGCCTCTCCATCGCCCGCGACATCGCGCGGGCGCACGGGGGCGACATCATCCTGGCGGACAGCCCCATGGGCGGGCTGAAAGCGACGCTGCGGCTTCCAGTATAGTTTTTCGCAATTGCCCCGCTCTAGCTAGATCGCGATTCGCGAGGCTATACCCCAGAGCAACCCCAGATCATTTGTGACAAAAATGCATCGTATTCCCGCCGATCTTGCGGCACGAAGCCCTGCATCTGCTTCTTGACAGTATAAAGTAAGCCATTACGGTCACTCGCGATGCGCGATCCGCGCCATCTCATTGTTACATATTCTTTCTTCTTTTTTGGGGGAGTCATGCCAGCCGACATCGCAGATACCGACGCTGAAGGGTGGATTCCCGCCGTCTTTTCGCTGCCCAAGGGCGGCCTCTATGGGGGCGCGTTCGATTCCTCCAGCCTTGATCCCAACATCCGCTCGGTGATGATGGATTATCGCTGGACGACGTCTTATGGCGGGCTCCAGGCTGCCACCACCATCACCTATTCCTTCCCCACCAGCGCGACCGACTATACCAATGCCGCGGGGGGATATCCCGGCTCCCAGGTCCTCAACACCTTCCAGGAATTGACCGCCGCCCAGAAGGCCGCGGTGCACACGGCCTTCGACCTCGTCTCGTCCTACACCAACCTGACGTTCGTCGAGGTGAATTCCGGCTCGGCGCAGGACGCCGCGTTCCGCTTCGCGCAATATGGCGAAGGCGGTTCGGAATCCCGGTTCCCGGCCAATAGCGGCTCCTACGCACCCAGCGACAGCCGCACCGCGGGCGACACCTATCTCGGCGGCAACGGCAATCCCCCCGCCAACTATTTCGGCACTGATCATTTCAACACGATCATGCACGAGATGGGGCACGCCTTCGGCCTGAAGCACGGGCACGACACCACCTATAACGGCGCCCTTGCTGCAACGGTGAATGACAACGAATTCTCGGTCATGACCTATGCCAGCTACTTTGGCGCCGACACCAACGGCGCCACGGAGGCCTGGGTCGGCTCGGCGCCGCAGAGCTACATGATGTACGATATCGCGGCGCTGCAGGCCTATTACGGCGCCAATTTCGACAAGGTCGGCACCGAGGCGATCTATACCTGGGATCCGGTCACCGGCCAGCAATACATCAACGGCGTGCCCGCGGCGGACACCGGCGTCAGCAGCACCGGCAAGATCTTCTCCACCGTGTGGACGGGGGGCGCGGCCTCCACCTACGACCTCAGCAATTTCAGCGAGAACCAGGAAGTTGACCTGCGGCCCGGACATTGGCTGGCCTTCTCGCAAAGCCAGATTGCCGATCTCAACAACGCCGTGCCCGCGGGCACGGCGCAGTATCAGGCGCAAGGCAACATCTACAACGCCCTTCTCTACAATGGCGACCAGCGCTCGCTGGTGAGCAGCGTCATCACCGGCGTCGGCAGCGACACCATCGTCGGCAACGAAGCCGACAACACCATCTCTGCCAATGCCGGGAACGACACCATCTTCGGCGGCCGCGGCAACGACACCATCAGCGGCGGCGCGGGCGCGGACCTCGTGCAGTTCGATGCCGGGTCCAATGTGCTGCGCGACCAGCTCGCCGACCTGAACGGCGACGTGGTCATGGATCTCGGCGTGAACAACAGGGTTGACATCCAGGGGATTCTTCTCGCCCATTCGAGCCTCGCCGTCACGACGACCGCCGATTCTACCCTGATCACTACCCACGGCTCGTCCTTCGAGCTGCGTGGGAATTTCAGCGGCGGCGACTTCATGGCGGCCGCCCGCGGCGGTGCCGATTCGCACACCGAGCTCAGCTACGTGAACTTCCTGCCGACCCTGTCGGAAGGGGTGAGCGTCAATCTCGCCGCCGTCAACGGCATCGCCAACGCGCCGTTCCTCACCGGCGACGGCACCGTCGGCTTCTCCATGCAGATGGAGTCCGCGGTCTCGAACTACAGCAACATGCTGGGCTACTACACGGTGTCCGTGGACGGCACGATCTCGGACGTGCATCTGGCATTCGCGAACACGCTGGCGGCCGGCAACGCGTCCCACCTCATCGATATCGGCACGCCGGACGCCGGCGAGCACATAGGCTTCTTCCTAATCCAGAACGGCTTCAGCCTCTATGGCGGCCTGCCGGACGATCTCTCCTTCGTCGGATCGGACGCGTCGCACCCGGCGGACATCGATGCCGGAGCGCCTCCGGTGCTCTACAGCGCCAGCCGTGGGCTCCTCGACGGCGCCCAGATCTTCCACTCCTTCGCGGACCTCAATGCGGGGGACGAGCAGCACGTCCTCTCCGGCACCTCTGTGGGCGGAGACTTCCTGCGGATCGGCTTCGAGGACGTGGCGACCAGCGCCGGCGACAACGACTTCCAGGACGTGGTCTTCAGCATCCACACCGATCTGAGCGGCCTGCTCCTCGTCTGAGCGTACGCCTCACCACCAAAGCTTGGAGCCGCCCTTCCCGGGCGGCTCTTTTGCTATGGGCGGTCGTCTTCCACGCTTATCCCGCTCTCGATCCCGAGCAGGCGCTCCTTCACTTCAAGGCCGCCGGCGAACCCGGTGAGCGCGCCCGTCGATCCCACCACCCGGTGGCAGGGCGCGATGATGGAGATAGGGTTCCTGCCATTTGCAGCGCCCACCGCCCGGAAAGCCGTGGGCTTGCCGATCTGCCGGGCGATCTCGCCATAGCTGCGGGTCTTGCCGAACGGGATCGTCAGGAGCGCTGCCCAGACACTCTTCTGGAAAGCGGTGCCCTTGAAATCGAGCGGTACGGTGAAGGCCTTCAGCCGCCCCGCGAAATAGGCGCCGAGCTGCTGCTCGGTCTCCAGCAGGATGGGATGGTCCGGAACCTCAACGAGAGGGCCGAGACGCACCCTTCGCGGGTCGTCATTCTCCCAGAGGATCGCCGCCAGGCCCATATCGCTTGCCACGAGCTTCAGGAGGCCGACCGGCGTCTTCGTCATCTTGTAGGCGTAGGCCATCTCTCCAATCCTCGTTCCCCGGCGCGCCGGCGGGCGCCCCTGTCACGGACCGGGCGTGATGCAGGGAAGCTCGGAAACCTCCCATAGCAGGAGAGATGAAATTCATCGCCGGGCCAACCCGATATCCCCTGTCCGACCAGCGTGGCTCCCAAACGAAAAGAGCCGCCCGAAGGCGGCTCTCAACGTCGTTTTCACAGATCCCGTGAGGATCACTCGGCCGCGTCGGCCGGGCCTTCCACCATCTGCTGGTTGTCGCCGTCGCGGGTGGCGACGATGAGGTCGTCCCGGGAGTTCGCAACCGCCCGCAGCTTGCTCATCTGCGCGCCGGTGCCGGCCGGGATGAGGCGGCCGACGATGACGTTCTCCTTCAGGCCATCGAGCGGATCAATCTTGCCGTTGACCGCCGCCTCGGTGAGGACGCGGGTGGTTTCCTGGAACGAGGCCGCCGAGAAGAAGGAGCGGGTCTGCAGGCTTGCCTTCGTGATGCCGAGGAGCACGGGATGGCCGGTCGCGGGCTTCTTGCCCTCTTCCGCCGCCTTCTCGTTTGCCTCGACAAGCTCGATGCGATCCACCTGCTCGCCGTCCAGGAACTCGGTCTCGCCCGCATCATCGATCTCCACCTTCTGGAGCATGTTGCGGACAATCACCTCGATGTGCTTGTCGTTGATGTTCACGCCCTGGAGCCGGTAGACCTCCTGGATCTCGTTGACGAGGAAGGCCGCGAGCTCTTCCACGCCCTTGATCGCCAGGATGTCGTGCGGCGCCGGGTTGCCGTCGACGAGGAAGTCGCCCTTCTCCACGACGTCGCCGTCCTGGAGATGGATGTGCTTGCCCTTCGGGATCAGGTACTCCACCGCATCCCCGCCCTCGCCGGGCTCGATGGTCAGGCGGCGCTTGTTCTTGTAGTCGCGGCCGAAGCGGACGGTGCCGCTGATCTCCGCGATGATGGCCGCATCCTTGGGACGGCGCGCCTCGAACAGCTCCGCCACGCGCGGCAGGCCGCCCGTGATGTCGCGGGTCTTGGCGCTCTCCATGGGCACGCGGGCCACCGCGTCGCCGGCCTTGATGACCTGGCCGGGATCCACCGAGATGATGGCCTCGACGGGAAGCGAGTAGCGGGCATCGCCGCCACGGGCCAGCTTCAGGATCTTGCCGTCCTTGCCCTTGATGAGGATGGCCGGCCGCAGGTCCGCCCCGCGCACGGCACGGGTGTCCGTGACCACGCGCTTGGCGATGCCGGTGGCCTCGTCGATCACTTCGTTGAGGGACTGGCCTTCCACCAGGTCCTCGAAGCCGACGGTGCCGTCCACCTCAGTCAGGATGGGACGGGTGTAGGGGTCCCATTCCGCGATGCGCTGGCCGCGCTTCATGGTGTCGCCCTCATCCACCTTCAGGCGCGAGCCGTACTGGATGCGGTGGACAGCGCGCTCGGTGCCGTCGTGATCGACGATCACGACCGCCAGGGTGCGCGACATGACGATGAGATCGCCTTCCGAGTTCCGCGCCACGTTGCGGTTGCGGATGCGGACCACGCCTTCGAAGTTGCTCTCCACGAAGGAGGAATCCGCCAGCTGCGCCGCACCGCCGATATGGAAGGTGCGCATGGTGAGCTGGGTGCCCGGCTCGCCAATGGACTGCGCCGCGATGACGCCGACCGCTTCGCCCATGTTGACGGGCGTGCCGCGGGCGAGATCGCGCCCGTAGCAGGTGCCGCAGACGCCGTTGCGGGTCTCGCAGGTCAGCACCGACCGGATCTTGATCTCCTGGATGCCCGACTTGTTGATCCGCTCGACGTGCCACTCTTCGATCATCGTGCCCTTCGGCACGATGATGTCGCCGGAGACCACGTCGACGATGTCTTCGCCCGCGGTGCGTCCGAGGACGCGCGAGGAGAGCGAAGCCACCACCTGGCCGCTGTCGATGATGGCGCGCATGTGGATGCCGCTGTCGCCGCCGCAATCCACCTCGGTGATGATCGAGTCCTGCGCCACGTCGACGAGGCGGCGGGTCAGGTAGCCCGAGTTCGCGGTCTTCAAGGCGGTGTCGGCGAGACCCTTACGGGCACCGTGGGTGGAGTTGAAGTACTCCATCACGGTCAGGCCTTCCTTGAAGTTCGAGATGATCGGGCTCTCGATGATCTCGCCGGAGGGCTTCGCCATGAGGCCGCGCATACCGGCCAGCTGCTTCATCTGGGCGGGCGACCCACGCGCTCCGGAGTGGGACATCATGTAGATCGAGTTGATCTGTCGGTCCCGCCCGGTCTTGGGATCCTTACGGACCGCCGAGATTTCCTTCATCATCTCGTCGGCGATGCGGTCGGTGCACTTGCCCCACGCATCGACGACCTTGTTGTACTTCTCGCCCTGGGTGATCAGGCCGTCATTGTACTGCTGCTCGTATTCCTTGGTGAGCGAGCGGGTCTCTTCCACGAGATCCCACTTCTTCTTCGGCACGACCATGTCGTCCTTGCCGAAGGAAATGCCCGCGCGGAACGCGTTGTAGAAGCCGAGCGCCATGATCCGGTCGCAGAAGATCACGCTCTCCTTCTGCCCGCAGTGGCGGTACACCGCGTCGATCATGTTGGAGATTTCCTTCTTCGTCATCAGCTTGTTGACGACGTCGTAGGAAACCTTCGGATGCTTCGGCAGAAGCTCCCCGATCTTCATGCGGCCGGGAGTGGTCTCATAGATCTTGGAGTAGCGGCGGCCCTCGGCGTTCACGCCGATATAGCGGCCGCGGATCTTCGTGTGCAGCGTGATCGCCTTGGCGGCGATGGCGTGGTCGATCTCGCCCATGTCCGCGAACATCATGCCCTCGCCGGGCTCGTTCTCGCGCATGATGGAGAGATAATAGAGGCCGAGCACAATGTCCTGCGACGGCACGATGATGGGCTGGCCGTTCGCCGGATGCAGGATGTTGTTGGTGGACATCATGAGCACGCGCGCTTCCAGCTGGGCTTCCAGCGAGAGGGGCACGTGCACGGCCATCTGGTCACCGTCGAAGTCGGCGTTGAACGCGGCGCAGACCAGCGGGTGAAGCTGGATCGCCTTGCCTTCGATCAGCACCGGCTCGAAGGCCTGGATGCCCAGGCGGTGAAGGGTGGGCGCGCGGTTCAGCATCACGGGATGCTCGCGGATCACCTCGTCGAGGATGTCCCAAACCTCGGGACGCTCCTTCTCCACCAGCTTCTTCGCCTGCTTGACGGTGGCCGAATGGCCCTTGGCGTCGAGGCGGGCGTAGATGAAGGGCTTGAACAGCTCCAGCGCCATCTTCTTGGGCAGGCCGCACTGGTGGAGCTTCAGCTCCGGGCCCACCACGATCACCGAGCGGCCGGAATAGTCGACGCGCTTGCCGAGCAGGTTCTGGCGGAACCGGCCCTGCTTGCCCTTCAGCATGTCGGCGAGCGACTTCAGGGGACGCTTGTTGGCGCCCGTGATGACGCGGCCGCGGCGGCCGTTGTCGAACAGCGCATCCACCGCTTCCTGAAGCATGCGCTTCTCGTTGCGGATGATGATGTCAGGCGCGCGCAGCTCGATCAGCCGCTTCAGGCGGTTGTTGCGATTGATGACGCGGCGGTAGAGGTCGTTCAGGTCAGACGTGGCGAACCGGCCGCCGTCCAGCGGGACGAGCGGGCGCAGGTCCGGCGGGATGACCGGAACGTGTGTCAGGATCATCCATTCCGGCTTGTTGCCGGAGAGCTGGAAGGCCTCGACGATCTTCAGGCGCTTGGCGAGCTTCTTGGGCTTCAGCTCGGTGGTGGCCTCGGAGATCTCCACGCGCAAATCGGCGGCGATCTTGTCGAGGTCCATGGAGCGCAGCAGCTCGCGGATGGCTTCCGCGCCGATCATGGCGGTGAAGCTGTCATCCCCGTACTCGTCCTGGGCGCGCAGATAGTCGTCCTCGGACAGCAGCTGGCGATACTTGAGCGGGGTGAGGCCCGGCTCCAGCACGACGAAATATTCGAAGTACAGGATGCGCTCCAGGTCCTTCAGCGTCATGTCGAGCAGCAGGCCGATGCGGCTCGGGAGCGACTTCAGGAACCAGATGTGGGCGACGGGCGCGGCGAGCTCGATGTGGCCCATGCGCTCGCGCCGCACCCGCGAGAGCGTGACTTCCACGCCGCACTTCTCGCAGATGATGCCCTTGTACTTCATGCGCTTGTACTTGCCGCACAGGCACTCATAGTCCTTGATGGGACCGAAGATGCGCGCGCAGAACAAGCCGTCACGCTCGGGCTTGAACGTGCGGTAGTTGATGGTCTCAGGCTTCTTGATCTCGCCATAGGACCAGGAGGCGATCTTGTCCGGGCTCGCGATCGAGATCTTGATCTGATCGAAGGTCGGAGCCGGGGTCGCCGGATTGAAGAGATTCATCACCTCTTGATTCATGGCCATCTCCTTCGGCTCGGCCGGAACCTCCCCTCTTGCCGCTGAGGGGTACCGGCCGGAAAATTCATAAGCGCAGCGGCGACTGGCGGAGGCGCGACGCCTCCGCCCCTAAAAGCGTGGCCTCACTCGGCCGCGGGCAGATTTTCACGGGTGCCGGGGCTGACATTGCGCCCGGTCTTGGAATTGAGCAGCTCGACGTTGAGGCCGAGCGAGCGCATTTCCTTCACCAGCACGTTGAAGCTCTCGGGGATGCCGCTCTCGAACGTGTCTTCGCCGCGCACGATGGATTCGTACACCTTCGTGCGGCCGGCGACGTCGTCCGACTTCACCGTCAGCATCTCCTGCAGCGTATAGGCGGCGCCGTAGGCTTCCAGCGCCCACACTTCCATTTCGCCGAAGCGCTGGCCGCCGAACTGCGCCTTGCCGCCCAGGGGCTGCTGGGTGACGAGCGAGTAGGGGCCGATGGAGCGGGCGTGGATCTTGTCGTCCACCAGATGGTGCAGCTTCAGCATGTAGATGTAGCCGACCGTGACCTTACGATCGAACGGCTCGCCCGTGCGCCCGTCGAACAGCGTGGACTGGCCCGAGCGGTCGAGACCCGCGCGCTCCAGTTCGTGCTCGATGTCCGCCTCGTGCGCACCGTCGAAGACCGGGGTCGCCATGGGCACGCCCTTACGCAGGTTCTCACCCAGCTCCAGCACCTGGCCCTCATTGAGCACGGTGATGTCGTCGGGACCGTAAATGCCCTCCAGGGTGGAGCGCACGTTCTTGAGATCCTTCGAGCCGTAATAGGCGTCCATGGCGGCTGCGATCTGCCGGCCGAGGCCCGCGCAGGCCCAGCCCAGATGGGTCTCCAGGATCTGCCCCACATTCATGCGGCTCGGCACGCCGAGCGGGTTCAGCACGATGTCGACATTGGTGCCGTCCTCGAGGAACGGCATGTCCTCCACCGGCACGATGCGCGAGACCACGCCCTTGTTGCCGTGGCGGCCCGCCATCTTGTCGCCGGGCTGGATCTTGCGCTTCACCGCGACGAAGACCTTGACCATCTTCATCACGCCGGGGGGCAGCTCGTCGCCGCGCTGCAGCTTCTCGACCTTGTCGAGGAAGCGCTGCTCAAGGCGCTTCTTCGATTCGTCGTACTGGGCGCGGATCGCCTCGATCTCGCTCATGAGCGCATCGTCGGCCACCGCGAACAGCCACCACTGCGAGCGCGGGAACTCGGTGAGGATCGCCCGAGTGATCTCGGTGTCCTTCTTGAAGCCCTTCGGACCCGCGATGGCGGTCTTGCCGTCGAGGATCTCGGTGAGGCGGCCGTAGACGTTGCGGTCGAGGATCGCCTGCTCGTCGTCGCGGTCCTTCGCGAGACGCTCGATCTCTTCCCGCTCGATGGCCAGCGCACGCTCGTCCTTGTCGACGCCGTGGCGGTTGAACACGCGCACTTCGACGATGGTGCCCGTCGTACCCGGGGGCAGGCGGAGCGAGGTGTCGCGCACGTCGGCAGCCTTCTCGCCGAAGATGGCGCGCAGCAGCTTCTCTTCCGGCGTCATCGGGCTCTCGCCCTTGGGGGTGATCTTGCCCACCAGGATGTCGCCGGCGCGCACTTCCGCGCCGATATAGACGATGCCGGCCTCGTCGAGATTCTTCAGCGCCTCTTCCGAGACGTTGGGAATGTCGCGGGTGATTTCCTCAGGCCCGAGCTTCGTGTCGCGAGCCATGGCCTCGAATTCCTCGATATGGATCGAGGTGAACACGTCTTCCTTGACGATGTTCTCCGAGAGCAGGATCGAGTCTTCGAAGTTGTAGCCGTTCCACGGCATGAACGCGACGAGCACGTTGCGGCCGAGCGCCAGCTCGCCGAGCTCGGTCGAGGGACCGTCGGCGATGATGTCGCCCTTGCGCACGATATCGCCCACGCGCACCAGCGGACGCTGGTTGATGCAGGTGGACTGGTTGGAGCGCTGGAACTTCATCAGCCGGTAG
This sequence comes from Aquabacter albus, assembly GCF_040049275.1. Classification (NCBI taxonomy): domain Bacteria; kingdom Pseudomonadati; phylum Pseudomonadota; class Alphaproteobacteria; order Hyphomicrobiales; family Xanthobacteraceae; genus Aquabacter; species Aquabacter albus. The sequence continues at coordinate 610,972 of NZ_JBDZDT010000002.1, read as the reverse complement.
ATGTCGACGCCCGACTTGGAGGGATCGGCCTCTTCCGTCGCGCGGATGACGATACGGGTCGCGTCCACCTGGTCGATGATGCCGGTGCGGCGGGCGGCGATGGCGGCTCCGGAATCCCGGGCCACCACGGCCTCCATGCCGGTGCCGACCAGCGGAGCCTGGGAGCGCACCAGCGGCACCGCCTGGCGCTGCATGTTCGAGCCCATGAGCGCGCGGTTCGCGTCGTCGTTCTCAAGGAACGGGATGAGCGCGGCGGCGACCGAGACCAACTGCTTCGGCGACACGTCCATGAAGTCGACGCGGTCCGGGGTGACGAGAAGCACGTCGCCCGCATGGCGGCAGACGATGAGGTCTTCCTCGAACCGGCCGTTGGCGTCGAGCGGGATGTTGGCCTGCGCGACGTGGTACTTCCCCTCCTCCATGGCGGAGAGATAGACCACCTCGTCGGTCACGTGCCCGTCCACCACCTTGCGGTAGGGCGTCTCGATGAAGCCGTACTTGTTCACGCGGGCGAAGGTGGCCAGCGAGTTGATGAGGCCGATATTCGGGCCTTCCGGCGTCTCGATGGGGCAGATGCGGCCATAATGGGTCGGGTGCACGTCGCGCACCTCGAAGCCCGCCCGCTCGCGGGTGAGGCCGCCCGGGCCAAGCGCCGAGAGGCGGCGCTTGTGGGTGATCTCGGAGAGCGGGTTGGTCTGGTCCATGAACTGCGAGAGCTGGGACGAGCCGAAGAACTCGCGCACCGCCGCCGCCACCGGCTTCGCATTGATCAGGTCCTGCGGCATCACGGTGTCGATGTCGACGGACGACATGCGCTCCTTGATGGCGCGCTCCATGCGCAGCAGGCCGATGCGGTACTGGTTCTCCATGAGCTCGCCGACCGAGCGCACGCGGCGGTTGCCGAGATGGTCGATATCGTCGATCTCGCCCTTGCCGTCGCGCAGCTCCACCAGCGTCTTGATGACCGCGAGGATGTCTTCGCGGCGCAGCGTGCGCACGGTGTCCTCGGCGTCGAGGTCCAGGCGCATGTTCATCTTCACGCGGCCGACGGCGGACAGGTCATAGCGCTCGCTGTCGAAGAACAGCGAGTGGAACATGGCCTGGGCGCTGTCGATGGTCGGCGGCTCGCCGGGACGCATCACGCGGTAGATGTCGAACAGCGCATCCTCGCGCGTCACGTTCTTGTCGGCCGAGAGCGTGTTGCGGATGTAGGCGCCGGTATTGACGTGGTCGATGTCGAGGATCGGGATCTCGTTGTAGCCCGCTTCCTCGAGCTGCTTCAGCAGCTTCTCGGTGATCTCGTCGCCCGCTTCCGCGTTGATCTCGCCGGTGGCGGGGTCAACGAGGTCCTCGGCGATATACTGGCCGACCATCTCGCCGTCGGAGATCTTAAGGGCCTTCAGGCCCTTCTCGGCCAGCTGGCGGGCGGCGCGCACGGTCAGCTTCTTGCCGGCCTCGACGACCACTTCGCCGGTGTCCGCGTCCACCATGTCGGAGACGGCCTTGTAGCCCTTCATCCGCTTGGGGTCGAACGGCATCCGCCAGCCGTCCTTGGCGCGGCTGTAGGGGATCTTCTCGTAGAAGGTGTCGAGGATCTCTTCCGAATCGAGGCCGAGCGCGTAGAGCAGGCTCGTCACCGGGATCTTCCGGCGACGGTCGATGCGCGCATAGACGATGTCCTTGGCGTCGAACTCGATGTCGAGCCAGGAACCGCGATACGGGATGATGCGGGCGGCGAAGAGCAGCTTGCCCGAGGAGTGGGTCTTGCCCTTGTCGTGGTCGAAGAAGACGCCCGGCGAGCGGTGCATCTGCGAGACGATCACGCGCTCCGTGCCGTTGACGATGAACGTGCCGTTCATGGTCATCAGCGGGATGTCGCCGGTGTAGACGTCCTGCTCCTTGATGTCCTTCACGGACTTGGCGCCGGTGTCCGGGTCCACATCGAACACGATGAGGCGGAGCGTCACCTTCAGCGGGGCAGCGAAGGTCATGCCGCGCTGGCGGCACTCGTCCACGTCATACTTCGGCTGCTCGAACTCGTACTTCACGAACTCCAGCATGGCGGCGCCGGAGAAGTCCGAAATCGGAAATACCGACTTGAACACCGCCTGGAGACCGTCGTCCGCGCGTCCGCCCTTCGGCTCCTCGATTTGCAGGAACTGGTCATAGGACGCCTTCTGAACCTCGATGAGGTTCGGCATCTCTGCGACTTCCTGAATCTTGCCGAAGAATTTGCGGATACGCTTGCGACCGGTGAACGTCTGCGCCATCTCGATCCTCGTCCGTCCTGGTCCCTGGGGCCCGGCCTTTCTCGAAGAAAGGCATCCGCGCCGGCCCTCTGACCCATCACCGCCACGGCGGAAAGGTTGAGGGCATGAAGCCATCCCTTTCCGCACCGAAACGGCTCGCCGGGCAGCCGGTCAAAGGCTGCCTGGAGAACCGTCTTCACACCGCCCCGCCGAAACGGAGCAAGCGGCCCCGGATCAATCCGGGGCCGCCCTTGTTCAAAAGCTCACTTGAGCTCGACCTTGGCGCCAGCCTTCTCGAGCTGAGCCTTGAGCTTCTCAGCTTCGTCCTTGGCCACGCCTTCCTTGACGGGCTTGGGAGCAGCTTCCACCAGATCCTTGGCTTCCTTGAGGCCCAGGCCGGTGATGGCGCGGACTTCCTTGATGACCTCGATCTTCTTGTCGCCGGCGGCAGCCAGGACAACGGTGAACTCGGTCTGCTCTTCCACGGCGGCAGCGGCAGCGCCAGCGCCGGGGGCAGCCGCAACCGCGACGGCGGCAGCGGCGGACACGCCCCACTTCTCTTCGAGGAGCTTCGCGAGCTCGGCGGCCTCGAGGACGGTGAGGGAGGACAACTCGTCAACGAGCTTCGACAGATCAGCCATAGTATGTTCCTAAGATAGGTTCGAATTTCAGGTTTGCGAGATCCAACCGCCTCACGCGGCTTCGTCCTGTTTGGCATAGGCCCCGAACACGCGGGCGAGCTTCGCCGCCGGCGCGGTGGTGAGCTGGGCGATCTTGGTGGCCGGGGCCTGGATCAGGCCGACCAGCTTCGCACGCAGTTCATCCAGCGACGGCAGAGTGGCTAGCGCCTTCACACCGTCGACATTCAGGGCCGTCTTGCCCATCGCCCCGCCAAGGATGACGAACTTCTCGTTCGCCTTGGCAAAGTCGACGGCAACCTTCGGCGCCGCAACGGGATCGTTTGAATAAGCGATCACGGTGGGTCCCTTCAGGAGGGACGCCACATGGGCGACGTCGGAGCCTTCCAGAGCGATTTTGGCGAGGCGGTTCTTCGCCACCTTCACGGTCGCACCATTGGCCTTCATCTGCCGACGCAAGTTCGACATCTGGGCCACGGTGAGGCCGGAATAGTGGGCCACCACGACGACCGACGTGTTCTTGAACACATCGGTGAGCGTCGTGACGAGCTCTTGTTTTTCCGCTCGATCCACGTCTGGCTCTCTTTAAGCCTGTGGCGGAACCAAGGGCTGGCTCCGCCGGTTGCACCTTGCCGCCCGTCCGTGCCCGGACTGTCCACAAAGGGACATGCCGGTCGCGAAACGCGCGACGCTCACATGCCCTGTCCCCTCGGGATCCGGGTCACCGGCCACAAGGTGCTGGTTCGAACCTTCTTTTGCGCGACGCCGGAGCGCCGTCCAAATTCCGGTCTTCCCCGTCTATGCTGGCCCTCCAGAGGACGCCCCGGATGGGACGTCTGGCGAGGATTAAGCCGCGCAAAGCACGGCGCCTGCAGTCTCGGACAGGACTCTCGTCCGCCCCTCCGGCCAGCGCTGAAGCTGACTTTAGAGACGAACTTAAAGGCCGGGCGGGCGAACCCTCCCAGCCCCTCCGACGCTGTCTCCAGCGCGGAAGCCGATAACTTAATACCTCCCGGCCGCGTTTCCACGGTTCAGGAACGGGTTCTATAGAGGGTTAAGGGCGCGTTGTCACGCCCTTTCCCGGCTTTCCACCTGACGGTGTCGTGATTCCGTCACGTCGCCAAGGGAGACGCACACCATTCCCCCTCCCGCTTGCGGGAAAGGGAACGGGCGGTCCTTTTATCAGGCGCTGGCGCCGGCCGAGAGCACGCTCGCAGGCTCGACCTTGATGCCGGGACCCATGGTGGAGGTCACGGCGACGCGCTGCACATAGGTGCCCTTCGCGCCGGTCGGACGGGCCTTCACCACCGCGTCGGCGAAGGCGCGGATGTTCTCGGCGAGCTTGTCCACCGGGAACGAGGCCTTGCCGATGCCGCCATGGATGATGCCGGCCTTCTCGACGCGGAACTCCACCGCGCCGCCCTTGGCGGCGGCCACGGCGGCCTTCACGTCCATGGTCACGGTGCCGACCTTCGGGTTCGGCATCAGGCCACGCGGGCCGAGGATCTTGCCGAGGCGGCCGACGAGGGGCATCAGGTCCGGGGTCGCGATGCAGCGATCGAACTCGATGGTGCCGCCCTGGATGGTCTCCAGGAGGTCCTCGGCGCCGACGATGTCGGCACCCGCCGCCTTCGCCTCATCCGCCTTGGCGCCGCGGGCGAACACCGCCACGCGCACCGTGCGGCCCGAGCCGTTGGGCAGGTTGCACACGCCGCGGACCATCTGGTCCGCATGGCGCGGGTCGACACCGAGGTTGATCGCCACTTCGATGGTCTCGTCGAACTTGGCGGTCGCCCGCTCCTTCAGGAGCGCGATGGCCTCGTCCAGGGGATAGAGCTTCAGGCGATCGATGCCCTCGCTCGCGGCGCGGATGCGCTTGCCATGCTGTGCCATCGTCGTCACCCCTGAACCTGGAGGCCCATGGACCGGGCCGAGCCTTCGAGCATGCGGACCGCCGATTCGACGGTGTCGCAGTTCAGATCCTTCATCTTCTTCTCGGCGATCTCATTGAGCTGAGCGCGCGTGACCTTGCCGACGGTCGCGCCCTTGCCGGGAGTCTTGGAGCCAGTGCCGGGCTTCTTCTTCGTCTCGAGGCCAGCGGCCTTCTTCAGGAAGTAGGAGACCGGGGGGCTCTTCATCTCGAAGGTGAAGGAGCGGTCCTGGTAGACCGTGATGACGACGGGGATGGGCATCCCCTTCTCTTCCTTCTGCGTCTGGGCGTTGAACGCCTTGCAGAACTCCATGATGTTCAGGCCGCGCTGGCCGAGCGCGGGGCCGATGGGCGGCGCCGGATTGGCGCTGCCGGCAGCGACCTGCAGCTTGATATAGCCGGTGATTTTCTTCGCCATGTCTAACTCCCACAATAGGGGCCGACAGCCCGCTCAGGGAGCAGGGCCGGATCGGCCGGGGTCCGTGGTCCGGATCTCAGGGGCATTGGCGAGACGCCCCGTCACCTCCCACGTTCACGTCCGGAGGAAAACCTCCGGTCCGCCTTTCCTCAAGCGCAGGGCGCTTCAGGAAAGGGCGTTCACATAATGTATCGGGTCACCGGAAGCAAGGGCGGGACCGCATGAAGCGGACAATCCGTCATCCCCGGACTTGATCCGGGGATCCACCGCCGTCCCAAAAGTGCACCTGGCGGAGCCCCGTGGGTGCCCGGGTCAAGCCGGGGCATGACGCGGCTATTGAGAGGCCCTCAGACCTTCTCAACCTGGCCGAATTCCAGCTCCACTGGCGTCGCGCGGCCGAAGATGGAGACGGCGACCTTGAGGCGGGAGCGGCCCTCGTCCACTTCCTCCACGATGCCGTTGAACGAGGCGAAGGGGCCGTCTGACACCTTCACCGTCTCGCCCACCTCGTAGGAAATGGACGGCTTCGGGCGCTCGATGCCCTCCTGCACCTGCTGCAGGATGCGCATGGCCTCGTTCTCGGAGATGGGCATGGGCTTGTTGTCGGCGCCCAAAAATCCCGTCACCTTCGGGGTGTTCTTGATGAGGTGGAAGGCCTCGTCCGTGAGGTCCATCTTCACGAGCACGTAGCCGGGGAAGAACTTCCGCTCGGTGTCCACCTTCCGGCCGCGGCGCACCTCGACCACCTTCTCGGTGGGCACGAGGATCTGCTCGAACAGGTCGGCGAGGCCGCGCTGGTCGGCCTGCTCGCGGATCGAATCCGCCACCTTCTTCTCGAAATTGGAATAGGCGTGGACGATGTACCAGCGCTTCGCCATGGCGGTTCTCAATGCCCTATGCGGAGGATCTGGCTGACGGCGAACTGTATGACCTGGTCCGTGGCCAGGAAGAACAGCGAGGCGATCAGCACCATCAGGAACACCATGCCGGTGGTGATCAGCGTCTCGCGCCGCGTCGGCCACGTGACCTTCGCAGTCTCGTTGCGGACCTGCTGGAAGAATTCGACGGGACTGATCTTCGCCATATTGCCTCGGCCCGGCCGGCTCGCGCCCGCCTTCGCCTTCTCCTCGGTTCCGGCGGCCGTCGGAGCAGAGCTTCGATGGATCGCCGTCATGAAACGTCAGGCCACCTGCCTGCGGTCTTCAAATGCCTGTGCGCGACATGGTCCGCGCTCATTCCCTCGGTGCTGGCAGGAGTGGAGGGACTCGAACCCCCAACCCCCGGTTTTGGAGACCGGTGCTCTAACCAGTTGAGCTACACTCCTACTGCCTGAGCACTCGAGGGTATGCGCCCTCGCGCCGGAAAGCGATCCAGCGCATCGGGGCCTGTGTGTCTAGTCAGCGAAAGAGCGCCTGTAAAGGGGCACTGCGCGCTTTCCCCTGTTCATGATGCGACACGTCCCCTCTCCCGCTTGCGGGGGAGGGTTAGGGAGGGGGCAGCGAAGCACCAACCCTCAAAACAAAACGGGCCGGCGCGAGGCCGGCCCGTCGATTCTGGCCCGTGAGGGCCGGGATCACTCGATGATTGACGCGACGACGCCGGCGCCGACGGTGCGGCCGCCTTCACGGATGGCGAAGCGCAGCTTCTCCTCCATGGCGATCGGCACGATCAGGTGCACGTCCATCGACACGTTGTCCCCCGGCATCACCATTTCGGTGCCTTCGGGAAGCGTGCACACGCCCGTCACGTCGGTCGTGCGGAAGTAGAACTGCGGACGATAGTTGGTGAAGAACGGCGTGTGACGGCCACCCTCCTCCTTCGTCAGGATGTAGGCCTCGGCCTTGAACTTGGTGTGCGGCTTCACCGAACCCGGCTTGCACACAACCTGGCCGCGCTCCACGTCCTCGCGCTTCGTGCCGCGCAGCAGGATGCCGACATTGTCGCCCGCCTGCCCCTGGTCCAGCAGCTTGCGGAACATCTCGACGCCGGTCACCGTGGTCTTCAGCGTCGGGCGGATGCCGATGATCTCGACTTCCTCGCCAACCTTCACGATGCCGCGCTCGACGCGGCCGGTCACCACAGTGCCGCGGCCCGAGATCGAGAACACGTCCTCGATCGGCATCAGGAACGGCAGGTCGATCGGACGCTCCGGCTGCGGGATGTACTTGTCCACCTCGGCCATCAGCTTCAGGATCGCCTCGGTGCCCAGCTCCGGAGACTTGTTCTCCAGCGCCATCAGCGCCGAGCCGCGCACGATCGGGATGTCGTCGCCCGGGAAGTCGTACTTGGAGAGCAGCTCGCGCACCTCCATCTCGACCAGCTCCAGGAGCTCGGGATCGTCGACCATGTCGCACTTGTTCAGGAACACCACCAGCGCCGGCACGCCCACCTGGCGGGCCAGGAGGATGTGCTCGCGGGTCTGCGGCATCGGGCCGTCGGCGGCGGACACCACCAGGATCGCGCCGTCCATCTGCGCCGCGCCGGTGATCATGTTCTTCACATAGTCGGCGTGGCCGGGGCAGTCCACGTGGGCGTAGTGGCGGTTCGCGGTCTCGTATTCCACGTGTGCCGTGGAGATCGTGATGCCGCGCGCCTTCTCTTCCGGCGCCTTGTCGATCTGGTCGTAGGCCGTGAACGTCGCGCCGCCAGACGTCTCCGCAAGCACCTTCGTGATCGCAGCCGTCAACGACGTCTTGCCATGGTCAACGTGACCAATCGTGCCAATGTTGCAGTGCGGCTTGTTGCGTTCAAATTTTGCTTTGGCCATCGTTCTCTCTCGGTATCCCTGGCTCAGGTCAGTCCACGGCACGCCCTTGCGGGGGCGGAAAAAGACGCCGTGGGATAGGGGGTTTCCGCAGGAACCGCAAGAGGAGCGGGCTTGCGTCTGGAACTCGGAAGCGGAAACGGGCTGGAGCGGGTGAAGGGAATCGAACCCTCGTCATCAGCTTGGAAGGCTGTTGCTCTACCATTGAGCTACACCCGCGCGCGCCGCGGCGGCGCCGCAGTTCGTAGCATATGGACGACGGGTGGTGGAGGGGGTTGGATTTGAACCAACGTAGGCAGAGCCAACGGATTTACAGTCCGTCCCCTTTAACCACTCGGGCACCCCTCCACTGATGAGCCCGTCATCCATGAGGCCGTGGCGCTGACGCCGCAACGGCGCAGCGGCCCGGATGGTCCGGGCGCCTCAAGGAGCGGTTTTATGTGGAAGCGGTTCGATGAAGTCAACCGGAAATGAACGCTCTTCACAGGCCCTGCGAATTGCTGCCGTCCGTCCGTGGATACCATAGCCGCAGCCTGCCCCCGCTTCTATGATGCGCGCCGCGCACGCCAGCCTGGGATCGACCGTCATGCTCAAGGCCCCGCTCTCCCGCCGTTTCGCCGCTTTGCTCCTCGCCGCCTTCACCGGGGTTGGCAACGCAGGCGCAGCCGAGATCACCGTGCTCACCACCGGCGCCTTCAAGCCCGTGGCCGCCGAGCTTGCCGCACGGTTCCAGGCGGAGACGGGCACGACGGTGAAGGTGGAGAACGACACCGCCGGCGCATTGGTGCGCAAGGTGGAAGGCGGCGCCACCTTCGATGTCCTCATCCTCACGCCCGGCGCGCTCGCGGACTTCGCGAAGAAGGGCAAGGTGGCCGAGCCCGTGACAGAGCTGGCTCGTGTCGGCATCGGCGTCGCCGTCAAGGAGGGCGCAGCGCGGCCGGACATCGCCACCGTGGATGGGTTCAAGCGCACGCTCCTTGCAGCCAAATCCGTGGCCATGATCGACCCGGCGGCGGGTGGCTCCAGCGGCATCTATCTGGAGAAGCTGTTCGAGCGCCTCGGCATCGCCCAGGAGATGAAGGCGAAGGCGGTGCTGGTCCCCGGCGGGCTGGTGGCCACCCGCGTCGTCTCCGGCGAAGCGGACATCGCCATCCACCAGATCAGCGAGATCCTCGCCGTGAAGGGCGCGGTGCTGGTCGGTCCCCTGCCGGCGGAGATCCAGAACTTCACCGTCTATGCGGCGGCCGCCTCACCTACCGCGCACCAGCCGGAGGCCGGGGCGTTCCTGAATCTCTTGTCGGGCCCGCAGGCCGCTTCCGTGCTCGAAGCCAAAGGCATGGTGCCGCCGGCGCGGTGACGGCCGGACTTCAGGCGCCCCTTGCGCCCGCCCCGCGGCTCTGACAAAGGCTCTTTCATGTCCGACACCAGCTCCGGCCGGCCGAGCCGCCCCCCTCCCCGTTCCGGCGCGCGCCGGCCCTTCGGCAAAGGCGGGGCGCCCGGCGGTCCTCGCCCCTTCCCCGCCGGCCGCAAGAGCGGGCGCCCGCCCGCCTGGGAGGGCGAGAGCGACGTCGCGCTGCTCTATGGCTGGCACACGGTGGCCGAAGCACTGCGCAACCCCAAGCGCCGCTTCCGCCGCATCCTGGTCACCGAGAATGCCGCGCACCGCCTCACGGAAGAGGGGATCGCGCTGCCCATCGCCCCGGAAGTGGTCCGCCCCTCCGAGATCGACAAGCTGCTCGGCCCCGACGCGGTGCACCAGGGCCTGCTGGCCGAGAGCGACCACCTGCCCTCCCCGCCTTTGTCGAAGGTGGCAAAGCACGACCTCGTATTGGTGCTCGACCAGATCACCGACCCGCACAATGTGGGCGCCATCGTGCGCTCGGCGGCGGCGTTCGGCGTGGGCGCCATCGTCACCACCGCGCGCCACAGCCCGGTGGCCACCGGCGTCCTGGCGAAAAGCGCCTCGGGCGGGCTGGAGCACGTGCCCTTCTGCCTGGTGCAGAACCTCGCCCGCGCGCTCACCGAACTGAAGGACAACGGCATGCTGGTGGTCGGCCTCGACAGCGAGGGCCCGGCCGACATCGAGGACACAATGCTGCGGGCGCCTCTGGCGCTGGTGCTCGGCGCCGAGGGCAAGGGCCTGCGCCAGCTCACCGGCCAAACCTGCGACGTGCTCGCCCGCATCGATCTGCCGGGCGTGATCAAGAGCCTCAACGTGTCCAATGCCGCAGCGCTCTCGCTCGGCATCGCACGCAGGGCGCTCAAGCGGGACGGGCGCGCGCCGAGCTGAGGCCTGACGTTGCGTCATCCCTTCTTCCTAAGACCAACGGCCTATAGACCATTGACCAATCGTACGATTGTGCACGCTCAGTCATGTTTCTGCCATGGCGCTATGTGCCCGACTCGGAAATCCGCGCGACCAACGACGCGGACATGATGAAACCGCTGGAGGAAAAGCCCGTCTGACGCCGCGCACTGCGCGGCCGGGCCATATTCTTTCCTCCCGCGCATCCTCCGGGCCCCGGGCCGGCGCCTCCTGCTCCGCGTGAGCGGGACTGGCGATTGATCTGGGAGGAGAAATCCATGGCTGTAACGACCGCACCGGCCGCTGCACACGCGCCAATGACGAAGGAGGAACGAAAGGTCATCGTCGCCTCCTCCGCCGGCACCGTGTTCGAGTGGTACGACTTCTATCTGGCAGGCTCGCTGGCCGCGAACATCGCCGCCACCTTCGTGCCGGGCACCAACGACACCGCGAAGTTCATCTTCGTGCTGTTCGGCTTCGCCGCCGGCTTCGCTGTACGGCCCTTCGGCGCCATCTTCTTCGGGCGCCTCGGCGACCTCATCGGCCGCAAATACACCTTCCTCATCACCATGGTGATCATGGGCATCGCCACCTTCGTGGTCGGCCTGCTGCCCGGCTTCGACACCATCGGCTATCTCGCGCCCGTGGCCTTCATCATCTGCCGCCTGCTCCAGGGCCTCGCGCTCGGCGGCGAATATGGCGGCGCGGCGACCTACGTGGCCGAGCACGCCCCCCAGGGCCGGCGCGGCTTCTATACGTCGTGGATCCAGACCACCGCGACGGTGGGCCTGTTCCTCTCGCTGCTCGTCATCCTGACGCTGCGCCTGTCCATGTCGCCGGAAGCCTTCGCGGCCTGGGGCTGGCGCATTCCGTTCCTGCTCTCCATCATCCTGCTCGGCTTCTCCATCTGGATCCGCCTGCAGCTGCAGGAATCCCCGGCGTTCCAGCGGATGAAGGCGGAAGGCACGCGCTCCAAGGCGCCGCTCAAGGAGGCCTTCGGCCGCTGGAGCAACGCCAAGATCGCGCTCATCGCCCTGCTCGGCGGCACCGCCGGCCAGGCGGTGGTCTGGTATTGCGGACAGTTCTACGCGCTGTTCTTCCTGACCCAGACCCTGAAGGTGGACGGCACGACGGCGAACCTCGTCATCGCCTTCTCGCTGCTCATCGGCACGCCGTTCTTCATCCTCTTCGGCTGGCTGTCGGACAAGGTCGGCCGCAAGCCGATCCTCCTGTTCGGCTGCTTCATCGCGGCGGTGACCTACTTCCCGCTGTTCCACATGATCGCCCAGACGGCGAACCCGAAGCTGATGGCGGCCACCGAGAATGTGAAGATCGTGCTCACCGCCGATCCGGCCCAGTGCGGCACCTTGTTCGACCCGGTGGGCGTGCGCGTCTTCACCCGGCCGTGCGATGTGGTGCGCCGGACGCTGGCCACCAACTCCATGCACTATGACTTGGTGAACGGCCCCGCGGGCTCGCCGCTCGCCGCCACCATCAACGGCACCGCCGTGGCGATCCCCGACACCGACAAGACCGGCGCGGCCCTGGTCGCGGCGGCCCAGACGGCGGGCTATCCCAAGGCGGGCGACGCCTCCATCCTGAAGCAGCCGTCGGTCGGCGGGGTGCTGACGGACGGGCGCTCGCTCTACCTGATCGGCCTCCTCTTCGTCCTCGTCCTCTACGTGACGATGGTGTACGGGCCCATCGCGGCCATGCTGGTGGAATTGTTCCCCACCCGCATCCGCTACACGGGCATGTCGCTGCCCTACCACATCGGCAACGGCTGGTTCGGCGGCTTCCTGCCCCCCACCGCCTTCGCCATCGTGGCGGCATCCGGCAACATCTTCGCCGGCCTCTGGTATCCCATCGTCATCGCGGTGATGACCTTGATCATCGGCTTCTTCTTCCTGCCGGAGACCAAGGACCGGAACCTCGAAGACTGGCACTAAACGCCGGCCGGGCGGGCCTCGGCCCGCCCTCTTCCCGAGACAAGACGGCCCCGCCCCCCAAGGCGGGGCCGTTTTCTTTTCCGGGCTACCATCAGGGCGCGGCGAGCCCGGCGGAGAGGCGCCCTACATCCTTCGTCCTAAGCATCTGGAATGATCTACTATTTTGCCTCTTCCTCTTTCCCGTACGGGAGAGGAAAAAACGAGGAGGCATGCGCGGTCCCTTTTGGGGGCCGCCGCGCTGGCAGAGGCAAACGCCAGCCCGGAAGGCTTTGAGAGATGGGATGGGTCGTCAGAACCTATAAATGCGCCGCCGGCGAAGACGAATGGATCGCGCGCGGACAGGTGGTGCCCTATATCGACGAAGCCGATGCCCGGAAGGCTGCGGAAGCGAAGATCCTGCCCCACCTCAGGCATTATGATCCGGAAACGGATATCTTCTACTGGTATCAGGAAGACGGTCTCTCCCGCACCGGCTATCGCGCGGAGGCCTCTCCCGTGCCGCCCGACACCACAGCCTTTCTCGATATCGTGGCGCGCTCCCTCCTCATCTGAACCGCCACGGAGCGCGGGCGATCTTTGCGTTCCCGAAAAGCGAAGCGCCCGCCCCCTCCCACCGGGCCGGCATCTCCCACGCCGCATGTCGGCCGGCTCGGCCTCAGAGGCCTGTTCGGCCGCGCTTTCAACACAGCGACATTGGACAATTGATGCAGTCGCAGTGATCGGCGCTGTAACCGGGAGAGTGACACCCACCAAAGAGAGGCGATCGCAAAGTCCCTGTTCGGCGCATTCCACGACTGGACGCACGGTAACGAGGGAGATTGAACATGCCACTCTACATGTATCAGGCTGCCTATACTGCAGAATCGATCGCCGCCCAGCTCAAGAATCCGCAGAACCGGGTCGAAACCGTCGGCCGCGCGGTGTGCGAAGCCGTTGGAGGGAAATTCGTCGGAGGCTGGTATTGCTTCGGCGACTACGATTTAACGCTCATTGCCGACGTGCCTGACAATGAGAGCATGGTTGCCATCGCGCTTGGCATTGCCGCAGGCGGGGCCCTCAAGTCATCAAGGACCACCGTATTGCTGACCGGGGCCGAAGCCGTGGCCGGCATGAAGAAGGCCGACGCGGTCGCTAAAGTCTATAAGCCCGCCCGATAAGCCCGTATTTTCGCAAGACCCGGCGTCGCCGTGCGGCAGAAATAGCCAAGCGCGGCGGCGGGGAGAAGCTTGACGCGCGGGAGCGGTCGGGAGAATAGAGCGCGCTGCGCGCCGAAAGGTGATGGCACGTTCTGCGGCACAGGGCGATCGGTTTTGCTGTGCCTGATCGACCTTAAGTGTGTGACGTATAAGTGGATTTAAGTGAGTCGCCGGTTTAGCTCAGCGGTAGAGCAGCGGTTTTGTAAACCAGCTAGCATTCCGCATTCCGGCGCCTCTCCACACGGAGAAACCCAGCAAAATCAACGGCTCTCGCCATGCGCAAGGTGCGTTTATCCCGCATCTTGCGCATGGAACATCGGTTCGCGACGGCACGGCACACGGCACAGTGAGTTTTAGGTCTGTTCCGCACCCGTTCCCATGCAGTGAGAGAATGGAGGGGTTGATGGGCTGGGTCGCTCTCGATAAGCGAATGTGCTTAGAGCACGCATGATCTGTATTCGCGTTGGCGTCGCCTCCCTCCTCCTCCTCGCCACCCCCGCCCTTGCCGAGCACATCGTCGGCCGCGCCAGCGTGATCGACGGCGACACCATCGAGATCCACGGGCAGAGGATTCGGCTGGAAGGAATTGACGCACCCGAGAGCCGGCAGACCTGCACCGACAAGAAGACGGGGGCCGCGGTTCGGTGTGGACAGCGGGCCGCCTTCTTCCTGGCCGACATGATCGAGGCGCGCGTCGTGAGCTGCGAGCCGAAGGGCCGCGACCGCTACAAGCGGGTGCTGGCGCAGTGCAAGGCCGCCGGCAGGGACATCGCAGCGGCCATGGTCGATGCCGGATGGGCGCTCGCTTATGTGGCCTATAGCCGGGAGTACGAGCTGTGCGAGGCCGCGGCGCGGAAGGCCCGCGCCGGCATGTGGGCCTATGAGTTCATACCGCCTTGGGACTGGCGCCGTAGGACCTGACCGAGCCGAGCCGATCAGTGTTCCAGGGAAACTTCGTCGTCGTCGTCGGGGTCCGGCTCCGGCCAATCGGAACTCCGCAGTTCATCTGCGGCGAGCCCCAGCAGATAAGCGACCGTCGGCAGTTTCGCGCTTTTGGCGATCTGGCATAGCTCCGGGACAATGGATTTCAGATATTCGACGGCGTCATCGTCTCGCATGATGGCCCCCTCTTAACTGGGGCGATCATATACAGGATTCGCAACTTCCGATTGACGAAGGTTGCGATCACGTTTCGCTTTGACGAACAGCCGCTCCGGCACATTCAGCGGCGCGCCTTCCGGAAGCGGCTCCGAGTGCAGGTCCAGATAATAGACCCCGCAGAAGGATTGGACCTTTCTGACCTTTGCCGGCCGGCCGCGGCCGCATTCCAGCAAGTCGATGAGCACCTGAAGTTCTATGTCCGGCCCGGCGCGCGCGGCCAGACGCGCCAGTTTGTACCCCTTGATGCGATGAGGGCAGAAACGGCATGCCACGCGCACCACCGCGAACGGATAGTCCACGAGCTTGCGCACCTCGCGCCCCATGGATCAGCCTTGAACGTCAGACAGCTTCGCCAGGGGAAGACGCCGGCTGAAGCCGGCCGACGCCAGCTTCGAAAGCTGATGCTCCAGGAAGGCGTGCTCCACCAGCAAGGCCCGGATCGTCGCCCGAGCGTCGCCATCGCAGACGGCTAGTGCTGCATCGACTTCGTCCTCGCTCACGTCAAAAGGGATCGGTTCCGCGCGCAGGGGCTCGCTCGGCATGGCACTCTCCATCGGCTTGTCTGCCATATGGATTCCATGAGAACGAATAGAGAACAAGCCGCTAGATGTGGTAGGGTGAATGGGCAGGCAGCGGAGGCAGGCCCTGATGTGCAATCTCTATGACGCCACCACCACCCGGGAGGCCATGCGGGCCCTCACCGGGTTTCTCTGGGACATCACCAACGGCGCGCCGTGGAAGCCGCAGCTATATCCCGACTATGCAGGCCCAATCGTTCGCAACAACGCGGCGGGCGAGCGGGAGCTTGCGCTGGCTCGGTGGGGCATGCCCTCCTCCAAGAAGGCCCAGATGGACGCCGCGACGAAGCGCGCGAACGCTCTCAGGGCTAAGGGCAAGGAGGTGGATTTCACCGAGCTGCTGAAGATGGAGCCCGACGGCGGCACCACGAACATCCGCAACACCAGCAGCTCACATTGGAAACCCTGGCTCGGCCCGGCCAATCGCTGCCTCGTCCCCTTGACCGCCTTCGCCGAACCCAGCCGGAATGCCGAGGGCAAGAACGAGAACGTGTGGTTCGCCCTCGATGAGAGCCGCCCCCTTGCCTTCTTCGCTGGCTGCTGGACAGCCTGGGAGGGCGTGAGGAAGATCAAGGAGGGATGGGTCGCAACCGACCTCTATGCCTTCCTGACCACGGACCCCAATGCCGAGGTGGGGGCGGTCCATCAGAAGGCCATGCCCGCGATCCTCACCACGGAAGAAGAGCGGGACATATGGATGCGAGCGCCCTGGGAGGAGGCGAAGCACCTCCAGCGGCCTTTGCCGGACGGATCACTTCAGATCGTGGCGCGCGGCGCGCTGAACCCGGCGGAGGAGCCGCAAGGGGCCCTACTATGACCGACCGCCGGCACGACGCCCTCAATATGGCAGGCCGCGTTGTCGCCGGCTGGCATCTGGATCTTATGGTTTCGTCCAGCATCCGGCTCGATCGTCCGGACCTCACGATCATCTTGGACCCGACCTTCAACAGCGAGGAAGCTGAAGAGCAGAATGCAGAGTATGTCGCCGCGGAGTATTACATGAACGCCGGGTCGATCGCTGAGATGGCGGGGGAAGAAGCGGAGGCCGTCCTTGCAGGCACCATCGGGGCAGACGTGGAAACGCATTACGCTGCCGTCGCCCGAACCCTTTCGGATGGGGATGAGGAGGTGGCCCACGATCTGATGGGCACCCAACGCACGACAGCGCGCGCGCTCGTCCAGCTGCACAGCGTCACGATCAATCGGCTTGCTGCCATCCTGATGGAGCGCGGGGAGATCGGTGCCGACGAGTTGGAGGAGCTCTTGAACAGCTCCCCGAGGCCGATGTGAAGGATGATCTGCGCCTGCCACCTCTTGAAGACCCTCGGCCGTTGGGGCCTAACCCAGAACGTCAGCGGCTCCGGGAACTCAACGGCTGGTGGCTTGGCATCAGGTGCGCGTGCGGAAACATAGTCAACTACCCGCTCCGGCTCATGGCGGCAGAGCGACCCAGCAACCCGACGCTGGAGGAGGTGACGGCCCGCCTGACGTGCTCAAGGTGCGGCGGACGGCCGGACAAGCTCAACCTCGTGGACCGGCCCGACCACATGGGGACGAACACGGCGTCGTCGCGTGCGCGTGTGCACGAACTGCCGGCGCCGGGCGCAGAAACGAAAAGCCCCGCGCGGCGGTGACCGGCGGGGCTGAAGGGGGCGGTGCTGTATCGAGAGGAAATCGGTCGAAAACCGTTGGAGCATAAGGCCGGAGGGGTGGCGCCCTCTGCCGGAGGAAATCAGTTGCGAGCGTTTGGCTGCGCAATCCCTGGCGGCATGATCTCGAATTGAACCTCCCGCGGCTCTGCCGTGATCGGGCTGAGCCGATGCAGGGGGTTGCAGCGATAGGTGGCGCTGGAGCGATAGCGCGCCGGGCCGGGCGCAGCGTCCAGCGGCACGGGGATTAGGTTGGTGTAGCGCTCCTCACCTCGAGCCCCGCCGGCGGATCGAAGCTCCAAGGGCTCAAGGATGTGGCGGCCGCCCTGGGAATCGAAGATGAAGCGGTCGATGGACGTTTCGCACCGGCGTGTGCGGAAGATCTCCACCTCCACCTTGAGGGTTCCGCCCGGCTCCACCTGGGGCGTGATGAGGCGGGAATCGGTGACGATGACGGGCGGCTCGCGGTCGATCACGAGGGAGCAGAGATAGGCCCCGGTCGCGCCGGCCACCAGCCAAACGATGGTGCGTGGGATCATTTCGGCGCTCCCATGAAGAAGGCCTTGATCTTGTTCAGGTGCTCGCCGAACAGCGCGAAGGCCGCGGCCCCGGCGAACAGCGCGTAGGCCGCACCGCGCATCAGCGCCCCGGCCGTCGACACCATCCGCGTGGCGGCAATGCCGCGCTTCGCCAGGGCCCATTCCTCGTCGCTCAGCCCAACGACGTCCTTGAGGCGCTCCCACTCGCGCTCGCCCATGCGTGACAGCCTGAGGAGCTTTTCAACATCATCCGTGCCCATCTGCATGAAGCGCTCGAAAACCTCGTCACGCGAAGGCGTACGCTCTGTTCGTTCTTGGTCAGGCATCTCGCCCCCGCCGGCCATGAGGGAAAGGGGCGCCGGCCCGCGGCGCCCGGACGTGTCACGCGACCTTGCGGCGCTCCCACCAGGTGGTGCCGATGCGCCAGATCGGCGGGGCGATGGCAATCACGCCGCCGGCTACGGCCTGCCACGTGGCCTCGTCTCCGACGCCATGGGCGGCGAGTGCGGTGCCGAGCATCGTGATCCCGTAGCGGACGAGCTGCGGCCACAGCGATTCCAGCGCGGCGGGCGCGGGCATTTCCTGCGCCATGGCACTTGCCACCTTCGTGGCATCGGCAACGTCCAGGGAATTGTCGGAGCGGCGCGCCACAGCGATCGCCGCCCCCTTTAGGGCGTCGGTGAGAATATCTGACATGTGATCCTCGATGGGATGGAGATGGAGGTGCGCGGCAGACCCGGCCGGGCGCGGGATCAGGCGGCGCGGGCGGCCTTGAACGCGGCCAGGCGCTTTTCGAAATCGTTCAGGGCGGCGTCGGTCTTTGGGCCGAGCTTGCCGTCAGCGGTGAGGCCGTAGCCGAACACGTTGAGCGCGGCCTGAAGGTCGCGGATGCTCAGGCCCTTCCCTTCAGAGGGGGAGGAGGGCTTGCCAGCGAGAGCGAGCGCCGCCTTGCGCAGGTCCACCACCCGGCTCGTCCAACCCTTCCCATAGCGGCCCCAGGTGGGCAGGCCCTTCAGCATCGCAAGACGCTGATCACACATGCTGTTAATCAGGGCGACGGGCTCACAGGCGTTAAGCGCCTCGATGGTGGCCGGGCCGAGCTTGCCGTCCACTGTCAGAGCCTTGCCCTGGGCATTGGCGCCGCGCTGCGCCCACTTCGCTGACTGAGCCACCCCGGAGTTAACGCCGGCATCCCAGACCACGATATCAACGCCGGACTGGATCTGGTCGCAGTGCTGCTTGTCCCAATAGCCGGAGCGATAGATGCTCGCGATCTCATCCTCGGACGCGGTCCACACGTCCTTCTTCGGCTGGCCGATGGCGGCCCGGTAGCGGTCATATTCGCTCTGGATGATGCCGCGCGAGGTGCGCCCGCCGGGGTCGTGCGGGTCGTCGTCGTTCCCGCCTTCGTATTTGCGCACGAGCGCGTAGGCGCGCGAGTAGTTCGCGGCGACCATGAGTTCTCTCCTATTCTGGAAATGATGTGCTAAGTGAAGGGTGCGACTGTTGACGTGACCGATGGTCGTTCCTGATCTGAGCGGTCGGCATCCACCATCACGGCCGCTCAGATCGTCTTCCATGTGCTATATTCACACTCGGCAGCGCTTAGTCCTCTCAGCAACGGCCAAGCGCGACCCGGGCTGGGCTCTACCACCCAAAGTGCTCAGCCCGTACCGCTTTCGATTACACCCCACCGACATTGAACTATGGCATGGTCTGCGTCCCGCGGGGCTATCCGACATTCACCCGGTGGGTAGGGCTGGGCGGCAATTGCATGTCGCCCGGTCATCTACCTTTGCGTCACCCTTTGCCAAATACCGGCGTGATACTCTGGAGATGCTCGACGGTGTATCTCCGTCCTCACCCTCGGGCGGAGCTGGGCGGCGAAGGGGGGCCTTTGCCGCCCAGCTCTCCCGCAGGCGGCCGGCTCCCGCCACCCCAAATTGCATCCGGCGTGGTAGCGATCAGCAAATTCAATGTCTTGGCAGGGCGGACGCTGCTGGATAATTTGCCGGCTCCGCCTTCGGACAGGTCAGCCACCGGCCGAAGCGGAGGGGCTGGGCCGAGATCAGCAACCGGCCCAGCCTCCCCCTCCCGTTTTCTCGCCCATTTTTTTCGCGTGGTGAGGCTGTTCATCTCCCGTTGAATTTTAGTTTGTTATTTTTTCTTTCCCTACAGGTTCTTCCCCATGGGACCTCTCGGGCTTCGATGAGCCGAGCCGGCCTCCCCCGCGTCGGCTCGGCTCATCACCTCCCAATATCCATGCCCCTTGCGATCGGCGTTCCCTCGCGGTGCGAGCTTGCGCACCACGTCGATCACACGGGCCCTCCTGTGCTGGACATGAAAAAGCCGCCTCGGAGGGGGGCGTGGATGGTCAGGTTTGCAGGTCTCAGCACGACGCGGGTTCGCCGCCGGTGCCTATTCCGGCTCGCTCCACACGATGGCGGCCAGCGCTTCCGGTGAGGCGGCCATCGCATCAGCATTGAGTGCCGCAAGGTGCTCCTGGCACGCTACAACGTGCGCTTTGCCATCCGCTCCGGCCTGCTGGATTTGTGCCGCCGTGTGCGGCCTGAAGCTCCACACCCCATCCTCGTCTGCGCACCAAAACGGCGTGCTCCAATCGAGTGGAAGCCCAGGCAGCAGCGAGGCGGTGACCGAGCCCATCATATTGAGCTGGTCTACCGGCTGCGCCGGATATTCATGGCTGGCGCCCAGGGCGGCGGATGAATAGCCCGCCACGATGCTCGCCGCGCAGGCTCCCGTGAGTTCCGCCACCTTGGCCAGGGCCGGAGACGGCGGGTAAAGCGACAGGCCATGTTGCGCCAACACCTCCTCCAGCGCGGCGTCACTCTGCTCTCCCGTCTCATCACGCGGCCAAGGGCAAGGCCCACCGAACGCTTCCACAAAGGAGAGATAGCCCGCGTCCGCGTCGGAGACGATAACCCCGGCCGCAGAGGAGAAAATGCGCCCGTCGTCGGCACGCCAATAGTAGTTCCGGATGTCGGGGGTCATTGATATTGGCCTCCAGTCGCAGTAGTTCCGGCCGAATTGCCAGGAATAAAACTCGCCCCGCCGAAAAGCATATCGATGATGCCATTCATTTGAGCGTTGTATCGAAGCCCAAGTGCTCCGGTGCCAGTGAATGCGGTGGCGGGAGAGCCACGCAATATCTTGCCGCCGTCCAACGCTTGGGCAGTGGCCGTAGTGTAGTTTGGGGTAGACTGCAGGGCGAGATTTGCGCCCATGACGATTGTCCCACCGCCAGCCAGCCACAAATACCCGGCGCTCGCATTCACAATGCATCCAGCTCCCATCCGGATGACACCGCTTCCTGTCGCTGCCATAAGAGCAAAGGTTGTGGTTACAGACGTAAGGAACGTCACATTAGTTAGAAGGACGTACCCGCTATTATCAGCGTTTACACTATGGCTGATAGTTCCAGTATTGGTGATGGTCAGCCCGGTTAATGACAATTGCCCCACACCAACGGCGATTACTCCTGAGCCTGCTCCAGCCCCAGACAATACATAGCTCGCCTGAGCAGCGGCATCGCCTCGGATTTCAAGAGGCGCTCCAACATACGGCAGGGAGCCCGGCGCCGCATAAGTCCCAGGAATGCCGAGCCGGATAAGCGCCGTCTGGCCCGGAGGGAGTGAATAGCGGGCGAGTCCTTTTGTGATCGCTCCCATGACGGTTGCGAAGGCACCCGACGCACTATTGGTCAGTCCATCGTTGTTGTCGCTCCCGTCCGTGCGAACCCAAAGCACGACTCCGCTTGGTGCGATGCGGGGAACTTCGCTATAGGCGATCCCAGTGAAAATCCAGGCAGTACCCGTGCAAATCAAGGTGGTGATTGAATCGACAACGAGGTCTCCAAGTTCAACGTCAGCACCGCGCAGTGTTTTGATAGGCAGCGCTCCAGCACCGACGTTGAGTGTTGCGGCACTTGTATTGGACGCGGTGATTTTTAACCGGATCGGCATGCCTTCCAATACGGCGTTGGAGGCCGGGGCCGGATCGAGAGTGACCGAGAGCGCATTGGCGGTGCCGCTTGCAACCCTGTAGTTCAGCGACTGAAGGCGCGCATAGCTTGAGACCTGATCCAGGTCAGCATCATCTGGCGTGCCGCCCGAATTTGAGATGAAGCTGCCGAGCTGGCCGGTTGCGTACCAGAACAACCAATTGAACATCTTCTCGTCGAGCGGCCCGCAAGGGATGCCCTGGGCAAGCTCGCCTGCGTCAGGGACACGACGGCGCGCGACATCGCTCGCGAAGGGCAGCGAGATAGCGGTCATGATATTTCCTTTAGATCAGGGGCAGTCGTAGGGATGAGGATCGATCGGGCAGAGGATTTCGGAGCCGTCACAGGCCCCTCCCCAGCCGTCGCCGAATCCCACGATCGGGCCGGCCGCGTCACTGGTCATGGCCTTGATCCCCGGCGCGATCGGTAGCGCTCGGAAGGCGATTGGCCGAAGCATGAATTCATCGTCGGTCAGCTCGCGGCCAGGCGCCACGGCCACCACTCCACCACCAAGAGTGTGAGCGGAGGCGGTCGGCCCCCAGATCAGTTCCGCCGCAGCGTTTAAGGAATCGATGTCATACAGCCCGAGCATCTGGTAGCGCCGAGCCTTGAGGATCGGCCGATACAGGTCATCATCGTCGATGCAGATGGTCGAGGAGCCCGTCTCGCGGCAGGAAAGCAGCGAGCCGCCCTCGCACGCTCCGACGATCGTGTACGGGCCCTGATAGGCCCCATCACAGTCGAAACCGATCACAGGCGGCATCACGCATCCACAATGGCATCGCGGAAAGCCGAGGCGTTTTCCCAGCAGCGTGAGTTGATCGCCAACTGCGGTGTCGAGATCAAAGAAGCTCGGGACAGAGCATGCGACCTGAATGGCCTCTTCCACCTGCCCAAGATAGGCACGGATGAGCCCCAGGAGCTTCGGACTCTCGCGATACTGCGTCGCGACGCGGTCGATCTCTTCCTCGACCAGCACGCCGGTCACTGGGCAGGTCGTCATGGCGCGTTCGTCACCGTGATATCGACAAGGGCGAAG
This sequence comes from Aquabacter albus, assembly GCF_040049275.1. Classification (NCBI taxonomy): domain Bacteria; kingdom Pseudomonadati; phylum Pseudomonadota; class Alphaproteobacteria; order Hyphomicrobiales; family Xanthobacteraceae; genus Aquabacter; species Aquabacter albus. Next base: position 588,536 of record NZ_JBDZDT010000002.1, on the reverse strand, counting down.
GTGGCGATCTCGTCGAAGGCGATGGGAATTGGGAGATCGTCAGGCGCACCGCTGTCCCGCGCGCCTTGGACATCGACCACCTCGACATTGGGATATCGCGCCTCGATTGCGGCCCGGATCGTGTGCAGCGTCACATCCTCGCCGTTGATGAGCTGCCGGTCGCCAGAAAGGTCAGCCACCAGCCCCTCCGCGATGGCGGTGAGCGCCGCCGGCGGGCACCCCAGCCGATCCGAGCGGCGGATGACCTCCACCTCCAGCGTAATCGGAACGGCCGTCGGCCGCACGAGCCAGATGGACCGGCACACCCCGTCAATGTTCACGTCAATCCGGACATTGCCGCTCGTGCCGATGCCGGGCACCACATAGGCTCGGACCGCGGCCGCCACCTCCGCATCATCACCTCCGATGACGGCGACGCCGACAGAATGAGCGGAGAGGCCGTTGGCATCGGTGCTGTCCGTGTCGTTCACAAAAACCTGAGCGTAGGTCACGCCGTCGATGCCGCGCACCGCCCGGAGTAGGTCTTGCAGGTCAATGCGCGCACGGCCGGCGTTCGTGATGGCCTGGCGCAGCTCGTCGTCCGGCTCATCGGTGGCCCGCGCCAGAAGGCGCAGTTTGGCAAGCATATCGAGACGAACGCCCTCGGCTTGGTCCGGGTCATACGACTGGTAGGTGTCTTCACTCACCTCCCATAGTTGCGCGATGAGATCGGTCATGAGGCCGTTGACTTGCCCCAAGGGAGACTGTGGCGCCTGAATAACGCCAACCCCGAACGTGCCTCGGTTTGCCTCCTCGATCTCAGCGAGGATCGTTGCCAGGGGCTTGCGGGCGAAGCCAACTGGCAGAACACCGTAGTCCGCCATGATCACCTCAGAACTGGATTTCAGCCGTGTCTTCGAAGACCGTCGCGACGACGAGGCCGTTGATGCGCAGGCCGCGGGAGGCCCGGTCGTAGCTAGCGTCGAATTCCAGGATCTCGGTCACGCCCGGCGTGGCCATGACCTCTGCCTTGATCGTCGCCTCGGCGATCGGCATTTCCGACGGCGGGCGGCCGAGAACGTATTCGGTCCACGCCACACCGGCGTCTTGGTCGAGAAACCACTCGCCCTGCCAGAACATGAGCCGCTGCCGAATGTGCTGGCCGATGGCCTCGGCATCCACAACCACGACGAGATTGCCATCATCGTCGAGATGCAGATCATTGTGCGGCTGAATGGACAGCCCGAGGAAAGAGGACATCAGGCTTTGATCCCATCGAGCTTCGCGATCAGCGCCGTGACCTGTGCCTGATATGCGCTATCCACCGCGGCACCCCCATTAAGGTGGGCATTGAACACCACCATGAAGTCACGAAAGATTTGAAGGAGGCTGTCCCCGGTCTCGCCCTTTAGGTCGATCTTGCCTTCGGCCGAAATGATCACCTTGTCCGCCCCCGACGCGCCGCCGGTGAGAGACACTTTCCCCCCGGGCGTGACCTTCGCGCCCTTCTTGCCGTCGTTCGAACCGGCAAAGAAATCGGTGCCGTTGACGCCGGTCATTGGGGCGTCGTCGGGATAGCCCCCGGGGATAGCGACAGCATCAGACAAGTCATGCATTCGGCCCGGCGCATTGCTGATGCTCTGACCTTCGCTCTGGAACGCGTCGCGCGACCGGCCGGCGAACAGCAGCGTGACCGGGTCACCCGCCTGCATTGGAAAATGGATGCCGAATCCACCTCCCCTTGGATGAAGCAGCGGCACGCTCTGGAGCTCCGGTGCGGTCAGCTCTTGGTCGCCGAACGTCTGCTTCAAGGCGGGCTGCATGCCGCCGTTTTGCTTGCCAGGATCGTAAGCTGTCACACGAGCGGGAAGCGCGGTGAACATGTCCCGGCGCTCGGCCTCGATGATGGCTGCGATCGCCTCTTGAAGAGACCGACGCGTCGAGGAGCCCTGGTATCCGGCCATTATTTGACGACCTTTCCACCCTGGATGCGGTTGCCGTCGATGTCGCAGTAGAACGGCTTATCGCGGTTTGATCCGGCGAAGCTCACCGAGGCGACACGGAAGAGGCCGCCCCCCTGGTCCGACGCGGCCTTGTCTCGGCCGCTGGCCTCGTCGAGGAAGTTCGAGCGAACGTCCACTACTCGGCCCGGGCCGATGGCTGGGCGTAAAAGCGAGCGCAGGGATACGCCCTTATCGGTGACCTTCGGCGCGCCAATGAGGCCGCTCGCGCTCGAAATCACCACGGTGTCATTGATGTAGCCATCGCTCTTGATGGCCTCCGCGGCGCCGTTCTGAACGCTCCAATAAACGCCATGCTGCCGGCCAAGCTCGTCCAGTTCCCGTGAGGCATAGCCGTAGAGCGAGATGGGGCGTTTATAGGCCGGAAGATCGTCGAACCCCCGAAGGTCTCCAACATCGACGTCAGGCATCTGGGAGACCAGATAGTCCGCGACCTCACGGGGCTTCGTGCCGGCCGGAAAGGTCTTCGTCACCACACCCTTATTGATGCCCTTGTCGCCGTCGCCGCATTGGAGAAACGAGCGGATGTCAGCGCCCTCCTGGTCGATGGTGACGTCCCGGATCTGCCCTTTGAAAATGATCCCGAACTCGCCACTCTCGTATCCGGCCTCAATCTTCAGGGTGTCGAATTCCTCGCCCAGCTTTCCGCGATTCTCGCGCTTCAGGTTCCAGATGGTCGCCACGCCTTCGTTCTGCTTGGAGCCGATGGAGCGCTGCGCCTGGAAGTCGATGCGGAGATCCCTGACGACAAGTTCCCCCGCTCGTCCCGACACCGTCGCGACGACCCGGCGTTTCCACATGCGAGACATTCAGTCCACCGCGTTGATGAGGCGCACGGCCCCGCTGGGGAGCCCTTCTCGATCTGGGAGTGCGCCCGGCGTCCACGCCACCGCGAAGATCTGCCCCAAGCCCAATTTGAAGGGCTCAAGCAGATCCACCCCAAGCACGATCCGACGACCGGCCAGGACCAGCGTGCCCTCAATCTCAAGATCAAACGACCACCGTTGCGTGGTCACGTTGAAGTTCACGTCGAATTGGCAGGAGCGACCATTGAGGGTCGTAATGAACCGCTGCCGAGCCGCGTTCGTGATGGGGATCTCGTAGAAGGTGGTCATCGAGGCAGGGCCGAGTTCAAGAGGTCATTCGATTGAACCTGTCGCGCCTGGACAGTGCCCCTGTTCTGCACCGCGCCCGCCCGATCAGCAGTGCTGCCCGGCTCCGGGCTTCCCGCTGAGCCGGAGGAGGCCTCGGTGTCAACGATGATCACCTCGCGCAGCTCGGCATTGAACATCAGCACGCGGGGATAAACGGTGTCGCGAAGCGCGCTCACCCGCTCAATGAGCATGTTGGTGTAAACCTTCAGACCGCTCACCATCGTGAAAGGCTCGGCCGCCGCCTGTAGGGCGAGGATGGCCTGATAGGAAGCAAACGCCGCCGGCGCATCGATCGCGCCCTCAATCCGGAGACGATAGGGCTCGCGCCATGCGTGATCGCTGATCTTCGCTCCGCGCTCCACCGGATGGTCGGCGATCGTCATCTCGGCGCGATGCTCTTCCACGATGACCACGTTGATGCCGATGGGACCCAACGTGCGAGCCACCAGAAAAAAGAATGCCATCAGCTTTCCTCAGAAAGAAAGTGCACGATGCGGAAGGCCACTGGGCGATCTGTTGCCCCTCCCCCGCCGACACCCCACAATGCCTCCCCATAACCTGGGGAGGTGAGCATGCGTCGGGTGTGGCTTGTCGTTCCGTTTCTGCTCTTGGCCCCGGCACGAGCCCCATCGCGGATTCCGCTGCTTATGAGCTAAGATAATCGCAGGGCGCTGATAGGGGGAAACGATGGAAGTCTTCTTGGTATTCGTTCTGATTGGTCTGGGACTGGCCTTCATCCCGGCCAAAATCGCCGAAAACAAAGGGCGAGAATTTTTCCCTTGGTATTTTTACGGCTTCTTCCTGTTCTTAATCGCCCTCATACATTCGTTTCTTTTGAAGCCCTATCCTGGAAGCCCTACCGCGATGAAGCTCGCTGGCACCTGGGCCGGAGATGAGGGTGTATCGCCGGTGAAGACCCTTTCAATTGACTTCACTGCGGACGGTGTCATTTCAGGAACGCCGTACCGAACCGAGCCCGATGGTGTGGTGGCGTTAATCTCTGGAAAGGCCATTAAGTTCAAGTCACTGGAAGATCTTGAGCTAATGCTCAGCGTTTCTACGGGCCAGGGGCCGCGGCAGTAGTAGCGTTTGAACTTTTCACCAACGCCGACGACACTGCATCAGTCACCACAGGACCAAGCTGCGGGACCTCATTGACCTCCGCGTTCACTGTGACACTCACCTGCCGCTGATCTCGTTGGTCGTTGGTGACATTGTTGGTGACGGCCTTCGCCGCCTCACCGTTCGCGACCTTCTCCGCATTCACGGACGGAGACACCTGATGCTGGATGGTCGCGGCTGCTACCGCGGCATCCCTGAGAAATGCACCGAACTCCTGCATCCAGCCGGCGAAGGCTTGCCCCACTGTCGGACCAGGATCTTCGGCGGGTCGCGCCTGAGGATTACCGCCTGAGCGGGGCAGTGCTTCCGCCCCCCTCCCTCCGCTATTCGGCGGGGTCAATGGAGCGGTCTGGGCATCCTGTGGGCGCGACTGCGACGCAGATGCCCCTCCGGTTGGAGCCTCATTCGGACGAGCCTGGGGCAACGGGGTTGATGGCCGCGGCGCATCCCCGGGGCGCGCCGGGGGAGCGGGGGGCGTGGCTTCGGCCGGTCGTGGCGGAGGGATCGGCACTCCTTCTGCCATGACCCTATCGTAGGCTTCCTGGGCCGCTTGAAGCTTAGCCTTGGCCCTCTTCGCGCGGAGCGATCGGGCGCGGGCCTCTTGCGGGGTTTCCTCGGGAGATGCCGGCCGGGTCAGAATGTCGACCTCGTCCTGCGCGACGTCAACGCGCTCCTTTGCAGCCGCCTGGCGCTGCTTAACTTCGTCCTGCGTCTCGGGGACTAAGCCAAGCTTCTTGCCTATCGAGATTACCCATCCGAGAAAATCATTGAGAGGTGGAAGCAATTTGTCCGAGAGGGCAACGGCCAGCCGCTTGGCTGCGTCAGTTACGGTTTCAAGTTGGTTCTGAAGCTTCGACCACTCTTCAGCCACTCGTGCGTTCATGCTTTCTTGTTGTGATGTAGGGGCAGGGCGTCGAGCATTAGCCTCTAGAGTGCGGCGACGAAACTCTTCCGGGCCAACTTGCTCAAGCAGCGCCGCTGCCTGGGGCGAGATTCCGAACTCTTCATCGAATTGCCGTAGCCGCTGATCTGCGGCCTCACCGGCCTTTCGACTTTTCTGGAACGCCTTCTCACGCTTCTGCATGAGATCATAGCGGCGCTCGATCAGGTCGAGCCCGAGCGCAGTGGAATCGCGCGCGCGTCCGCTGGGGTCGCGGGGGTCAAGTCCGTGTTTCCGAAACTTCTCCTGCGCCTTCTCGTCGCCGCGAAGCGCATCCTCCCGGGCCTTACTGAAGCCCTTTATGAAATCCTCAGCCTGCTTCCTGCCGTCCTCGGGGCTCATTCCGCCGATCGCGCTGAACGCATTCCCCAGCACGTCGATACCGCGCGCCGAGGTCCCCATGCCGGCGGCCATGAGCTGAAGCTCCCGACGCGCCTGAGCGATCTTCCCGCCCACGCTGGCGATCACGGTCGCGAGCGCGGCGACAACGCCGATGACCACCCCGCCGGCGACGGCGAGCCCAGCGAAGGCAGCAGCACCAGCAGCGACACCCATAGCAAGACGGGAGGCGCCGGCCGCAAGCCCAGCCATATCGCCGCCGATCAGCCGGATACCCCTGCCGAAATGCCCGGCCTCCCGACGGACGAAATCTCCGATCTTCGCAAAGGCGGCGCGGAGCTTCGTCTGCACAGCCTTTGCGAATTCAAGGATCTTCACCTTCAGGCGATCGAACCAAGTCGCAGCACGCTTGATCTGCTCTTCGCCCTCGACCTTGAAGCCGATGAGCGCGACCAGTTCTTCAATGATCATTTGCTGGATCTCGCCATGGCCTTGGAGGACGCAGCCTCGCGCAGGTCGAGGATTTCATTGAGGTTGGCGACGTCATCGATGGTCAGGACTGTGCGGATTTCCTGGTAGGAGCACAGCGGGGGCTCGCTCATCACCGGACGCAGCAGCCACATCCGATCCGTGATGTTTGGAGCTATGACCTTCACCTCGGCCGGGGTGAGCGAAGTGGAGCTGGCGCTGGCTTCTTTCCACCGCTCCCCGTGCCGTCGCCGAAAAAACCGCCGAACTCCGTCTGGAAGGCGAAGAAGGCGACCTGCAACATCTCGGCGGTGTCCGACGGCTTGACGCCAATCACCGCCGGCTCGCCGTCGGCGCGGCAGTTGGAAACCATCTCCTCGACCAGCGCATAGACCTCGGTCGTGTCCATGTCGCCGAGGAACTCCAGCGCCGACCCGACGATGGCCGGATTTGCGGCGGCCGCGGCGATGCTTGCCAGCGACAGGTTGGCATCGGTGAGGACCGCCGCAGCGCCCTTCGCCGACCCCAGCATCTTGAGCACGCGAAGCAGGAGCGGGAAGCCCTGGTCCGCGGGAAGGCGGTCGTACCGATAGGTGACGCCGTTGATCTTCTTCTCAGCCATCAGATTGCGCTCACATCGGTGTACTGAATGTCGTTCTCCTGCCAGCACCCGCAGTAGATCGCCCATTCCCGTTCGGTGGCGCTGGTGCCCAGGCTCAGCGGGGGCTCCTTCATGATGACGGCGGAGGAGCAGCCGCCACCTTCTCCAGTCCCGGTATCGCGCAGACCGATGGTCATGACGTCAACCACCGCGCCGGCGCGCATCTTCTTCACCTTCTGGGACAGGTAGCGGTTCCATGCGGAGGTCGGCTGAAGCTTCAAGGTCAGCGTGGCCGACTGATCCGCGGTGATGGAGAGGATGGGAGAGCCGTCCGCTCCCACCACCGGAGTGCCAAGATCGGCATGGCGCTCGACCTGGATGGCGTCGTCGCCCTCCCAAACCCCGGTGACCTCGCGGCCATCGATCGTGAGGACGACGTTCTGGAAGGAATAGACGGTAAGGGGCAGGCAGGCGGTGGGCATTGGCCCCTCCTCAGAAGCGCATGATCAGGGACGAGGACACGTAGTGGAACGCGCCCGTATAGCGGAAATCGACCCGGATATCGGGGGCGATGCGGTTCCGGCGCTGAGTGGCCGGGATGTTCTCCACCCGGTCCACCGAGATCTCGTATTCCGGCAGGAATTCACCGTCCTCGCCAGTGTCGCTGGCGATGATCCCAGCGGCGAAGGCGCGGCGCATAACGCCGTCGATGGCATTGGTGAGGATGGCCACGCCCGCGTTCGTGTAGGGCACGCGAGCATTGTTCGCGAGGGTAGACAGGAGCGCCTCGCGGGTGCGTGCAACGATCCAGTCGCCGGCGTGGATTTCATCGATGAAGGCGCCGGACCCGACGTTGCCTTCCACGACCATGTCCAGGCCGCCGATGTTCACATAGACGTTCGCGAGATGGCCCTGGGCCTTGTCCAGGCCGCTGCCGGGAATAAACCCAGTGATAGCCTGGACGATGGCGCTGGGCTTGTTGAGCACGGTGATGCCACGCAACCGCTTGAACTTCGCGGTGTAGGCCTGGCCGGAGTTGATGTCGCCGCGGCGCGCGGTCTGGATGTTCGACCGATCCAGATCCCGGGTAGCAAGGAAGCCAATCAGCGCCGCCGAGGGGTAGAGCGAAGCGTCCGTGTGGTAGAACACGAAGGATCGGTCGTAGTTCTTGCTCTCGATATACTCGGCGATGGAGCCGCCGAAGCGGGGAGAGGTCGCAGTGTGGGTGCCGCTCTGGGTGCCCGACGTGTTGATCGCGCTCCCGCCGACGGTTGCCGCCACCGAGAAGGTGCTGGTCGCCGGAGAAACCACGTAGTAGGTGGTGCCGGCGACAAGCCCGGTCGGCAAAGCTCCCGTCGTGCTGAACACCACCGGGTCACCAGCCTGCAAGACATGGCCGGTCCACGTGACCACGCCGGGGCTCGCGATGGTCATGGTTACCGTCGCCGAGAGGTCGGCCTCGGATGAGGGCGTCTCCGTCGAGACGTCGTTGCTGTCCAGGCCGACGAGCGCCGTCTTGGTCTCGGCCCAGTCCGCCAGCGCACGCTGCTCCGGCGTGTCGCGCAGCTCGTCGGTATGAAAGAGCCAGTACCAGTCAGGATCTGCGGCATAGATCGCGTTGAGTTCGTCGGTGATGTCCTCCGAGTCGTCGCGATATGCGATCTTGATCTGGCGAGGCCGCGGGTTCTGCGAGAACACAGCCGCTGCGGCGGCATAGGTCTCCGAATTCGACGGGAAGTCCGTGGAGACCTCCAGAAGGTCGGAATAGACCCGCGTCCGCGTCGTCGAGTCGACCTTTCCTGCGACCTCCGTCGGCTGGAGAAGAAGCGCGACGGAGAAGCCCGTCGCGGTCGCGAAGTTGTCCTGGCGCGTGAGACTTACGTCGACGACGCGCGAATAAGGCAGGCGAGTAGCCATGCTTTAGCCCTTCTGAAAGTGAAGCGTTGCGAAGAGCCGCTCGGCAGCGGCGTCGTGGAACTGGACGGTCCCGCTCTCGATCACGTCGATGAGCAGACGGTCGACGACGATGCCGGCGAGGTCGACATCGAACTGCACCCGGCCTTCCCACTGGCTTTCAACCATTCTGGGCACGCGGCGGGGTTCGGACACGTGGCGCACCATGGCGGGGTGCAGATCCACGGAAGCATGCGCGGACTGAAGCGCGTTGATCATGGGGCCGGCAAAATCCAGCCCGCGCGAGGCGAACACGTCGACGGTGAACCGCCATTCCTTCGCCCGGGCCGTGGCTTCAATCACCCTGGGCGCAGCACCGACCGTCATCGCTTCATATGAGATGCATAGCGTCTCCAGAAGCACCCGTTCGCCGACGAGATTGATGACGGCATGAGCGCCCTTCAAGCGTGGTGCGCTCTGATGGTCGGCGACGATGTCCTCGAGAGGGTCATGTGATGGATTGATGATCGCCTGTTCGGCGTCGGTGCGGACCAGATAGGCCCGCAGGCCGTCAAACAGTTCGTCCTCGGTCATTCGTCAGCCTCGCGATGGCGCGGGTGAACCCCGCTTCCGAGCGGGTGGCGACCTTGATCACTTTGTAGGTGGCGCCGAGAGCGGTCGTGATTTCGTCGGCAGTGGTGCCGGCATCCTCATCGGCGGTTCGCAGCGGCGTCCGCGTCCAGATGACGACGTCGCCTTCGACCCATTCGCCTTCCGGCATCATGCGCAGATCGGCCGCGCCCGGCGGCTGGATCACGGCCTGGATTGTTGAAGTCGTCGCATCGCCCGCCACCCAGCGGCCACCGACATAAACACCGTCATCGTACCGTTGGAGCGTCGCCGGCTTCGCCCGGCGGTCAATCGCGAGAACGGCCCATGTCATGTGACACCATCGAGCTTCCAGGTGATGGAACCGAAGAGGCGCCCTTCATCGCGAAGGGTCCCGCTCGATCCCTTGATCTTGATGGTGAGAGGAGAATTGGCCGGGGCCATTCCCGATTTGATCTTGTCCTGGATGAGGTTCTGCCCAAGCAGGCCCAGCTTCATCATTCCCGCCTGAAGGTCACCGCCATTGATGGTGATCTTTGCGACGCTCTGCATCGCAGCCTTGACCTCGCCCTGCCCTTCGAACATGGCGGCTTTGATGAAGGGGCGCGCCGGGATCGGACCGCCGAAGCCTCCAATGCCATTTCGTACAAAGCCCTTGCCGGAACCCTTCGTGCCGAAATGGTTGAAGAAGGCGTATTCGATGACGTTGGCGTCGGCCTTACCTACGGGTAGGCCGACCTTGACCTCTTTCGGCCCGGAAAAGGCCGTCCGCAACTCGGCCAGTTTCTTCTCCAGATCGCCCTTCTTCACCGTGGACACGTTCATCCGGACGCGGATCATGACGACTTCCGGCGCTTCCGCGCCCGCTTGACAACGAGCGATGACATGCGCCGCGGAAGGGGGGCCGTCGGTCGGAGTGCGAGATAGACGAACCGCCGTGCCTTGGCCTCGCCCCTGGGAGTGAGCTCGACCGTCTTGGCACTGAAGGGGGGAATATGGTCGAGGCCCCCCGGGGTCTCAACGGCCTGCCGAACTCCGGATCGGTTTGAGATGTGAAAGAACATCAGACCACCGCCACGGCTGGAAAGTTTCGGCGCAGATAGGTTGCGAAGCGCTGCCCATAGGCTGTGCTGCCGTAGTCCCCCTGCCCCGCCGCGCCGCCGACGCCGGCGAATTCGGTTTCGCTGTCTCCGACCCGATCACGTTTGACCGGACCGGAGATCGCCACATCGCCGCCTGCTCCCGAGCCCTGAGAGGCAAGGAGGTGGGCGGCGAGGTAGAGGGTCGCCGGCTTCCGATCCGCTTCGATCCAGGTTTCGCCCACCTGGGCAATGGCCTCATCGAGCACAAGGCCGAGGAGGACATCACCGCGTGCGGCGAACTCGGGGAAGCGAGCCTTCAGCTCGGCGACGGTCGGGGGCGTGTAGGCCATCAGGCTTCCGCCTTGGCCTTCAGGGCGGCGAGGATCTCGTCCTTGGTGTCCGGGAGGTTGTCCGGGCCGAGCAATTCACCGGCGGCCTTCTTCCAGGTCTGGAAGTGCAGCTTGTCGGCCTGCTCAAGGAGATCGGCTGCCGCCTTGGCCTTCTCGGCCTCGGTGAGTTCGACACCCTCCCCGCCCGCGACCGACTCCACGTGCTTGGGCTCGCGGGGCTCGGCTGCCGCCTTGGGCGCCCCGCCGAAGGTGAGAAATGGCAGGCGACGCGCCCGCTTTTCCTGCCCTTCGCCGAAGGTGAGGTCGCGTGTCTGCCCCGGCTTGAGGTAGACCACGCCGGTGCTGGTGTGAACGCCCTGGAGACCGGGCGCTTTGTTCGTCACGTCCATGGCTGTCCTCCTCAGACCGGCGGGGCGGTGATTTCGTCGCCGTAGGCGGCGGCACCGGGCAGGCGCCATTCGGTGCCGCCGGTGCGGGCGATGATGCCGGTCTCCCAGCCCATGATGGACTTCTGCCGCGGCAGCAGAACACGCCGCGGCATGGGCAGGTGGAAGCGAAGAACTTCCTCAGCGCGCCGATAGACCACCATGCGGCCACCGCCGTCCTGGGACGCCGTGGCGAGTTCCCGGAGCGGCTGAATGTCCAGCGGCTGGCCGGTCTCCGCCGTGTAGACGTTGTTCTGCCGGATGTACTCCAGCAGCGTCATCAGGCCATCGCCTGCGCCGAGCCGGCGGGTGGCGATGAGGCGGAAGGCCTCCGGAGGCAAGCGCAGGGCGTCCACCCATTCGACCTCCTCCGTATTCGCCCGCACACTGGAGATCAGGTCGTTGATGTCCCGGAGGATCTGGTCATTGGTCTTCGCCGACCAGTAGGTGGAGGTTCCGGTGCCGTCGTTCGCCACATCGACGCGGGACACCGCGGCGTTGTTCACGAAGCCGGTCCAATTCTTCTCGGTGGAGCCGACCATGGCGACGGAGTTGAGCAGGCGCTCGACCTTGTCGGCAGCAGAGGTCGCCTTCGTGCCGTTGAGATCGATGCCATAGAGGGCGGCCTGATTGACCTCCTCCAGGTTCCATTCCCAACCGGAGCCGATCATCGCGAAGTCATGGCTCGCCATGTCCTTCGTGGCCTGGTTGAAGGGCATGTCGGTGCCGGCGCCGGAGAGGAACTTGGCCTCGCCCGCCGTGTCCACGGTGAAGAACGTGGTGCCGATGGCCCATGCGTTCCCTTCCGTGACCACGGGGACGTGGGCACCGTAATTGAAGGTCGGGTAGCGGCGCTGATAGATCCGCGTCTCGATATTGCGCCCCTGCGCGAGCACGAAGGGGTACGCGGCCTGCGCATCAGCGAAAGGCTGCTGAACGATCATGTTCATGGTGCTGGTCCTTTCGCGATCAGCGGAGCTTCAGAGAGATTTCGACGATGTCGCCGTTTCCGCCGCCAGTGTCGAAGGTGGCGTCGGGGATGCGGATGTGCGTCGTCGTCTTGGTGTAGCGGCCGTTCGAGGGGTTCCAGTAGACCGGGTCACCCTGAACGACCGTCGCGCCCGCGGTGACGTACATCTGGCCCATCGTCATGAAGGCGCCGGTGAAGTACTGCGGGTAGGCGTCGGGCGCCGAAGCGTTGGGCGGCACCGCCGGGTTCAGCACCGCAAGGCCGAGGAAATCGGCATTCGCGGTGTAGGTCACGTCGATGTAGTAGGTGTCGCCCGCCGTCATGGTGCCGGCGTTCGAGATGGTGAACGGACCGATGCCGTCGATGGTCGCGGCCGAAGCGACGACGCCATCGCCCACGATGTTGCCGTTCGGGTCCTGCATGATCCAGGGAGCGGTCGCGCCGGTCGCCGTGAGGACGATCGTGTAGCGGCCCTCCTTGGCGCCGGCGGCAACGGCGGGCGACGCCGTGATGGTGCCGGTGCCGACGTTACCGGAGGCCGCGGCAGAGCCCGCGCCGGTGGCGGCGAAGGTGCCGCCCGTGACCACGCCATGATCACCAGTGCCGCGGAATGCGGGCTGGCCGAAGGCGATGCCGGCAGCGGATTCCACCGTGCGGCTCACCTTGTTGCACTTCTCCTCATTCGCGATCTGACCGGGCAGGCCCTTCGGAGGAGCGTTCGTATAGGTGGTCTGATAGGTCGCCATGTTCGTGGCTCCTCAGTTGGCCTGGGCGGGGTGATGGGCGGACTGCATGTCCTTCACCATCTGGGCGTAGGCGTCCGACGCAGCCTTATCGGCGCCATCGGAGGTGCGAAGACCGCCGGCGGCGGCTTCGCGGAACGGGTCCGTACTGCCCTTCTTCGCGGCATCCTCGGCGAGGATTTCGAAGCGGGCATCGATGTAGGCTTCCGCCTTGCCGGCCACCGCGGCATCGCCGAGCACAGCGGTCACCACCGCCTTGCGAATGCCCGCATCGGACAGGCCGTCGGTCTTCACGTCCTTGGCGATGGCCTTGGCGACAGTGACGAGCGCCGCGCGCGCTGCCACCCGCTTGTCGAGGTCGGCGTCGGACAGCACCTTCGCCTTCTCGGCATCAAGCGCGGCGTCCTTCTTGGCGAGATCGGCGTCCTTGGCGGCGAGCGCCTTGGCGTGCTCGGCCTGGGCATCGGACAGCGCCTTGCGAGCGTCGTCGCGGTCCTTGGTCAGCTTCTCAATGGCCTGGGCGCCCTGGTCGGTCGTCTGGACCGACAGGCCGTCCACGACCACCGTGCGGAGATTGTCCGGCATGGTCTGGTCCTTTTGATCGATGGTGAGAGGGGCAGCGCCCCAGGTATGCAGATCGGCGTCGCCGATGCGGCATTCGGAGCCAGCGCGGCCGCGCTGGACGATGGCGATGTGATTGGCGCGGATATCGCGCTGGACGGCGTCGAAGGATTCTCCCTCGGGGGTGGTGCCGGCGGTCCAATCCAAGTTGCAGGTGTAGCCGGCGGAAAGCTCCTGCTTGCCCCCCTGCACATCCTCGATGGCGGCGGAATCCGACACGAGAAGAGGAACGCGGAGGCGATTCCCGTCGATGGTCACCTCGTCGACCGTGTGGCCGACGGCGAGGGCTTTCCAGTTCGCAGCAGTGACCAACTCCTTCGGGTGGTCATTCGTCAGTGGTCGGTGCGCGAAAGATGCCCGAGCATCCACGCTGAAGACTTCTTCCGCGGGGCGATACACGCGCACCACGGACATTTCCGGCTTGCCGACCTCATGGCCGGCATAAAGCTGGATGCCGGTACGGGCGACGCGCGCATCGGCAACAAGAGTGCCGTCAGCGCGCAGGCGAGTGCCCGCGATCTGTGCCGCGTCAACGAATTGCATATTGGAGTTCCCATGAAAAAGGGCGGTTCCGAAGAACCGCCCTTTTGGATGTGCATCGCTTCTTAGCTAAGCCGCCTTGATCGCCGGGCTCATAAGCTTCGCCAGCTTGGCGAGGCCCTGCGGCGTCACCCGCACCTGCTCGGTCACCTTGTCGCTGCCGTCGGCCCGGAGAACGGTGGTGACCTTGTGCTCCAGATCACCGGAGTTCACGCGGTTCTGATAGCCGATGTCGTGCGCGGTGCCGGCGCGGCGGTAGATCCAGTTGTGGGACCGGAGATAGGCGAAGAGGTCGGAGGGACGGACCTGCAAGGCCTTCGCGGCATCGGTGACGCAGAGCGAACCCTCAGACTTGGCGATGCGGTCGAGGGCGGCGACATCGTCCTTCTGCTCGGCCACCTTGGCTTCCAACTCCAGCACCTTCTCGGTGTAAGAGAGCAGAAGGCCGCGCATCGCGGCGGGATCGTTCAAAACCTTCGCGGGGTCCACAGCCGGCCGGGCGCGAAGCTCACCCTCCATGAGGTTGAATGCCTCGATATAGCGGAGCTTCCACTTCAGCGCCTTCGGGCCAGTGAAGCCCATCGCCAACAAGGTGAAGCCGTCGCGCGTCATGTCGAACGAGCGATGCAACTGATCACCCGTCGAATGCAACCTGTAGGGGGCATGCGTAAAATTGCGCAGGGCCAAATTCGGCTCCTGCTGAAGCAAATTGTCGACAGCGCGGAGCACGTCGCGGTGCTCCTTCTCGAAGTAGGCGGCGACGTCGCGCGAGTTCGTCAGCGCCTCGCCGTTCCGCACCTCAACGATGGGGTTGCGCGCGGCGTCCAGCGGGAGCATGTCTTCGTTTGTCATTGCCAATGGCCTTTCCGTTGGCGGTGAAACTGGCCGCCCTGGTAAGGCGGCTGGGAAAACGGGGCGGGGAGCGCGCCTCGACAGCAATTGCTCCCCGACCCCGGCTAGCCCCGGCGAACCGAGGGCATCTGTGAAAACCTGATCGATCCAAGGTGTCGGCGGAAGCGCGGATGTGAGTTGTGCGCGCTCTTCGCGTTTTCCACAGGCTAAGTTGTCCACAGGGGGTAATTATGTGGATGCGGCGAGCCGCTCAATGTCAGCGAAGACATCGAGCGTGAACCTGTTGTTGTGGTCATCCAACTCATCGACCTCGCGACGGCGGACGATCTCGATCTTCTTCATCACGTCGGAGAGACTGACCGAAGGCGCCGCCAGGATCTCCTCGTCGAGGTCCCAAAGAGCGCTAAACGCAGCGTCGTAGGCATGGCCCAAGGCGTTAAGATTGAGGCTTTCCTTGATCTCATCCCGCCTCGCTTCAAAGGCCTCAGCTGCCGCCAGCCGCCGCTCTACGTCGGGCAGAACATGGGGCAAATTGGATGACTTGTGCAGCACCACCCGCCATTGCTCGGGACCGCCGTAGTGCCTTCCCTCGCCATCGACAAGCCAGCGGGCATCGCACCAGTAAAACTGGTTCGCATACACCTCTTTGGGCCGCACCGGGCACATCTCCTTGAACTTGGCCTCAGCGACGTCGAGGGCGGCGTCTGCAAGCTCAAAGGCGCGAAGCCGGCGTTGCAATTCAGGCCAAAGCCGTTCGGTCTTCGACTGCGCGGCGACGGCGGTCGCAGGGATCGCGACAGCGGTGAGCGCCAAGGCGCCCTTCAGAATGGAGCGGCGGTCCATCATCCGACCTCCGCCATCGCGCCGCCGGTGAGGACGGGCCGCTTGGGGGCAGAGACCGGCGCCGGATCGAGATCGATGCCGAGGCCGGCCTTCAACAGGAGGATGGCGATGGTCGCCGCGTCTTTGGGGCTGCGGCGCGACGTGGTATAAGTGATGACAGCTTCGGGCATGGTTCTGGTCCTTGCCTGGGGTTAAGGCCGCGCCGGGTGCTCGAACACCGTGGCGCGGCCGCTTTATTTCAGTGGAGCGGCTGGTTCAGAAGCTCAGCGAGCTTGACGAGGCCCTTGGCGGTGACATGGGCGCGCGTGGCAATGCGCTCGCGCCCCTGATCATCAAGGAAGGGATGGTCGATGTGCTCCATGAGCCCCGCCTGGATCTTGTCCTGGTAGGCGACCCAACTGGAATTCCCCGGGCGCTTGTAGATCCAGCGCCGAGCCGACATGAACGCGATGAGGTCTTTCGGTCGTGAATTCAGCGTCTTGGCGGCGAGCGTCAGGCTCATGCTGCCCTCCGCTGCCGCGAGCCGGTCGAGTTGTTTCACCTTCTCGATCTGGTCAGCGATGATGGCGTCCTTCTCGGCCACCTGCTTCTGAAGGTGGTCGAAGACCGCCAGCATGACCTTGGGGTCGGAGGGATCGACCACGAGGCGAGGGCGAACGAGCCCCTCCTCCAACTCCATCCATCGGTCGATGATGCGGGCGCGCATCTCGATGTTGTAGCCGGAGACAAGGATCAGGGTTTCGCGCTTGGGCAAGCGGAGGACAGGATAACTCTGCCCGTTCTGCGGGTTCTGGTGGGTGTCCTCAAAACTGAGGAGACCCCCCTCCCCGTGCAGTTCCACCAGCATGACACGTGCGTCACGCATGACATTGTCATGGCGCTTCCCGGTGAGCTCGGCCACCTCCAAAGTCGACATGGTGAGCGGTTCGCCCGGGTTGCCTTGGGGACCGAACGGGACGATATCTGTGTGCGTCACTCTGATGCCTCATACATCGGGGTTGATGATCTCGCCGCCTGCCAGGGCGGCGTGGTTCTGAGCAGCGGCGGGGGTCGTGTCGGCAAAACCTGCCCCCGTCGCTGCCGAAGGAGCCGGCAACGCCCGCTCCAGATGAAAGACGATCTCCGAATTCATTGACCGCCGGCTGTCTGCCGCCGCGGCCTTGATCCGCTCCCGCATGCCGTCCGGCACCCGGAGCATGATCTTGTCGGCCGTGAGACGGTGCGGCTCACTCATCAGCCAACCCCTCGCTCAAGCAAATAATCATCACGTCTCCCTTGCGTCCATTGGACACCATTCATGTATGTCCAATGGACGCCATTGCGTCAAGCGATTTTCTGCGTCCAATGGACATCATGAGTGAAGAGAGCCGAACCCTTCAGGACAAATTCATGCTCCGCCTACCTGACGGCATGCGGGAGCGCATTGCCGTGGAAGCAAGGCGACATGGAAGGTCCATGAATGCCGAAATCGTCCGCACGCTAGAAAAAGCATACCCAATCCCACCTTCAGCTGAAGACATCGCGGGGTCTCTTCAGAGGACGATCGGGGTTTTAGCAACGCGCAGAAGCGAGTCTCTTTGGCGAATTCTTCAAGATGAATTAAAAGATCTTCTCGATAAAATCGAAGGCGAACCAAATATTGTTTACGATGAAACGCATCCGCGTAAAAACACCAAGATCAGGGCCGCAGAGCTATCGGCCAAACTCGATCCTCCCAAAGACTAGACGCACTAGGACCTAGAGAAGGCTACGCTTGAGCGGCCCCACCTGCATGGACGCCTCCTAAAACTTCAACACTGCCCGCGCCACGCATCGGCACTGGATCGGCTGTCCTGGTGGCAGGCCTTGCTCGGCGCCGGTAGGCTCTCCCCATCGGTACTGCTTGCCTTCGAGGTGCTGGTGCAGCAGGCGCACACGCTCATCATGTGCGGTCGACCACTGGTATTCTCCGATGCCGGCCTGCTGCTGCCTGATCCTGTTGAGATCCGACGTCAGCTTGGCGACCTGGTCCCGGGCGATGAGGCGGGCCCGGTTGTCCGAGAGCTCGAACTGTTCCGCCAGCACCTTCCGATATGACGCCAGCGACTCCCCTTGCAGAACCGCTTGAATGGACCGATCCCGGATCCGCTTCCTGAGATCGTCCACCAGGCCTGTGATGAGGTTCGCGCTCCGATCCGCTGCCAAGGCGAGGTAGCCGGTCAGATCCTCTTCTTTGACCACTACCTCAAGGTCGATGCCGATTGCCCCGTTGACCGCTGCCTTCCAGCCATTGGTGTGGCGGTGGGCTTCTCGGCGGAAGATGTCGAGCACCTTATCGACCGCCACGCCTGCGAGGCCATAAAGCAGGGCCTCCAATGCGCCCCAGATGAACCCCTCCGCGTCTGTGGTGAGGCCTTCTCGCCTTGCCGCCTCAAGCTCACGCTCATAGGACGGCACAAGATTCTCACGCGACCATGCCGCCGTGGATCGGAGCATTACGCGCAGAGCGGCGAGGTACGTCGTTTCCGCTCCAATCGATCCATGGAGGCCGGGTAACACAACCTCACCACGCCGGCGCTTCGCCATGGCTGTGAGCTGATAGGTAAGCATCAGACTTCCCGGGACGTGCCCGGGGCCCCCTGCTGTCCCTGCGCCGCCAGCCGCTCCATCTCCGATTCCTGCTCGGCCTGAAGCTCGGCGTCGTAATCCGGCAAGCCGCCGGCTTCCTCGATGGCCTCTTCCAGGCCCGGAAGGATGGAGTGCTCCACCAGCGTGTTGGCGCCGGCCTTGGCGAGCGCTTCCTGGGGATACAGGCCCGTGCTCTCCAGCTTGGAGATGGTGTTCGCGATGCTCTCGCCGATCTTGGAGCGGTCGATATCCGAGATCTGCCAGAGCGAGCTCCAGATGAAGTGCACCTCCTGCGGCCGGGCACCGAGCGCCGACCGGATGATGCATTCGTCCAGCGGCTCCATGGCCGGCGTCATCTCCAGTTCCTGGCCGGCGGAAATCCTATCGTAGTAATTGCGCAGGTCGCTCTCGCCGGTGGCGCTCATTCCCGCCGGCGACTGTCCCAGAAGCCGAGTGGCCGGGATGTCGGCCGCGCCGGACGCAAGCTGCATGAAGCGGTCCATCACGTCCGGCAACGTCGCGAAGGAGACCGTCTTTTTTTCGAATTCCTCTTCCTTGTCGAGGATCAGCGCACGGTTGATGCCCTTCGCCGTCATGGCGAGGCCGAAACGCTTCAGAAGGCGCGCCTCATAATCCGGGCTGGCGAGGCTCGCCATGAAATCCGGGATGCGGATCACGTCGACGCTCGCCTCGAAGATGAGGCTGGCGACATTCGCCGCGGAACCATCCACCTGCTTGACCGCCTCCATAGCTGCGACGAGCACGCTCTCGCCCCAGCCCTTGTTTGCGCCGACCGCAAGATCCTCGTCGGGGTGCGGAGCGCCGATGAAGCGCACCAGCCGCGAGGGGTGGATCGTGACCTGGGCAGCGGCGCCCGACACCTGATAGAACTTCGGCTGTCCGTAGAGCGGGCTCAGCGGATCGGTCTCGATATCGCCGGCGGCAAGCTGGCGGCGCGTGAGGACCGTCAGGTATTTGATGCCGTCCTTGCCGATGCGTGCGGGGTCGAGTGGCTCGGCCGGGTTGGCATCGCCCGTCCCGATGAGGAGCGCGGCGCCACCGAACAACCGGGCCTTGATCCTGGCTTCCAGGGTCTTCGCCTTCAGGCCGAGACGCTTTTCCTCCGCCTCGATGGCCTCAATCTGATCCTGCTCAGCCTGCCAGGAGCGCCAGCGCCGGCAGCTATCCAGTGCCGGCACGTCGACAATCTTCCGGGCAATCCAAGACGAGCGATAGGCGTTGACGAGTTGATCGTCCGTCCACATCGGAACGCCGTAGAAGGTCGTCGCGGCCTTGTCCCGAGACGTTCCGAGACCAGAGACGAAGCTCTGCAGGCCATCGGTGACGCTGGCAGTGGAGACGGCGCCCATTCCGGCCTCAGAGGTTCGCAAGGGTGAAGGTGCCACCTGTCAGCATCAAGTCGGTGATGGCCCACACGCCGGCATCAAGCCGATCTGGCGAACCGTCTCCCAAGTACCCGGTCGGGGTCATGCAGCACATCTGATCCTCCATCTCTGGGAAGGACCCGACATGGCTGACGCGCCCTTGTTCATACACAGCCGCCACCGGCTCGGCCCTGGCCGCTTTCCCTCGGCTCGCTGTGACCTCGGTGTATGGCACCAGAGGGTCAACGGATCGGATGACGTGCTCAACCATGGCGCCGCCAAAGTTCCGCTCAGCGATGATGCGGTCCGCCTTGAACTCGCGATAGGCTTCTACCGCTCGGCGCCCCCACCCGTCCGGAGACAATTTGCAGGTCCGGTCCGCCAGCATGTAGCCCCGTCCGTCTACGCCCAGGCCCGCCACCACGATGCCGATTTCGTCGCCATCGTCGCTTTCGCCCTTGGTGCCGGACGGGTCCACTGACACCACGATGCGCCGCATCTCGGGCGCTACCGTGCGGCGCTGCTGATCGAACACCTCCCGTGTCCACAGCGCGCCGGGCACATCGTCCAGCACCTCGGCATTCAGCTCCTGCCGACCGAGGCGCGTCCCTTCGAACCTGCCGACGATCTCCTGCAAGAAGCTCGGGGCGAGGTTCGCCCTGTTCTCGTGTGTGGCGCCCCGCGTGATCCGCGTCGTCTTCGCGCCCATGATCTGCCGGAGCGCCGGGATAGGCCTGGGCGTGGTGGTCACCACCTGTCGGGGCTTATCCCCAAGGCGAAGACCGAACTGAAGCTGGTCCCACGTGTCCTGCGCGTAGCGCCATTTCGCGAGCTCGTCGCACCATCCGCCGTCATGCTGCGGGCCGCGAAGCTGGTCCGGCTCAACCGCATTGTACAGCGTGCCCACGGCTCCATTGGGCCATGTCAGCCTGCGCTTGGACGGCTCATAGAGCGGGCGGAACTCCTTCGGATGCACCGACAGGATGCCGCTCTCTCCCTCCACCATCACGTCGCGGGCGTCCGCCGCCGTCTCTGCCACCAGGGCAATGCGCCCGAGTTGGCCGCGCGCCAGCGGCGTCTTCCCGCACACCATGGAGCGGACCCATTCCGCCCCGGTCCTCGTCTTCCCGTATCCTCGCCCGGCGAGGATGAGCCACGTCAGCCAATCACCCGGCGGGGGAAGTTGGTTCGGCCTGGCCCAGAAACGCCAATCCCAAAGAACCGCCTCAGCCTGCTTCTTCGTTAGCCCCGCCAGAACCTTCGCCCGGTCCGCCGCGGGAAGCGATGCGATCGAGCCGGCGAGCGAGGAGATCGAGGGCGCTTCCATCGTGTGCGTCCGTATCGCTCGGATCGCGCTCCGGCTGATCGAGATTGTAAGCCTGCCGCTCAAGCGGGATCAGGCGGCCACGAACGCGGGTCAACTTCTCAAGGAGGTCGCCTGGGCTTTCCTTGTCGCCCAGGCATGGCCCCTCGTGGGGATCGCCGTTAATCACTGCCGCCAAGCGGGTTGCGAGAATGCTGGAGATGGCAGTGAGCTGCTGGATGTCCCGACGATGGGACTGCACCACCTCGAAGCCGCGAACGGCCGCCCCTTCAATGATCTCCTTGTCGTTCGCACGTTGCTCCTGCGAACCTGACTGCGAACCATCACTGCGAACCAGCTTTTCGCGAACCGCCTTTTGGACCTTGTCGGCGAGAGCACGCTCCCAGCCCCTCGCCTTTGCCTCCTTGCGAATGGCGGTGTCGCTGATGCCGTGCTTCTTGGCGATCTCGCGGATGCTGAGCTGCCCGGCGCGGTACTCGCGCTCTATGGCCTCCCAGTCGGTGCGGGGCTTGTCGGGCATCGCGATCAATGACCTTATTTCGCCCTGAGGGAAACAGGGTCCGAGAGGGTGAATAATGAACGCTGATCGAGATACGGCGGGCCGACTTCAGCTTTCGCCCAGCCGGCTAGTGAACCGCGGGTTCCGACGATTTGGGATCGTCGTCGCGGGCATCTTATTGATCATCGGGATGAGCATCTCCGCATACAAAGCCGCGGACTATGCCGATAAGTTGCAGCGCGACCATGAATCGTTTTTGTGCGCTAAGAAGGCCTTAGCGGATGGCCGGGCACATTCCATCGCTGCAGATCGAAGCCTAGTTGATGGCGTAGCGACCGGCTGTGTTGGCGCAACTTTCTTACTTTGGAGCGCCGTTTCTAGCTACGATAGTCCGCCACCGGTCTGGCTCGCCTCGTTCGCGCGACCGTTTTCCTTTGGGCTGGCCATCACGGTATTTGTCGCGGCTGTCCTCTTCGCACTCGTGTGGTGCACTGGCTGGATAGTTTCAGGCTTTCTGAGAGATTGAGCTTGCCCATTTGGCGACATCACTTCCGCCTCATCACCATGGCCCGGACACGCGCAGCTTCATCCTTGGCCTTGGTGGCGAGGTGAGTGGCGGTGTCCTTCAAGCCGGATGCAGCCCCCCGGAGGTCGCCAGAGACGGCGGCGCGGGCGGTGCGGTTCACAGCAGAGCGGGCCTCCTGGCAAGAGCGGCAGGCCATGGTAGGCTTTCCTTCATGACGCCAGAACGCTTCAGCCAATGCCTCGCTGCCCTTCGATGGACGGAGGAAGGACTGGCTGCGGCCCTACAATGCGATGACGAATTGGTTCAGGCTTGGGCCTCGGGGGAGGTCCCCATCCCTCCCGGCGTGGCCGCGTGGCTTGAAGTCATCGGGACCGCGCATGAAGCTCTCCCACCGCCCGTGACATGGCGCGGGAAGAAACTCTCATCTCTAAGGAATTAGCTCGCGGCAACGGCCGGGCCTCCCAGCCTTCTCGACGCGAGCGGCGCCGGCAGAACTTCATCACGCATCCTTGTTCCCCACGGTAAGCGTATTCCGCTTAACCTGTGTAAGGGGGCCTTATGAGGTGGATGATGACTATCTTCGGCTGGGTCTTCATCGCGGCTGTCTCGGCTCTCGCGGTCGTCGTCGCGAAACAGGCCCTTCAATCACACGAGCAGCGGTAGCGACTAGCGCCCCAAGCGTAGAATTGCACCTAATTCGACAGCCACGTAGGCGGTGAATAACGCCCCCGCAGCAACTACGCAGACCCACACGACGATCTCCTACCGTTGCCCATCTCTTGTCTGGGAAACGTCTTATTCCAGAGATGGTTTCGCGGGGAGCGTCTAAGAGCTCGGAAAAACGAAGCGCCCGTCACCTTCCGGCCGGGCGCTGAAATTTGGCATGCTTCGCCAAGGGTGCGGATCGCATTTTGCGTCCGCTGGATCGGGTTATGCGTCTGGCGCAGGGAGCCCCGGTCGTCCTGATATTGGAAGCTGAAGTGATTTGCCCTGCAAGTCAAGCCGCAGGTTCCAAGATTTCCGCTTCGATCTTAATTTGATGTTCAATGCCAAACAACTCCAGCAGCACGCGGGCATGCTTGCCCTTCAGTTCCACAACCGGGACTTCGTGCCCTTCGAACGGGCCTTTGGCGACGCGCACGATCTGCCCCACCTTGAATTCGTGGTTGGAGACCATGAATTTTTCTTCGGCCGGCCGGGTGAAGCCGTTCCGGTAGCAGCCTATCATGCGCTCCATGGCATCAGCTTTGATGCGCTTCGGCACGCCGTCCACACCGATGCAGCCGAGAATGATCGGAACTGAGAAGACCTCGAACCACGCGGCGCGATGCAAGGGGAAGCCGGCGAACACATATCCGGGCACGAGCGGGAAGTCCTTCAACTCCTTCTCCCGCACATACCGGCTCACTTTCCGCCAGCGGCGATCCGATGGGCAATATGTGGTCACACCCTTGCGCAGCAGGATCTCTTGCGCCGCGAACTCCTTCTGTGTGGCGACGCGAAGTGCATACCATTGCAGGCCCTTGACCATCTGCATCAGGGTTTCCGCCGTGGGCTGCTCGGTCGGGAACCGCACCACACGGCGACGCTTGGCCCGGCGCGATTCCTGCGCCGCCTTCACCGCAAGCTCGATCTGCCGCTGATGGCTTGCCATGGTCAGGCACTCCCCTCATTGGTGTGCGGCGCGATCACATCTCGAAGTCGCTGGACCATGCGGGCGCGGTCGGCTTCGGGGAGTTCCACGCGCACCTTGGCGTCCAAAATCCTCCTCATCTTCAGCCGGTGCATGCGCAGATCGGCCGTAAGCGAATCCGCCAGGATGCGGAGCTGCGGCGCGCTCGGGGCGAAGGCGAAGTTGGCGTCCTTGTTCGGGCCGGGCTCGCCGCGCAGCCACCGGCGGCATGCCTCTTGGACTGCCCAAGCCGGCAAGCCTTCCAGAGCGATGAAGTATGCCTGCGCCTTGGCCTTCGCCGCGGTGTCGCTGATGGCCTGCGCTGGAAAGGAAACGAGGAGGCCCGTGAATTGCGCGGCGACCTGATCCATCGCGGCCGGCGCCAGCAGCCCATCGACGTGTGCGACATGCGCTTCCAACGCCGCCCGCTGGTCAGCCGTAGGCGCCCGGTCTGCGGGCAATTCCTTCTGGTCCCCTGCCGTCAGAGCGTTCATGCAGGAGATCACCCACGGCGGCAATGAGCGGATCGGATATACCGACCCTGGAACCACCTCCGGCACGGGAATGGGCGGCGCCGCGGAAAGCGAGCGTCCCTGAGCCTCGGTCTGCCTCGCAATTTCCTGTCCAGTCATCGTTCCATCGTCCTTGATTGAGCCATGTCGCGGGGTGGCAGAAGTCCTGATCGGGCGGCTTGAAGCGGCGGTAGGCTTCCAAGGCGGAGACCATGGCTTCGACTGTCAGGCCCGGCGTGCGCTGGATGGCCTTGGCGAACGCCTTCTCAGCCCCGTCCTTGCCGATCTTTCGGGGGTAGGCTTGCCAGAAGGTCTCGAAATCGCCCGCTCGCCCTCGGGGTGTGAGAGCCTGAGGCGAAGCCGAAGGTGTGGGGGGTAAGGGTTGAGTTTCTTTAGAGGGGTCTGGGGAGACCTTTCTTTCCTCGGGATGGGGGGTGTCCGCCGCCGTCACACCCTGTCCGCGTCCGTCCGCGTCCGTCACGTCTTGTCCGCGTGACATCGCGGACGAACGGGAGCGCCGCTTGCGCTCGGCGTCCTTCCCCCGCTTCTCCATCAGGCGCTGCTCTTCCTGGGCGGCATCCGCCTTAACGGCGGCCACGATCATGTCGGCCGTGGCGCCGGCCGCGAGGAGGGCGTCGAGTATGGCTGGGCTGATGCTCACCCTGCCCTCCCGTCGAGGCCTTCACGGATGAACCTGTGGGCGAGCTGCGAGGGCGAAACGCCGGCTGCGATCGCCCGGTCCTGAAGCCGCATGCGCAGCGCCAGCGGCAAGGCGATGAGGCTGGTGTCCTCACACATTGCCTTGGCCGTGAGCCGGATGGAGCACGGCCGGCCTAGCGCACGGCTAATGAGATCTTCGGACACGAGAATGTCCACGATCCGATGCACGGCGCTGCGCGTCTTCAGTCCGATGCCGTCGGCGATCTCCTGAAACGTCGGCGAGCGGCCGCGCATCTCGATGTAGGTGCAGATGAAGCGGAAGGCGCGGTGCTGGGCTTCGGTCATGCCGCGCCCCGCGAAACGATTCCCGCGCTCAGGCGTTGCAGTTCGCCATGACCGACTGGAAGAAGCCCCTCGCCCATACGATCACGCTCAAAGGACGAGGGAGCGGGACGCTGTCCACGCTGGAAGAGGCGGGGAGATTCCTCCTCGGCAATTCCAAGGGCGTGCTGCGCAACGACGTGCTGGCGCACGCCATGACGCTGCTCATGCAGGCAGCCGAGAGCGGGGATCAAGTGGACATCGCAGAGGCCACCACCCAGCTTGAGCGATATCTGACAGCGCAGAGGATGATGTGAGGTCATTCAGCGGCCTCCTGGAACAGGATGGGCGCTTCCCGGCGTTTCGGCGCGGCGTCCGCCATCAGGGCGCCGACGCAGGCCTTCATCTTCGCCACGGACACGGCATTGCCGATCTGCTTGATCTGCTCGGTTTTCGTGCCGGCGAACTCATAGCTCTGGTCTTCCGTGGTGAAGCCCATGGCGGCGGCGAGTTCGTGCGGCTCCAGCATGCGGAACAGGATGTCGTAGTGCTCAGTGGCCTCGACGAGGTTCACTCGGCCGGTGGCGCAGATGGTTGGCGCCGGTTCCTCGATGTCATGGACGCGCGGCGCCTGCCCCTCGCGCTCGCCGAACTGAGCGGCGATGAAGGCCAACTCGCCACGATTGGCGCCGGTGACGGTGGGTAGCGGGTCCACGAACGCATCGCGGCTCCGGTCGCTGCCGTCATGGTGGGTCACCGGCATGACAATGGCGAACTCGCCGCCCTTCGCAGTGGTCATGGTGGGGATAGGTTCCCCCACGTCCCGCGCCGAGGGGCCGCCATTCGACTGCGTCACTGGCACCACCATGCCGAACCGGCCCTTTGAGGTCACGGTCGGTAGGGGCTGATCAGCGCTGGCGCAGGTCTCGCCCGAACCGGAGCCGTAATAGGGAGAAATCAGCGCGTGCGACGCGCCATTGCCGCCGGTCGTGACGGTTGGGATAGGCTCTCTGACCGTGCGAGGTGCGCCGCAAGAGGCCTGGGAAAGAACGAAGGGCTCAGCCAGCCACACCCCGCCCTTCGTGTCGAGCGTCGGAATCGGTTCGGTCGAGACACCCTTGGCTTGATTGCCCTTGCGACCGTTCATGATGACGGGCTCGGCCAAGCTGATATGGCTTGCCGCCGAGGTCTGCGTCGGCAGCGGCGTGTCCGCAGATGCCGGCGCGGTCGCCTTCTTCATGTTGATGATGACGGGTTCAGCAAGCCCGATGTGGGTTCCGGTCGCCGTGATGGTGGGCAACGGTTGGTCGAGGCCCTGCGCAGCCATGTGGTTGCGAAGGATGACGAGGAAGGGCTCAGGCCAGCCGAATTTCACCGCCCCGGCATAGATCCGAGAAAGCGTCTTCGGCGCGAGGTCCTTCTTCCGGCCGAAGATCGACCGCCCCTTGATCTGCCAGTCGATGATTTCCCGAGCTGGGCGCCACGGCTTGGAGCCGGAGAACAGGTCGCCGTTGACCTCATCGCGCCTCTTGTGGGTGGGCATCGGCCAGGACACGCGCCGCCGGTCGGAGCGGGCCATGAGGATGAAACGCTGCCGGGTGGTGGCGTCGCCATAGTCGGCCGCGTTGAGCTTCCGCCATTCAGGCTCGAAACCGAGCCGCTTGATGGTGTCGATCCAGGCGTGGAAATATTCGCCCTTGCGAGAGGCGATGGGCTTTCCGTTCCGATGATCAACCGGACCCCACCCTATGAATTCCCAGACGTTCTCGATGATGATGCGCTTCACCCGAAGCTCGGTGAGCCACGTGATGATGTGCCAGGGGTCGCTACGCTGCTGGTCGCTGGTCGGCTTGCCGCCACGCGCCACGGAATGGTGCGTGCACGTCGGCGAGGCCATCAGCAGGTCGAGATAGCCCTCCGGCACGATGATATGAGGGCGCACCGTCGAAATGTCCTGCACATGGTGCCGGGCCTCGGGGTGATTGCGCTGGTGGGTATCGATCGCGACCGGCCAATGGTTGACGCAAACGAGATCCATCTCCAGCCCCAGATCGGCAAGCGCGCGCTGGCACCCAGTCGAAGATCCGCCGGCACCGCAAAGGAGGTCGGCCACGAGCATCTTGCGCTTCATTCCGCCGCCACCTTCTGTTCGGAGGCGTCGAACTTGTCGGCCTCATTTCCCCATCCGTCCCAGCCGTGCCGGCGCTGACGTGAGAAGAGATCCGCACGGGCGGCATGCGGCGCGACTTTCTCCACCATGGCGAAGAACTCTTCCGGCTTGCGGCTGTGCTCGCGCGCGATGCCGTCGAAGATCGACGGGAACGCTGTGTGGCGCGGGTTTCCGGCGGTGGCGATGAGCACCGGCTCGTGCATCGTCCGCGCGCGATAGCCCGGCCCCATACGGACCTTGCCGGCCGGCGTCGTCTTCCGCCAAACGATCGTGGTCTTGTAGGTGAAGCCCCAGGCGTCGAGGACGCGCTGCCGGGCGGCAGGAGGAATCCACTCGCAGCACCACAGGAGAAGGAGGCAGTCGCCCCGCGCAAGATCACCGACGCGAAGGGCCTCGATCTGGGCAAGCGGCATGGTGGCGTAGTGGGCCTTGGCAGACTTCCCCTCGCCAGCCTCGGAATAGAGCTCGAAGTCCCACGGCGGATCGCACGCGATCACGTCGTAGCCGAAGGTGCGCAAGCTGCCGAACTGCCAAGGCGCCCTCATGCTGCGCCCCTTTCCGCGCCGGTGGCGGCAAGGCCCTTCAGCGTGAGATAGGCGGCCTCCAGCACCTTCAGGCGCTCGCGCCGGCGGCGGATGTCGGATTCATCCACCCCGCCCTTACCCACCGGCTTGGAGGCCAGAATGTCGATATGGTCTCGGCGCTCCTGATAGGTGCCGAGGACTTCGTCTGCCTGTTGTTGGGCGGTGAAGCTTTCCGTGCTCATGCTGCCCGCCTTTCCATCCAGCGGACGAACGGCATGGTGATTTCCACCGGGCCGTCCAGGGTGAAGGGCGGACGCACGCCATCGACCACCACCCGGCGCGGCGGATGGAGCGTCCAGAAGATCCGGCGCATGCCGATGATGGGTGGGACCGGGCGCGGAATGTTGGAGAGGGCGCGGCGGCTCATGGGAGCGCCCTTTCCAGCCAGCGCAGGCGCGGAAGGGAGATCAGCGCCTCCCCCATGGCGACCGTCACCACGTCGTCCCGTTGGGGCGGGGCCGGCGCGGTTACCTCTTCCTCTTCGACGGTGTGATCCACCAGGATGTGGTCATCGCCGACGCGGACGACGCCAATCCCGATGCGCGCCAGTTTCGCCCGCGTGTCGCTGACAGCGGCCGAGAACGCACCTTCCGACCACCTGTCCCGGTTCACCTTCTGCGGCCAGATGGCGACCTTGAGGACTTCGCGGGTTGCCGGCTCGGGGTGAGAGCGCAGCATTGCCAGCGCAATCACCCACTCGGCGCGCCGCAGCCGGCCGGTGTATTGTCCGTCCCGGCAGAAGTTCTGATCCGCAGCGATATCGATGCCGAAGGGAAGATCGCTCATGCCGCCCTCCCCTTCTGGAGGTCGGGGCCGAGAGCGGCGCGCATGCCTTCCACGCCCATGGCGATGAAGCCGGGGATCTGGCCGCCGGGCTCTCCGGTGGCGAACCACTTGCCGGAGATGCGCCGGCCGGCGAGCGCAAACTGGGCCACGGCCTCGTCCAGCGTCGTCCCGACGAACCAGCGCTGAAGAACATGCTCTTCCCCGGTCTCGCCCTCCAGGTCGCTCATGCGACGCACGAGGTTGGGGGAAATGCCAATCTTCACCACGTTCGGAGCGGAAACCGGATTGGCGAAATAGACGAAGCCCACCAGATGTGGGGCCAGCGCGGGAACCTCGAAGACCGGGAGAGGGCACGGCCCGGCGCGCCACGCACGGAAGGCCTCGGCGGACCCTCGGCGCGCTACATTCCCGACAATGTGCTTCGCGTTGTTGGGTGTGGTGCCCAACAGACGCGACGCCGCATAAAAGGCGTTCCTGCCTTCTTCCTCCGCAAAGCCGATCATCGGCTTCAGAAGATCCGCCACATAGTTGAGCCGGGCGTCGGTGGGGGATAGGCGCTCAGTCAAAGCCACCACCTGGGCGGCCACTTCAGGCATGGCCATCGTGGGAATAATCTGGTCGGACATGGCGAGCCTCAGGCAGGATGATTGTTCTGGAAGGTCGCGCGCTTGGCGGCGCGGAAGTCGATGACGCCTTGGCCCATCACGGCGGCGTTGTGGTCGGAGACCAGCGCGGCGCCGCGCCCGGCCATGAAGCTGGAGGCAAATTCGATGGGGAACAGCCACACGGCCGAGTGCGGGCAGCGCCGGAGCGGGACCGGCGGCGCGGCGACGGCGGCAAGGGCGCGCAGCTCGAAGCCGATCTTCCGATTGACCCGGTTCCGCCCCTTCGGGAGGGCCTTAGCGTCGTCCAGCATCTGGCGGACGGACACATAGTCCAGCACCGCCCGGCGCGGGTCGGCGGCGAGATGGGCCTCGAGCGCCTGCCCGACCATGAGCGGGAGCGCGGCTTCGATGTTGGTCACCTTGTGGGACAGCATGCGGGCGATGCCGTCGATGCGCCGGATCAATTCGGACTGGTCAGGCGCGAGCCCGGACGGCGCGGCGGCGCGGCCATCCATGTGGGCGCGCACGATGGTGTTGCACCAGATATGAAAGTCGGGGGACAGGTACTTGGCGTAGGCAACGCCGATCTGCCAGTGAGCGAAGGTGGCGCCGCCCCGGCCGGCCTCGACCTGTAAAAGGTGGGAATTTCCCACCATTATCTCCAGGTGCTCAATGAAGTCGCGAGCGGCCTTGGACCGGAGCCATTCCACGGGGCGCTTGGACATGTCGGAGCCGGCGGCGCGCCACATGTCCGTCAGGCAGAGCGCTTCGGCATCGATCTGGATCGGCGCGCCGTTGAAGGCGAGCACGACGGGACGCGGCATCGCCTCGCGGCCGGCGGCATCGGACTCGATCTCCACTGGAGCCGGGCGGCCCAGCGCCTCCATCTGCCACTTCTTCATGTCGCGGCGCAGGTTCGCGGCCGACAGCGTAGGGCCGCGCCGGTCGCTCGGCGTGCAAGCGAAGGTCACCTTCCGCTCGGCGCCGGCGTAGTCGAACCGGAGACAGGGGTGGGGGCGCCTGTCCTCCACCTCGTGACGCTCGACGCCGAACTCCTTCAGCACTCGCTCCAGAGCGCGATAGGTGTCGCTGCTACGGTAATGGCCGATCGACATGAAAGACCTCCTTCAGGGCGCACGAAAGCGCCCGGCGAAATGCCGGTAGACGTGGTGATGCGGTGTGGGCGAGGCGCTTAGGCGCCGCGTCTCATGGGTGTGACATTGGCGGCGGCGAGCTGGATCAGGTCCTTTTCCAGCTCGGCCATTTCCTGTTCTGCACGGCGCACCTTCGGAAGGAGCGATGCGGCTTCGGCCGGCGACACCTGCCCGTCGCGCAGAGCGTCCGCCATTCCGGCCTCCACGTCGGTGTCGGCTCGGGACACGTCGGCGAAGTGGCCGTGGAAATTCAAACCCAGCGCCTCGGCCTGCGCCTTGGGCACCAAGACGAACCCAGCCAGATCGGCCAATATTTCCGTGATGATCGGACGGCCCACGTCCTGCTCTAGGTCCGCCACGACGTCGACCGGCATGTACGGGCTCTTGTGCGAAAGACCGTAGTCCGACAGGTACTGCGGGGTTGCTCGGCTTCTTCCGGCGGCACGCGTGCATCCACCTGCGAGATCCACGAGATCGCGCGACCCAGCCTTCAGGCGAGCATATCCGTTCACGTGATGTTCCTCGCGATTATCATGGTGCGATGCAGCGAGCCACCGGCCATGCTCCAGCCCATGGATAGACGGGCGGCGGCGATGACATGCTGGACGAAGAGAGAGGCCGCGCCGGTGAGGGCGCGGCAGTTGAGACGGTCACGCTGGAAACCGTCCCGGAGGAAACCTGGAAGCACATCGGCGCGTTGGCGGCGGAAGCCGTGAGCGAATGCCGGCGGCAGAGAAGGGCACGCCAGGACAGAAAGCCGGGGGAAGCTCCCTGCCCTGCCCCGTGAAGTACGGGGGCCGTACTGGACTGCTGGGGGGCGGGGCTCCAGCACGGCGCGATCGGAAACTGGTTCCGCTTTGGCGCGGACCGAGAATAACGCGCCACGGCCCAGCGCTTCAGGGAGAGGACTTGAGCCGTGACGCGGCCGCCAGCATGCCCATGCCAAGGTCGGCACGTGAGAAACGCGGGCGGGCCGGTGGAGGTTTCCTAGATCCGCCTCGACATTTGCGAGGTGGAATGCGCCACGGCGGGACGGTGCGTCAGGGCAGCGTGCCCGCCGTGGCGTAGCCGTCATCGCGGAGGCAGGCGAGACGACATAGTAATTTGATGCGAGCCTCATGCCACCATCCCCTCCGGGTGATGGCTCGCCGAAGCTCGGCTCGGCTTTACGAGATCGGAAGGCCGCACTAGCCCACCAGTTGCACCTTCAATGCGCATCGCGACCTCAAGCGAAGCATTGCGCTCGCCATACTTGAGCTTGCGGATGCCGTGCGAGGTGATCCCGCCGACGAGCGAGGCCATGGCCTCGTCGTCAAGCTTTTGATCGCGCATATAGTCGAGCAGCTTCATGGCGACGGATATTCCCCTTTGGGGGGAAGATTGTCAACCCATTCTTCCCCAGATAGGGGAAAGACGCGACGAAGCCAATTGGGGCAATGTCCCCTCTATGGGGACGAGCCTTAGAAAACTGAGACTGGCCAAAGGTTGGACGCACGATGAGGCGGCCGCCGCCATGGGCTTGTCCCGCGGCCAGTTCATAAAACTCGAACGTGGCGAGCGGGGCCTTACAGAACGCACGATCGAACTTGCGTCGAAGGCATTTAGCGTGCCGCGGGCAGCGATCGTCGAAGAAGCCGGGCCCGCGGAAGCGGAACCCGCAGCGACGGTCGAACTCACGCCGAGTTCGGTTCGCTTTATCGATGTGCCCGTCATAGGCGTGGTTGAAGCCGGCGCCTTTCGCATGAACGAGGACATCTACCAGGATGAGCCGGTGATGCTCTCCGTTCCGGTAGATCCTGATTTCCCACACGCTCGCATCACCGCATGGGACGTGGCTGGCGACAGTATGAACGCCTTGAAACCCCGGCCCATCTTTCCCGGCGACCGCGTCATAGGGATCAATTTCGAGGACCTCGACAACCGGGTCCCGCTCCGCGATGGCATGGTAGTCGTGGTGGAACAAACGAGGGATGGCGGCCATATCCGCGAATGGTCGGTGAAGCAGATCGAGCTCTACGACGACCGTGTCGAATTTCACCCGCGATCGACTAACGCTAGGCACAAGCCGATCGTGATCAAGCGGGATCTATGGGCGGACGATGGCCGCGAGGTTTCCATCCTCGCCATCGTGCGCCGGGTCACGAATGAGTTCAGTTGGTAGCCGCTGGGGGGCGTTGCTATGGACGAAGTTGCCGACGGCGATAACGGCGAACTTAGCCTCTATTTTGCGACGGAGATGGGTGAACTAGCGGACCTCGAGGTCGCCGCGACAGCAGCAATCCAGTGGGCTCAGGGACTCAGGGCGGCAGCGGCGGTCGTTGACCCAACCTGCTTATATCGGGTCAGCTTGGTTGCCGCCAAACCGGGCTCATCCAATTGGATTGCCAAGATTGAGCGATCCGGCCCCAATCAAGCGGTTAAGAGAGTAGTAGAGGGATGGAAGAAGGTCCCCGCCATCCTGCGGCTAGCAATGGGGCTTGCCGTGGTAATCCCAACAACGGCTAAGCCAACTCTCGATTATTGGTTGGGCGATGACGGTTTCACGGAAACTCAGAAGCGAGAGCTTCGTGAGCTATTCGAGAAAGCATCCGGCGCAGAAACCGTGAAGGCCCATCGAAAGGCGATGTATCAAGTCGCCCCGCGAGACAAAAAGATCACCGCAATCGGAACGGGAATTCCAGAAGGGGAGAATTGGAAGCCCAGGGCAACCATACCCGCCAATCAGTTCCCTGAGGCCGACGGGTTGTTTGAACTTGAAGAGGACAAGCAGAAAGAACGAACGATACCACAGGTTCTTGAAGTCGTTCTTGTAACTCCACGACTTGAGAATGCCCCCAGGTCTTGGACATTTCGACAAGAGGGATTGCCCGGAACTTTCAATGCAGTAATGAGGGACAAACGCTTCCTTGCCGAGCTAGACAAGAGCGGTATTCGGGAGAGACTTCGTGCCAATATCCCGATGACAATCAGGCTAGAGATTAAGCAGCAACTGGTTGGTGACGAATGGAAGGTTGCGCGGCAAGGGCGAAGTGTAGTCGAGGTCATTTCCCCTAGCGTCGATTAGGACCACTTTCACGCCCAAGCACCCACCCTGCCGCCACCAGACCAATGAAAGCCACGCAACCAACTATGAATGTGGTTCCTGGCGCCAGTCGCCAGAATGCGAGATAGGCAACAATCGTCGTGAGGGTGACAGCCAAACCCGACACCCAGGCGCGGAGCGACTCCTTCCTTGTCTCTGGGTTCGTAGGCGCCATTACCGGTCAATCCACGCTTCTTTCCAGCGGCCAGCATATCACATAGTGGCGTCGCCCTATCCCATCTCCGCGGCCTCGTCCGGCACCTGACCAAAGCTCGCAATGAACACCGGGGGATCAGCGTCTCCGAAGTCGGTGTCCACGTCTGCGGAGAACGCAACGGCGCCGGCTTTAGCTACACTCATTCGCTCCGCCACCCTGCGAGCATCATCGGCGGATCGAACCTCCATTGCCGGACTCGCCTTGAGCTTCCCCCGTTTATTGAGCTCGTAAGGCTGCACCACGAAGAACGTCTTCTTGGCCATCATGTGTTCCTATCTATAAAGAGAGCGCCGCGGGAGCGACGGAAGATCTGCCTTAGGTCCGGACGCCTGGACGAGCACCGCGTGGGCGCCGCTCAGACTTAGGCAGGCGTTGATCCAAGTGGGAATGGTGATACCGATGTGCTCGGCCGCTTCCTCAATGAGCCAGTCACGCTCGCGCACGTAGTCCATCACGCCCACTAGGAAACCCGGGCTTTGCGCTGCCGCGCGGATGCTGTCCGAGGTAAGGCCAGTGTGGCTAAGGAAGCCCACGAGAAGCTCTGCATCGCCGGCCAAGAAAGCTAAAGTTTGTGCCGCCACCAGTTCGGCTTCGTCTCGCGGTGTTATGCCCGACGGCTTCATTTAAGCCGCCTCCGCTTCAAGCGTGGCCACGCCGGTTATCAGCCCGATGGTGCCATGGCATTCGCGGCAGTCGAACACCTGGCGCTCCAAGAGCGTGCTGCAAAGCAGTTCCTCAACATCCGTCGGCGCATCTTCCACATCCGGCACATCGATCACGCGGGACGACTCCCGCCGGCAGCATTCGCATCGCACGAAAAGCTTGAACTGACGCGCGATCGGCATGCGCTCCCCCTCCTGCATCTCATCCTCCCACGTTCCGATGTTCCTATTTCGTTCTCATTCCAAACGCGAGTCAATACGACGCAGCGTGGAAAGTGATTCGCGGCAACCTTCCCCACATTCTGGGAAATATTCCCCTCATAGGGGTTGACGATCTTCCCCTTTCGGGGGAATATCCGTTATCAACCCGATGAGGACGGCAATGCCCGCTCTGGTCACAGAACAGCTCGAAATCGACACGGCAGCGGTCCAGGCGGAAGCCATCAGGAACGCGCGCGCCGACCGGGACTATCACCGGAAGCAGGCGGGCCGGTTCAACCCGAACACGCCGCCGGCCTATCGCGATCTCCTGCGGATGCACCTGCGCCGCATGCACACGATGGCGGGCTATCGCCTCGCTGAAGCGGTGGAGCGGGACCGGCTGGGCAAGCTGTCGGCGGCCGAGCGCGAGCGGGAAGAACTCCTCACCTATCGCGACCGCATCACCAACCCCGCGACCCGGCCCTTCCACTTCGGCATCAGCGTGGGCGGGGACACCGCGGCGCTCACCTCCGAGGTCGAGCGCATCGATGCGCGCCTCGCCTCTCTCCCCTCCTCCGAACAGATGGAAGCGGCATAGCCATGAGCGCCGAAGCTAAAAGCGCACCCGCGCCCCGCGTGGTCGATAACGACCTGGACGAAATCACCGTCATGCTCGGCGGGGAGGAGCTTCGCGGCTGGGGATACAACTCCGAAGCCCAGCGCCGTGAGAAGATGACCGCCGCGCGAGAATTTTGCGAGGGCTGGCATGCGGCGGCCGAACATCACATCCACTCTGCGGCCCTTACGTCCGGCTCAGATCACCGCCAGATCGCGGCGCCTCCAGCATTGCACGAGGCCATGGCGCCCTTCGCATCAATGCCGGATGACCCAGGCCGGCCCGATGACGCAATGACCGGCATGCGCATCAGCTATGGCGAACTGCGCAGGGCCAAAGCCGCTCTCGCCCTCTCCGAAGGGAGGACCGCCTGATGTCCTCCCCCATGACCCAGGACAGCGAGAAGAAGGACGGTGGGGCGCTGGAGCGTTTCCGCAAGTTTGTCGCCGGTCGCGGTAGCGGCATTCCCTTCGTGGCGTGGGATGACGCTGAGGCGGTGCTGCACTCCTATGACGAGTTGGAGAGGTCTGCCGATCGCTTCCTCGCGGCCGGAGATGCCTACGCGACAGATAGCGAAAGTAGCGACGCCGCCCTGATGCTTGAGTATGCGGCGGCCAAGGAAAGTCTCTGTGCCGCCCTCTCCTCCTCCCGCAAGACGGGAGACGGCCTGTGAGCAACAACACCGTAGTCCTCATCCTCGCGCTTTCCACCCTCGCATTCCGGGCCGCGATCCTTGGCTTCTGCGCCTACGCGGTTTTCTGGCTCGGCTTCTCCGGCTGGTGGTTCGCGCTCGCCCTGGTCCTCTGCGCCGTCGCCGCTGATTTCAGCGCCGAAAAGAAGGAGGGCTGACCCATGTCCGACCCGTACTTCGAGGTCCGCATTCTGCTCCTCGCCGGCGCCATCGTCTTCAGCGCGGGGATCATTCTGGCCTTGGCTTGGCACGCCACCATCACCGACCGGCGGATGGCAAAGAACCGCCTCGACAATCCGAACCATTCAAAGGGGAAAAGCCGTGGGTGACCAGTTCGACACGTGGCGCGCGATGCTCATGCGCAAGACCGTCACCATTTCCGACAGCGAGGCCGCCAGCGGCTATTACCGACTGCGGCGTGGCGACATCTGGGCGCCCGTCGCCATCTGGCAGGAGCCGGACGGCAGCGTGTTCGCCATGCTCGGCACGGATTATGTCGATGTGGGCGAGGTGTGGCCGGCGGCTGCGAAGAACGCCGTGACCTATGAAGCCTATCAGGCGGCGGCCGATGGCCAGGGCTGGCCGGACGACGCGCCCGCGCTTCCCGAGCCGACGGCGCCCGAGGCCGGCGCGGAGAACCCGCGCGCCGTCATGGGCAACAACGCCACCACCGGCGACCCGGCGGAGGATCTTCGCCTGGAACTGGCCGGCGAGCAGGAGCTTGCCAAGAGGTTCCTGGCCCAGCCGATCACGACCCAGGAAGACGCCGACAAGGTCGCCGTGTGGGCGAAGCGTGTGTCTGATCTCCGAGCGCGCGGCGACAACGCCCACAAGACCGAGAAGACGCCTCATCTGGAAGCCGGCCGTCAGGTGGACGAACGCTTCCGTTGGCGCGACGACGCCGACGCCCTGGTGAAGAAGCTCAAGGCGCACCTGACGCCGTGGCTTCAGAAGAAGGATGCCGAGGAGAAGGAGCGCGCCCGGCTTGCGGCCGAGGAAGCGCGCCGCCGGCAGGAGGAAGCCGATCTGCTCGCCGCCCAGGCGCCGGACGATCCCGCCATTGCCGAGGCGCAGGCGCGCGCCGCCGAAGCCGCCCGTGAGGCCCAGCCCCAGCGTGGCGGCGCCGGCCGAACGGGGGCCAAGGTCTCCCTGCGCACCGTGCCGGACGTGCAGATCTCGGACCCTCTGGCGCTCGCCGCCTTCTACGCCG
Organism: Aquabacter albus; assembly: GCF_040049275.1. Taxonomy (NCBI): domain Bacteria; kingdom Pseudomonadati; phylum Pseudomonadota; class Alphaproteobacteria; order Hyphomicrobiales; family Xanthobacteraceae; genus Aquabacter; species Aquabacter albus. Next base: position 551,500 of record NZ_JBDZDT010000002.1, on the reverse strand, counting down.
GCATGAAGCCGATCAACCCGGACCTTGCCGAAGTCCTCCTGAAGCTCGCCCGCCGGAATATCGGCGCTGGCGTCACCCCGCCCGGCGTCACCGTCGGCACCAAGCAGATCGCTGCGTGAGGACACCATGAACGCGCTCGCCCAGATCAGCACGCAGGTTCCCGCCATCCGCGCCATGGTCCCGCAGACCATGGAGGACGTGTTCTATCTGGCGGACGCGGTCCACAAGTCCAAGCTCGCCCCGGCGGGTCTGGACAATCCCCAGGCCGTCGCCATCGCCATCCTCCACGGTTTGGAGCTCGGCGTCCCGCCCATGACCGCCCTTCAGCGGATCGCCGTCATCAACGGCCGGCCGACGATCTGGGGCGACCTTGCTCTCGCCCTGGTGCGCGCGTCCGGCGCCGCCGAGAGCATCAAGGAAGAGATCACCGGAGAAGGCGAGAACCGCGTTGCGCTCTGCACCGTGAAGCGGAAGGGCGAGCCCGAGCCGGTGGTGGGGAGTTTCAGCGTCGCGGACGCCCGGCGCGCCGGGCTCTGGGATGACCGGATGAAGGTCACCCGCCGTCGGCGTGATGGCAGCGGCACCTATGAGGCCGCCAACGACGCGCCCTGGCACCGCTTCCCCGAGCGCATGATGAAGATGCGCGCCCGTGCCTTCGCGCTGCGCGACGCCTTCGCCGATGTGTTGGGCGGCCTATACCTGCGCGAGGAGATCGAGGAAGAGCAGGTTGTCGAGGCGGAGCCGATGCGCGCGATGCCCAGGCCGCCCGCTCCGCCGAAGCCGGTGGCCGCGCTTCCCTCGCCCGATGCACAGGCCCAAGTCCAGAACCCGCTCGACAAGCTCTCGAACCCCGAGGTTCGGGAAATGGTCGAGAGCAGCCCATCGGCGCCGCCCCAGATGGCGAAGGCGCCCCCGAAGCCGCCCACCCCTCCGGTTCCCCCTCCCCCGGATCAGGTTGGCAGCACCGCGCGCGATGAGCGCGCACCCACCCCGGCGGCAGGCGCGCCTCGCCCCCCAGCGCCGCCCGCCGCCGGGGCCGACCTCTTCGAAGACGACTTTCCCGGCGACCGGCCGAACCCGCCGGCTGGCGAAGATCTCCTCACCGAACTGGAAGGCCGGTTCGCCCACGCAATGAACGACCAGATGCTTCAGCGCATGTGGGCCTTCGCCGAGGAGGACGTGAACCAGCAACCCATGGCGGTGCGCCAGAAGGCTGAAGCGCTGTACGAGCAGCACCTCGCCCGCATTCATCGGAAGGCTTGACCGTCATGGATGTGATCTATCTCGAAAAGACAGCGCGCGGCTTCATCCCGGCATCCCAGATGGACGCCGACGACGCGCAGGCGATCCCCCTCGGCACTCAGGTCAAGGTTGAGATGCCGAAGAAGAGCGACCGCGCCATCAAGTTCTTCTGGGGGCTGATGACGCATGTCGGCGCCGGGATCGGCATGGACAAACGTGCGCTTGCCACAGAGATGCTGGTGCGCTTGGGCCGCGTCGATGCCTTCCGCTTCAGTGACGGCGAGATGCATGCGGTGCCGCGCTCCATCGCCGCCATGAAGGTAGGCGAGTTCCGAGATTTCCTCGACGAGGCAATCGACCTCCTCGTGTCCGACTATCTCGGCGACATGCCTCGCGATCGCCTTCTCGCCAATGTGGCGCGCATGTGCGGTGTCGAGTGGTCGGAGATCGAGCGGAGGAGCGAAGGATGAGCTTCCGCCCCATGCGCTCCGGCGACCACCTCCTCTTGATCGACGGCTCCGGCCTTCTATGGCGCGGATACCACGCCAACGCCAAGGTGACGCGCAGCAGCGACGGCCACCCCGTCGGCGCAATCGCGGGATTCTGCGGTCGTCTTTGGTCCTTGCTGGAGGACCGGGCCATCGCTGGCACCACACACGCCGCGGTCATCTTCGACGCCGGCCGGCGCAACTGGCGGCACGACCTGTCACCCGCCTACAAGGCGAACCGGCCACCGGCGCCCGACGAAATCACCTGCCAGTTCCAGGCCGTGCGCGATGCCTGCGGGGCCCTGCCCATTCCGGTGGTCGAAATGGCCGGCTATGAGGCTGACGATCTGATCGCCACCTACACCCGGCGCGCGGTCGGCGCCGGCGCGGCGGTGACCATCGCCACCGCCGACAAGGACATGATGCAGCTCGTCAGCGATGCCGACGGCGTGTGCATGTTCGACCAAGCCAAGCGCGCCACCATCCGCGATGAAGGCGTGTTCGAACGGTTCGGCGTGCCGCCGGCCCAGGTGCTGGACGTGCTGGCGATCTGCGGCGACGCCGTGGACAACGTGCCGGGCGTGCCGGGCATCGGCGCCAAGGGCGCGCCCGCACTGGTGCGCGAGTTCGGCGGCGTCGAGGAGATCCTGTCCCTCGCCGCCGGCGGTTCAAAGCACAAGCACGTGCTGCGCGTCGCCGAGCATGCTGACCTCGCCCGGCTATCGCACCGCCTCGCCGCGCTTGATGCGACGGTGCCCGTCACCGTGTCGCTGGCCCATTTCGGGCGCGTCGAGCCCGACCTCGCCACTTTCGGCGCCTTCCTGCGCCATTGGGATCTCGACAGCGTCGCCGCGCGCATCTGTGGTGATGCCTCGCCTGACGAACCGCGCCGCCGGGGAGAAGCAGCATGAGCATCAATCGCCCTCGCCCATGGCATGCGCCGACGCCGCTTGTCGGATTTTCCCCCGAATGGGCCGGCCAGTTCGACACCTTCAACGACTGGGTAAGCCATGCCAGCCGCGCCCTCACCGGCGAAACCGGGTCTATGGGTGAAGAGCTGCGCGCTTTCTGTGTCGATACGAAGGGGCGCCGCTGCCACATTGGCGCTGATTTCATGCGCGCCCGTGACGAGAACGCCTTTCCGGTCCGGTATTTCTTCCGCGGAGGTCTTCTCCCCTCCCCACCTACGGAGGAGAGCAATGTCTGACCGCCCCGAAGATCTTCCGGCGCTCTCCGACGAGGAGTTCGTCAAGGTCACCGAGAAGTACGTGTGGCTTTCGGCCTTCGCGAATAATAACCCGCGCTCTCGTTACCACAAGGACGTGGACGACTGTTTTGACGAGGCGGCCCGCCGGAAGAAGCCGTGGCTCTACTGCCAGGGCTACAACCGAGCCGTCCGCTCCTGCGGCTATGAGCCGACGCCTAGCGACATAGCCGCGGCTCTACCACCTGTGGAGGCCGCATAGATGGCCGCCCGCAGCGTAGAGGAATGGATTGGCGCGACGCCTGACACGCAGATCCCGCCGCGCGTGCGCCTCAGGGTTTTCGAGCGAGCTGCCGGCCGGTGTGAGGTCTGCACCCGCAAGCTCGCCCCCGGCGATGCTTGGCAGGCGGATCACACCATCGCGCTCGTGAACGGCGGCGAGAACCGTGAAGCCAACCTCCGCTGCGTCTGCGGCTGGTGCCACAAGACCAAGACAGCCGACGACGTTGCGGAGAAGTCCCGCGCCCGGCGTGTGCGCTCCAAGCACATCGGCATCCGCAAGCCTTCCACCTTCGCATGCAGCCGGGAGAGCCGGCGGAAGAAGAAGATTTCCGGAGTTGTGGTGGACCGCCTGACCGGCGAACCGATTGGGAGAAGGTGATGCAGGACAGCAAAGCGCGGCCGAAGCCGACAACCCGCGTGATCCTCGACGCCCAAGGCGACCTAGTGGCTCAAGCGCAGGCCGCCGACTACGTGCTGCGCGACGGCCGCCCGAGATCGAACCTCACCGGGGCGCGCTTCGATGGCAAGTACTACGGCATGAAATGGGGCGCCAATTCCCTGCGCGTCTACCCGCAAGCCCCCACCCTCTCAAAGGAACAGACCGATGCGTGAAGCGCTGGAACGAGAGGCGTTCAAACACCTGCTGTTGACCGCAAAGCTGCTCTACCAGAATGCGGTGGGCTGCGCAGTCAATCATTATGCCGTCGATTTTGAAACTCAGGGACTACCGGGGTGGCTCGCGGATTCCTGGGCTCATATCGAAGCTGCAGAAGCCGCCCTCGCTTCCCATGCCGCCCTTGCGGCAGAGCCAGCAGCATCGGAGCGGGAGGCGACTATCTATGTGGTGGCGGATGACGCCCGAACTGCTCACCTTCGCGACATAGACGCGAATGACCAGATTGGCGCTCTGTCCGCCGCTGTTGACGCAGCGCTCGCATACGCCCGCTCCCTCTCTGCGCCTGCGGGAGAGGGGTGGAATGACGAGGCGCGCATTGAGCGGCTTCAGGTCGCCATCGAAGGCGAACTGGACGGCCTCGTGTGTGACAGGACGCGGGCTCGGAACATCCTCCACCACGTGGAGACTGGCGAGGGCCCCATTGAGAATGCCGCCCCCACCCCTCCCGTTGTGCAGGAGGGGGATGATCCAGACGAAGCCTACGACATGGGCAAGCGCGACGGTTACGAGGAGGCTGCCCAGGAGATCGACAGGCTCACCGGAGGCGACGGGGAATATCGTTTCTGCACCAATCTTGATCCGGAGCGGCATTGCCCCGACCCGGCCACCATGATCCAACGCATCGTTGATCGCTTTAATGCCCTTGAAGAGGTGGAGAAGGCTCATCTCCGATTGATTATGGCCCCCCTCTCACCCACACCCGACAATACAGCACGGGAAGAGGCCGTCTCTGCCGGGGTGGCGGGGTTGGATGCGCTTATGGAGCGGATCGAGTGGAGCGATACCGGGATCGGAAAATACCCGCGTCCGTCGCTCGATAAGGTCGGTATCGCGTGGGTTCTTTCCGAGCTTCGCGGTATTCGCTCCGCCCTCGTCACGGAGCCTGCCCCCGAGGCGCCACTGACCGCCGACTTCACGAAGGTGCTCCCCGGAGGGATGCTGGACGACGCCACCTATGAAACGGTCCAAGACGCGCTCGATAAGGCGGACGCGCCTTGCCAGGGAACGGGCGGAAAGTGGCTCACGCTCCCCGAACGTATTGCAGCGCTGGCAACCGGGTCCGCCCCCGAGGCGCCCGTGTCGGAGGAGGCGGTGGCGTGGAAAGAAAGCGACGGCCCGGCAGAGATGGCGCCATGGGTCGAGGCGACCGCAGTCTGCACGCACGACGCGCGCACGGCGGCCGGACTGCGCCACGTCGCGGCTATCCTGCGGCGACCTTCAGCGGAGGCGGCAGCAAGGTGGGTCCAAAAGCGCCTTGACGATTATGTGTCTGAGCACGGCTCATACGACCCATCCACCGGCATGACCGAATTTCCCGGCACCGGCGAAGAGTATGTCGGCGATCTGGAAGAAATCATCGAAGGGATCCGCGCTCTCCCCCTCCCCGCTAAGGGAGAGGCATGATGGGCATTGAGCTTCGGCCCATCACACGAGATCAGGCGAAGGACTTTGTCCGCGAGCATCACCGGCATCACGGCGCCCCCGTTGGCGATCTCTGGCGCCATGCCGTCCATGATGACAGCGGCCTGATTGTGGGGGTTGCCGTAGTCGGCAGACCAGTCGCGCGCGGGCTTGATGATGGCCTAAGCGTGGAGGTGACGCGCCTTTGCACCCTTGGCACGCCAAACGCCGACAGCATGCTCTACGGCGCAGCCCGGCGGGCGGCTGATGCGAAGGGCTACCGGCGTGGCCTCACCTACATTCTCGCTAGTGAATGGGACCGTTTCGTCACCGATGCGGGCGAGCCCTGTGAGGAAACTGACATCGGCGCCCGCCGCATCGGCGGGGCCGGCGCACGAGCTGCGGGCTATCGCTTCTTATGGCGAGTGGACGGACGAAGCTGGGATTGCCCCTCTCGCCCGCGCACCGACAAGCATCCCACCGAAGACAAGGTTGCGCTTGGCTGGGGCGCATGGGGCGCCCTCTCCGAGGACGGAGGTGCGTCATGAGCGAGACCCTCACGCTGCCGCTCAATGGCGAGTACTTCGATCAGATCGCCGCCGGCACCAAGACCGAGGAATACCGGCTCGTCACCCCCTTCTGGATCAGGCGCCTTGAAGGTCGCACCTACGACCGGATCGTCCTGACGCGCGGCTACCCTAAGGCCGATGACGCCAGCCGGCGCATTGAGCGCCCGTGGCGCGGCTTCACCTACAAAACGATCACGCACCCGCACTTCGGTCCGAAGCCGGTCGAGGTGTTCGCCATCGACGTGAGGGCGCCCCAATGAGCGATCTGGTGGAAAGGCTGCTCCAGGCAGCCGATATGCGAGACGAACTGAAGGAGCGCTATTGGCACCGCGCGTCATCCCTCAAAAGAGAAGCGGCCGCCGAACTCTCCCGCCTCAAGGCAGAGAGAGACGAACTTTCGGCGTGGAAGCAGCTTCATGCCGGCGACGTTCTGAGCCTGTCGAATGAGGTTCGCGACCTCACCGAACAGCGCGCGGAAGACGAAGCCCGCATCAAGGAACTGGAAGCCGAGCGGGACGCGGCGGTGCTGGCAGAGCGCGAGGCGTGCCACCAATACCTCCAAGATCAGGTGGAAAAGGAGGTGCAGGTGGCGGAGGCTTTAGCTCGCGCCGGGGCGACCGAAGCCCTCATCCAGAAAAGCACTAACCGTGCGCGCTTCGGCATAGCCCTGGCCCAGGGCATCCGCTCTCGCACCCCTGGAGGTGCTTGAGCCATGGCGAAGCTGAAACCTTCATGGCGCTTCGTGCTGACCGCGCTTGGAAAAGCCGACGACTATATCCCGGCCCGCCTCCTACCCGATGGATTTGGACGTATTGGCAATGGGCGATGCGCCAGCGGGACAAATTTGAAGGAGATGAAAGAGGCAGGCGTGATTCAATATGGCAAAAGCCTCATGCGCGCCCACCACGGCTATCGCATCACCCCCGCCGGCCTCCGCGCCTTAGAAGAGGAGCGGTAGGCCATGGCAAAGCTCACGAGCGCTATCCGTGCGGCCCGGTGGTGGACCTTCAGGCGCATAAGCGAGTTCGGCTGGTGGATCTGCCCCGAGCCCTACAAGTCCGGCATGAAGATCATCTGGCGCAAGGGCTTTGACGCCTCCCGCCCCTCTACTCCTAAGGGGAGCCCCCAATGAAATTCATCATCGCAGGATGGGGGCTCTGTTCGGCCGGCGGCGGGATGATCGCCAGCGGACGCTCTGTTGTTGGGGTTTGCCTTGTGATCGCTGGCATTGCCCTTTCGTGGCCTTTCTCGCTCAAGAAGAGGGGCGGGTAGGCCATGGCTCGCACGGTCACCTTCGAACGTATCCGAGCCCACGCGGCGGCCGGCATCCTTGGCATTGAGACGAGGACCGTGCAAGCCTTGGCCGCGCGCGGCGAGCTTCCAGGGGCGTGCAAGATCGGCGGCCTATGGACCTTCGACGAAGCCGCGCTTCGCAACTGGATCAGGGAGCGCACACAATGCCAGAACGACCAAAAGCGCCGAAACACACCTACTGGCGGGGAGACACGCTATGGTCGCGGTTTTCCGTTGAAGGTGGAGAAGTCCGTGAAAGCCTGCGAACAGGCTCTCCAGCAGTTGCGTCGCGGCGTGTAAAGGAGCTTCGCGACAAGGCTGTGGGGCGCGCGCGGTTCCGCGAGCACGATCTGTTGTGGGTCGATGCGGTCACAGCCTGGGCAGATTATATCAAACAGCAAGTGGCGCCCCGGACGGCGAAGCGGTACGCGGATTCCCTATCTATCGCAGGCCGCACATTCAACACGCTCCCCATCGCAGATCTGGACAAGGAAAGCATCAATCGCTTCGTGTCCGCGCGCAGGAACGAAGGCATCACAAACGCCACCATCCGACGCGACTTGCAGGCGATTTCTTCGCTGCTGGATTTCTGCGAGGATGAAAACTGGCGCGAGGGCAACCCCGCCTTGGATAAGATGCGCCGCCTGAAAGAGAGGCGCGACCCAATCATGTTGCCGGACGAGGACGATTATCTTTTTGTCCTGTCACGCCTCGCGCCCGTCTATGGCGAGATGCTGCGCGCGGCCCGCGCGACCGGAATGCGGCAGGATGAACTCGCGACGGCAGAGCGGAAGAACTTCAACGCCGCCCGCGCGAGCATTCTTATCCGAGGGAAGGGAAATAAGCAGCGGGCGATCAGCCTGTCATCGGAGGCCGTCGAAATATTCAGCCGCCAGCCGGCATCCATGACGTGCTCGCGGATCTTCCACCACGACGGCAAGCCAATTTCGCAGGCGGCTTTCGTCTATTCCCGTGCGAGGCGGGCGGCACAGAAGGCGGCACAGAAAGAGAGGCGTCCGTTCCGGGGGTTTCGCTTCCACGACATGCGGCATGTCTATGCCGTTGAATACCTCCGCGACGGAGGCAGCATTTATGCGCTAAAGGAGCATCTGCGCCATTCTTCGGTGAAGACGACGGAGATGTATCTGGAATTTTTAACGCCCGAGGAAGCCGAGCGCGCGAAGCGCGGAGGGGTTGACGAAGGGCGGCTGACAGGTGAAGAGAGGAGATAAGCGGACGGCACAAAATACGGCACAAGACAATCGGTTTTACGTGTGCCGGACAGTAAGTAAGTATATGATAAGTCGAATGATTTTGATGGTAGCGCCGGTTTAGCTCAGCGGTAGAGCAGCGGTTTTGTAAACCGAAGGTCGGGGGTTCAATCCCCTCAACCGGCACCATTTCCCGAGCTCAGCCGCCAGCCCGCACGCTAAATCCGTCTGCGGCCAAAGAGTTGGCGGGCGCTTCGCATATCTCATTGAAATATTAAACTTTCCACCTGAAATAATACTACTCCCGTACGTACCACTTTTGGGCGAATGGAATTCACTGCTTTCGAACCCTTTTGCTCCAACCTTTGCGCCCTTTCTTCAGAAACGAATCCGGCGATGATCAAACCTGCCCGGAGGCACCGCCCCGCCGATGGGTAAAGGGCTGAGCGGCACCCCCCCGCGCCGCTCAGCCCTTCCTCCGGGATTGCCCCGAAGCGGCCCTTGAACTCCCCTATCCCGTAAACTGCGCCCGACAGGCGCGCACCTCATCCGCGATGAAACGGTCGGTCTCGGCGATGCGGCCGAGGTCGCGCATGTCCGCGTGCATCACCAGCCAATAGGTCCGTTGGAACCGTGTCTCGGGCAGGATGCGCACGAGGTCGGAATGCGCGGCGGCGGCATAATCGTGGAGGATGGCAATGCCGGCCCCCGCCTTCACCGCCTCCAGCTGCCCTACCGCGCTGGCGCATTCGAAGCGCCGCCCCGCCACGTCCGAGAGCGCGTCCATGTAGTCGAGGCCAGGGCTGTAGGCGAGGTCCTGCACATAGGTGATGAGGGTGCGGTCCTTCAGGTCCTCCCGTCCATGCACCGGCCCCGTGCGCGCCAGATAGGCCCGTGAGGCATAGACGCTGAGCGAATAGTCCGTGAGCTTGCGCCCGATGAGCCGCCCCTCCTGCGGCCGCTCCAGGATGATGGCGATGTCCGCCTCGCGCTTGGAGAGCGAGAAGGTGCGCGGCAGCGGCACCAACTGGAGCAGCAGGTCCGGATGCTGCTCGGAGAAGCGCGCGAGGCGGGGGCTGAGGAAATAGGTGCCGAAGGCATCGGGCGCGCCGATGCGCACCGTGCCCTCCAGCTTGAGGTCCGCCCCGCCCAGCAGCGCCTGCGCCTGGAGCATCTCGCTCTCCACCCGCTCGGCGATGGGTAAAAGGCGCTCGCCCACGGCGGTGAGCGTGCAGCCCGTGGGCCGGCGCTCGAACACCTTGGCGCCGAGGCCCGCCTCCAGCGCGTTTAGCCGCCGCGTGACGGTGGCGTGATCGAGGCCGAGCCGCACCGCCGCTGAGAGGATCTGCCCGGCGCGGGCGACGGCGAGGAAGATGCGGGCATGGTCCCAATTCACAGGTTAAGCCTGTTTTCGCGGAATGACTGCGCCTTGTTAGGCGTTGATCCGCGAACTTTCCACAGCTTTGGTGCATCCCGAGATCTTTGCGGTTCCAGGCACGCGCCTGGATGACGGGAACGGCCTTCTCCTCGGGGGGAGGCCGGGGTGAGGGGCGAGGATCTGCCCTGACGTGGTTCGTCTCCCTCACCCGTCCGCCGCAAGGGTTCCCTCCAGGGAGAACGCATCATGCAGACCATCGGCCATTTCATCGCCGGCAAGCCCGTGGGCGCCGGCGCGCGCACCGTCCCCACCTTCAATCCGGCCACCGGCGAGCAGATCGCCGATCTCGGCCTCGCCGATGCCGCTCTTGTGGACGGGGCGGTGTCCGCCGCCGCCAAGGCGTTCCCGGCCTGGGCCGCCCTGCCGGCCCCGGCCCGCGCCCGCGTGATGTTCAAGTTCAAGGACCTGCTTGAAAAGCACATGGACGAACTCGCGACCATCATCACCCGCGAGCACGGCAAGACTTTCGATGACGCCAAGGGCGAGCTGGCGCGCGGCATCGAGGTGGTGGAGTTCGCCTGCGGCATCCCGCACCTTCTGAAGGGCGAGTTCTCCGACCAGGTGGGCCGGGGCATCGACACCTTCTCCATGCGCCACCCGGTGGGCGTATGCGCCGGCATCACGCCGTTCAACTTCCCCGCAATGGTGCCGCTGTGGATGTTCCCGGTGGCGCTGGCGTGCGGCAACACCTTCGTGCTGAAGCCCTCGGAGAAGGACCCCTCCTGCGGCCTGCGCCTCGCCGAGCTTCTGGCCGAGGCCGGCCTGCCCGCCGGCGTGTTCAATGTGGTGAACGGCGCCAAGGAGGCGGTGGACGCCCTCCTCACTCATCCCAAGGTGGCGGCGGTGAGCTTCGTCGGCTCGACTGTGGTGGGCGAATATGTCTACCGCACGGCCACCGCCCACGGGAAGCGCGCCCAGGCGCTCTGCGGCGCCAAGAACCATCTGGTGGTGATGCCCGACGCCGACCTCGACAAGACCGTGGATGCCCTCATGGGCGCCGGCTATGGCTCGGCCGGCGAGCGCTGCATGGCGGTCTCCGTGGCGGTGGCGGTGGGCGGCATCGGCGATGCGCTCATGGAGAAGCTGGTTCCCCGCGTCCAGGCGCTGAAGGTCGGCCCCGGCCTCGACCCCGAGAGCGAGATGGGCCCCCTGGTCACCAAGGAGCACCTCGCCAAGGTCACGGGCTACGTGGAAGCCGGCATTGCCGAGGGCGCGGATCTGGTGGTGGACGGCCGCGGGCTGAAGCTTCAGGGCCATGAGGACGGCTATTTCATCGGCGGCTGCCTGTTCGACAACGTGACGCCGGACATGAAGATCTACAAAGAAGAGATCTTCGGCCCGGTGCTCTCGGTGGTGCGCACCGACACGTTCGACGAGGCCCTGGCCCTGGTGAACGAGCACGAATACGGCAACGGCGCCGCCATCTTCACCAATGACGGCGGGGCGGCCCGCGCCTTCGATTATGGCGTGGTGGCCGGCATGGTGGGCATCAACGTGCCGATCCCGGTTCCCATCGCCTACCACTCCTTCGGCGGCTGGAAGCGGTCCATCTTCGGTGACCGCAATGTCTACGGCCTCGAAGGCGTCGGCTTCTACACCAGGGTGAAGACCACCACCGCGCGCTGGCCCTCGGGCGTGCGCACGGGCGCGGAATTCGTCATGCCCGTTCTGCGGTGAGGTGAGGGCTCCCTCCCCCTGATTAAGACTCCCTCTCCCGCTTGCGGGGGAGGGAGGCCGAAGGACGACGGTGCTGATAACCGGGGCCGACGCCGCGGCCAGCATGAAGAAGACTTACGCGGTCGTCAAAATCTGCAGGCCCGCCCGATAGGCCCGTATTTCCGTACTCGCCAGTGTCGCCGCACACTGGGAGATGCGAAGTTCGGCGGCGCCGCCTACGCAGCCCGCTCCAACTCCGGTGCCGGCGCCCCGGACAACAGCCGCACCACGTCCGGCACGTCCCGCTCCTCCGGCAGCGCGCACAACCTGTGGCGCGCCAGGAACGCGCCGAGCCGGGGATCCGCGGTCAGCACCGCGAAGGGAATGGCGAGCCAGCATCCCGCCACCAAAGGCATCACCCACCAGAGCAATCCCGGCGCCATGGCGAGCAACGCGCCCGCCACGAACAGCCCGTAGGCGGTGGGCACCGCCAGCGCCCGCGCCGCCACGCCCCAGGACACCGCATGGGCGTCACGCGCCTGCCCTCCCCACGAGCCGCGCACGCGCCCCACGAGAAGGCGCGCGAGCACCCCCGTGGTGGACAGCGCGCTGATGGCGCTGAGCAGGAAGGAGAAGGCCAGTTCCATCACAGCCGAGAGGGCGAAGCGCGCCCGCCCGCCATAGCGCGCCGCCATGCCGGGCGTCAGCGCCACATCGATAAAGCCGGCGAGCTTCGGGAACAGGCAGAGCCCCAGCAGCGCGAGATAGAGCCCCGCCGCCAGCGGCGCCATCTCCGCCGGAACGGAGGGCGCGGCGAAGGGCAGGACCAGCAGCGCCAGAGGCACCGCCGGCACGGTGAGGAACATGAGGATCGCCCAGATGAGCTGGAAGCGCCCCATGGGCCGCAGGCCGGGCAGGCCCAGCAGCTTCAGATATTGCAGATTGCCGAGGCACCAGCGCGCGTCGCGGGTGAGGAAGTCCGGCAGCGTGGGCGGGTTCTCCTCATAGCTCTCGCTCTCCACCGGCAGCACCCGCACCTCATAGCCGGCGCGACGCATCAGCACCGCCTCCACCTGATCGTGGGAGAGGATGTGCCCGCCCATGGGCGGCGTTCCCGGCAGGAGAGGCAGGTCGCACTGGTCGCGGAAGGGGGTGATGCGCACGAGCGCGTTATGGCCCCAGAACGGCCCGCAATCGCCCGCCCACCACGTGGCGCCCAAGGTGTAGCAGCGCATGCCCGCGCGCATGCCGAACTGGAACAGCCGGGCGAACCCGCTGGCGCTGGGAAGCCCCACCACCAGGCTCTGCAGGATGCCGATGCGCGGCTGCGCCTGCATGATGCGCACCATGCGCAGGATGGTGGAGGCCCCCATGAGGCTGTCCGCATCCAGCGGCAGCATCAGTTCGTAATGGCTGCCCCAATGCAGGCAGAAGTCGCGGACATTGCCGGCCTTGAACCCTGCATTGTCGGAACGGCGGCGGTAATGGATGCCGCGCGTGCCCTCCTCCGCCCGCCAGCGGGCCACCGCCGCCTCTTCGGCCGCTGCGACCTCGGGCCGCGAGGTGTCGCTGAGAAGGAAGTAATCGAACAGGCCGGCGGAGGGCATGCGGTCAAGCTGGGCCTTCACTGCACGAAGACGTGAAATGGCACGATCGGGATCTTCGTTGCGCAGGGTCATAAGAATGGCGGTACGTACCAGGATCGGCGCATCGCCCTCTCCTGCGCCGAGGAAAGGCGCGGCGGCGGCGGGGCCGGAACGGGTGCCGTGCAGCAGGATGAGGCCCACCAGCGAGTTCCAGAAACCAATTGCATTCCAGGGCGTTACAGCAACGACGCAAAGGAAGAGGATGATACTGGCCACCGTCCACCCGCCCGCCGACGCGATGATCGCAGCGACAGTCGCCACGGCGGCGAGGGTGATGAGATTGAGGCCCAGCATCAGGCGCCGCCGACGCATCAGCCGCGCAGCCTCCGCGCTCGAGCCGTGGATACCGGATGCCAGGGTGACGGGATCGATGCGAAGGGTCATGGAAGCTCCGGCGGGCGCGCGGACAGAACGTTAAGTCAGGCGGGCGGTGAAGCCGCAATCACGAGGTCGGGACCTATGAACATGGCCGCTGTGGCAAAACGACACTCCAGAGCTTCCGAGGATGCCGAAACCGCGTCGGCCCGGGCGCTCTGGTACGTGGCGCCCCGCACCGCGCGGCTGGAGGCCGAGCCGCTCTGCGCGCCCAAGACGGGCGAACTGCTGGTGCGCACCTCCTGGAGCGCCATCAGCCGGGGCACGGAGCGCCTCATCTATGCCGGCCTCACCGATCCCACCCATCGCGAGCGCATGCGCTCGCCCATGCAGGTGGGCGATTTCCCGTTTCCCGTGAAATACGGCTATTGCAGCGTCGGCCGGGTGGTTGCCGGAGACGACGCCCTCACCGGCCGCGACGTGTTCGCCCTGCACCCGCACCAGGACCATTTCATCGTGCCCGCGAGCATGGCCATGTTGGTGCCGGAGGGCGTGCCCGCCCGGCGCGCGACGCTCGCGGCCAATATGGAGACGGCGCTCAACGCCCTGTGGGATTCCGGCGCCGGCGCCGGCGACCGCATCGCTGTGGTGGGCGCGGGGCTCATCGGCCTTCTCATCACCTATCTCGCCGCGCGGCTGCCGGGGGCGGACGTGACCGCGCTCGACCCAAACCCCACCCGAGGCCCCTTGGTGGAGTCCTTCGGTGCCCGCTTCATGGCCTGCCCCGGCCGGATCGCGGAGGCGGACGTGGTGTTCCACACCAGTGCCACCTCTGAGGGCCTGGAAGCCGCCCTCGCCTGCTGTGGCACCGAGGCGAGCCTCGTGGAAGTAAGCTGGTATGGCGATGAGGCGGTGACAGTGGGCCTTGGCGGCCCCTTCCACTGCAAGCGGCTGCGGCTCATCTCCTCCCAGGTGGGCGCCCTGCCCCCCGCGCGCCGCCCGCGCTGGACCCACCGCCGCCGCCTCGCCAAGGCGCTGGACCTGCTGCGCGACGACCGGCTCGACGCTCTGATCACGGGCGAAGTGGCCTTCGCCGACCTCCCGGCTGCGCTCGGCGGCATCCTGGATGGCGGGGCGGCAGACGTCGCGACCGTAGTGCGCTATCCATCCTGAAAATCCACCCGAGGGGGTCGAAAATGTACGCGGTCGAAGTGCGCGATCACATCATGATCGCCCACAGCTTCAAGGGCGCGCTGTTCGGGCCCGCGCAAGCGCTCCACGGCGCCACGTTTATTGTGGATGTCGCCCTGTTCAGCCCGGGCCTCACGGCCGACGGCGTCGTGGTGGACATGGGCTGGGCGCACGAGGTGCTGAAGGCGATCCTCGCCCCCCTCGCCTACCGGAACCTGGACGAGCTGCCCGAATTCGCCGGCCGGAACACCTCAACCGAAGTCCTTTGCCGGCATATCTTCGACCGCTTCGCCGATGCCGTCCAAGGGGGGAACCTCGGCCCGGATGCCCCGACCCGGCTGCGGGTGACGCTGCATGAATCCCATGTGGCCCGCGCCTGGTACGAAGGCGATATCCCTGAATGATCAAGGCCCTGCTCGCCTTTCCCGGGGCGCTCTCCACCCCCACCGGCGGCTATGCCTATGACCGGCAGGTGCTGGCGCATCTGCCCGCCCATGGGGTGGACGCCGCACCCCTGCCCCTGCCGGCCGGCTTTCCTTTCCCGACCGACGACGCAATCGAGGGCGCTGTTAAGGCTCTTGTAGACTCGGACCCGTCCAGCGTCCTCCTGGTGGACGGCCTTGCCCTCGGCGCCATTCCCTCCGACCGCTTGGAGCCCCTTTCCGGCCGGCTGGTGGGGCTGGTCCATCATCCGCTGGCGCTGGAAGAGGGCTTGGCGGAGAGCGCCCGTGCGCGGCTGTTCGAGAGCGAGAAGTCTGCGCTCTCAATCTGTTCCGCCGTGGTCGTCACCAGCGGCCCCACCGCCCTCACCCTTGACGCCGAATATGGCGTGCCGGCCCTCCGCCTCACCGTCGCCGAGCCCGGCACGGAGCCGGTCGCCCGGGCGGCGGCGGATGGCGACCCGCCGCGCCTTTTGGCCGTGGGGTCCGTCATCCCCCGCAAGGGCTACGGCATCCTCATGGAAGCGCTTGCGGCAGTGAAGGAATTCCCCTGGACGCTGACCATCGTCGGCAGCCTGGATTTCGACCCCACGGAGGCGAGCGCGTTGCGCGCGGCCATCGTCGCCGCCGGCTTGGACGCGCGGGTGAAGCTGACCGGTGCCCTCGCCGCCGACCAGCTCGCCCGTGCCTATGAGGCGAGCGACATCTTCGTCCATCCCTCGCTCTACGAGGGCTATGGCATGGTGCTGGCGGAGGCCCTGCGGCGCGGGCTGCCGCTGGTCTGCACCACCGGCGGCGCCGCGGACGACACCGTGCCTGATGGCGCCGGCCTGAAAGTGCCGCCGGGCGATGCCCCGGCCCTGGCTGCCGCATTACGCGCCCTCTTGTCCGACCCCATCGGCCGCCGGCGCCTCGCAGATTACGCCTTTGAAGCGGGGCAGCTTTTCCCGACCTGGGACGAGACCGCGGGGACCATCGCCGAGGTGCTCAGAGCCGTCGCCGCCCGCCAGAGCGCCGCCAGATGAGCGGCTTTTCCGCCGAATGGCTCGCCTTGCGCGAGCCGGCCGACGCCCGCGCCCGGAATGCCGCATTGGCGGAGGCGGCTGTGCACCAGCTCGCCGGGCACGATCCCCTGAGGATCGTGGACCTCGGCGCCGGGACCGGCGCCAACCTCCGGGCCAGCGCGCCCTATTTCGGCCCGCACCAGCACTGGCACCTGCTGGATTATGAGCCCGCCCTCCTCGCACAGGCCCGGCGCGCCCTCGCCGCCTGGGCCGATGGCTGCGAGACGCAGGACGACGCGCTTCTGCTCACCAAGGATAGCCGGCGAATCACTGTTGATTTCACCGTGGCGGACCTTGCGCGGTCCCTGGCCGAGATCGGCCGGCCACGGCCCCATCTCGTCACCGCCTCGGCCTTCTTCGACCTCGTCTCGGCGCCTTTCATCGACGCCTTCGCGGCAGAGGTGGCGCACCTCAACGCGGCCTTCCTCACCGTCCTCACCTGCAACGGCCGGGATATGTGGGCGCCGCCCCATGCGGGCGATGCGGCCATCGCCGCCGCCTTCGCGGCTGACCAGGGAAAGGACAAGGGCTTCGGCCCCGCTCTGGGCAACGCCGCCTCGGACCATCTGGAGCGCGCCTTCCGCAGCCACGACTACGCGGTGGAACGCGCCGACAGCCCCTGGCGCCTGGGACCGGAAGATGGCGGGCTCGTCCGGGCCCTGGCCGAAGGCACGGCGGCTGCGGCCGTGGAAACGGGCCGCATCGCCGCCACCGAAGCCGCCGCCTGGGCCGAAGCGCGCAGGAGCGCCAGCTGCGAGATCGGCCACACCGACCTTCTCGCGTGGCGCTGATGCCCTTCTAGCGCCGGCTGAGCGCCGGGATCATGCGCGACAGCACGCCGTCGCGCTGGATCACGCCATGAAACACCGCGGCGCCGATATGGATCAGCACCAGCACGGTCATGGCATAGCCGAGATAGGTGTGCGCTGCGCCGAGGGCGTCCGACAAAGGCTCGTTCTTCGCCACCAGATCAGGGAGCGTGAACAGGCCGAAGACGCTCACCGGCGCTCCGAAGGCCGAGGATGTCGCCCAGCCCAGCAGGGGCATGACGAAGATCAGCACATAGAGCAGATAATGCACCACCTGCGAGACCACGCGCTGCCACGCCGGCAAGGCGGCAGCCGCCGGCGGGGCGCCGTTGATGATGCGCACGAAGACCCGCAAAACGGCGAGGCAAAGAATGGTGAAGCCGATGGAGCGATGCAGGTCGAAAAGCTGGTCCTGCGCCGGCCCGGAGGGAAGGCGCATCATGATGAGGCCGAACGGGATCACCAACAGCACCAGAGCGGCGGTAATCCAGTGAATCCACCTAGCCGGGCGCGAATACGGCGTGATCAGTGCGCTCTCCATGACCGTTCTCCTCTAGCGCCGCCTGGCGCATGTCGCAGTCGAACAGGACGTCGCCGTCCGGGAACACTGTCACCCGGCTCGCGGGGCGCAAGGCATCCTTGAGGCCGCCAATGGGCCGAAGATCAAGGCCCGTGCGGCCGGATCCGAGGATCACCGGCGAGACGAGAATATGGAGCCGGTCGATTGCCCTTGCGTCAAGGAAGGACGCGAGGGTCGCCGGCCCGCCTTCCACCAGCACGCGCCGGAGGCCCGCCGCGCGCAGGGCGGCAAGAATGGAAGCCGGCGGCAGGCGACCTTCCGTATCGGCAGCCACCGCCATGGCCTCGACACCCGGCGGCAAGGTCCCGACAGCACCCGCGCGCCGCAGCACGATCCGGCGCGTGCCGTCATCCCCCAGGCACCGCGCCGAATGGTCGAGCCGGCCCGAGGGATCGATGATGACCCGCGCGGGATTACGGCCCGGCACACGCCGCACGTTCAGAAGCGGATCGTCCGCCAGCACGGTGCCGATGCCCACGATGACGGCGTCCGCTGCCGCACGCAGACGGTGCAGGTGGTCGAGCGCGCACGCCCCGCTGATATATTTCGATTCCCCGGACAAGGTTGCGACCCGCCCGTCAAGGGACTGGCCGAGCTGTCCGATCACGAGAGAGCGATCAGCCAAGCTGGAGCCTGCACCTGCGGTGGAAAATGGGTCATAGTCCTGCATGCACTTGGCCTTGGCCTCATCCGCCTGCGCGCTGTATCGGGAACGCACAGGCCGGTTTAACGGTTGAGATAGAGTGTGGGTCCGCTTCGATGAAATGGCATTTCGAAAGCTGCGGGGCTTGAACAAATCATCGGCACCGCACAAGTACCGAGCGTCTGTGAGGTTTGCATGTCCCCTGAGCGGCCACCCGTTCCCCCGACTTTAGGACCCGAAGAGCGCGCAGGCCACACGGCAGTGGAGCGCGCCATGGCCGAACTTCGGTCCGGACGCCCGATCTTGCTGGAAACGGACGGCGAGCGCGCCCTCGTCCTCGGCGCTGAAGCGCTGGACGCGGAGGCGGCCGCCGCCCTTGCGGCCGCCTCTCCTTTGCGCGCGCGCCTTGCCTTGCCTGCCCAGCGCCTGTCCCGCCTCGGCACTGCCCGCACCTCGCCCGGCAGCATTGCCCTTCCCGGCATCGATCCCGAGCGGGTGGAGACGCTCGCCTTGCAGGTGGATGCGCGCATCGATGCGCCCGTGGCCTGCAGCGAGCCACTTGACGTTGCGGCACTCGAATTGCTCCGGCTCGCTCTGGTGCTCCCCGCCGCCGTGATCGCCCCGGTGGCGGAGGATGCGGCCTATGGCGAGGCCCTTCACGTGAAGGCGGACGACATCCTCGCCCATCGCGGACGGCAGGCGAAGGCGCTGCGCATAGTCGGCCGCGCGCCGGTGCCCCTGGAAGGCGCGCCGGACACCGAATTCGTGGTCTTCCGCGGTGGCGAGGGCCTGCGCGACCAGGTGGCGGTGATCGTCGGCAAGCCGGATTTCTCAAAGCCCGTGCCGGTGCGCCTGCATTCCGCCTGCCTCACCGGCGACCTGTTCGGCAGCCTGAAATGCGATTGCGGCGACCAGCTCCGCGACACCGTCCAGCGCATGGCGAAGGACGAGGGCGGGGTGCTGCTCTATCTGGACCAGGAAGGGCGGGGCAACGGCATCGCCAACAAGATGCGCGCCTACAAGCTCCAGTCCCAGGGCTTCGACACCTATGATGCCGACGAGGTGCTCGGCTTCGGCCTCGACCAGCGGCGCTTCGACTTTGCGGCGGAGATGCTGCGGCAGCTCGGCATCGCCTCGGTGCAGGTCATCACCAACAACCCGCAGAAGATCGCCGCGCTGAAGGCGGCGGGGCTGGATGTGGCGGCCGAGCAGCGCGTGCTCGGCCGGCCCACCCAGGAAAACGTGCGCTACCTCGCCTCCAAG
This sequence comes from Aquabacter albus, assembly GCF_040049275.1. Classification (NCBI taxonomy): domain Bacteria; kingdom Pseudomonadati; phylum Pseudomonadota; class Alphaproteobacteria; order Hyphomicrobiales; family Xanthobacteraceae; genus Aquabacter; species Aquabacter albus. The sequence continues at coordinate 532,089 of NZ_JBDZDT010000002.1, read as the reverse complement.
CGTGACCGCGCCGGCCATCATATCGACTTCGAAGCCCTGGCCGCCCGCGCCTCGGACTGAAGCTTCTCCCCCTCGTCTCTGTGAAACGCATCCCCACTCCCGCTTGCGGGAGTCGGGATGATGGCGCGCGAGCGGGCACGGAGATCACGCGGAAGATAAAGGCCGGCATACCCCAGGACCGGCCTTCCGTGAGGTGAATCGGTCATGAGACGGATAAGAACTATGGATACATGAATGTTATCGTAATACCGGGGGGAGCGCCGCTGGCGCCGATGACATGATGAAATCCGTGGGCTGGCAGCAGCGGCTGAAATACGAGTTCGACAAGACCATGGCCGCGGGCCCGATCGCCCTGATCGGCTGGCTCGGGCTGATTTCCCTCATAACCATTGTCGTTGCGGGACTGTTTCTGGCGGCGGCCGGCATTGCTCCTGATGATGCCGAGCCACTCGATTTCGTGGAGGCGACCTGGGAAGCGCTCATGCGCACCCTCGACGCCGGCACCATGGGTGCCGATAGCGGCTGGGCCTACCGTATCGTCATGCTCCTAGTGACGCTGGCGGGCATCTTCGTGGTGTCCGCTTTGATCGGCGTCCTAAGCTCCGGCATGGAGGCAAAGCTCGATGACCTGCGCAAAGGCCGCAGCCAGGTCCTTGAAAAGGACCACACCGTCATCCTGAACTGGTCGCCGTCCATCTTCGATGTCATCTCCGAACTGGTGGTGGCCAATGAGAGCCGCCGCCGGCCGCGCATCGTCATCATGGCCCATCGCGACAAGGTGGAGATGGAAGACGAGATCGCCGACAAGGTGGCGGAGCTTCACAACACCCGCATCATCTGCCGCTCGGGGGATCCCACCGACCTCTACGACCTCTCCCTCGTCAACCCGCAGACGTCCCGTTCCGTGGTGATCCTCTCGCCCGAGGGGGACGATCCAGACTCCCAGGTGATCAAGACCGTTCTGGCGCTGGTCAACGCACCGGATCGGCGCGAGGCCAGCTATCAGATCGCCGCCGAAATCCGCGACATGAAGAATGCGGAGCTGGCGCAGGTGGTCGGCGGCGACGAACTCCAGCTGGTCCTGGCCGACGACCTGATCGCCCGCATCATGGTGCAGTCGAGCCGCCAGTCAGGCCTCAGCGCGGTCTATACCGAACTGCTCGATTTCGACGGCTGCGAAATCTATGCGACCGAGCAGCCTGACCTCGTCGGCCGCCCGTTCGGCGAGATCCTCATGGCATTCGGTGCATGCGTGCCGATCGGCATCGCCGCATCATCCCGCCTCGTCGAGCTCAATCCCGACATGAACCGCCCGCTCCGAGCGGGCGAGAAGCTGGTGCTGATCGCCGAGGACGATGACAAGATCGCAATCACACGGCCCGGCGCGCCGGTGAACGGCTCCGCTTTGCGGAAACCGGCCCCCCGGTCGCGGGCGCCGGAACGAACGCTGATGCTCGGCTGGAACCGTCGTGCGCCGATCATCGCCTCCGAACTCTCGCATTATGTGCCGCCGGGATCGCAACTCACCATCATCGCCGACGTGGGCGATCTCAGCGAGAAGGTCGGCTCCATCGCCCACGGTCCGAACCTCGCGATCGAATTCGCCGAGATCGACACAAGCCATCGCGCCTCGCTGGAGCGCCTGGACATCACCTCCTACGACCACGTTTTGGTGCTTGGCTACACGGAAGATCTGGCGGCGCAACCGGCTGACACCAAAACCCTCGTCACCCTGCTGCACCTGCGCAAGATTTCGGAAGCCACCGGAAAGCACATCAGCGTCGTGAGCGAGATGATCGACGTACGCAACCGCGAACTGGCCGAAGTCAGCCGCGCTGATGATTTTGTCGTCAGCAACAAGCTCGTCAGTTTGATGCTGACGCAGGCGGCCGAGAACGAATATATGTCCGCCATCTTCGAGGATCTGCTCGATGAGCAGGGCTCGGAAATCTGCCTCCACCCCGCCTCCGACTACATCGCGCTGGGAAAGCCGGTCAACTTTGCGACGGTGACGGAATCCGCGCGCCGTGCCGGGCATATCGCCCTCGGCTATCGGCGCCAGCGCGCCGGCGAAGCGTCCGCGCGCCGCTTGGGCGGCGTGATCATCAATCCCGACAAGGCCGCCTCGGTGGTCTTTGAGGAGAATGACCGGATCGTGGTGCTGGCGCACGCTTGACGATCCGGACGCTGCGATACGCTCCATCAGGCTCCCTCTCCCGCTTGTGGGAGAGGGAGTGAGGCAGTTCTCCAGGGGGAGAGCAACGGAAGCTGGAATGAGACAGCCTCAAGCCGCAGGGGGAATTATCAAAGCGTCTCTTCTCGGGTAGAGCGTTCTTGGGGCCGGCCCCGCCGGCGAAACGAGAACAGCAGCGCGGAGAAAACGCCATGGACAGCCAGAAGATCGCCCTCGTCACCGGCGCCGGCAGCGGCATCGGGCGTGCCGTCGCCCTTGCGCTCTGCGGGGCGGGCTATGCCGTGGCGCTGGCGGGGCGGCGCAAGGATGCGCTGGACGCAACCGCTGCGGCCGGGAATGGCGGCACCTTCCTCGCCGTGCCCACTGATGTCACCGACCCAGCCTCGGTGAAAGCTCTGTTCGAGGCGGTGAAGGCGCGCTTCGGCCGGCTCGATGTGCTGTTCAACAATGCCGGCACCGGCGCCCGCGCGGTGCCCATGTACGAGCTGTCCTATAATGAGTGGAAGAAGGTGGTGGACACCAACCTCACCGGCCCCTTCCTGTGCACCCAGGAAGCCATGCGCATCATGAAGGACCAGTCGCCGCGCGGCGGGCGCATCATCAATAACGGCTCCATCTCCGCCCACGCCCCCCGGCCCTATTCCGCCCCCTACACCTCCACCAAGCACGCCATCACCGGGCTCACCAAGTCCACCTCCCTGGACGGCCGCGCCTATGACATCGCCTGCGGGCAGATCGACATCGGCAATGCGGACACGGAGATGGCGCAGAGGATGAAGGCCGGCGTGCCCCAGGCGAACCTCTCCATCGAGATCGAGCCGGTGATGGACCCCAAGCACGTGGCCGATGCGGTGGTCTACATGGCGGGCCTGCCGCTGGACGCCAACGTGCAGTTCATGACGGTCATGGCCACGAAGATGCCCTTCGTCGGGCGCGGCTGACCCGCCAGGGAGGCGGTGGCCGGTACCACCGCCTCTTGATTTCCCGATCCAGACCGTGCTTCGCAGTGCGGCGCAGCCAGGCACGGAGAGACAATGATGCGCGAGCTTGTCCTTGAAGATTTCCCGCTCAAGACGTTCGACAAGCTGCGGTACGCCGACATGGACCGCCAGGGCCATGTGAACAACGCCGTCTTCTCCACCTTTCTCGAGACCGGGCGCGCCGAAATCCTCTACGCGCCCGACGATCCCATCGCCGAACCGGGTACGGCCTTCGTCATCGCGCGGCTGATGCTGGAGTTCCGCGCCGAGGTGAAATGGCCCGGCGAGGTGCAGATCGGCACCCGCGTCGCCGATCTCGGCCGCAGCTCCATCAAGCTCCACCAGGTGGTGTTCCAGAACGGCAAGCGCGCCGCCAATGCGGACACGGTGATCGTCATGGTGGACCTCGCCACCCGCAAGGCCCGCGCGCTGCCGGACGCGGCGATCGAGCGGCTGTCGGCGTTTCTGGTGCCGGAGGCGAAATAGGCCGCGCCAGCCTGTTCCGGCCGTCATGCCCGGGCTTGACGATGTTAGGTAGAGGAACGGCCGGGATGCGAGCACCGTGCCCCCTCTCCCGCTTGCGGGGGAGGGCTGGGGAGGGGGCCGGCGCTTGATCGCCGACGCCGCACCCGCCCACTCCTCGCTATTGCCCCCTCCCTAACCCTCCCCCGCAAGCGGGAGAGGGAATCAGGCTGCGCCCCTCGGAGAGAGGTGAAAACCCATCAGCCCAAGTCCTTGCCTCAAGGATGCAGATAGAGCGCCAGCCGCGCCGCCGCGTTCTTCAGATGGGCTTCCGCCGCCGCCCGCGCCTCGCCCGCATGGCCCTTGGCGATGGCGTCGAAGATGGCCTGGTGCTCCTGCTGCACCGCCTCGGTGAGGCCCTGGAGGCGCGCCGAATTGGAGCGGGCGGTGCGGATGAAGTTGCGCACCCGCCGGTCGAGGAAATCGGACAGGTCGCGGAAGAAGGGATTGTCCGTCGCCTCCACGATGGCGCGGTGGAAGGCCACGTCCTCGTCCACGCCGGGATCGCCCCGGTCGATGGCCACCTGCATGGCATCGAGCTGCGCCTGGATATGCTCCAGGTTCTCGGCCGTGCGGCGCACGGCGGCAAGCGCAGTGGCGTTCGCCTCCACCGCCATGAGAAGCTCGACGATGTTGCGGATCTCGTCCTTGTTGCTGAAATCGGCGATGTCGATGCGGAAGGTGGAGACCGCCCCCGGCTCGGCCACGAAGGCGCCGGCGCCCTGGCGGCTCAGCACCAGCCCGTCATGCTTCAGCCGCCCCACCGCCTCGCGCACGATGGGGCGCGAGACGCCGTAATTCTCCGCCATCTGCTGCTCGGTGGGCAGGCGCTCGCCGGCCTTCAGGCGCCCCGAGGAAATCTCCTCGCGCAAGCGCTGGGCGACCACCTCGGCGAGCGAGGGGCCACGACCGATAATGTCGTGCGCCGTGCCCATGCCTGCTCCCGCGCGTCGCGTCATCTTCACCTCATCGCGCCGAATCGGCGCGCCGCTCAGCTGGCAATATAAAGCCCGCCATTCACATGCACCGTCTCTCCGGTGACGAAACCGGCCCAGTCCGAGCACAGGAACGCCACCACCTTCGCCACTTCCTCCACTGTCCCCAGCCGCTTCATGGGGGTCATGTCGAGGAGGATGTCGCCCTTCAGCTTCATCAAAGGCTGCACCATGGGCGTATCGATGAGCCCCGGCGAGACGGCATTCACCCGCACCTTGGGCGCAAGCTCGATGGCCAGCGAGCGGGAGAAGCCGAGCACCGCGCTCTTCGCCGCCGCATAGTCCGCATGGCTGTGGCTGCCGCGATGGCCCGCCATGGAGGAGACGTTCACCATCGCCCCGCCCTCCGCCATGAGAGGGATGGCGGCGCGGCACGTATAGAACACGCCGTCGAGATTAACGGCGATGCCGGTGCGCCAATACTCATCGCTCATCTCCGCGACCCGCTTCTCGCGATAGAGGCCGGCGGAGGTGACGAGGAAATGGATGGCGCCGAATTTTTCCCGGGCCGCCGCCAGCGCCGCGTCAGCGTCGCCCGCCACGGCAGCGTCCTGGCGGAGGCCGAGCGTGCGCGCGCCGGAGGGGTCCAGCTCCCGCGCAAAGGCCGAGACGCCCTCCGCGTTCAGGTCGGTCAGCACGCAATTCGCGCCGAGATCGAAGAAGGTGCGGGCGATGGCGCGGGAGATGCCGCCGTTCGCGCCGGTGAGGAACAGGGTCTTGCCTTCGAAGTCGAACATGGCCTGCCTCACGTCATCAGCCAGCCGCCGGCCACGTCCACCACCTGGCCGGTGACGAATGAGGCCGCGTCAGACGTGAGGAAGAGGCAGGTCGAGGCCACATCCTCGGGCGAGCCGAGGCGCCGCAACGGAGTGGCGAGCCGCGCGGCCTCATTGGCCTCGGGCGCCGTGCCGCGCATGAGCGGCGTATCGATGCGCCCCGGCGCGATGGCGTTCACCGTGATGCCAAACGGCCCCAATTCGCCGGCCAGATGCTTGGTGAAGCCGATGAGCCCCGCTTTGGAGGCCGCATAATGCACCCCGACAATGTCGCAGAAGGTGCGCCCCGCCACTGATGTGGTGGAGACGATGCGCCCGCGCCCGAGATCCCGCATGCCGGGCGCCACCAGCCGCACGCAGTTGAAGGCGCCGGTGAGGTTCACGTCGATCACCCGGCGCCATTCGGCGGCGTCCATGTCCCAGGTGTCAGCGCGCCGGCCGTCCACGCCGCTCTTGGGCGAGATGCCGGCATTGCTCACCAAGATGTCGATGGGGCCGAGGGCGTCCGTCCCTTCCTCCACCGCCGCCGCCATGGCGGCGAAATCGGCCACATCCGCCGCAAGGCCCACCGCTTTCGCGCCGCGCTTTGCGGCATCTTCCGCCGCCGCGCGGGCAAGCTCGCGGTCATGGTCGAGATAGATCACCGCCGCGCCGGCATCCGCATGGGCGTCCGCCATGGCCCGACCGATGCCGCGTCCGGCACCGGTGACCAAGGCGACGCGGCCGGAATGGCTGCTCATCGGCCGGTCTCCAGCATGATCTTGCCGGAATGGGCGGAGGATTCCATCAGCGCATGGGCCTCGCGCGCGGCCTCCAGCGGGAAGGTGGCGTGGATGACGGGACGCACCTTGCCCGCATCCAGCAGGGGCCACACGTCACGACGCAGATGGTCGGCGATGGCCGCCTTCAGCGCCACCGAGCGGGCGCGCAGCGTCGAGCCGCAGAAGGTCAGGCGGCGCAGCATCACAGGCGCCAGATCGATGTCCACTCGGCTCGGCTGGAGGAAGGCGATCTGCACCAGGCGGCCTTCCAGCGCGAGCGAAGCGAAATTGCGCTGCACGTAGGGGCCGCCGACCATGTCGAGGATCACGTCCACGCCCCGGCCATTGGTGAGGCGCTTCACCTCCTCCACGAAATCCGCGTTGCGATAATCGATGGCCTCGTCGGCGCCCAGCGAGACGCAGAAGGCGCATTTTTCCGCCGAGCCGGCGGTGGCGTAGACGGTGGCGCCCGCCTGATGGGCGAGCTGGATGGCGGTGGAGCCGATGCCGCTGGACCCGCCATGGATCAGGATGGTCTCGCCCTTCGCCAGCCGCCCGCGGGTGAAGAGGTTGTCGTAGACGGTGTAGTAATTCTCCGGCAGCCCCGCCGCCTCCAGAAGCGAGAGGGGCTTGGGGATGGGAAGGCAGAGCGGCGCGTCGGCGAGGCAATATTCCGCATAGCCGCCGCTAATGACCAGGGCGCAGACCTCGTCCCCGAGCTTCGGCGAAGAGACCCCTTCGCCCACCGCCACCACGCGCCCTGCAATCTCAAGCCCCGGAATGTCGCTCGCCCCCGGAGGCGGGGGATAGCCGCCCGCGCGCTGCAGGCAGTCCGGCCGGTTCACGCCGGCGGCCACCACCTCCACCAGCACCTGCCCGGGGCCGGGCCTGGGCACCGGCGCGGTTTCCAGGCGGATCACCTCCGGGCCGCCGGAACCGGCGAAAATGACCTGGCGCATGGTGTCGGGAATGGCGGGCATGAATGTCTTCCTCCAGTGTCCGCGCCTGAAGAAGAAGCCGTCATCCCCGGACTTGATCCGGGGATCTCCCGCCGTTCGCCCACCTCCCTGAGATGGCCGGGTCGAGCCCGGCCATGACGCGCGAGAGGAGCCTTATAGCGAGGCAGTGGCGCTCTTCCCTTGGCACTTCGTTCTTATGGATAGCCCGAACGGGCGACCGCGAAATGATGGTCCGAGCCTAGCCATTTCCCACTTGTCAGGCAACTTGGTTATCTGCACAATCATACTCAAGACTGTCCTAAAGGGCGGCATGGCCGGGAACGGCATCTATGGGAGGAAGACAATGAGGAAGGTGGCACAAGCGGCGCTCGCCGCTGCTGTGATGTTTGGCGCTGCCTATATGGCGGCCCCCGCCAGCGCCCAGAATCTGAAATTCGGTGCGCTTTTCCCGTTCTCCGGCGGCCTCGCGCTGCTGGGCGACGAGAGCTTCCGGGGCCTCGAGATCGCCACCGAGGAGCGCAACGCGGCGGGCGGCATCAACGGCAAGCAGATCACCCTGGTGAAGGGCGATGCGGTCGATCCCAACCAGGCGGTGGGCGAGGCGCGGCGGCTCACCTCGGTGGAGAACGTCTCGGTCATTTTCGGCACCTATTCGTCCTCGCTCTCGCTGGCGGCGACGCAGGTGGCCGAGCTTGCCGGCGTCCCCTATTTCGAGATGGGCGCCATCTCCGATCCCATCACCGAGCGCGGCTTCAAATACGTCTTCCGCTCCAACGCCACGGCGAAGGACTTCTCCGTGCGCATGGTGGATTCGGTGATCGACGCCATCGCTCCCGCTTTGGGCAAGAAGCCGGAAGAGCTGAAGATCGGCATCGTCCACGAGGATTCGCTCTACGGCCAGACGCTCGCCGGCTTCCAGAAGGCCCGCGCCGCCGAGAAGAAGCTGAACGTGGTGGAGATCCTGCCCTATTCGGCCAAGTCCGTTGACCTCACCCCGGTCATCCTGCGCCTGAAGAGCGCCAATGTGGACGTGGTGCTCCAGACCTCCTACCAGAACGACACCGTGCTGTTCTTCCGCCAGATGAAGGACCAGGGCTTCAAGCCCAAGGCCGTGATCGGCGCCGGCGGCGGCTACTCGCTGCGCGATACCATGCAGGCCATCGGCGCGGAGAACATGGAAGGCGCGCTGGACGTCGACTTCACCCAGTACAAGACCAATCCCAAGGCCGCGCCGGGGATGGAAGACTTCGTGAAGAAGTACAAGGCCAAGTACAATATGGAGCCCCGCTCCGGCCACAGCCTCGCCAATTACATGGGCGCCAGGGTGTTCTTCGACGTGATCGCCTCCGCCAAGGACCTGAAGGCGGACACCATCCGCGCCGAAGTGATGAAGGTGGATATCCCGCTCGGCACCACGCCCACGGGCTGGGGCGCGAAGTTCAACGAGCAGGGCCAGAACACCCGCGCCGTCCCCTTCCTGATGCAGTGGCAGGGCGGCGAGCTGGTCACCGTGTTCCCGCCCGACGCGGCGGTCGCGAAGATGAAGATGGGCGTCGGTACGAACTGATCGCGCCTCGCCGCTTGCGCAACCTGCCCCCTCCCCCCTTGCGGGGGAGGGTTGGGGTGGGGGGTGATGCGGCCTCGGCCGGGGACGACGCCTCCAAGGCTGCTCTGACTGAGAGCGTTTCACCCCCCTCCCTGCCCTCCCCCGCAAGGGGGGGAGGGGAAATCGGCCGGGCCGGCTCTGAGCCTCGATACGACCCAGCCCTCCCCCGCAAGCGGGAGAGGGACTCTTCGCAGCTCCCGCACGGATAATCCGCGATGGACGTTTTCATCCAGCTCCTGATCAACGGCATCCTGCTCGGCAGCATGTACGCGATCATCAGCGTCGGCCTCACCCTCATCTTCGGCATCGTGCGGGTGGTGAACTTCGCCCATGGCGAGTTCCTCATGGTGGGCATGTACGCGGCCTACCTGCTCGCCATGAAGTTCGGCCTGCACCCCTATGCCGCCGCCGTGCCCGTCGTGCTGCTGCTGTTCGCCATGGGCGCCATCGTGCAGCGCTTCATCATCCAGCCGCTGCTCTCGGCGGATGAGCACATCCAGATCTTCGCCACCGTCGGCCTCTCCACCGCCTTGGTGAACCTCGCGCTGCTCCTGTTCGGCGCGGACCTCTATTCGGTGCCCCAGTCCGCCGTGCAGCATTCGGTGTTCGTGGGCGGCTATTCGCTGGTGATCGGCCAGATGGTCATGTTCGCCTGCGCCCTCGCCTTGGTGGCGGGCCTGCACTTCTTCATGCAGACGACGCCGCTCGGGCGCGCCATCCGCGCCACCGCGCAGAACCGAACCGCCGCCATGCTCATGGGGGTGCGGGTGGATCGCATCTATGTGATCGCCTTCGGCATGGGCGCCGCCTGTGTGGGGCTCGCCTCCGCCCTTGTCATGCCGCTCTATCCCGTGACGCCCACCATCGGCACATACTTCGTGCTCACCGCCTTCGTGGTGGTGGTGCTGGGCGGCATGCGCTCCATGTACGGCGCCTTCTTCGGCGCCATGATCATCGGCATCGTCGACAGCCTCTCCGGCTACTACATCGCGCCCGACCTCAAGGAAGTGGTCTATTTCGCGATCTTCATCGCCATCCTGATCTTCAAGCCCACGGGCCTGTTCGGCCTCGGCCGGGGCACGGAGTAGACCATGACCGCCAGAGCCACTCCGGCCCCCGCCGCAGCGCCCCGGCGGGCGGGCCTCCTCACCCGCCTCACCCATCCGCGCCTCTATTGCGCGCTGATCGCGCTCTCCCTGCTGCTGATCGTGCCCATCGCGTCGGGCTCGTCCTTCATGGTGCACGTCTTCGTCACCATCTGCGTGTTCGCGGCGCTCTCCACCGCCTGGAACATCGTCGGCGGCTATGCCGGCCAGCTCTCGCTGGGCCACACGGTGTTCTACGGCATCGGCGGCTACACCACCGCGCTGCTCATCGCCCATTTCGGGCTCACGCCCTGGCTCGGCATGATCGTCGGCGCGGCGCTCGCCGCTTTGGTGGGGCTTGCCATCGGCTATCCCTGCTTCCGGCTGCGCGGGCCGTTCTTCTCGCTCGCCACCATCGCCTTCCTGGAAGTGGTGCGCCTGCTCTCCATCCACTTCCACGGGGTCACCGGCGGCTCGGCGGGCCTCATCGTGCCGCTCAACCTCGGCTGGACCTGGATGATCTTCCGCGAAAAGATCAATTATCTCTACATCGCCTTCGGCCTGCTCTGCCTGACGCTCCTGGTCTCGTGGGCGATCCGCGGCTCGCGCCTCGGCTATTATCTCACCGCCGTGCGCGAGCGGGACAGCGCGGCGCAGGCGGCCGGCATCAACGACACGACGGTGAAGCTCATCGCCATCGCCATCTCGGCGGCGCTCACGGCCCTGGTCGGCGCGTTCCACGCCATGTACCTGACCTTCCTGGAGCCGGCGACCATGTTCTCGCTGGCGACCTCGGTGGAGATCGCCATGTTCGCCCTCATCGGCGGGCTCGGCACCGTGGCGGGGCCGCTGCTCGGCACGGTGCTGGTGGTGCCGCTGGCGGAGCTGGCGCGCGGCTGGCTCGGCGCCTCCGCCAACGGCCTCCACGGCTTCGTCTACGGCACGGTGCTGGTGCTCATCACCCTCACTCTTCCCGGTGGCCTTGTGGGCACGCTGGGGCGCCGCGTCACCTCCTGGATCGACGCCTTGCCCGGCGGCGCCCGCCCCGAGCCCCTCCCCGCCCCGGCGCTGTTCGAGATCACCGGCCCACCCGGCGAGCCGATCCTTGTGGCGAAGAACCTCGTGAAGAAATTCGGCGGCCTCACCGCGACCGACAATGTCTCGCTCACCCTGAAGCGCGGCGAGATCCTGGGCGTCATCGGCCCCAACGGGGCCGGCAAGACCACGGTGTTCAACCAGCTCTCCGGCGTGCTGAAGCCCAATGCCGGCACGGTCGCCGTCATCGGCCCGGACGGGGTGAGCCATTCGCCCTCCACGCCCGATGCCTTCGCCCGCCTCGGGGTGGGCCGCACATTCCAGATCGTCCAGCCCTTCGGCAAGCTCACCGTGCTGGAGAACATCATGATCGGCGCCTTCCTGCGCCATCATAAGGTGGAGGACGCCCGCGCGGCGGCGCTGCGCGTCGCCAAGCTGGTAGGCCTGGAAGAGATGAAGGACGCGGAGGCGGCGACGCTTCCCATCGGCGGCCTGAAGCGGCTGGAAGTCGCCCGCACGCTCGCCACCGAGCCTTCTGTCCTGCTGCTGGACGAGGTGATGGCGGGCCAGAGCCAGGCGGACACCGCCAAGATGGTCCAGCTCATCCGCGCCATCCGCGACACCGGCGTCTCGGTCATCGCCATCGAGCACAACATGCAAGCCATCATGAGCCTTTCGGACCGCATCATCGTCATCGATTCCGGCCGGGTGATCGCCGAGGGCGCGCCGCAGGATGTGGTGCGCGAGCGCCGCGTGATCGAAGCCTATCTCGGGGAGGACTACGTCGATGCTCAAGGTATCTGACGTCACCGCCGGATACGGCCAGACAGTCATCCTCCAGGACATCTCCATCGAGGTGGGCCAAGGCGAGGTGGTCACCATCATCGGCTCGAACGGTGCCGGCAAGACCACGCTGCTGCGCGCCATTTCCGGCCTCGTGAAGCCGAAGTCCGGCAGCATCACCTTCGACGGCCAGCGCATCGACAAGCTCGCCCCCGCAGACATCGTGGGCAGCGGCCTCGTCATGGTGCCGGAGGCGCGCCAGCTCTTCCCGGTCATGAGCGTGAAGGACAATGTCCTCATGGGCTGCTACCACCCGAAGGTGCGCGAAGGCTCCACCAAGCGGCTGGAGGAGGTGCTGGACATCTTCCCCCGCGTGCGCGAGCGCCTGGACCAGATGGCCGGCTCCCTCTCCGGCGGCGAGCAGCAGATGGTGGCCATCGCCCGCGGGCTCATGGCCGCCCCCAAGCTCCTGATGCTGGACGAGCCCTCTTTGGGCCTTGCCCCCCTCATCGTGCAGCAGATGTTCGATGTGCTCGACCGCATCTGCAAGATGGGCACGACGGTGCTGCTGGTGGAGCAGAAGGCGTTCCACGCGCTGAAGATCGCCGACCGCGCCTATGTGATCGAGAACGGCCAGATCGCGCTGGAGAATACCGGGCCCGGGCTGCTCGCCGACCCGCACGTGAAGACCGTGTATCTGGGAATTTGAGGACAAACGTCATGGCCGAGATTACCGGCACCACCCGCCTTTTCGGCATCCTCGCCGACCCCATCCACCATGTGCGCACGCCCCAGGCGATGAACGCCTTGGCGCACGAGCGGGGCTATGACGGGGTGCTCGTGCCGTTCCATGCCAGCCCTGAGGACCTTGCAGGCGTGGTGGCCGGCCTGCGCCTGCTGCGCAATCTCGGCGGCTTCATCGTCACCGTGCCCCACAAGACCGCCATGCTCGCGCTCTGCGACGAGGTAAGCGAGAACGCGCGCCGGATCGGCGCCGTGAACACCGTGCGGCGCGAGGCGGACGGGCGGCTCGTGGGCGAGATGCTGGACGGCCCCGGCTTCGTGGGCGGCCTCATCGCCAACGGCATCGCGCCGCGCGGAAAACGTGTCTATCTCGCCGGCGCGGGCGGCGCGGCCAGTGCCATCGCCTTTGCCTTCGCCGATGCCGGCGTCGCGCGCCTCACCCTCGCCAACCGCACCCGCGCCAAGGTGGAGGAGCTGAAGGCCCGCATCGCGGAAGCCTATCCCGCCGTTCCCGTGGAGATCGGCACGGACGATCCCTCCGGCCATGACATCGTGGTCAACGGCACCTCCCTCGGCCTGAAGGCGGGTGATGCCCTGCCCTTCGACGCAAGCCGCCTGACGCCGGATCAGATCGTCGCCGAAGTGATCATGCAGCCGGAGGAGACCGCCATCCTCGCCGCCGCAAAGGCGCTGGGGTGCCGCACCCATCCGGGGCGTCCCATGCTTCTCTCCCAGCTCGCCTTGATGGGCGATTTCATGGGGATGCGGCCATGACAGCGCCGGGCACCAGCCGCGCCCTTGCGGGCAAGACGGCGCTCATCACCGGCGGCGGCTCGGGCATCGGTCTCGCCATCGCCCGCGCCTTCTCGGCGGAGGGCGCGCGGCTTGTGCTGCTGGATACCGATCTTCCGGCGGCCGAGGCGGCGGCGCAATCGCTGGGCAAGGCCATCGCCATTCAAGGCAACGTCACCCAGCGCGCCGACGTGGCCCGCGCCTGCGATGCCGCGCTGGAAAAATTCGGCAGCCTCGACATCGTGCTCGCCAATGCTGGCGTCTCGCAGAACCAGCCCACCCTCGATGTGACCGACGCCGACTGGCAGCGCGTCATGGACATCAACTGCACCGGCGTCTTCCTGACCGCGCAGGAAGCCGGCCGCCGCATGATCGACCAGGGTGGCGGCGTCATCCTCATGATGGCCTCCATGTACGGCCTCGTCGCCGCGCCCGGCCGCCTCGGCTACTGCGTCTCCAAAGCTGGCGTCGTGATGATGGCCAAGGCGCTGGCCGTGGAATGGGCGGCCCACGGCGTCCGCGTGAACGCCATCGCGCCGGGCTATGTGGACACGCCCTTCCTCCAGGACCTCTTCGACCGCGGCCGCCTCGACCCCGCGAAGCTGAAGGGCCGCACGCCCATCGGCCGCCTCATCTCACCGGAAGAGGTGGCGCGCGCCGCCGTCTTCCTCGCCCGCGACGAGAGCGACGGCGTCACCGGCCACGTGCTGAGCGTGGACGGCGGCTGGACCGCCTACGGGTACATCTGAGCGCTGTGCGCTTCTGGAGAGATCACCATGCCGGACCGCACAGACCTCTTCGCCGCAGCGCCTTGGATCCAACTTCGCACCACGCAGGAGGATTGGGACACGGCCGACCCGAAACTGCTGGGCGAACTCCTCACCCAGATGAGCCTCATCCGCGCCTTCGAGGAGACGGTGCTGGAATTCGCCGGCGAAGGCCTCGTCCATGGCCCCGCCCATTCCTCCATCGGCCAGGAAGGCGGGGCGGCGGGCTCCATCGTCGGCCTGCGGCCCGGAGACCAGGTGAACGGCTCCCATCGCGGCCACCACCAGTTCCTCGCCAAGGCCCTCGCTTATGTGGCGCCGGGCATCGGCCCCAAGGCCGATTTCCCTGCGCCCGTGGAGCCCCTCCTCTACAGGTCGCTGGCCGAGATCTGCGGCCTGGAGCCCGGCTTCGGCCACGGGCGCGGCGGCTCCATGCATCTGCGCTGGGGCGAGGCGGGCGCCATCGGCACCAATGCCATCGTCGGCGGCGGCGTGCCGCTCGCGGCGGGCGCGGCCATGGCCCACAAGCTCGCCGGCACGGGGGACGTGGCGGTCACCTATTTCGGCGACGGCGCGGTGAATATCGGCGCCGTGCTGGAGACCATGAATCTCGCCGCCGCCTGGAACCTGCCGCTGCTCTTCTTCATCGAGAACAACGGCTATGCGGTCGCCACCACCGTGGAGGAGGCGACCCGCGACCCGCGCCTCTCCGGCCGCGGCCCCGGCTTCGGCATCCCCTCCTGGCGGGTGGACGGCATGGACCCCTTGGCGGTCCACCTCGCCATGCAGGAGGCGCTCGCCGAGATGCGCTCCGGGCGCGGCCCCGCTGTGATCGAGGCGGAGGTCTACCGCTATTTCCACCAGAACGGCCCGCTGCCCGGCTCCGCCTTCGGCTATCGCACCAAGGAGGAGGAGGCCGCGTGGCGCGCCCGCGATCCCATCGACCGCACGGGGCGCGCCATGATCGCGCGCGGGCTCCTCACGCAGGGCGAATTGGATGACCTGCGCCACCGCTGCCAGACGATCATGTCCGAGGTGGCGCAAAAGCTGGTGGAGCCGCTGGAGAACCGCCGCCGCATCAAGCCGGCTTTGTGGCCGGACACGGGCTATGTGGATGACGGCATCCGGGGCGATCTCTCCGAATTGAAGTCCGCCAAAGCCGCCGAGGCCGCGACCTTCTCCGGCGCCACCGTCGAGCGCAAATTCGTGGACGCCATCGCCGACGTGCTCCACCGCCGCTTCGAGACGGACGCGCGCATGGTCATCATGGGCGAGGACATCCACAAGCTGAAGGGCGGCACCAACGGCGCCACACGCGGCCTCGCCGCGGCGTTTCCCGGCCGCGTCTTCGGCACCCCCATCAGCGAGGGCGCGTTCGCGGGGCTCGCCGGCGGCCTCGCCATGGACGGGCGCTTCCGGCCCGTGGTGGAATTCATGTATCCAGACTTCATGTGGGTCGCCGCCGACCAGGTGTTCAACCAGATCGGCAAGGCGCGGCACATGTTCGGGGCCAATGTGGACGTGCCGCTCGTGCTGCGGACCAAAATCGCCATGGGCACCGGCTACGGCTCCCAGCATTCGCTGGACCCGGCGGGGATGTTCGCCACCTCCGCCGGCTGGCGCATCGTCGCGGCATCCACGCCGTTCGACTATGTGGGCCTCATGAACGCGGCCCTCGCCTGCAACGACCCCGTGCTGATGATCGAGCACGTGGACCTCTACCAGACCTCCGGCCCCATCCCCGAGGCCGACCTCGATTATGTCATCCCCCTGGGCAAGGCGCGGGTGGCGCGGCCGGGGCGGGAACTCACCGTCCTCACCTATTCCGCCATGGTCCATCGCTGCGTGGAGGCGGCGGAGCGCCTCGCCCTCGATGTGGAGGTCATCGACCTGCGCTCGCTCGACCGCGCCTCCCTGGACTGGGAGACCATCGGCGCCTCCATCATGAAGACCAACAACGTCCTCATCTGCGAGCAGGGCTCCTCCTCCACCGCCTACGGCATCTTCCTCGCCGACGAGATCCAGCGCCGCTACATGGACTGGCTCGACCAGCCGGTGCAGCGCGTCTCGGGCAAGGAAGCCTCGCCCACCATCTCCAAGGTGCTGGAGCGCGCCGCCTTCGCCGGCACGGAGGAAGTGGTGGCCGGCCTTGCCCTCGCCATGGCGGCGAAGGGCGCCCCCATCGCGGTGCCCGCCCCCTGATGGAAACGTTCGACTATATCATCGTGGGCGGCGGCACCGCCGGCTGCATCCTCGCCGCGCGCCTTACCGAGGATCCGCGCCGCACCGTCCTGCTGCTGGAGGCGGGAGGCAAGGATGACGGCTTCTGGATCTCCATCCCCGCCGGCTTCTCCAAGCTGCTCTCGGGCGATGCCTTCAACTGGCGCTTCACCACCGAGCCCGAGGAGAGCACGGGCAACCGCGCCATCGTGGTGCCGCGCGGCAAGGGGCTGGGCGGCTCCACCCTCATCAACGGCATGATCTATGTGCGCGGCCAGCCGCAGGATTTCGACGGCTGGGCGCAGCGGGGCGCCACCGGCTGGAGCTACGGGGAGGTGCTGCCCTACTTCAAGAAGCTGGAGACCTTCGACGCGCCCGACGCGGACCCGAACCTGCGCGGCACCTCCGGCCCCATGAACGTGACGCGGGTGGGCGAGCGCGCGCCTTTGGCGGAAGCCTTCATCGCCGCCGCGCAGCAGGCCGGCATTCCCGAGAATCCGGACTATAACGGCCTCGAGCAGGAAGGGGTCGGCTATTACCAGGTGAACCAGAAGCGCGGCCGGCGCTGGACCGTGGTGGACGCCTATCTGCGCCCGGCTCTCGGCCGTCCCAATCTGACGGTGGTCACCCACGCCCACGTCACCCGCCTGGAGATCGAGGGCCGACGCGCCACCGGCGTGCACTACCGGCGCGGCGGGCAGGATGTGACGGCGAAGGCGAAGGCGGAGGTCATCCTCACCGCCGGCGCCGTGCAGTCGCCCCAATTGCTCGAACTCTCAGGCATCGGCCATCCTGATGTGCTGACCCGCGCCGGCATCGTGGTGCGCCACGCGCTGCCCGGCGTCGGCAACAATTACCAGGACCATTTCGCCACCCGCATGAACTGGCGGGTGAGCCAACCCATCACGCTGAACGAGCAGAGCCGGGGCTGGCGGCTCGGCAAGGCGGTGGCGCAATACTACCTGACCCGCACCGGCATCCTGACGCTCGGCACCGGCCTCGCCTTCGGCTTCGTGAAGACCCGGCCGGAGCTAGAGACGCCCGACATCCAGTATTTCTTCATGCACGCCAGCTACGCCAACGCCGCCGACCGGGCGCTGGACCGCCTGCCCGGCATGACCATCGGCGTCGCGCAATTGCGCCCGCAATCGGTGGGTTCGATCCATGTGAAGTCGGCGGACCCGTTCGCCCAGCCCTCCATCCGCCCGAACTTCCTCGCCGTCCCGGAGGATTGCGACAGCCTCGTGGGGGGCATGCGCATCGCCCGGCGCATCATGGAGGCGCCGGCCATGGATCCATATCGGGCGTTCGAGATGAATCCCGGCCCCGACGTCAATGGCGACGATGAATGGCTCGATTTCGCGCGGCGCACCGGCCAGACCATCTATCACCCGGTCGGCACCTGCGCCATGGGCCAGGGTACCTCCGCCGTGGTGGACGCGCGCCTCCGGCTCCGCGGCATCCTCGGCCTGCGGGTGGTGGACGCGTCCGTGATGCCGACGCTGGTGTCGGCGAACACCCAGGCGGCGGTGATGATGATCGCGGAGAAAGCGGCGGACCTGATCGTGGCGGATGAGAAGGGGTAACTGCCGCCAACCCTATGATAACGTGCTGTTTCGAGGCTGAACCACCTCTCCCCGAGGGGGAGAGGTCGGCTGCGCAGCAGCCGGGTGAGGGGGCTCCGGAGCTTTAGAACTGGAGAGGGTTGTCCCCCTCACCCCAACCCTCTCCCCCTCGGGGAGAGGGAGGACAAATGCAATGCCGGCCCGTCCGGACACGAGCGCCAAGACTGCAACGCACAAGGTTTTTCACTTTTCCTTCGCTTCCGGCTCGGATAATCCCTTCAGGAAGCGCGCCGCTGGGAACGGCGCGGGGGCTGCTTGCAGCTCTTGGGGCGATCAGGAGAGGCCGAGGAAATGGCTTTCACGTTCAGGACACTTGCGCTGACGGCTCTGCTTCAGGTCGGCGCGCTCGCTTTCGGCACCCTCGCCATGGCCCAGTCGAGCCCCGTGCCGCCGCGCGGCGTGGGCGCCACCATGGACATCGGCGACCAGCCCGGCGCCGTCCCGGCCGCCGACGACGAAGTGAACATGGACCCGGCCTATAAGCGCCAGCCGGTCTATTTCCGCACCACCGAGGCACCCGGCACCATCATCATCTCCACCAATGACCGGTTCCTGTACCTGGTCCAGGGCGACAACCGCGCGCTGCGCTACGGCATCGGCGTCGGCCGCGACGGCTTCACCTGGCAGGGCCTCGTGAACATCTCGCGCAAGGCCGAATGGCCGGACTGGACGCCGCCGGCGGAAATGATCCAGCGCCAGCCCTACCTGCCGCGCTTCATGGCGGGCGGCCCCGGCAACCCCATGGGCGCCCGCGCGCTCTATCTCGGCCAGACGGTCTACCGCATCCACGGCACCAACCAGCCCGAGACCATCGGCTATGCGGTGTCCTCCGGCTGCTTCCGCCTCGTGAACAGCGAGGTGATCGACCTCTACAGCCGCGTGCCGGTGGGCACGAAGGTCATCATCCGGCAGGCGGTGACGCTCTGATCCTTCCCTTATAGGCCGCCTCCGGGCGGCCTTTTTCTGTCGCGTGCCGCGACGTGGCGGCGCGCATCGTCCCGAACCCCTCATCGAACGAGGCTTCTGTCATGAAGACCTTCCTGGCCCTGATGGCCGGCGCCGTAGTGGCGCTCTCGGCACATGGCGCATCCGCCCAGACCCTCAAGACGGTCAAGGATCGCGGCGAACTCATCTGCGGCGTCAGCCGCGGCCTGCCCGGTTTCTCCGCCCCCGACGCCAAGGGCGCGTGGTCCGGCTTCGACGTGGACTATTGCCGCGCCGTGGCTGCCGCCGTGCTGAACGACCCCACAAAGGTGAAGTTCGTGCCGCTCTCGGCCGACGAGCGCTTCCCCGCGCTGCAGAACGGCTCCATCGACCTGCTCTCGCGCAACTCCACCTGGACGCTGGAGCGCGAGGCGAAGCAGAACCTGCTGTTCAGCGCCATCACCTATTATGACGGCCAGGGCTTCCTGGTCCCGAACGCCCGCAACGTGCTCTCCGCGCTGGAGCTGGACGGCTCGAAGGTCTGCGTGCAGAGCGGCACCACCGCGGTCGGCTACACGGAAGACTTCTTCAAGACCAACAACATGAAGCTGGAGCTGGTCACGGTTCCGACCTCCGACGAGCTGGTGAAGGCCTATGAGGACGGGCGCTGCAACGCCATCACCACCGACGTGTCCCAGCTCTATGCCCTGCGCCTCGTGACGAAGAAGCCGACCGACCACATCGTCCTCCCCGACGTCATCTCCAAGGAGCCCCTCGGCCCCGTGGTGCGCCAGGGCGACGACCAGTGGTTCAACGTGGTGAAGTGGACCCACTACGCCATGGTGAATGCCGAGGAGCTGGGCGTCACGAAGGCCAATGCGGATGAGGCCCTGAAGTCCCAGAAGCCGGACGTGAAGCGCCTTGTGGGCACCGACGGCAATTATGGCGAGCAGCTCGGCCTCACCAAGGATTTCGCGGTGCGCATCGTGAAGGCGGTGGGCAATTACGGCGAAGTGTTCGAGCGCAACGTGGGCACCGGCTCCAAGCTGGGCATCCCGCGCGGCATCAACCAGCTCTGGAGCGTCGGCGGCATCCAGTACGCCCCGCCGCTGCGCTGAGCGCGGCTCCGAGACAAGTGACGGCGACGGGGGCTTCGGCCCCCGTTTTCTTTTGTGGCGGCAGGTGTTCACCCTCCAGCAGAACCACCGTCATGGCCGGGCTTGACCCGGCCATCCACGGGGCTCCGCCGGGCGGGCGCTTAAGGGAGAGGTGTGGATGCCCGTATCAAGTCCGGGCATGACGGCTGTGTGGGATGGAGAAGGATAGCGGGCGATGGGAGGTCCGCTCGCCAAAATGTGAGCGGGAAGGCTCCCTTACGTCATCGACCATTCTACCGCCCCACTTTAGTCTCCCCGCGCCCGCCTGAGGCCAAGGAGAGAGCATGTCCGAGCTGTCGCGCCGCCATTTCCTCACCGCCACCGCCGCAGCGGCGGCCGGCTCCACCCTCCCCCTCAGCGCCCCCGCTCTGGCGGCCGCGCCGCCGGCCCCCAATCAGGTACCGAGCGCCTATCGCTACAAGGTGGGCGACATCGAGGTGACCGTCATCAGCGACGGCATCCGCACCTTCCCGCTGGCCGACAATTTCGTGCGCAACCAGCCGCGCGATGCAGTGAATGCGGCCCTGAAGGCCGGCTACCTGCCGGAGAATCAGGTGACGGTGAATTTCAACGTCCACCTCATCAATACCGCCGGCAAGCTGGTGGTGATCGACACCGGCAACGGCCCCGCCCAGGGCACGGTGGGCCTCACCCAGGGCACGCTCGCCTCCGTCGGCATCGACCCGAAGAGCGTGGATGCGGTGGTGATCTCCCATTTCCACGGCGATCACATCAACGGCCTCGTCAACGCCCAGGGCACGCCCACCTATCCCAATGCCCAGGTGCTGGTGCCGGAGGCGGAATGGGCCTTCTGGATGGACGAGGGCAATATGAGCCGCGCCCCCGAGGCCATGAAGGGCGCGTTCCAGAACGTGCGCCGGGTGTTCAAGCCGTTCGAGGGCAAGGTAGAGAAGTACGGCTGGGACAAGGAAGTCGTTCCCGGCCTCACCTCGGTCGCCACCGTCGGCCACACGCCAGGGCACACCTCCTACAATCTCACGTCGGGCAACGGGAAGCTGTTCATCCAGTCGGATGTGACCAACATCCCCGTTCTGTTCATGCGCAATCCCGGCTGGCACGCGGTGTACGACATGGACGCCGCCAAGGCCGAGGAAACCCGACGGAAGGTCTACGACATGGTGTCCGCCGAGCGCATGCTGGTGGCCGGCTTCCACTTCCCCTTCCCGGCCGCGGCCTATGTGGAGAAGGACGGGGCGAACTATCGCTACGTGCCCATCAACTGGAGCCCGGTGCTCTAAGAAAGAAACGCCGCCATGGCCCGGCCATGGCGGCGTTCTGGTCCTACCTGTTGAGCGCGCCCATGGCGGCTTCGGGATAGCGCGTGCCCGCCACCGCTTCCGGCTGGAACAGGGTGTCGAGGTCCGCGATCTCGCCGGCCGAGAGCGTGATGTCGGTGGCGGCGGCATTCTCGTGGATGTACTTGATGCGCCGCGTGCCGGGGATCGGGATCACGTCGGCATTCCTGTTGAGGAGCCAGGCGAGCGCCAGCTGGGCCGGCTTCACGCCCTTCTTCTCTGCAATCCCGGCCAAGGCGTCCGTCAGCTTCTTGTTGGTCTCCAGCGCCGCGCCCTGGAAGCGCGGATTGTTGCGGCGGAAGTCGGTGGCCGCCAGCGCATCCGGCGCGGACACCGTGCCGGTGAGGAAGGCGCGGCCGAGCGGGCTGTAGGCCACGAAGGACGCGCCCGTCTTGCGCACCGCCTCCAGCATCCCCGCCTCGGGCTCGCGGCTCCACAGGGAATATTCGCTCTGCACCGCCGCGATGGGGTGCACCTTATTGGCCCGCTCGAAGGTGGAGATTGCACATTCCGAGAGGCCGAGGGCGCGCACCTTGCCTTCCTCCACCAGCCTCTTCATGGCGCCGACCGTGTCCTCGATGGGCGTCTGCGGGTCCACGCGGTGCTGGTAATAGATGTCGATGGTCTCGACCCCGAGCCGCTTCAGGCTGGCCTCGCAGGCGGCGCGCACATAATCCGGCTTGCCGTTGATGCCGAGCCATTCGCCGTTCGGCCCGCGCATGACGCCGAACTTGGTGGCGAGCACCACCTTGTCCCGTCTGCCCTTCAGGAAGCGACCCAGCAGGGTCTCATTATGACCCCAGCCATACATGTCGGAACTGTCGAGGAAATTGATGCCGGCTTCCAGCGCGGCATCGAGGGTCTTCAGAGACTCCTCGTCATCGCTGGGGCCATAGAATTCGGACATGCCCATGCAGCCGAGGCCGATGGCCGACACGGATATGCCGGACCGGCCGAGAGGACGGCGGTTCATGATTGACCTCATGACAGGAAGAATGATGTTGGATGAGGTGCCCGGGAGTTCTGATGGGCACCCTGGAAAAGTACACTGGATCGTTTACTTTGTCAAGAATGGCAGCCCGACCGGCCCCCGGCAACACGCCCCGCGCGAAGGACCCGCGCGGAACCGCGGTGCGCATCCGCGCGGCGGCGCGCATGCTGTTCCTGTCCAAGGGATATGGCGCCACCAGCATGGACGCCGTCGCCGCTGCCGCCCCGGTCTCCAAGCGCACGCTCTACCAATATTATGCCAGCAAGGAGGACCTGTTCGCCGCAGTGATCGAGGAGGTCTGGTCGGCCTTCACCGGCGCGCCCGTTTTGTCCGAAGCCGGCGAGGCGGATCCGCGCGCGGTGCTGCACGCCTTCGTGCAGAGCCTCGTCTCCCATTGGGAGCGGCCGGAGGTGATCGCCTTCCTGCGCCTCATCATCGCCGAGGCGCCCCGGGCGCCGGAGCTGTCCGCCGCCTATTTCCGCTCCACCAAGGAGCCGACGGTGCAGGCGCTCGCCGCCTATCTGGAACGGCTTTCCCGCGCGGGAAAGCTCGCCGGCGCGCCCGACCCCATGCTGGCGGCGGCGCAGTTCATGGGCGCCATCAAGGAGCCGCTGTTCTGGCCGCGCGTCCTGGGCGTGCCCAGCGCCTTTCCGGTGGAGGTCGCCACCGACCGCGCCATCGACGCGCTGCTCTCCAAGGCCCGCCGGGCTGACTAAGGCTCCGCCCGGCTGATGGCGGGCTTGAGCACCAGCAGGCCCATGCCCACCGCCACCCAGGCGAGCACCACGTAGGGCCACAGATCCCCTGGAAAGTCCGGCACCGGATAGACCGAATTATAGAGCGGCCAGATCATGGCGAGGGTGCCGAGCCCGCCCAGCACCACCCAGCCGATCTTGCCGGCCTTCACGGCATGGGCGGCCACGGCGGCGGTGACGCCCAGATAGGCAAGGATCAGCGCCAGCACGCCGATGGTGCCCACATCGTCATAATAATCGGCCGGCCCAATGAAGGGCGCCCAGCCCAAAAGGCCGGCGAGCATCAGGGCGCCGACGATGCACACCGAAACCGCCGGCGTCCCATAGCGGGGATGCACGGCGGCGGCCATTGGCGAAAGCCCGGCCCGCCCCAGCGCATAGAGCATGCGCGCGGCAGCGGAGAGGCAGCCGAGCACGCAGGAGATGGCGGAGACGGATGCCGCGATGTCCAGCGCCGTCGCCATGCGCAGGGTGCCGTATTTCAGCGCCAGCGTGTTGAGGGGCGCCTCGTCGTTCGCCAGCGCCTTCATGTTGTCGAGGCCGTACCCGATCACCTGGATGTAGGACGCGAAGACGAAGAACAGGCCGGCGAGCACCACCGTGCCCAGAAGCGCGATGGGGATGGCCCGGCCCGGCTGCCCGGTCTCCTCGGCAAGGGTGGTCGCGGCCTCGAAACCGGCGAAGGAAAGAACGGCGAACACCACCGCATAGCCGATGCCCCACCAGCCGGTCGCCGGGTCCGGCTGGAAGGGCGCGGCGGACAGGCCGCCCCCGGCGCCCACCGCCAGGAGGATCTTTACCCCCAGATAGATGATGACGGCGATGGAGCAGAGTTCCAGCACCAGCATCAGCCGCGCCGCGACCGACATGTCGCGATAGGCGAACACGATGCCGATGAGGAGCGCCGCCACGCCGAACACCAGCCAGAAGCCGCCGATATGCACCCCGTGATCGGCCAGTGCCGCGCGCAGGAAGTCCCCCACCAGGGCCGCGCTTCCCGAGCCCGCCGCCACATAGAGCAGCAGCATGCACCAGCCGGCGATGAAGCCGGCGCGCGGGCCGAAGGTCTGGCCGATATAGGCATAGGCCGAGCCGGTCTGGGTGACGCGGCGGGAGAAGAAGACGAAGGAGAAGCCGACCAGCGCCACCACCAGCGTGCCCACCGCAAAGCCGAGCGGCGCCGCAATGCCCGCCGCTCCCACCGCCAGGGTCACGTTGAGCGCCATGCCCATGGTGGGCGCGATGACCGACAAGGACAGGCCCACGGCCTCCATGAGGCCCAGATTACGCTTGAGCTTCGCCACGACTGCCCCCGCTGCCCTGTCCCGGCTCTATGCGGTACGCGGTGCCGCATGCCAACGGCAGAGATTGGCCGGATCCGCGCCCTGCCGCATTCCACGCCCTTCAAGTGTGGGACAACCCGGCCCTACGGCCCCGCAATCCTTGACGGCGCGGCGGGCCACCGATACGCCCGTAGCATGACGTCGCGCGCTTTCATCACCGGCCTTGCCGGCGCAAAGCTCCTCGCCGAGGAGCGCGCCTTCCTGAGGGAGGCCGCGCCCTGGGGCCTCATCTTGTTCGCCCGCAACGTGGAAACGCCCGAGCAGGTCCGCGCCCTCGTGGCCGACGCCCGCGACGCGCTGGGCTGGGACGCGCCGGTGCTGATCGACCAGGAAGGCGGCCGCGTGCAGCGCCTCCGGCCGCCTCATTGGCCGGACTATCCGCCGGGCGAAGCGTTCGGCGCGCTCTATAGGACCAACCCCGAGGCCGGACTTTCCGCCGTCCGCCTCAATTCCCGCCTCATCGCCTCGGATCTCCACGCGCTTGGCATCGACGTGGACTGCCTGCCCGTGGCGGACCTGCGCCTGCCCGAAGGCCACGGCATCATTGGCAACCGCGCCTATGGCGAGACGCCGGAGCAAGTGTCAGCCCTCGCCCGCGCCGCCGCCGAGGGGCTGCTGGAGGGCGGCGTGCTGCCGGTGGTGAAGCACATTCCCGGCCACGGCCGCGCCCCGGTGGACAGCCATGAGCGCCTGCCGGAGGTGAAGGCTTCTCGCGAGGAGCTGGAGCGCACCGATTTCGCAGCATTCCGCCCGCTCAACGACCTGCCGCTCGCCATGACCGCCCACGTGGTCTACGCCGCCATCGACCCCTCGGCGCCCTGCACCACCTCGAAAGTGGTGATGGACGAGATCGTGCGCGGCTTCATCGGCTTCTCCGGCCTCGTCATGAGCGACGACCTTTCCATGGGCGCGCTCTCCGGTACGGTGGCGACCCGCGCCGTGGCCTCGCTCGCCGCCGGCTGCGACATGCTCCTCCATTGCAACGGCAAGATGGAGGAGATGACGCCCATCGCCGCCGAGGCCCCGGCCCTGGCCGGGCGAGCGGGCGAGCGCGCGGCGGAGGCGCTCCTCGCCCGGCGCCCGCCGGCCCCGTTCGATATCGAAGCCGGCCGCCGCGACCTCGCGGCGCTTGCCGGAGCACCGGCCTGAGCCATGAGTGAGGCGCCTCTTCCCCCCGAATTCGCCGAGGACGCCCCGGCCTCGGCGGGAGAAGGCGCCTTCGTGGTGGACATTGACGGGTTCGAGGGCCCCCTGGACCTACTACTGGCGCTGGCCCGCACGCAGAAGATCGACCTCACTCGCCTCTCCATCCTGGCGCTGGCGGACCAGTATTTGTCCTTCATCGAGGCGGTGCGGAAGGTACGGCTGGAGCTGGCGGCGGACTATCTTGTCATGGCCGCCTGGCTCGCCTACCTCAAATCCCGCCTGCTCCTGCCGCCCCCGCCCAAGGAGGACGGGCCGAGCGCGGAGGAGATGGCGGACGCCTTCGCGAGGCGCCTGCGCCACCTTGAGCGCATCCGCAAGGCGGCCGAGCTGATGATGTCCCGCACCCGCATGGGCATCGACGTGTTCCCCCGCCGCGTGCCGGAGAAGAACGAGACCGTGCCGGGCCGGGTGGTCTATGACGCCAGCCTCTACGACCTGCTCTCGGCTTATGCGACCCAGCGCCAGCGCACGGCGCTCTCCTACGTCACGCTAAAGACCCGCGCAGTGTGGTCGCTGGCGGAGGCGCGGGCGCGGCTGGAACGCCTCGTGGGCGCATCTCCGGGAGACTGGATGCGGCTCGACTCGTTCCTCATCGACTACATGGCCGAGCCGGAGCAGCGCGCCACCGCGCTCGCCTCCAGCTTCTCGGCAACGCTGGAAATGGTGAAAGAGGGCGTGCTGGACATCCGCCAGGATGCGGCCTTCGCCCCGCTCTGGCTGCGGCCCCGTGGAACGCAGGAGACCTTGCTATGAACCGCGTGGCGCCGCGCATCGATCTGTTCGATGCTCGTCCGCTGGACGAGCGCGAAGCCGCCCTCGTCCGCGATCTGCGCGTGGTGGAGGCGCTGTTGTTCGGGTCCTCCCTGCCCATCGATGCGGCCACCATCGCCAAGCACCTGCCGAAGGACACGGACATCCTGGCCCTCATGGACACGCTGACCGCCGATTACGCCAGGCGCGGCGTGAATGTGGCGAAGGTGGCCGGCGGCTGGATGCTGCGCACCGCGCCGGACCTTGCCGAGATGGCGGGCGAAGCCGCGCCGGAAGTGCGCAAGCTCTCCCGCGCGGCCACTGAAGTCTTGGCCATCGTCGCCTATCACCAGCCCGTCACCCGCGCCGAGATCGAGGATATTCGCGGCGTCTCCACCTCCAAGGGCACGCTGGATGTGCTGATGGAGACCGGCTGGGTGCGCCTGCGCGGCCGGCGCCGGGCGCCGGGGCGCCCGGTGACCTACGGCACCACGTCCGCCTTTCTCATCCATTTCGGCCTCGATGCGGTGCACGATTTGCCGGGCATCGAGGAGATGAAGGGCGCAGGCCTCATCGATCCGCGCGTGCCGTCGGGCTTCGCCATCCCCCTGCCCTCCGACGACGAGCGCCTGCGGGAAGACGAGGAGCCCCTGGAGCCGGAGCTTCTGGACCTCATCCTCACGCCCGAGCCCGAACCGGAAGAGGGCGGGGAAGAACAGTGACAGCCCTCGCCGTGCGCCAGCATTCCCCCGTCAGCTTCGCCAAGGGCCTCGCCTTCGAGGATGTCCGCCTCACCTATGGGCAGGTGGAGGCGGTGCGCGGCATCACGCTGGATGTGAAGCCGGGCGAGGTGATGTGCCTGCTCGGCCCGTCCGGCTGCGGCAAGACCTCGCTTCTGCGCCTCGCCGCCGGCATCGAGGAGCCGGATGCGGGCCGCATCGTCATCGACGGGGCGGAAGTGGCCGGCCCCCGCGCCTTCGTGCCGCCGGAGCGGCGCGGGGTGGGGCTGGTGTTCCAGGACTATGCCCTCTTCCCCCACCTCACCATTCTCCAAAATGTGATGTTCGGCCTTGCCCGCCTGCCGCGCGCCGGGGCGGAGGGGGAGGCGCTGCGGGCGCTCGCCCGCGTGGACCTTGCGGATTATGCGGGCGCCTATCCCCATGAATTGTCCGGCGGGCAGCAGCAGCGGGTGGCGCTCGCCCGCGCGCTGGCGCCCCGGCCGGGCATCCTGCTGCTGGATGAGCCCTTCTCCGGCCTCGACCGGCGGCTGCGCGACCAGGTGCGCGCCGACACGCTCCAGGTGCTGCGCGACGTGCGCGCCACCGCCATGATCGTCACTCACGATCCCGAGGAGGCGATGCGCCTCGCCGACCGCATCGCCTTGCTGCGCAACGGGGAACTGGTGCAGGTGGGCCCACCTGAGGTGCTCTACCACGCGCCCGCCGACATCGGCGTCGCCCGCTTCTTCTGCGAGCTGAACGAACTTCAGGCAATTATTCGTGATGGCGTGGCCGACACCCTGCTGGGCCGTTTCCCCGCGCCCGGAATGCCGGATGGAAAAGCCATCGCCGCCTTGCGCCCTCAAGGGATTGCCTTCGCCCCCGAGGGCGCCGGCCCCGCCGGCCGTATCCTGGAACGGCGTTCCCTTGGGGAAATCGTCCTTGTGCTGGTGGCGGTGGAAGGGCTAGATCGTCCGCTCACGGCGCGGCTGCGCGCCAACTTGAGCGTGCAGCAGGGTCAGGACGTGGCGCTTGTGGTCGACCCGGCGGAAGTCCTTGTTTTCGCCTTGTCCGGGTCCTAGTGTCGCCGTTCGAAGGGCGTGCGGGCGCGAGAACCATCTTGCGGTCCGCCCAACATACAAGACTCTCGGAAACGAGACTCTCACGGAGGGTGAGTGATGGGTTCGATGAGCATCTGGCACTGGATCGTGGTGCTGGCCGTGGTGCTCCTCCTGTTCGGTCGCGGCAAGATCTCCGACCTGATGGGCGACGTGGCCAAGGGCATCAAGTCCTTCAAGAAGGGCATGGCCGAGGACGACACGACACCTGCGCCGTCTACCGCGCCCGAGGCCCCGCGCAACATCCCTCACCAGGTGTCGAGCGCGGCCGAGGCCGAGAAGAAGCCGGTCTGACGCGGCATCCTGCGAGGAGGGCGGCGGCACGGCCGTCGGCAATAAGCCTGCATGTTCGACATCGGCTGGTCTGAGCTGATGGTGATCGGCGTTGTTGCGCTGATCGTCATCGGACCTAAGGAGTTGCCCGGCGTGCTGCGCACGGTGGGCAAGACCATCGCCAGGCTTCGCCGCATGGCGGGGGAATTCCAGGGCCAGTTCCAGGATGCCCTTAGGGAAGCCGAGCTGTCCGAAATGCGCAAGGAAATCGGCGACATCGCCGACGGCGCCACGGACAGCGTGAAGAAGAGCTTCCCCGGCATGGACGTGCTGGACCCGCTGCGCTCCATCCGCGAGGAAATCCGCTCCACCGTGGAAGGGGCCACCAAACCCGCCGCGGTGGCTGCCGCCGCGACGGCGACCACGGTCGCGTCGGATGCGGCGCCGGTGGATGCCGCACCCACCACGCCCGTCGCCACTGAGCCTCTGGTGCCCTTGCCCGAGCCGGCCGACGAACCCGTGATCGACCTTCCCTTGCCCATCTCCCCGATCGAGCCCGCAACCACCGACGAAAAGCCTCGCGAGAGCGGAACGCCCACATGAGCGAGGAGGAAATCGACGCCTCCAAGGCGCCCCTGATCGATCACCTGATCGAGCTGCGCTCGCGGCTGATCAAGTCGGTGATCGCCTTCCTGATCGCCTTCTTCGTCTGCTTCCTGTTCGCCAAGCAGATCTACAACATCCTGCTGTGGCCCTATGAGTTCGCCTCCGGCTTCGCCTCGGGCGTGAAGCTCATCTATACGGCTCCCCAAGAGTTCCTGTTTACCCAGATCAAGCTCGGCATGTTCGGGGCGGCCTTCCTGTCGTTCCCTATCGTGGCCAGCCAAGTCTACATGTTCGTGGCGCCGGGGCTCTACAAGCACGAGAAGCAGGCTTTCCTGCCCTATCTCGTGGCCACCCCCTTCTGCTTCCTCGCCGGCGCGGCCTTCGTCTATTTCATCGCCATGCCGCTGGCCATGAGCTACTTCCTGAACATGCAGCAGATCGGCGGCGAAGGGCGGGCGGAAATCTCGCTGCTGCCGCGCGTCTCCGAATATCTCTCGCTCATCACCACCTTGATCCTCGCCTTCGGCATCACCTTCCAGCTGCCGGTGATCCTGACGCTGCTGGCGCGCATCGGCGTGCTCACCTCCGACCAGCTCAAGAAGGCGCGGCGCTACGCCATTGTCGGCGTGTTCATCCTCGCCGCGGTGCTGACCCCGCCGGACGTGATCTCCCAGCTCGCCCTTGCGATCCCGACCCTCCTTCTCTACGAGATTTCCGTCTATCTGGTGCGCATCGTCGAGAAGCGCCGGGAAGCGGAGGAGAAGGCCCGAGAGGCATCGTCCTCCGCCACCTGACGCCTCGGACTGGTGGGCATCTCCTAAGTCTTTTCGGACGACGGCCGTCTGTTTCCTCCACCGTCATGGCCGGGCTCGTCCCGGCCATCCACGCGGTTTCGCCGGGCGCAAGCTGACGGCGGACCGTGGATGCCCGGGACAGCCCGGGCATGACGGCGACCGGGGATTTTGTCTGTCGGTGTCCGCCGGAGTCGGTCGACATGCACGACATCAAATGGATACGCGACGAGCCCGAGGGCCTTGTCAGCGCCCTCAAGCGGCGCGGCACGGACGCGGCCGAGGCGAGCGCGCTTCGTGACAGGCTCCTGAAGCTGGACGAGGACCGCCGCGCCAACCTCACCACGCTGGAAACCCTCCTCGCCCGCCGCAACGCCGCCTCCAAGGAGATCGGCCAGGCCAAGGCCGCCAAAGACGAGGCCAAGGCCGCCGCCCTCATGGAAGAGGTGGCGAAGCTCAAGACCGACGTTCCCGCGCTCGAAGCCGAGGTGAAGGCGATCGAGGCGGCGCTTCACGACGAGCTTGCCGCCATCCCCAACGTGCCTCTGGATGAAGTGCCCGACGGCAAGGACGAGCACGACAATGTGGAGCTGAAGGTGGTGGGCGAAAAGCGCGCCTATGCCTTCGCGCCGAAGCAGCATTTCGAGGTGGGCGAAGGCCTCGGCCTCATGGATTTCGAAACCGCCGCCAAGCTCTCGGGCGCGCGCTTCGTGGTGAACAAGGGGCCGCTGGCGCGCCTGGAGCGGGCGCTGGGCCAGCTCTTCCTGGACGTGCACACCTCCCCCGAGCACGGCTATCTCGAGGTGAACCCGCCGCTCTTGGTGCGCAATGACGCCATGTTCGGAACGGCCCAGCTTCCCAAGTTCGAATCGGACCAGTTCTTCGCGGCCCATGGCCATCGTCTTCGGCAGATGAAGGACGACTTGCTGGGCACCCCGGACGATGACGTGAGCGGTCGCTATGCCAACGCATGCGCCGAACTCACGGGGCTCGACACGGAAAAGCTCTGGCTCATCCCCACCGCCGAAGTGCCGCTGACCAATCTCGTGCGCGAGGCCATCCTCTCCGAGGACGAGCTTCCCATGCGCCTCACCGCGCTCACCCCCTGCTTCCGCGCCGAGGCCGGTGCAGCGGGGCGGGACACGCGCGGCATGATCCGGCAGCACCAGTTCACCAAGGTGGAACTGGTCTCCATCACCACGCCGGAAAAATCGCTGGAGGAGCATGACCGCATGCTCGCCTGCGCCGAGGCGGTGCTGAAAAGGCTGGACCTGCACTATCGCGTGGTCACGCTGTGCACCGGCGACATGGGCTTTGCCTCCCAGAAGACCTACGACATCGAGGTCTGGCTGCCGGGGCAGAACGCCTTCCGTGAGATTTCCTCCTGCTCGGTCTGCGGCGATTTCCAGGCCCGGCGCATGAATGCCCGCTATCGCCCCAAGGAGGGCAAGGGGCCGCGCTTCGTCCACACGCTCAACGGCTCGGGCGTGGCGGTGGGCCGGGCGCTGGTGGCGGTGCTGGAGACCTACCAGCAGGAAGACGGCTCCGTCATCGTGCCGGAAGCGCTCCTGCCCTACATGGGTGGGGTGACGAAGATCGAGAAGGCGTAGCGGGCGGCGCTCTCCCCTTGCACCCCAAGCTCCCTCCCCCCTTGCGGAGGAGGGCTGGGGAGGGGGGTAAAGCGGGTTCCGCCGGGTACGGCGTGTGTTGAGCAAGTGGAGAGGGCATCACCCCCCTCCCAACCCTCCCCCGCAAGGGGGGAGGGCCAAGGACGGCGAGGGTGGGGAGAGAAGCTGATGCGCATCCTGGTGACGAACGACGACGGCATCCACGCCCCCGGCCTCGACGCCTGCATGCGCATCGCGCAGACGCTGTCGGACGACGTGTGGGTGGTCGCGCCCGAGTTCGACCAGTCGGGCGTCGCCCATTCCCTCTCGCTCTCCGACCCGCTGCGCCTGCGCGAAGTGGCCCCGCGCCGCTTCGCGGTGAAGGGAACGCCCACGGACTGCGTCATCATGGCCGTGCGCCATATCCTCGATGCGCCGCCGGACCTGGTGCTCTCCGGCGTCAACCGGGGCCAGAACATCGCCGAGGATGTGAGCTATTCCGGCACGGTGGCCGGCGCCATCGAGGGCACCATCCTGGGCATCCCCTCCATCGCCCTCTCCCAGGCCTTCGGCCCCACCACCCGCGACAATCCCAGCTACGACACCGCCGAGCAGCACGGGCCGCAGGTGATCCGCACCCTCCTGAAGGAAGGCGTGCCGCCGGGCATCGTCATCAATGTGAACTTCCCCGACCGCCCGCCGGACGCCGTGACCGGCATCGCAGTCACCGCCCAGGGCAAGCGCGACCAGAACCTCATGCGCATCGAGGCGCGGCGCGACGGGCGGCAGAACCCTTACTTCTGGATCGCCTTCGAGCGCCGCGTGCAGAACACCGCGCCGGGCTCGGACCTGCGCGCGCTGGACGAGGGCCGCATCTCCGTCACCCCCCTGCGCATCGACCAGACCGACGAGCCGTTCATGACCAAGCTCGCTCTGGTGTTCGAGCATGAGGGCGAGAAGCAGGGGTAGCCATTGCCTTCTTTCCGAGCCGTCATGGCCGGGCTTGACCCGGCCATCCACGCGGCTCCGGCAAGTGCGGGCTAAAGGCGAGACGTGGATACCCGGGTCAAGCCCGGGCATGACGGTTCTTTCGGGGCGGGCGGAGCGCGCCTCATGCCCCAGTCCCCTCCCCTTCCCTTGCCGTCGAAGGGCATCGCTGCTAAGAGCCCGCGTCCGCGCCTCGGGGCGGAATTTCAGACTTCAGAAAACAACAGGACGGTGATCATGGCGATCGAGCGCACCTTCTCGATCATCAAACCCGACGCGACGCGCCGCAATCTTACTGGCGCCGTCAATGCCGTCATTGAGAAGGCCGGGCTGCGCATCGTCGCCCAGAAGCGGATCGAGCTGACCCGCGGCCAGGCCGAGACCTTCTACGGCGTGCATCGCGAGCGGCCCTTCTTCGGCGACCTCGTCGCCTTCATGACCTCCGGCCCCGTCGTGGTCCAGGTTCTGGAAGGCGAAGGCGCGGTGGCGAAGTACCGCGAAGTGATGGGCGCGACCAACCCGGCGAATGCCGCCGAGGGCACGCTCCGCAAGCTCTTCGCGGAATCCATCGAGGCCAACTCGGTGCACGGCTCCGACAGCGTCGAGAATGCCGGCATCGAAATCGCCCAGTTCTTCGCCGGCAACGAGATCGTCGGCTGAGGGTTTACAATGCGGCTGGCCTTCAGGGCCGGCCGCGTTGCAATATGTTTTTGCGCAGTGCGGTGTCCGGTTTTGGTTGTGGGGCTACTGACTGTCGATTAGCTTCCCCTCAGGCATGCATAATACGGCGCACCAGACGCTGCAGGCCTGTCGGAAACGTTTTTGGTGAGGTGGGGAACGATGTCGCTCGACTCTCCGGCGCTGTGGCTGGCGCTGCTTCAGATCATCTGGATCAACATCCTGCTTTCGGGCGACAATGCCGTGGTCATCGCCATGGCCTGCCGCTCCTTGCCGGAAAAGACCCGCAAATGGGGCATCATCACCGGCGCGGGCGTCGCGGTGGGCCTGCGCATCCTCTTCACCGGCATCGTCGCGACCCTGCTCGCGCTGCCCTGGCTGAAGCTGGTGGGCTCGCTCGCGCTGATGTGGATCGCCGTCGACCTCGCTCTGCCGAGCGATGAGGCCGACGAGGCGGTCGAGGCCAGCGACAACCTCTGGAAGGCTGTCGGCACGGTGGCCGTGGCCGACATCGTCATGAGCCTCGACAACGTGGTGGCCGTGGCGGCCGTGGCGAACGGCAGCTGGCTGCTTCTCGGCATCGGCCTTGCCATCTCCATCCCGCTCATCGTCGCCGGCTCCTCGCTGGTCATGAGCCTGCTGGACCGCTTCCCCATCCTGGTCTGGGCCGGCGCGGCGCTGCTCGGCTGGGTGGCGGGTGAGATGCTCGTATCTGACACTGCCATCATCGACCGCATCGGCGGCATCGAGGCGTCCCACCACTGGGAATATCCGGTGGCGGCTCTCTGCGCGGTCCTCGTTGTGGGCATCGCCTACACGGTCGGGCGCATGCGCAAGGCACGGGCCCACAACGAGGCCTGAACACCGCCTCGGCGGTTTTCAAAGGGGACGCGAGCGTCCCCTTTTCTTTCGCGTAACGAGTTACCCAACGTAACGACGCAACCGCGAAAGCTGGATTTACGTTACGACATGTAGTCGCACCCTCTGGGCGCCGTGAAAACGACGAGGACCGAGATGGACTTTGCCTCTCCCACCTTCTGGGTATCCCTGCTGCAGATCATCTGGATCGATCTGCTGCTCTCCGGCGACAACGCGGTGGTCATCGCGCTCGCCTGCCGCTCGCTCCCCGACAACCAGCGCAAGTGGGGCATCCTGCTCGGCGCCGGTGCGGCGGTGGGCCTGCGCATTCTCTTCGCGCTGGTGGTGTCCTACCTGCTCGGCGTGCCGCTGCTGAAGGTGGCCGGCGGTCTGCTGCTGCTCTGGATCGCCGTGAAGCTCATCACCGATGGTGATGGGGAGGCCCACGAGGTGGCCGCCTCCGACAGCCTCTGGAAGGCGGTGCGCACCATCGCCATCGCCGATGCGGTGATGAGCCTCGACAATGTGGTGGCCATCGCGGCGGCCTCCCGCGGCCATCCCGAACTGTTCATCTTCGGCCTGCTGCTCACCATCCCGCTCATCATTGCGGGCTCCCAGCTGGTCATGGCGCTCCTCACCCGCTTCCCGATCCTGGTCTGGGCCGGTGCCGCGCTCCTCGGCTGGATCGCCGGCGAGATGGTGGTGAGCGACGTGGTGGCGCTGCAATACATGCAGGGTTACGACCCGAGCCTGGTGAAGGCCGACGAGGACTCCCCCATCGGCATCAAGCCCGCCGACCTGCCGCACTATCTGGCAAGCACCGTCGGCGCAATATTCGTGGTGGCGCTGGGCTGGCTCATCCGCGGCCGCCAGCGCGCCCAGGAGGCGTGAGGCGCGCGCCTCACCCTCGACACACATCATCCCCGGGCCTTGCCCGGGGATTTTTTTGGGCCTCACCGCCGTGGCGGGCCCGGCCATGACGGCTCCCATGCAGCCGGCTATGATCGCGGGCGAAGGAGCCCCCGATGACCAAGCACGTGGCGATCCGCGCCTCAGTCTGCCCCCACGACTGCCCCTCCACCTGCGCCCTTGAAGTGGAAGTGCTGGAGGACGGGCGCATCGGGCGGGTGCGCGGGGCGGCGGATAACAGTTACACGGCCGGCGTCATCTGCGCGAAGGTGGCGCGCTATGCCGAGCGGGCGCATCATCCGGACCGGCTGACCACGCCCTTGAAGCGCACCGGCCCCAAGGGCTCCGGCCAGTTCACCCCCATCTCCTGGGACGAGGCCCTCGACCGGATCGCCGAGGCGCTGCTCGCCGCCGAGCGCGCCCACGGCCCGGAAGCGGTGTGGCCCTACGTCTATGCCGGCACCATGGGCCTCGTGATGCGCGACGGCATCAACCGGCTCACCCACGCCAAGCGCTATTCCCGCTTCTTCTCCACCATCTGCGTGAACCCCGCCTGGAGCGGCTACATGGCCGGCACCGGCCGGCTCGCGGGCGCCGATCCGCGGGAGATGGGGCGCTCCGACCTTGTGGTCATCTGGGGCACCAATGCGGTCTCCACCCAGGTGAACGTGATGACCCACGCCATCAAGGCGCGCAAGGAGCGCGGCGCCAGGATCGCCGTCGTGGACGTCTACCGCACCCCCACTATGGAGCAGGCGGACATCCCCCTCCTCCTGCGCCCCGGCACGGACGGGGCGCTCGCCTGCGCGGTCATGCACGTGCTGTTCCGGGACGGGCTCGCCGACCGGGACTATCTCGCCCGCTATGCCAATGACGCGGAGGGGCTGGAAGCGCATCTGCGCACCC
This sequence comes from Aquabacter albus, assembly GCF_040049275.1. Lineage (NCBI taxonomy): Bacteria > Pseudomonadati > Pseudomonadota > Alphaproteobacteria > Hyphomicrobiales > Xanthobacteraceae > Aquabacter > Aquabacter albus. The sequence goes on along the minus strand of NZ_JBDZDT010000002.1, from coordinate 496,351 downwards.
GCGATCCCGCCTGGGCCGCCGCCATTACCGGCCTGTCGGTGGAGGAGATCGAGGCCTTCGCCAGCTTGGTGGGAGAAACCGACCGGGCCTATTTCCGCATCGGCTACGGCCTCTCCCGCAGCCGCAACGGCGCGGTGAACATGCACGCCGTCGCCTCCATCCCGGTCGTCTCGGGCGCCTGGAAGCACGAGGGCGGCGGCGCCTTCCACTCCAATTCCGGCATCTACCGCCTGCGCAAGACGCTGATCGAGGGCCTCGACGTGCGCGATCCCTCAACCCGCGCGCTGGACCAATCCCGCATCGGCGCCGTCCTCTGCGGCGACCGGGAGGCGCTCTGGGACGGACCGCCCGTCACCGCCCTCCTCATCCAGAACACCAATCCCATGAACATCGCTCCCGACCAGGAGGCGGTGCGGCGGGGCTTTGCGCGGGACGACCTGTTCGTCGCCGTGCACGAGCATTTCCTGACCGACACCGCCCGGCAGGCGGACATCGTGCTGCCCGCCACCATGTTCACGGAGCATGACGACCTCTACACAGCGGGCGGGCACCAGCACATATTGCTCGGCCCCAAGGTGGTGGAGCCGCCCGGCGAGTGCCGCTCCAATCACGACGTGGTCTGTGCCCTCGCCTCCCGTCTCGGCGCGGAGCATCCCGGCTTCGCCATGACCGCCCGCGAGCTGGTGGACCACACGCTGCTGGAATCCGGGCGCGGCTCGCTGGTCGAGCTTGAGGCCGCGCGCTTCCTCGACGTGCAGCCGGATTTCGAGACGGCCCACTACCTGAAGGGCTTCGGCCACAAGGACGGCCGCTTCCGCCTGAAGCCCCGCTGGGACAAGCCCTCGATCCCCACGCCCGCCACGTTCGGCCCCGTGGCGGAGATGCCGGAATTTCCGGATCATTGGCGCGTGATCGAGGAGCCGACGCCCGAGCATCCCTTCCGCCTCGTGACGGCGCCGGCACGCAACTTCCTGAACTCCACCTTCAACGAGACGCCGACGTCCGCCAAGCGCGAGGGCGCGCCGTCCCTGCTCATCCACCCGGGGGATGCGGAGGCGCTAAGCGTTGCGGAAGGCGAGCGGGTCGAGGTGTCGAACCCGCGCGGGCGCGTGATCCTGATGGCGCGGCTGTTCGACGGCCTGCGGCGCGGGGTGGTAGTCTCCGAGCAGATCAAGCCGAACCATGCCCATGAAGGCGACCACGGCATCAACACGCTGACCGGCGCCGACCCGGTGGCGCCTGCCGGCGGCGCGGCGTTCCACGACAACAGGGTGCGGATCAGGAAGCTGGAAACCGATCCCCTTGTCCTGGACAAGTGAGAGCACAGCTCGACGCAGATCCGGGACCCAGCGCAAGAGTCCGGCGAAGCCGGCAATCAGCGACCAGCGTGAAAACGCCATCGCCGCGTGGCGGCGCCGGCGGGGTGAAGCGCCTTCGGCGGTGTTCTGCGCTGGGTCCCGGATCGGCGCTCCGCCTGCGGCGTCGCTTGTCCAGGACAAACCTCACACCCGCGGCGCCACCATCACTTCGGCGGACATGCGGGCGCCTTCGATGGCCACGCGCTCGTCTTCCACCGTCAGGCGCCCCGCGGCGAGGAGGTTCAAGGCGGAGGGGTAGATGATGTGCTCCTGCCGCAGCACCCGCGCGGCAAGAGAGTCCGGCGTGTCGTCCAGCTGAACAGGCACCGCCGATTGCAGGATGATGGGGCCGCTATCCATTTCGGGCCGCACGAAATGCACGGTACAGCCATGGAAGCGCACGCCGGCCTCCAGCGCACGCCCATGGGTGTCGAGGCCGGGGAAGCTCGGCAGCAGCGAGGGATGCACGTTGATCATGCGGTTGCGCCAGCGCTCCACCAGCCAGGGCGTGAGCAGGCGCATGAAGCCGGCAAGGCAGACGATGTCGATGCTCTCGATGCGCAGATGGGCATCCAGGGAGGCGTCGAAGGCGATGCGGTCGGCGAATTCGCGGTGGTTGAGCACCATGGTGCGCACGCCCGCCGCCTTGGCTACCGTGAGGCCGGCCGCATCCGGGCGATTGGAGACCACAAGCGAAATCTCGGCGGGGAAGTCCGGCGCCTGCGCGGCCTTGATGAGCGACGACATGTTGGAGCCGCGCCCTGATATAAGGATCGCCGTACGCTTCTTCTGCATCTCGTATCCAGCCTATCCCGCTTTAAGGGGAATCGCCCTTACCCCATCTAAGCCGGAAATGCACTGCAATACAAAGACATGCGCGGCACTCGGCGGAAGTTGGCAAAAAGAGACAGCCCCCTCAGAGGCCCAGCGTCCCGTCATACACCACGTGTGCGGCGCCTTCGCCCGGCTCGATGACGCCGAGGCGGATCACGCACTCACCGGCATCGGCGAAGGCATCGGCGACACGCTCCTCCTCCTCGGCCGCCACCACCACGGCCATGCCGACCCCGCAATTGAAGGCGCGCAGCATCTCCTCGGGCGCGACGCCCCCGGCCTTGGCGAGCCAGCGGAACACCGGCGGCACGATGAGGTTCGAGAGATCGACACGGGCCAGCATGCCCTTGGGCAGCACGCGCGGCAGGTTCTCGGTGATGCCGCCGCCGGTAATATGCGCCAGAGCCTTCACCGCCTCGGTCTCGCGCACCACGGAGAGCACGCTCTTCACATAGAGCCGGGTGGGGGTGAGGAGCGCCTCGCCCACGGACTTGCCCGCCGCGAACGGGGCCGGGTCGTGCCAGGTGAGGCCCGCATGCTCCACCACGCGGCGCACCAGCGAAAAGCCGTTGGAATGCACGCCGGAGGAGGCAAGGCCGAGGATCACGTCGTCGGGCTCGATGTCGGCGCGCGGCAGGAGGCGGGAGCGCTCCACGGCGCCCACGGAGAAGCCGGCAAGGTCATAGTCGCCATCAGAATACATGCCGGGCATCTCGGCGGTCTCGCCGCCCACCAGCGCGCAGCCAGAATCCTTGCAGGCCAGCGCGATGCCCCGGACGATCTGCGCGCCAACCTCGGGAGAGAGGCGGCCGGTGGCGAAATAATCGAGGAAGAACAGGGGCTCGGCGCCCTGCACCACCAGATCGTTCACACACATGGCGACGAGGTCGATGCCGATGGTGTCGTGCTTGCCGGTCTCGATGGCGATCTTCAGCTTGGTGCCCACCCCATCCGTGGTGGCCACCAGAAGCGGGTCTTCGAAGCCCGCGCGCTTCAGGTCGAACACCCCGCCGAAGCCGCCGATATCGGCATCGGCGCCGGGACGCGCGGTGGCCTTCACCAGCGGCTTGATGAGATCCACCAGCCGGTTGCCGGCATCGATGTCGACGCCCGCATCGCGATAATTAAGCCCGTCCTTCGCCATGGTGTCCTTCCGTCTTATGGGGCGGCTTAGCCGCGAACCGCACCAGTGGCAAGGCGGCGGGGGTGTCCGCCGGCCGCCTTCAGAGCTTTTCGCTGAGGAAAGCGAGTGCGGTCGCGGCGAAGACGCGCATGTTGGCCTGCCGGTCGGCGGAGGCTGTTTCCAGGGTCTGCACCATCTCCATGGGCCCCGAAATGGCAAAGCAGCTATGGCCGGCGGCATCGCCATAGCGGTTGCCGGACGGCCCGGCCGCCCCGGTTTCGGCAAGGCCCCAGGTGGCGCCGAGGCGCGCGCGCAGGCGGCGGGCGAGCAGCAGCGCATAAGGCTCGCTCGCGCTGCGCATGCCGGCCATGTCCTCCGGCGTGATCCCGAGCAGCCCTTCCCGCGCATTCAGGGTGTAGACCACCGCGCCGCCCAGGAAGAAGGCGGAAGCGCCGGGCTGGGCCAGGAGCGAGGCGGCGATCAGCCCGCCGGCGGAGGATTCCGCAACGGCAACGGTCTCGCCCCGCGCCCGCAGCTTCTCGCCGAGGTCGGCCGCCAATGGAAGCAATGTGTGCATGCGATGTCCCCTGCCCTATGCCGACGCCAGCCGGCGTTCCAGCGCATCCAAGTCGTCCACGAACCACAGAGCCTTGCTGCGGTTGGATTCATAGACGAAATCCCGCAGCGCCTTGCTCTGCTCGCTCCATTGCGAGATGTCGCCGATCACGGCCAGCCGGATCTGGTAGTTCACGAACTTCTGCGCCACCTCTCCGGCGAGCCGGCTGCTGAGCTGGAAGAAGGACGGGCTCAGGCGCGAGACCGGGATCGCGACCATGGCCGCGTCTTCGCTCCAGGCGGCGCCGAGGAAGGTGCCGATATCGCCTTCGCCTTCAAGCAAAGGCCCCTCCGCGCCGCAGATGAGCACGCGCGTGCCGTGAATGTCCCTGGGCGTGTCCATGAAGAGAGCACCATCCTTTTCCCGATGCAGCTTACAGATTTTTCCGCGGCCGAGCTTGCCCGGCGGTCCGGTCCTGCGGCATGGTCCCGGCGCTCGCGTGACTGACGCTGAAGATGGGTCTCCATCGGGGAGCGCGGGCGCTGATCGCCGCGCGTCTGGGCCCCTTTCCCGACAGAAATGGAGCCGCCATGCCCGAAATGTCCAGCCTCGTCGCCTTTGCCCTCATCGCGTTCGGCATGGTGCTGACCCCCGGCCCGAACATGATCTACATCATCTCCCGCTCGATCTCGCAGGGGAGCTCCGCGGGGCTGATCTCGCTGGGCGGGGTCGCGCTCGGCTTCGTCTTCTACATGCTGTGCGCCGCCTTCGGCATCACCGCCATCGTCATCGCCGTCCCCTATGCCTATGACGCGCTGCGCTTCGGCGGCGCGATCTACCTGCTCTATCTCGCCTGGCAGGCAGTGCGGCCCGGCGGGCGCTCGCCGTTCCAGGTGCGCGACCTGCCCAAGGATGGCCCCCGCAAGCTCTTCACCATGGGCTTCCTGACCAACCTGCTCAATCCGAAGATCGCGGTGATGTACCTGTCCCTGCTGCCGCAGTTCATCAACCCCGACCATGGCAGCGTGCTCGCCCAATCCCTGATGCTCGGCTCCATCCAGATCGTCACCAGCGTGAGCGTCAACGCGATGATCGCGGTGACCGCCGGCTCCATCGCTACCTTCCTTGCGGGGCGCCCTGTGTGGCTGGTGGTTCAGCGCTGGCTGATGGGAACGGTGCTGGCGGCCCTCGCCATCCGCATGGTGACGGAAGCGCGGCGGTAAGCCACCCAAGCGGCGGAAGGAAGCTCCAGGGCGTCGAAGCCGCCGAGTGTACCTTCCCCAGAGGCATTGATGTGACGGGCGCGGGCACCATCCGCGCCCGTTCTGTTTTACCTCTATCTTGGAATAGATTGATCACGACGGATGCCGTGAAAAGGGGTACCAACGGGACTTCTCTTCATTGCAAGGGGATCGGTGACATGCCGACCTTCCGGATCAGAAAAATGGCCGCCATTTTCGCGGCCACGGCGCTTCTCTCGGCCTCCGGCGCCCACGCGCAATCCCAGCCTCAGCCCGCCGCAGCCTCCAGCGGGGCAAGCCAGGCCGCCACCCAGGCGCCCGACCCGAGCTGGCCGCGTAATTATGATGTGGGCGACAATCGGCTCGCGCTCTACCAGCCGCAGATCGAGAGCTGGAACGGCACTGCCATGACCGGCCGCGCGGCCGTGGCCATTGGCCCGAAAAGCGGTGCGCCCACCTTCGGCTACGTACATTTCACCGCCACCGTGGCGGTGGACAAGTATGCCGGCGTCGTCCACCTGGACCCCATCACCATCGACAAAGCCGACGTCCCCACCGCCCAGGACAAGTCGGCCGAGGTGAAGGCAGCGCTTGCCGCCCATTTGCCCAAGGACGGCCTGACTATCCCCATCGACCAGCTCCAGGCGAGCTATGCCGTGAACAAGGAGCTCTCCGAGCTGCGCACCCATCCGGTGCAGAACACGCCGCCGCGCATCCTCTTCGCCAACACGCTCACCATCCTGGTGCCGGTCTCCGGCGATCCGGCGCTGCGGCCCATCAACGGGTCTCCCCGCTTCCAGCGGGTCATCAATGCCCAGGCCCTGCTGCTGAAGGATGATGCCGGGACCTACCACCTCCAGGCTGCCGGAAGCTGGTACACGGCGACGAGCCTTGACGGCCCGTGGGTGGTGACGCCCCAGGCTTCCGCCGATCTCCTCGCCGCCGCCAAGACCTCCGGCGCGCAGCAGGAAGCCGACCCCATGCTGTCCCAGGACGGCACGGCTGTCACCCCGCCGCCGGCGATCGTGGTCTCCACCGTTCCCACCGAATTGATCCAGACCGACGGCCAGCCGGAGATGCTGCCGGTCACGGGCACCACGCTGCTCACCATGAGCAATGCCGACCATGCCGTGTTCATGGATCCGGACAGCAACAGCTATTACGTGCTGATCTCCGGCCGCTGGTTCCGCTCCGGCAGCCTCACCGGCGGCTGGACCTATGCGGCTAATAACGCCTTGCCGGCCGACTTCTCCAAGATCCCGCCGCAGGATCCCAAGGGCAACGTGCTGACCTCGGTGGCCGGCACTCCGCAGGCCAAGGAGGCGGCCATCGCGGCCACCATCCCGCAGACGGCGGTGGTCCAGCGCTCCACGAAGGCGAGCGCCACCTATGACGGCGCCCCCCGGTTCCAGCCCATCTCCGGCACCTCCATGCAGTATGCGGTGAACAGCCCGCAGCCGGTGATCCAGGTCGATCCGCAGAGCTATTACATGGTGGCCCAGGGCGTGTGGTTCTCCGCCGGCGGGCCGAGCGGGCCGTGGCAGGTGGCGACCTCGGTGCCGGATGTGATCTACACCATCCCCACCACCTCGCCGGTCTATTACGCGACCCATGTGCGGGTCTATTCGGTGCAGCCCGACACGGTGGTGGCGGGCTACACGCCCGGCTATATGGGCGTGCTTGTGCAGCCCGGCGGCACGGTGGTCTACGGCACCGGCTATACCTATCCCGGATATGTCGGCCAGCGCTGGTACGCGCCACCGGTCACCTACGGCTACGGCGTGGGCTTCTCGCTCACCACGGCGGTGGGCTTCGGCTTCGGCTTCGCCAGCGGCTGGGCCTGGGGCGCTTCCGTTGGCCCGCATTGGGGGCCCTATTGGGGCGGCAGCCCCTGGGGTCGCGGCTGGGGCGCCTTCAACGTCAACGAGGCCAACATTTACGGCCGCTGGGGCAGCAGCGTCAGCGTCCGCTATTCCTGGAGCTACAGCAGCCACACCGTGGAATGGTCCAGCCACACCTGGTCCAGCGAGTCATTCCACTCAAGCTATTCGTTCCACAGCTTCAGCGCCTACAGCTATCACTACACGTCCGAGCACTGGAGCTCCCACTCCAGCAGCCATGAGAGCTGGAACAGTTCCCATAGCTGGAACAACTCCCGCAGCTGGGACAACAGGAACACCGACAACCGCGGCGACAACAACACCGACAATCGCAACGGTGACAACCGGAACGGGGATAACCGCAACGGGGACAACAGGGGCCCCGGCAACGGCAACAACAATGCCGGCCGGAACGGCGGCGACAATCGCGGCGCCGACGCGGGCAACCGTCCGGACGACGGCAACCATGGCGCCGACAGGCCCGACGGGGACCACGGCTGGAACGGCAACCACGTCTATGCCGGCCGGGACGGCAACGTCTATCACGACGACAATGGGGACTGGCACCAGCGCTCCGGCGACAACTGGCACCCGGCGGACCACGGCGCCGACACCCACCAGCTGAACGATGAGCGCGCGGCCCGCAACCAGGGCGCCGACCGCGTCGCCCACGGCGATTATGACCATTATTGGGGCGACCATGGCGGCGGCGACCACGGTGGAGATCGTGGGGGCGACCGCGGCGGCGACCGTGGTGGTGGAGATCGGGGCGGCGGAGATCGCGGCCACAGCGGCGGCGGGCACGAAGGCGGCAACCACGGCGGTGGCCATGGCGGCGGTGGGCGCCGCCGCTGAGGCCGCGTCGCGCAGAAGGCCTCGCCTCCCAGAGACATCAGCGGGCGCAGCACAGGCCGCGCCCGCTTTCACCTCACTCGGGGAAGCGGTGCTTGTAGAGCAGGCCGGCGAGATAGGCGCCGACCACTGGCACCACGATGAACAGCCAGAGCTGTGACAGCGCCTTGCCGCCCACGAACAGCGCCGGCCCGATGCTGCGCGCCGGGTTCACCGACACGCCGGTGACGGGGATGAAGACGATGTGGATCATCACCAGCGAGAGGCCGATGGCGAGGCCCGCCGCCTGCGTGATGCCGGCCTTGGACGTGGAGCCGAGGATCACCACCAGGAAGACGAAGGTGCCCACCAGCTCGGCGACGATGGCGGCCCCCAGCCCGTAGCCGCCGAGATAGCCCTCGCCCCAGCCGTTCTGGCCGAGGCCGGAGGCGGCGATGTCGAAGCCCGAGAGCTTGCCGGAAGCGATGAAATAGAGGATGGCCGCGCCGGCAATGCCGCCGAGGATCTGCGAGATGATGTAGGCCGGCAGCTCGGAGGTGGGCAGCCGACCCGCCGCCCACACGCCCACCGTCACCGCCGGGTTGATATGGCATCCGGAGACGTGGCCGATGCCATAGGCCATGGCCGTCACCGAAAGCCCGAAGGCGAAGGCAATCGCCAGCATGCCGATGGGTGCCGAACCGTAGCCGGTGAGCACCGCCGAGCCGCAACCGAACAGGACCAGCACCGCAGTCCCAAGGAACTCCGCGATATATTTTTGCATCAAGCCCTCCCAAGCCCCGCGAATCGCGATGCGCTAAGCGGCATCACCGGCGAATGCTACGCAAAATTGCATCCTGTGCGATGGCTCACTCTGGGGGAGGGCTGCCGTATGGGCCAAAAAGTTTCCTAAACATTCCTTCATGCAGCGGCCGTTCGCGCTGACGCCTGCCAACGAAAGTGCTAGTTCTCCGCGCACGGCTGGGAGGCCGAGGGAGATCACGCATGGGCATCGCGCGGTTGATGGAACAAAGCCGGTTCGCCGGCAAGAGCGCGGCTATCGCGCTCGCCATTTCGGGGCTGGTGCTTCCCCCATATGCGTATGCGCAGCAAGGCGCTCCGGCGGGGCAGGCCGCCACCACCGGCGCCCCGGCCCTCGCCTGGCCGCGCGATTTCGACATGGGCGACAATCGCCTCGAAATCTACCAGCCCCAGATCGAGACCTGGGACGGCAACAAGATTTCCGGCCGCGCCGCACTGGCGATCGGGCCGAAGACCGGCGCGCCCACGTACGGCTTCGCCCATTTCGTCGCCCGCGCCACCATCGACAAGGCGGCGGGCCTCGTGCACCTCGACCAGATCACCGTCGACAAGGTCGAAGTGGCGACCGCGCCGGACAAGGCCGCGACCATCAAGGCCGCCATGGAGCAGCGCCTGCCCAAGGACGGGATGACGGTGCGCCTCGACCAGCTCCAGGCGAGCTATGCGGTGAACCAGAAGCTCGCCGAGCTGCGCACCCAGCCGGTGGACAACACCCCGCCCAAGATCGTCTTCGCCGACACCACCACCATCCTGGTGCCCATCTCCGGCGAGCCGGCCATGCGGCCGGTGGAGGGCGCGCCGACCTTCCAGCGGGTCATCAACACCCGCCCGCTGATCCTGCAGGACGCCAACGGCGTGTTCCACCTCCAGGCCGCTGGCACCTGGTATGAGAGCTCGAGCCTGACCGGCACCTGGCTGGTGACGCCGAAGCCGTCCGACGCCCTGGTCAGTGCGGGCGCCGCCGCCAACAAGGCCGCCGCAGCCGACCCGCTCCTGAGCAAGGACGGCAAGGCGATCACCCCGCCGCCGGCCATCCTCATCTCCACGGTGGCAACCGAGCTGGTCCAGACCAACGGGCAGCCGCTGATGCTCCCCGTGGACGGCACGCAGCTCCTGACCATGAGCAATGCCGATCACGCCGTGTTCATGGATCCGAGCAACAACAGTTTCTACGTGCTCATCTCCGGCCGCTGGTTCCGCTCCGCGAGCCTCGAGGGGCCGTGGGCCTTCGTCGCCTCCGACGCCCTGCCGGCCGACTTCGCCAAGATCTCCCCGAACGATCCCAAGGCGAACGTGCTGGTCTCCGTGGCCGGCACCCCGCAGGCCAAGGAGGCGGCCGTTGCCGCCACCATCCCGCAGACCTCCACGGTGAAGCGCTCAACCACCGCCACGGTGGCCTATTCGGGCGCGCCGCAGTTCGCGGAGATTTCCGGCACGCAGCTGAAATATGCGGTCAACACCGCCTCGCCGGTCATCATGGTCTCGCCGACCAGCTACTTCATGGTGGCGAACGGCGTGTGGTTCACCTCCCGCTCGCCCGCCGGCCCCTGGGTGGTGGCGGCGGAGATCCCCCCGGTCATCTACACCATCCCGGTCGCCTCTCCGGTGCACTACGTCACCTATGTACGGGTCTATTCCGTGCAGCCGGACGCGGTCGTGGTGGGCTACACGCCGGGCTATATGGGCGTCGTCGTCGCCCCGGGCGGCACCGTCGTCTACGGCACCGGCTATAGCTGCTACGGCTATGTGGGCGCGACCTACTGGTATCCCTGCCCCACCACCTACGGCTACGGCGCCGGCTTCTCCCTCGGCGCGGCCGTGGGCTTCGGCTTCGGCTTTGCCGCCGGCTGGGCCTGGGGCGCGGCGGTCGGGCCCTATTGGGGTCCCTATTGGGGCGCCGGCGGCTGGGGCCGCTGGGGCTATGCCAACGTCAACACCGCCAACGTCTATGGCCGCTGGGGCGGTTCTGCCACCGTGACCCGCGCCTGGGGCACCACCTGGAACGGCACCGAATGGGGCGCCCGCTCCGGCTATGGCACCACGGCCCGCGGCACGGATGTGGCCGGCCGTTCCGCCGCCGCGTTCAACCCCTATACGGGCAACTATGCCGCGGCCCGCGACACCAGCCGCTACAATCCCTATACGGGCGCCCGCGGGTCCACGAGCGCCGCGGTGACGGGCAATGCCTATACCGGCAACTATGCCGCGGACCGGGACACGACCCGCTCCAATCCCACCACGGGCGCGCGCGGCGCCTCGAGCGCATCGGTGACGGGCAACGCCTATACCGGCAACTTCGACGCCAACCGCCAGTCGGCCGGCGCCAATCCCACCGCCGGCACGGCCCACGCCTCCTCCACCTCGGTGAGCCGCACCAACGGCCAAGTGGACGTGGACAGCAAAGGCGTCGCCACCAACCAGCGCACCGGCAACTCGGTCGCCTGGAACAATGGCAACGTCTATGCCGACCACGACGGCAACGTGTACCAGCACGACAATAACGGCTGGAACCGCAACACCTCCTCCGGCTGGCAGCCGGTGGACCGCTCCTACAACACGCAGAACCTGGACAGCGAGCGCCAGGCCCGCGAATGGGGCGCGCAGCGTTCCGGCGGCTGGGGCGGTGGCGGCGAGCGCTTCGGCGGCGGCGGCTTCCGCCGCTGAGGAATTGCCAGACTTGACGTCAAGACAGGCGCCCCACCGGGCGCCTGTTTCATTTTGGATTGATTCTTAAGCTCTTTTCGCAGCGCGACAATTGGGCTACGCAGAGGCGCGTTCGGCTGCGCCAAGCTGCGGCCGGATGTCAGCCGCAGTGCTCTGGGGATAGGAGAGGCTCGTGACTGATGAAACGTCCCACCATGGCCATGACCATTCTGAAGGTCCCGGCTGCCGTGACATCTCCCATCTCGTAGAGGGTATCCGCCGCTTCAAGGCGCGGTTCTACGAGCAGTCGCCATCGATGATGAAGCTCCTGGCGGAAAGAGGCCAGGCGCCGGCCACCCTCATGATCTCGTGCTCTGATTCGCGCGTCGATCCGGCGATCCTTTCCGGCGCCAACCCGGGCGAGCTGTTCGTGGTGCGCAATGTCGCCAATCTCGTGCCGGCTTACCGGCCCGACGACGGCCTCCACGGCACCGGCGCCGCGCTCGAATATGCGGTGCGCGACCTCAAGGTCGATCACATCGTCGTGCTCGGCCACGCCCATTGCGGGGGCATCAAGGCCATGCTCTCTACCGCAGGCGGCGAGCGGCCGCCGCGCGAGTTCGTCACCCCATGGGTGGAGATGGCGCTCAATGCGAGCCGCCTCTACGTCACCGATGAGACGGGCGGGAAGCGGGAAATGCCGCTTGAACACCTGAAGGAAGTGCCCTTCCTCGCCGAGCGGGCCTCCATCCTCGGTTCGCTGAACAATCTGATGACCTATCCCTGGGTCCGCGAGCGTGTGGAGGCGGGAACGCTCCAGCTTCATGGCTGGTGGTTCGACCTCGACAGCGGCGACCTGTGGGCCACCGATACCCCGACCGCCCCGCTCATGCCCGTCACCTGAGCGGGCGGAGGAGCATGCGCAAACCGGAAAACCTCGTCTACGGTGTAGACGACCTGCCACCGGCGCGCGTGGCGTTCTTCGCCGCGCTCCAGCAGGTGGCCTTCCTGGTGGCCCTCCTCGCGGTTCCCGGGGTCGCCGCCGCGCGGCTCCACTTGTCCGATCAGGACTTCTACAACCTTTCCGCGACGACCCTGTTCTGCTCCGGCGTCGTGGTGATCCTCCAGGGCTTCGGGCGCTTCGGGATCGGCTCCCGGCTGTTCTATCCGCTCCAATGCACCACCGCCGCGATTCCTGCGCTGCTCTACGCCAATTCGGCCGGGCTCAATCTCGCCCAGAATTTCACCATGGTGGCGGTGATCGGGATCACCCAGTTCCTGTTCTCCTTCGTCATCGTGCGCCTGCGCGGCATCTTCACCATGGAGGTGGCGGGCCTCGCCGTGTTCCTCATCGGCGTGGGTCTTGGCCAGCAGGGCCTGGTCCTGATCCTCGATGTTCCCGAGGAGCTGACCGATGCGGTTGCGCATGTAGGCGTGACGGGGCTGACGCTGGCGACCCTCATCTTCCTCCACGTCTATGTCGCCAACCGGCTGCGGCTTTTCACCAATCTCATCGGCCTTGCGGTGGGCCTCGGCGTCAGCGCGGCCGCCGGCCAGCTGGATCCTTCCGACGTCGCTCTCTTCTACCGCGCGCCCTGGATCAGCTTCCCCGTCCCCCCGGTGTTCGGCTGGGACTATCAGGTCGGCGCCATCGTCCCCTTCGTCATCACCGGCTTCGTCTTCGCCCTCACCTCCATCGGCGTGCAGACCATCGCCCAGCGCAACAATGACCGCGACTGGAAGGCGCCGGACCTCGTCGCCATCAGCCGCGGCGTGCGGGCGGAGGGGGTGATGCATCTGTTGGCGGGCTTCTTCAATGCCTTGCCCATGGTGGCCTCGGGCGGCGCCGTGGCGCTGGCGGCGGCGTCGGGCTGCACCGCGCGGACCCTCGCCTTCTGGACCGGCGGCCTCCTCATCCTGTTCAGCGTGCTGCCGAAGTTCATCGGCTTCTGGTTCCTGATGCCGGACTCGGTGACCGGCGCGCTGTTCCTGTTCCTCGCCACCTTCACCACGGTGAACGGCATCCAGCTCGTCGCCAGCCGCGTGCTCGATTCACGCAAGGTCCTGGCCCTCGGCATGGGCTTCGTCACCGCCATCGCCTATGAGCCGGTGCGGGCCCTCCTCGAAGGGCATGTGCCGGAGCTGCGCCTCGTCACCTTCTCGGCCTTCGCGGTGTCGATGCTCGTCACGGTCGCGCTCCTCGCCGTGTTCCGCATCGGCGTCACCCGCCGGGTGGTGAAGCGCTTCCCGGCCCACATGGCGTCGCACAACGAGGTGGCGGACTTCCTGGAATCCGAGGGCGCGCGATGGGGCGCGCGGGTGGATGTGGTCCAGCGCGGCGCCCATGTGGCTTGGCAGGCCATCGACCTCATCGGACGGGATTTCGTCGATCCGGAGAAGCCGGTCATCGAGGTGGCGACCAGCTATAACGACATCATGCTGGACGTCATCCTGCGCTATGAGGGCACCGCTCCCTCGCTGGCCACCAAGCCGCCCACGGCCGAAGAGCTGATGGAGCAACCCGACCTCGCCCAATCGCTGACGGGCTTTCTCCTGACGCGCCTCGTGCCGGACTTCCGCATCCAGCGCACCGGCACGATGTGGGAGCTGCATTTCCGCCTGAACGTCTGAGCTTTGCAGCGTTTTCCCCCATGCGGCTATGCTGGGCCATTGCTTTGAGGGATATGCCATGCCGCATCGCGCCTACCACGACTTCGCCGCCTATAATGAATGGGCGAACGCGCGCCTCTACGATGCCGCCGCCCGGTTGCCCGACGCCGATTACCGCCGCGATTGCGGAGCCTTCTTCCGCTCGGTCCATGGCACGCTGAACCACCTCCTCGTCACCGACCGCATCTGGATGGACCGCTTCATGCGGTTCAACTGCCCGGCGCCGGCCCTGGACACCATCCTGTTCGAAGAGCTGTTCGCCCTGCGCAACGCCCGCACGGCGGAAGACACCCGCATCCGCGCCTTCGTGGAAATCCTGGATGAGACCGAGCTCGAAGCGGTGATCACCTATACCAACAGCTCGGGGAAGGCCTTCTCCCAGACGCTGTGGAGCGCGCTCGACCATTTCTTCAACCACCAGACCCACCATCGCGGCCAGGCGCACGCCCTTCTCTCCCTCATCGCCGGCAGGGACGCCGCACCATCGCTGGACATGATCGTGTTCCAGCGGGAAAAGCCAACCGAAGGCTGACGCCTCAATCCTTCCCCAATGTGCCCGCTGACGCTTGGGAGCGGTGGCGCCGGCGCGGCGGGACAGGTATGAAAAAAGCCCATGCACGCTCCTCCCTCCCCGCCCAGCCGCCGGCGCAGCATCGCCATCGCGCTTCTGGTGGCGGGCGCCTTCTTCATGGAAAACCTGGACGGCACGGTCATCACCACCGCCGTGCCTGATATGGCGCGCACGTTCGGGGTCGCGCCCATCGCGCTGAATGTGGGCGTCAGCGCCTATCTTCTGACGCTCGGCGTGTTTATCCCCATCAGCGGCTGGGTGGCCGACCGGTTCGGCTCGCGGCGGGTGTTCGCCACCGCCATCTTCATCTTCACCTTCGCGTCCCTGCTCTGCGGCCTTGCCCAGGGGCTCACGGAATTTGTCCTGCTGCGCATCCTCCAGGGCATTGGCGGGGCCATGATGGTGCCCGTGGGGCGCTTCGTGGTGCTGCGCACGACGCCCAAGGAACGGCTCATCGCCGCCATCGCCACCCTCACCTGGCCGGCGCTGGCCGCGCCGGTGCTGGGTCCGCCAGTGGGCGGCTTCATCACCAACTACGCCTCCTGGCGCTGGATCTTTTATCTCAACCTGCCGCTCGGTCTCATCGCGCTCGTCGCCGCTTTGATCCTGATCCCGCGCGATGACACCCATACGCGGCGCCCGTTCGACTGGCTGGGCTTCCTGCTCACCGGCACCGCCCTGTTCAGCCTCCTGTGGACCGCGGAGACGCTCGGCCAGCCCGATGCGGAATGGACCTTGGCGGGCGTCACCTTCATCATCGGCGCCGTGCTGCTGGCTTTTGGCATCCGCCATCTCAGGCGCACGCCCCATCCCATGATCGAGCTTTCCGCCATGCGGGTGCCGACCTTCGGCGTGACCATGCGGGGCGGCTCCATCTTCCGCATGGCCATCGGCGCCGTACCGTTCCTTCTGCCGCTCATGTTCCAGGTGGGCTTCGGGCTCGACGCCTTCCAGTCCGGCCTGCTGATGATGGCGGTGTTCGCCGGCAACCTCCTGATGAAGCCCGGCACGACGCCGATCCTGCGCCGCTTCGGCTTCCGCCGGGTGCTGATCGTCAACGGCCTCATCAACGTGGCCGCGCTCGCCTCCTGTGCCCTGTTCACGCCGACGACGCCCGTGCCGGTGATCGCCGCCATCCTGTTCCTGGGCGGCCTCACGCGCTCCATGCAGTTCACCGCATTCAACACCATCGCCTTTGCCGATATCCCGCAGGAGCGCATGAGCGCCGCCAACACCCTGTTCTCCACCGCCTTCCAGATCGCCATGGGGCTCGGCATCGCGCTTGGCGCCATCGCCGTGCGCCTGGGCGGCGTCCTGGTGGAGGCGGCCGGTCTCGCCGGGGCACCGGCCGCCAGCTATCGCGCCGCCTTCCTCATCGTCGCGCTGGTCTCATTGCTGGCTCTCTATGACAGCATCCGGCTCGATCCCTCGGCCGGCGACCACATCGCACGCAAGCCCAAGCCCTCAGACACAAAGCCCGCCGGGACGGCGCCTGCGGAAAGCAAGCCTCTCACGACCGCGTCAGGCAAATAGGGGGAACGGGTCATGGACCTTCAGGGAAAACGGGTGCTCGTCGTCGGCGGCAGTTCCGGCATCGGTTTCGGCGTAGCAGAGGCGGCGCAGGCGCGAGGCGCCCACGTCACCATCGCCTCCCGTTCGCTCGCGAAGGTGGAAGGCGCCCTCTCCCGCCTCGGCGATGGGGCGGTGGGCGAAGTGCTCGATACGGGCGATGAGCCCGGCATCGAAGCCTTTTTCTCCCGGCATGCGCCGTTCGACCATGTGGTGGTCTCGGCCTCCCAGACCAAGGTTGCCGCCGTGCGCGAGCTGCCGCTCGCCGACGCCTGCCAGTCCATGAACTCGAAATTCTGGGGCGCCTACCGCATCGCCCGCGCCGTGCGCATCGCGCCCGGCGGCTCGCTCACCCTGGTCTCCGGCTTCCTCGCCATCCGTCCCCGCAAGGGCGCAGCCATCCAGGGCGCCATCAACGGCGCTGTGGAGGCCCTCACCAAGGGCCTCGCGCTGGAATTCGCCCCTGTACGCGTGAACTGCGTCTCTCCCGGCCTCGTGGCCACGGAGATGTTCGCCGGCCTTGCCGGCGACAGCCGGCAGGCCATGTTCGAGAATGCCGCGGCCCGCCTTCCCGCCGGCCTTGTGGGCCTGCCCGAGCATATCGCCGTGCAGGTGCTGGCCTTCATGGCCAATCCCTACATGACGGGCAGCGTCGTCTATCTGGACGGCGGCGGCGCCATCGCCTGAGGCGCCCTCAGGGCTGCACGAGCGAGAGATAGGGCGCGATCGGCTTCTGCGACGCGCCCACCATGGCCGGCGCCTGCCGCCGGATGGGCTTCAGGCTTTTGATGTAGGTGCCGAGCGCCAGGGCGTCCGCATCGGTCAGCTTCGCATAGTTCGGCCAGGGCATGACCGGAACCAGCATCCGCCCATCGGGGCGCTCGCCGGTGCGCACGGCCTTGGCAATGTCCTTCTCGCTCCAGGTTCCAAGGCCGGTTTCCCGGTCCGAGGTGAGGTTCGGCGGGTAGAAGACACCGAGGCCGGGCACCTGGAAGCCGACGTCGGAGCCGGCAAGATGCAGCGCGTGGTCCGGCTTGCCCACAAGCGCACCGGGCGTGTGGCATCCGCCACAATCCATGATGGTCGCAAGATACTGGCCGCGCTTCACGCGCTCCTGCGGGGTCTGCGCCTCGGCGATGCTGCTTCCACCCACGACACCGACCGCGACAGTCGCTGCAAGAGTCACCGATCTGCGCATAGCTCCGCTCCCTCGCCTCCCCAGTGGTTTGGATATTTTTCCACCTCCAACAAACATCCACCAGCGCGCGGATGGCCAATTCCTCTTTCGGCGGAGGCTACGGCGCACCTGGGTAAGACGCGGAATGCAACGTCACGAAACCCTTGACGCGCACCAAAGGACAACCAAAGAAGGAGCACGCGGGGGCGACTGGATGGGGCGCACGGCGCCGGGATGGCCGGAAAGCGGAAAAGCGACGGGGGTAAAGTGCGGAAAATCGCACAAGCTTAAGGTGCGCAAGGGCCTCCCGCCCTTTAGAATACGCGCCATAGTGTCGCTTGCTGGCTGGCTAAGCTAAAGCACTGTGTTCATTGCGGAAGGCGCCGGAAAGGGTTTGACCGGCCTGGACTGTAAAAGGAATGGAATCACAATGCCGTCCAGTGCGTAGCCCAACACCTTCATAGATTTGGATATTTCTGTTCAGCTCAATATTTCACCTTCGTCATAGGCACGTCACAAACAAGCGACGTCCAACATTGGAGGATGCCAGCCTCGGCAGCCGAATTCTCAAGCGGTAGCTTAACCTTATCCGCCTGCGAATCACGACAGCCCTGCGCAAGCATTTACCGTATGGTATCAAGAAAAGGCTTCAAGCACGCCGACGGGGGTTGGTCCCACATGTCCGTTGTAAATGACGACCTGAACGACACATGGGTCGGTCACGCGCTCCTGGACACGAGCGCGAACCTGCAGAAGCAAAAATCTGTCCCGAAGCGGTTCACCAGCGGGCTCTACGTTCCAGCGCTGACCGGCATGATCATTGCGGCGGTGCTCGCCATCCAGGGTTTCATGCTGTGGCAATCGCGCCAGGAAGCGTGGAACAGCGCCGTGCGCTCCGGCGAAAACGTCATGCATGCCCTGTTGGACGCGGTCGATCAGAAGCTTGCCAGGGTCGAGTTCTCGGTGACCGCCGCCCAGGTCTCGCTGGAGAGCGGCGAGCTGGACGGCCTTTCGCCGCGACAGCGCGACCTCTTCCTTTTTGACCGGACGCCCTCCGCGGACCTCATCAATTCGATGATGGTGATTTCCCGGCGCGGCGAGGTCGTCATTGAATCTGGCGACGCCAGCCTGTCGACCCTGAGCCTCTCCGACCGCGACTACTTCCTCGCCCATGTGAGGAAGAATGCCGGCACGTATCTGAGCCCGCCCTTCCGCAGCCGCTTCAAGGGCGGGGATCCAAGCGTCGCCATGAGCCGTCGCTTGTCCAGCCCCGACGGCTCCTTCAACGGCGTGGTGATGGCGTCCCTCCGGCTCGCTTACTTCCGCACCCTGTTCGACAATGTGAAGCTCGGCCCCAACAGCATCATATCGCTGATAGGCCTCAACGGCTCCATTCTCATGCGCTCCCCCTCGACCGACGGCGAGGGCAATATCGGCATGGACCTGAACCGCCAGCCCGTCTTCGAGCGAATGCTGACCTCGAACTCTCCCTTCGTGGGAACGGCGAGCGTCGACGGCAAGGACCGCTTGTACATCTTCGGCCGCGTCGGGTCGTTTCCGCTCCTCCTCTCCGTCGGCCTGTCCATCGACGACATCTATGCGGAGTGGAACCGGCAGGCGATCGTCTTCGGCTCATTGACGCTCGCCTTCTGCGTCGCCCTCGTCTTCCTGGTGCGCGGGCTCCAGCTCGGCCTCATCCGCAGCACGCAGATGGAGCAGTTGCTGAAGACCATGTCGCTCACCGACGTCCTGACCGGCCTGCCCAACCGCCGCGCCTTCGAGGAGCGGTTCGACAGCGAATTCCGGCGCATGGCGCGCGAAGGCACGCAGATGGCCCTGCTGCTGATCGATGTGGATCATTTCAAGGCCGTCAACGACAGCCACGGCCACCTGACAGGGGACAAATTCCTGCGCATGCTCGCCCGGCAGATCCAGCGCTCCGCCGTGCGGCCCGGCGACGTAGCGGCGCGCTTCGGCGGCGAGGAGTTCACGGTGCTCCTGCCGAGCACCGATGTGAAAGGCGCCATGTACATTGCCGAGCGCATCCGCACGGACATCGAGCGGACGTCCATTTCCCTCGAGACCGGGCTGCGCGTGGGCACCACGGTCAGCATCGGGATCGTGACGGCCCAGCCCGGCACGCGCGGCAGCCCGAACGATCTGCTCAAGCTCGCCGACGACGCGCTCTATGAAGCCAAGGCCAGCGGCAGGAACCGGGTGGTGTGGCGGGAAAGCGCCGCCGCGGCGGGAAGCGAGCCGTCGGATGCCGCGGCCAGCTCCGATCCGTCCGCGCAGGAAGCGGCTTAGGCATTCCCTTCCCGGCCCGGTCTTCATCAATCACGTGCGAGGGCCGTCCTTTTTAGCTCCGGGGACATAATGAACCTTGCTTTGTATCGCAGCCACGGCGCGCTCTTCCTGGCGGTGTTCCTGGACATTTTATCGTTCGGGCTGATGTATCCGCTGATCGTCGGCCTGTTCGACGGTCCGGGATTTTCCGGCGCGGTGGCCAATGCCAACCGCGATACGCTCATGGCGCTTGCCTTCTCCCTGTTTCCCATCGGCGCATTCTTCGGCTGCTCGCTCCTGGGGGATCTCTCCGATGCCCTCGGGCGCCGCAGGACCCTTGTCGTGTGCATGGCGGGCCTGTCGGCGGCCTATGGCCTGATGTGGCTGTCGCTGGAGACGGATCATCTCTGGCTGTTCTTCGCCGGGCGCATGCTAGCAGGGCTGATGTCCGGCACCGCGCCCATCGCGCAAGCCAGCATGGTGGACGCGGTGCCGGCCGAGCAGCGCGGCGACGCCATGGCCCAGATCACGGTGGTCAACACCGTGGGCCTCATGGCCGGCCCGGCCATTGGCGGCGTGCTCGGCCATTACGACTTCCGCTTCCCCCTCGGCTTCGCCCTGATCCTGTGCGCGTTCAACGCCGTGATGCTGGCGCGGGCGCGGTTCGGCGAAGAGACGCGCCGGCGCGCCTTCCATTTCGACTGGCGTCAGCCCTTCCTGCTGTTCGCCCGCCTGAAGGACCGGCCTCTGGCGATCCCGCCGCTCTTCGCCTTCTTCCTGTTTCAGCTAGGTTTCCTCATCTACTACACCTTCATCCTCGTGGTGATGCAGCGCGACCATGGCTTCAGCACCGCGCAGATCGGCCTGTTCTCGGTGGTGATGGGCGTCGGCTTCATGCTCGGCTCCGCCATGGGCTACGCCCCCGTTTCGCGCTGGCTGAAGCAGGAGCGGCTGATCGCGGTGCTCGGCACCTCCCTGTGCGGCGGGCTCCTGCTGTTCACCGCCCTCCCCGTGAGCGCGCCCGCGCAGGTGGCGCTGGCCCTGGCCATCTGCATCACCAACGTGTTCGCCTATGTGTCGCTGCTGTCCGCCGCCTCGGGGGTGGTGGATGAGACCGAGCGCGGCTGGCTCCTGGGCCTCTCCGCTGCCAGCGTCGCGGTCTGCGTCTTCATTTCCGGCCTCCTCACCCAGTTTCTCAGCTTGGTCCCGGCCAATATCTTTCTGGCCGCCGGCGGCGTCCTCGTGCTGCTCGCCGTCCTGCCGGCCCTCGCCATCAAGAGCGGCGCCGAGCCTGAGAAAGGCGCGGCGGAGGCCGAAGACATGGCCTGATCGTTCGTTGGTGCCGCGCCTGCCGTTCACCTGTGGACGGCAGGCGCCGTTCAGAGACGAGTCCTTGGCATCACCGCACTTTTCGCGCGTGATATCGGGTGCAACCTGAACTGGTGGCCGCGCGCGGCCGCTTTCATGTGCGAGAGGTGTTCGGCGCAATCGTGGAAACACATATCGCCCGCCGCCGGCAAGGCCTCCCCGCGTGGGCGGGGAGATGGCGCAAGATGGAGGTCGTCCTGACGGCACTGACGGCGGCGCTCATGGCGGCGCCGGCCTTTGGTGCGCAGCCAGTGCTGCCCCTTCCCATGGAGACGGCGGCGCGCGGGTTTATCGAGCCGCCACCGGCCCAATATCGCCATAAGCCGAAGGTCCCGGTGCGGATCAGGATATTCCCGGCCCATCAGGTGAACGAGAAGTGCGGCGCAGCCTTCGAACGCGTTCTGTTCGGGCGCACCTTCAATCACCACAATGCCTGCGCCGTCCCGCTTGCACGCAGCTGCATCCTCTACATGCCGCCGGACGATGGCTCCCAGTGGTGGCGGGACCTGCTCGAACACGAGACCGCGCACTGCAACGGGTGGAGGCACTGATTCGAGCGCCGAAGATCTTCTCCACCTGCTGTGGCAGCTCAGCCGGGCCTGAAGGGCCGATACGGCTCAGTTTGTCGGACGAGCGCACGCCCCCGCCGGGTTCCTATGGGGAATCCGTGGCCGGGTCGGACGAAATCTCATCTGGAAGATGAAAGCGGCTTGCCGCCGCCAATGGCGCACTCAGCGCCCCGCCCGCTGCACATCCCGGCGAGAGCCGGAGATCCATCTGCAATAACGGGCTGAAAAGAGTGGTGCCCAGGAGAGGACTCGAACCTCCACGGTGTTACCCACTGGTACCTGAAACCAGCGCGTCTACCAATTCCGCCACCTGGGCCCACGCCGCTCCGAGGAACGGCGGGAGGCGTCACATAAGGGAGCAGGTCATAGCTTGTCAACGGCCCCCGCGCGCCGCCCAAAGGAAAAACGGCGGCGCGGGGGTTTAGTGAAGGCTCAGCCCTGGTTGAAGTCCGGCGTCCGCTTCGCGATGAAGGCGGCCATGCCCTCCTTCTGATCCGCAAAGGAGAACTGGGACTGAAACACCCGGCGCTCGAAGCGGATGCCCTCGGCAAGGCTGGTCTCGAAGGCGCGGTTGACGCTTTCCTTGGTCTGCATGGCCACGGGCAGCGACATGGCGGCGATGGCGGTCGCTACCTTCAGCGCCTCGTCCAGAAGCTCCGCCGCCGGGATGATGCGCGAGACCAGCCCGCAGCGCTCCGCTTCCACCGCGTCCATCATGCGCCCGGTGAGGCACATCTCCATGGCCTTGGACTTGCCCACGAAGCGCGC
Source organism: Aquabacter albus (assembly GCF_040049275.1). NCBI lineage: Bacteria > Pseudomonadati > Pseudomonadota > Alphaproteobacteria > Hyphomicrobiales > Xanthobacteraceae > Aquabacter > Aquabacter albus. The sequence continues at coordinate 474,085 of NZ_JBDZDT010000002.1, read as the reverse complement.
CAGGCGCTGGGTGCCGCCGGAGCCGGGCATCACGCCCAGGCGAATCTCCGGCTGGCCGAAGCGCGCGGTGTCGGCGGCGAGGATGAAGTCGCACATCATGGCGAGCTCGCAGCCGCCGCCCAGCGCCACCCCGGCCACCGCCGCGATGATGGGCTTGCGGGTGCGCGACAGGCGCTCCCACGAGGTGATGAAATCATCCAGATAGGTGTCGGGATAGGTGAAGTTCTGCATCTCCTTGATGTCCGCCCCGGCGGCGAAGGCGCGCTCCGAGCCGGTGAGGACGAGGCAGCCGATGGACCGGTCCGCTTCCAGGGCGTCGAGGGCGGCGGAGAGGTCGCGCACCAGCTGCGTGTTGATGGCGTTCATGGCCTGGGGCCGGTCGAACCGGATGAGGCCCACGCCGCCGTGGATCTCCACCTTCACCGTCTCATACGTCATCTTCTGCCTCCCGAAGGGCTGGGCGCCTCGCTTTATGGGTGCTCTCTAGCATCCCCGGCGATGGCCGCCCATGGTCCCTTCGCAGGCTCAGCGCTGGCAGACCGGGCAGAAGAAGGTGGAGCGGGCGCCCTGGACGATGCGCTGCACCCGGCCCTTGCAGCGATAGGTGGGACAGGGCTGGTCCTCGCGGTCATAGACGCGGAAGGAATGCTGGAAATAGCCCAGTTCGCCGTCCACCCGACGATGATCGCGCAGGCTTGACCCGCCGGCCTGGATGGCTTCCCTCAGCACGTCGCGGATGGCCACCACCAGCCGCTCGGCCCGCTGCGTCGGCGCGCCGGCCTTGGTGGCGAGGGTGGAGGCGAGGCGGCGGGGGGACAAATGCGCCCGGCTCAGCGCCTCGCAGACATAGATGTTGCCGAGCCCGGCCACCACCTTCTGGTCGAGAAGCGCGGCCTTCAGGCTGGTGCGCCGGCCCGCCAAGGCCTGGGCGAGATGGGCCGCGCTGAAATGGTTGCCCAGCGGCTCCGGCCCGAGATTGCGCAGCAGAGGGTGGCTGTCGAGGCGGTCATAGGGCACCAGCAGGATGGCCCCGAAGCGCCGGGGATCGTTGAAGGTGACGGTGGCGCCGCTGGCAAGGTGGAACACCACATGGTCGTGCGGCCCCGGCGCCCCGCGCGGGTGGTGGAAGGCACCCGGCCGCGTGCTGCCCTGCCAGCCCTCGATGCGGATGGAACCGGACATGCCGAGATGGAGGATGAGCACCTCGCCCCCGTCCAGATCCGCGAGCAGATACTTCGCGCGGCGGCCCACCGCCTCGATGCGGCGGCCGGCGAGCCGGTCGGCGAACTGGTCCGGCAGCGGCCAGCGCAGATCCGGGCGCCGCGCCTCGGCAGCTTCAATGACGGCGCCCTGAAGTACGGGCATGAGGCCGCGGCGGACAGTCTCCACCTCGGGCAGTTCGGGCATCTGGTCCTTTAACTCCGTGGCGCCTTCCGAATCGGAAGCACCGGCCTGATTCATGACGTGTTGATGAAGCTAACGACGCAACCGTCCCGCGCAAGATGGATTTCTCGCGATGTCCACCGAGGGTAAAAAAGCGGGGAAAAGCGGCTCCGTGAGGGCGAGTAAAATAGTTGGCTAATAATTACGCTGAAGCCATCATGCCTGGGCTTGGCGCGGCCATTTCACGACGACGAAGGGAGATCCCGGGTCAGGCCCGGGGATGACGGCGGAAAAGCTACTCCGCCGCGCCCGGCAAGGTGAGGCCGAACAGGCCGCCGCGCGGCTCTGCCGGCGGGGCCACAGCCTCGGCCTTGGGCGGGGATTGCGGCAGATCCTCAAACTCAAGCTGCTCCAGCCGCATGCCTCGCTTCGCGATCTTGTCGGCGGAGACGAGCACCTTGGAGACGTCGTCGCCCACCTGCCCGAAATGCTTGGAAAGATCGCCCACGCGGTCGCGCAGCCGGGTCACGTCGGCCACCAGAGCACCCACCTCGGCGCGGATGCGGTCGGCCTGCTCGCGCATGCGCGCATCCTTGGAGATGGCCTGCACCACCTGGATGGCGAGCATGAGCAGCGAGGGCGAGACGATGACCACCCGCGCGCGGAAGGCACGCTGGATCACCTCGTCGAAGCTCTCGTGCAATTCGGCATAGACGGATTCGGAGGGCACGAAGATCAGCGCGATATCCTGCGTCTCCCCCGGCACCAGATACCGCTCCGCCACGTCGTTCACATGCTTCATCATGTCGGTGGTGAGACGGGACGCCGCCGTCTTCTTCGCCTCCGGCGTCGGCGCCTCGCGGAACGCGGTCACCGCCTCCAGAGGGAATTTGGCATCCAGCAGGAGCGGCCGGGGATCACCGGGCAGGAACACGGCGCAGTCCGGCCGCTTGCCGTTGGACAGCGTGTATTGGAACACGAAACTGTCCTTGGGCAGGCCGTCGGAGACGATGGCCTCCATCCGCGCCTGCCCGAAGGCGCCGCGGGCCTGCTTGTTGGAGAGCGTCTCGCGCAGCGAGACCACTTGGCTGGAAAGGTCGGTAAGGCTCTTTTCCGCCTTCTCCACCATCACCAGCCGCTCGGCGAGCTTGGTCAGGCTCTCATGGGTCGCGCGCGCGGCGGTGGAAAAGCTCTCGCCCAGGCGGTGGGACGTGGAATCGAGCCGTTCGGAGACCGCACGGGCCAGCTCGCTCTGCCGTTGGGCGAGGACCTCCCCCATATTCTGCACCCGGCCCGTGGTCTCGGCCTGGCTGCGGGCAAGATCGCGCAGCCGCACCTCCATCTCGCGGGCATGGGCGGCCATCTCTTCCGCTTCGGCGGCCCGGTCTGCGGCCGCGCGGCGCGCGGACAGGGTCATGAGCCCGAGCAGGAGCAGCGCGGCGGCGGCGCAGGCGGCCAGCGCCTCGCCCGTGGAGACAGCCAAAGAGCCAATTTGGAACAGAACGTCGCTCATTCTCCCTCCTTAGCCGATTCCGCGCCACGAACAAAGAGCGAACATGTTGACCCTGCGCGCGCCATCGCCTATCTGCCAAGCATGGCCATTCGTCCCATCCTCATCATCCCCGAGCCGAAGCTGCGGCTGATCTGCGCCCCTGTCGACAAGATCGACGGCGAGATCAGGACGCTGGTGGCCGACATGTTCGAGACCATGTACGACGCGCCGGGCATCGGGCTGGCCGCCCCCCAGGTGGGCGTGCTGAAGCGGGTGGTGACCATCGACATCGCGCGCGAGGACGAGCCGAAGCAGCCGCTCGTGATGATCAATCCGGAGATCGTTGCCGTCTCCGAGGAGAAGTCGGTCTATAGCGAGGGCTGCCTCTCCATCCCGGAATATTACGAAGAGGTGGAGCGGCCCGCCGAGGTCACGGTGCGCTACCAGACCCTCGAACGCGAAACGGTGGAGCAGGTGGCCGCCGGGCTGCTCGCCACCTGCGTGCAGCACGAGATCGACCACCTCAACGGCGTGCTCTTCATCGACCATCTGTCCAAGCTGAAGCGCGACCGGGTCACCAAGAAATTCGCCAAGGCGGCCAAGCGCGAGACCACCGGCTAAGCCGGCGCTTCCCGATACGGAATTAGCAATGCGCATCGTCTTCATGGGCACGCCGGATTTCGCCGTGCCCACCTTCACGGAGATCGTCGCGCGGGGGCATGACGTCGCCGCCGTCTATACCCGCGCGCCGGCGCCCGCCGGACGGCGGGGGCTCGATCTGGTGCCCTCCCCGGTCCATGCGGTGGCGGAGAAGTTCGGCATTCCGGTCTTCACGCCCGCCACGCTGCGTACGGAAGAAGCCGCCGAGCAGATGCGCGGCTTCGAGGCCGACGTGGCGGTGGTGGTGGCTTACGGCATGCTGCTGCCTCAGGCCGTGCTCGACGCGCCCGCGCTGGGCTGCCTCAACCTCCACGGTTCCCTCCTGCCCCGCTGGCGCGGCGCGGCGCCCATCCAGCGCGCCATCATGGCGGGGGACGCGGAAACCGGCGTTGCGGTGATGCGCATGGAAGCCGGGCTCGATACCGGGCCCGTGGGCCTCCTGGAGCGCATCACCATCGGCCCGGACATGACCGCGGGCGAGTTGCACGACACCATGATGGTGCTGGGCGCCGATCTCATGGGCCGGGCGCTCGCGGCGCTGGAGCGTGGCGGGCTCCATTTCACGCCCCAGCCGGAGGACGGTGTCCTCTATGCCCGCAAGATCGAGAAGGCCGAGGCGAAGATCGACTGGTCGCTTCCCGCCCGCGAGGTGCACAACCGCATCCGCGGGCTCTCTCCCTTCCCCGGCGCCTGGTTCCCGCTGGAGGACGGCACGCGGGTGAAAGTGCTGCGCTCCACCGTCGCCCCCGGCAGCGGCGCGCCGGGCACCGTGCTGGAAGGTCTCACCATCGCCTGCGGCGAGGGGGCCCTGCGCCTCACGGACCTGCAGAAAGCCGGCAAGCAGCCCATGGGGGCGGAAGCGTTCCTGAACGGCAATCCTTTGCCCGCCGGCACGCGGCTCGCCTGAGACGCCACGGGATGCCCCGCTACAAGCTCACCATCGAATATGACGGCACGCCCTTCGCCGGCTGGCAGGTCCAGGCCGCGCAGGAGACCGTGCAGGGTGTGCTCGCGGACGCCGTGGAGAAGCTTTCCGGAGAACGGGTCCAGGTGGCGGGCGCGGGGCGCACCGATGCCGGCGTCCACGCCACGGGCCAGGTGGCCCATATCGACCTCACCCGCGACTGGCGGACAGACACCATCCGCGACGGCCTCACCGCCCAGCTCCGGCCCCATCCGGTGGCCATCCTGGCCGCAGAGAAGGTGCCGGACGATTTCGACGCCCGCTTTTCCGCGGTGAGGCGGCATTATCTCTATCGCATCGTCAATCGCCGGCCGGACCTCAGCCTTGACCGCGACCGGGCGTGGCGCATCCCCCAGCCGCTGGATGCGGAGGCCATGCATGCGGCCGCCCAGCGCCTTCTGGGCCGGCACGATTTCTCCACCTTCCGCGCCGCCGAGTGCCAGGCCGCCTCCCCCATCAAGACATTGGACCAGTTGGACGTGAGCCGGGAGGGCACGCAGATCCGCGTCACCACCTCCGCCCGCTCCTTCCTGCACCACCAGGTGCGTTCCATGGTGGGCTCCCTGCTGCGGGTGGGCGAGGGACGCTGGAGCGCGGACGATCTCGCAGATGCGCTCGCCGCCCGGGACCGGACGCGCTGCGGGCCCATGGCGCCGGCGGCAGGGCTCTACCTCACCGCTGTGGATTATTAAGCACACCGGGGAAGAAACGACGCAGCGTCCACGGGGTCCGGAACCATTTCGCGGTTGCGGAATTGCGCTTGTGTACGTGCCGCCCTGGAGGCGAGGCACGTGGGGTGAGAGCGCAATGAACCTCGGTTTTGCATTTCTCGACCGCCGCAGGCGGTCCTTGTTGCAGCAGACGGAAACCATTCAGCCCGAAGACTTTGTTGTCGCGCGCTGGGTGAACGCTGCCCCGTCGGCCTGGGTCTTCTTCGACGGGTCCGAGACCGTGGTGGAGGACAAGGCCGGGGTGCCCACGCTGGTGCCGGGCGGCGCCTTCTTCCTGGACGAGGCCCGTTCCTATTCCAATCCCGAGCAGGCCCAGGCGCAGGCGCAGCGCCTCAACAAGCTCGCGGCCGGCGCAGACGAATCCTGGGTCGCCATCGCGGCGCGGCGCGTCATTGCCGGGCTGAACGGCTTCACGCCCTTGGTGGCCGAGCCGCAGGCGCGCGGCAGGACCTTCTCCCGCTAACGCCCGACCGGCCGCAAACGAAAAGAGGCGGGCCATGGGCCCGCCTCTTTTCGTTTCAGGTCCTGGTGCGGCGCTCAGATGGCGCCGTTGATCCACTGCACCAGCTTCGCCTTCGGGGCGGCGCCCACCTGGCGGGAAGCGATCTTGCCATCCTTGAACAGGAGCAGGGTCGGGATCGACATGATGCCATACTTCGAAGCCGTCTCGGGATTCTCATCCACATTCAGCTTCACGATCTTGAGCTTGTCGCCCAATTCGCCGGACACTTCGTCGAGGATGGGCGCCACCATGCGGCAGGGGCCGCACCATTCGGCCCAGAAATCAACCACCACAGGCTCGCCCGACTTCAGGACGTCCTGCTCGAAGCTCTGATCGGAAACTTTTTCAACTGCCATGGCACACCTCACGGGGTGAACGCGATACGGGAACGTGACCGCAACGTAGGAAGCCCCTCCCCGTCACGTCAAGGCAGGTCGCGGCCTCGTGACGAGAACGGGATCCTTAGCCTGCTTCAAGTTCGGCCAGCGCCGCTGCCAGCCGATGGGGGGGAATCCTGTGGACGAGCGGCCCGCGCGTATAAATGACCATGGCCTCCACGCTGCCGCCGGGCATGGCGCGGCGAAGCGCCGCCGCATAGAGGGCGAGCTGGGAAACATAGGATCCGCCGATATCTGCGGGGTCCGCAGGGGGCACGCGGTCGGTCTTGAAATCGGCCAGCACGACTCGGCCGTCCCGGCGCGCCAGGCGGTCGATGCGTCCCGAGACATCTATCTCACGTCCATCCGGCAGCCTCCAGCGGCCGACAACAGGCACCTCCGCCACGCTGCCGGCGCCGAACAGCTCCGCGATGGGAGCATGGCCGAGCACACCCAGCGCTTCCGCCAGCAATTCCTCGTGGAGCGCCGGGGAAAGGCTGCCCGCCGCCTGCTGCAACAGACGCAGGCCCGCCGCGTGCCAGCTTTCGGGCGGCTGCCCCGGCAGGCCGGCGAGGAGCCGATGCATCAGGTCGCCGCGCAGGATGGGGTCCATGGCGGCCGGAGCAGGCGCAGCCTTGGCTTCTCCCTCCGCGCGCGGCGCGCGGGACGGCCGCAGCCGCAGGCGGGGCGAGGGCGGAGCGACGGCGGACAGGAGGACCGGGCTGGACCGAACTTCGGCCGGTGCCACGTGCGCGCGGGTGCTGGGCGGGAAATGATCCTCTCGCCGCCAACGGAGCACGTCGCCTTCCGCATAAGAAGATGAGACGGTCGTCGCATCTCCCGCCAGCGCGTCATTCACGAGGTCATACCAGCAGCCCTCGGCGCGGGCATGGGGCTTGTCCTTGCCGGCCACGCGGGTTTCGGCGCCGCAGACGATGACCGCATCCTCGGCACGGGTGAGCGCGACGTATAGCAGCCGGCGATACTCTTCGCCCTCGCGCGCCGCAGCCTCCGCCCGCGCGCGGGCAAGGGCCGACGGGTCGTCATCCTTGCGGGCGGCGAGCACGGGCACCAAGGCGCCGTCCTCATCGGCCACCGGCAGAAGGCCGCCCTGGATGCGCGCGCGGGGCGTATCCACCGTGTCGGCGAGGATAACGATGGGCGCTTCCAGCCCCTTGGCGCCGTGGACGGTCATCACCCGCACCTCGTCGCGCCCGCTCTCCATGTCGCGCTTGGTCTCGGCCCCGCCGCGCCGCAGGAAGGCCAGGAACCCCGCCAGCGTCGCCGGCTCGCTGGCCTCATAGGTACGGGCGAGGGCCATGAACTCGTCCAGCACATCGCCCGCCTCGGGGCCGAGCCGCGCCAGCATGGCCCGCCGCCCGCCATCCCGGCCCAGCACGCGGGCATAGAAATCGAACGGCCGCAGCAGCGGCGCCTCCGTGCCCCATTGCGCCAGCCGCTCCAGCGCCCCCGCCCAGCGGGCATCTCCCGCCATGGCGCCGCGCAGCCGCCCGGCCCGGCCGGGGCACAGCGCCATCAGGTCGTCGTCGGTGAAGCCGAAGAGCGGGCTCTTGAGCACCCCCGCCAGCGCAAGGTCATCATCCGGCGAGAGCAGCGCATCGCCCAGCGCCATCAGATCGAGCGCGGCGATGTGGTCGGCCACCACCAGCCGGTCGGCGCCAGCAACCTCCACCCCCGTGGTGCCCTTCAGCGCCCGGATGACGGCCTCGAACAGCTTTCCCCGGCGCCGCACCAGGATCATCACATCCCGCGCCTGCATGGCCCGGCCCTGGCGCGCGGGAATGGCGAGGCGTTCCGTGATGCCCCACTTCACGAAGGCGGCGATGCGGCGGGCGAGGATATTGACAGGATCGTCGGTGGGCACCTCGTCCAGCGGGCGGCGCCAGTCGTCCATCTTGGGCTTGGGCGCGGGCGTGACGGTGGGCCAGATCTCCACCAAAGCCGGCGCATCGGCGCGGATGGCGGCGTGGGGCGGCGGGGCGCCGTCCACCACGAGGCCGGCATGGGCGCTCTCGCGCGCAAAAATCTGGTCCACCGCCTCCAGCACGCCCGGCGCGGAGCGGAAGGAGTGGGGCAGGCTGATGTCGCGGAACGCGTCTTCCCCGGCCGCGCGGGCGACGCGGCCGTGCATGGCGCCGAAGGCGCGCGGGTCGGCGCCCTGGAATGAGAAGATGGACTGCTTCTCGTCGCCCACCACGAACAAGGTGCGGGTGAGCCCCGCGCGGGCGCCCTCCCCCGCGAAGAAGTCCGAGACCAGGCCCTCCACCACCTCCCATTGCCGGGGGCTGGTATCCTGCGCCTCGTCCACGAGCACATGGTCGATGCCCTTGTCGAGCTTCAGGTGCACGAAGGAGGCGGGCACGCGCTTCAGGAGGTTCGCGGTGCGTTCGATGAGGTCGTCGAAATCCAGGAGCCCCCGTGCCCCCTTCGCCGCCTCATAGCGTGTGGCAGCGGCGGCACCGAGGGTCAGCGCCGCCTCGGTGCGCTCCAGGATCGCGGCGGCGCGCAGCGTGTCCATGAGGCCCGCAATGCGCTCCTTCTCCAGATCGAGATGGGCGGTGAGGTCCGGCTCCTGCGCCCGCAGCGCCTTGGTGATGAAGCGGCTGCGCGGTTCACCCTTGTCCGTGAGGAAGACGGAGAGATAAGCGGCGAGCGCCTCGCTCTGGTGCCGTGCCGCATCGGCGGCGGCCAGCGCGCGGCCGAGATCGGCGTCGGTCTGGCTGCCGCTCATCAGGAAGGCCGCGACGGAGGCCCATTCGCTGCGGGGCAGGTTGTAACTCTCCAGCATCTCCGCCTCGACGCTTCCGCGCGTCGTGCCGGGGGCAAGGCCCAGCACGCGGGCGATACGGGTGCGGCGGCCGGACGTGTCCTCCGCCAGAGGCAGGATCTGCGCCCGCAGCGCCACCGCCGCCTCCAGCAGCGCGTCCACACTGGCATCGCTCCGCTCATCCATCAGCCGCGCGAGCGCGATGCCGAGGGGGCTTTCGGGCTTCTGCGTCGCCTCCACGATCAGCTCGGCGCGGATGCGGGCCATGAGGTCGAGGCGGCCCGCATCGTCCAGCTCGCGGAAGCCGGCGGCGACGCCCGCCTCGAACGGGAAGCGGTGGAGCAGGCCGCCGCAGAAGGCGTGGATGGTCTGGATCTTCAGCCCGCCCGGCGTCTCCAGCGCCGCTGCGAACAGGCGCCGCGCCAGCGCGCGCAGCTCGGGCGTCGGAATCCGACCCTCGGTGCGCAGGATCTCCGCATCGAGCGCGGCATCACCCAGGCTCACCCAGCGCCCGAGAATGGAGAGCACCCGGTTCGCCATGTTGGCGGCCGCCGCCTTGGTATAAGTGAGGCAGAGGATGCGGCCCGGCGGCGTGCCGGCCAGCAGCAGGCGGATCACACGCTGGGCGAGCACATGGGTCTTGCCCGAGCCGGCATTGGCGGACACCCAAGCCGAGCGGCCGGGCGCGGAGGCATCTCCCTGCCGGCGGGTTGCCTCGGCAATGGGGCCGGTTGCGATCTCGCGGGTCATGGGGCGTCCTCCCCGTCGCCGCCGAGGCTCCATTCCTTCACCCGCGCAAGGTGATCGTAATCGCCGAAGCGCCCGCGCCACTGGGGCGCGGCGAGGGAGCGATAGCCCTGGGCCTCGTCATCGAAGGCGGATAGGAGGTCGATCAGCTTGCCATAGACCTCGTCGGCCAATTCGGTGGCAGTCATGCCCTTCGCCACCGCCGCCTTCTCCTGGCCTGGCTCAGCGCCGCCCTTCAGCTCCACATGGAAGAAGTCCTCCACCTTTTCCGGCGGCACCGCCTTGAAGGCGCCGCGCGCCGCCATGGCGGCCTCCAGCGGCAATTGGGGCGAGAGGGAGCGCACCTGCGCGGCGGAAGGCGCCGAGCCGGTCTTATAATCGATGATGGCGAGGCGGCCGTCCTTCAGCACATCGATGCGGTCCGCCTTTGCGGTGAGGCGGAACGACCCGCCCGGCAGCGCCATCTCGTGGGACCCGCCGATTTCCGCCGCCACCCGCCGCACCTTGGCGCGGCGCTCGCGCTCGAATTCCACCACCCAGCCGGCCACCCGCTGGAACCGCGCCCACCACAAGGCATGCTCCGCCGGGAACACGGCGAGCCGCGCAAACGCCTTGCGGCCCAGCGCCAGAAGCTGCTCCAGCGCATCGTCCGGCAGGTGCTCGGGAAAAGCCTTGGCGAAATCGCCCAGCGCATCGTGCAGTGCCGTGCCGCGCTGGGCGCCGCCGGGCGCGGCGTCCAGCGGCTCCAGGGGCTGGAGGTTCAAGACGTGCTTGGCGAAGATGGAATAGGGATCGCGCAGAAAGGTCTCGATCTCGGTGACGGAGAGCTGGCGGGGCCGCAGGGCCAGAGGCGGGGTCGGCGCCGGCTGCGTGACGCGCGGCACGGGGGGCGCCTCGTCCAGCCCGGCGGCAGCCATGCGCCAGGACACGCCGCGCGCGCGCGCCGCTTCCCATCTGTCCTTGCCCGCCACGGTGGCGAGCCGCTGGACGAAGCGCGAAGGCACGCTCTGCGCTCCCTCGACCTTGCCGGGGAAGGTGAGGAACACTTCCGGCGCGGCCACGGCCTGCGCGAAATCGTGGGCGGACAGGCCGATGCGCCGCTCCGGCAGGTCCAGCCCCAGCTCGGCGCGCATGGGGCGGGAGAGCCAGGGGTCGGTGCGGGTCTCGGGCGGCCAGGAACCCTCCACGAGGCCGCCGAGCACGACACGGTCCAGTGTCACGAGGCGCGCTTCCAGGGGGCCGAGGATGCGCACCGGCAGGCCATCGCCAGCAGCCGGGCGCACCATCTCGCCGGAGAGCAGCGCGCCGGTCATGTCGGCATAGTCGGCCAGCGACAGCACCGGCCCGTGTTGTGCGCCGCCGGCGATCTCATCGAAGGCCCGCGCGAGGGCGGCGCGGGCCGCGTCCTCGTCCTCGGGGTCCAGCGAGCCGCCGACTGCCTCCAGCACCGCGCGGTGGGCGGCGACCCGCTCAGTCAAAGGCACCGGCTCCGGCACCAGCGGCGCGAACGCCGCCGCGATGCGCGCGACGAGATCCCGCGCGCGCTCCAGCGCGGCGGCATCCACCCGTCGGCGTGGGTCGAGGCGGTGGAGCGCGTCGCGGTCGAACGCTTCCACGGCCTGCTGCAATCCGGCGATGCCGGTGCGCGGGCGCGGGCCGCGCAGGGCCACCAGTTCCAGCGCCGTCACCGCCTCGCGCTTGTCGTCCGGCGCAAGGCCGAAGGTCGCCAAAGGATGGCTCAGAAGGGCGAACAGGGGCACCGGCGCGCAGCCCTCCGCCGCCGCCCGCACCACGAGCCGGGCGAGGCGGCCCGGCGCGGTCTCGGCCAGGGGCTCGCCGGCGGAATCATCCACCGCCACGCCGAAGCGCGCCAATTCGGCGGCGACGCGGCGGGCGAGATCGCGGTCCGGCGTGATGAGGGCGGCGCGCTCGCCCGGCCGCTCCAGGCTGTCACGGAGCAGGAGCGCGATGGAGAGAGCCTCCTCGCGCGCATCCGCCGCTTCGATCACGCTCACCCGCGACAGGGCCGCGTCCAGCACGGGGATCGTCAGCCGCTCGGGAAGCGAGGCCCAGAGGTCCGTGGTCTCCGACTGCCGCATGGCCTCGCTGATGAGCCGCACCCGCGCGGAGGGAGGTGGGCCGAGCGGCGCGACGTCCCGGCGCTCCGCCTCAAGCGTGCCCAGCAGCCGGGCGAGATTGTATTGGGGATGGTCCGGCGCGCCCGCCGCCGCGTCCGTCACCAGCGCGAAGGCAGCATCCTCCATTTCCAGGTCGAGCCCCGGCAGCACCACGGCGCCCTGGGGCAGGTTGGCGATGGCGGCCAACAGCCGGGCGGTGGCGGGCAGCGAACCGGTGGAGCCGGCGGCGATCACGGGGCCTGCGGCCGTGCCCAGGGTCGAGAGGCGCGCGGCTTCCGCCGCCACCAGGGCATCGCGCCGCTCCGCCGCCTCCACGAGGCCGTTGGCGGAAAGGTGGGCCGCCCACGCCTGGCGCGCGATGCGCACGAAATCGAGGCTCTTGTTGAAGTAGTCGTCGTGCTCTTCGAGGTTCAGCCCATCGAGCCGCCCCCAGTCGATGCGGGCAATGGCCATCTGGTCGAACAGGCTTGCCAGCTCGTCCGCCAGCGCCACGGTGGAGGCCGGCCCCGCCGCCACCGCCTCCTGCCCGTTGGCCCGCGCCAGCGTGTCCCTCCAGCGTTCCACCAGAGCGGTGAGCGCGATGCGCCGGTGGACGGGGGGAACCGCCAGCGGCGCGGTGAGCGGGGAGGCAAGGTCGGAGAAGGCGAGGGCGTCCTCGTCCACATCGCCCAGCGGCACGATGCGCGGCAGCAGCACCGCCTCGCTGCCCATGGTCTCCAGCAATGTCTCCGCGAACAGCCGGCCCGCGCGGCGCGTCGGCAGATAGATGGTGGCGGAGGCCAGCGCGAACGGGTCACCGCGCGGCGCGAAGCCGGGAATGAGCGCGCCGTCCAGCAGCGCCTGCGCCAATGTGGGCAGGAAGGGCGCGGAGGGCGGGATGGTGAAGAGGCGCGTCATGAACCGCTGCGTCATCCTGGGAATCGGCGCGTGGCCAGGGTCACAGGGTAACCCGTGATCTCAGGGCTTGTCCCTGCCTTCATGGCATCGTTGTCCTGGACAAGTGAGAGCGCAGCTCGAACGCAGATCCGGGACCCAGCACAGAAGCCCACCGAAGGTGCTTCAACCCACCATTGCCGCCACGCGGCGATGGTGCTTTTACGCTGGTCGCTTATTGCCGGCTTCGCCGGAGCCTTGCGCTGGGTCCCGGATCTGCGCTTCGGCTTCGCCGTCGCTTGTCCGGGACAAAGGCCGCTCAATCGCTCGACTGCCGGATCGCCGCTTCCGCCTCGCCGATGGCGTCGGGCGTCCCCACGTGCATCCACACGCCTTCGAGCCGCAGCCCGTAGAGGCGCCCAGCCTCCCGCGCGCGGTCGAACACGAGGTTCAGGGAGAACGGCCCGTCCGGCGTATCCTCGAACAGACGCGGCGCGAACACCCCCGCGCCCGCATAGACGAAGGGCGCCACCAGCCGCTCCGGGCGGCGGGAGAGATGGCCCTCCCCGTCCATGGTGAAGTCGCCCACCCCGTCATAGCCGACGGAGAGCGCGGTGGCCGCCACCAGCAGCAGGCAGTCCATGCGCTCGGGATCGAAATTCGCAGCGAGGCGCGAGAGGTTCGGCCGCACGCCCTCGATCCAGATGGTGTCGGCATTGATGGCGATGAAGGGCTCTTTTCCCAGCAACGGCAGCGCGTTCTTGGTGCCGCCCCCGGTCTCCAGCAGCCGGCCGCGCTCGTCGGAAACGTGGATGCGCGGCGTGCCGTTGCGCCCTTTCACATGGTGTTCCAGAAGGTCGGCATGGTGGTGCACATTCACCACCGCGTCCTCGATGCCGGAGGCCGCGAGCCGGTCCAGCACATGGTCCACCAGCGGGCGGCCGTCCACTTCCACCAGGGGCTTCGGCCGCGTGTCGGTGAGCGGGCGCATGCGGGTGCCCATGCCCGCCGCAAGCACCATGGCCTTATGGATCGTCACGTTTGGAAGTCCTTCGATGGCAGCACCGCCTCGTACCACATGCGCAGCGAGCCCAGCTCCTGGTGGCCGAGGCAGCGTGTCAGATAGCGCCGGATGCGGGGAAGGTGCCGCAGATAGTGAGGCTTGCGGTCGCGCTGGTTGAGGCGCGCGAAGATGCCGAGGATCTTGGTGGCGCGCTGGGCGCCCATGAGCGCATAGAGGTGCGCGAAGGTGCGGGCATCGAACGTGGGGTCCGCGCTGCGCCGGTGGCGCACATACTGGCCGATGAGGTGCAGTTCCAGGCTCTCGGGAATGTCGAGGCGCGCGTCCTGCGCCAGCGAGGCGACATCATAGGCGGCCGGGCCCATGACCGCGTCCTGAAAGTCGATGAGCCCCACCCGCTCGATGCCCTCGCGGTCCTTCAGCCAGATGAGGTTGGGCGAGTGATAGTCGCGCAGCACCCAGGTCTGGGGCTGGGACAGCACCGGGCCGAGCGCATTGCGCCAGAGCAGCATGAACTCCTCGCGCACCACCTGGTCGATGGCGATGCCCCGGAATGGCAGATACCAGTCCAGCATCAGCTCCACCTCGATGAGGAGCGCTTCGACGCCATAGGTGGGGAGGACATATTCGGTTTGCGGGGCAATGTGGAGGAGGCTCGGCAGGCGGCGGCCATGCAGCGTTGCGAGCACTTCTATGGCCGCCTCGTAGCGCGCCTTGATAGGCTCCGGCGGTGACCCTTCGATGACGCCGTCATCGCCGAAGTCTTCCAGGATCAGCAGGCCCCGGTCGAGGTCGGCGGCATAGATTTCCGGCGCGGAGAGCCCTTCCGCCTTCAGCCCCTTGGCCACCGCCACGAAGGCGCGCACGTCCTCGGCGAGATGGGCGAGGCGGCTATAGGGCAAGCCGCGCTTCACCGGCGGGCCGTCCGGCCGGCGCGGCGCGTTCATCAGCACCGCCGAGCGGTCCGGCAGGACGAGCCGGGCATAGGAGCGGGTGGAAGCATCGCCCTGCATGTAGCGGTGCTCCGCCCCGGCAAAACCGCTGGCCTCGATCAGGAGCTCGGCCACATGCAGCCGGTCGAGCCGTTCCACGAAGGCGCCCCTGCCCGTGAGCACCGCGCGCCGGGCATTGGGGCCGAGGTCGGGGGCGGCCTCCAGGGCGATCTCCAGCCGGTCCTCCGGCAGGCGGCCGCCGGCGCGGTCGGGCCATTCTACGATGGAGATGGCCTCGTCGGACAGCTCCTCCCAGCCGATCTCCTCCAGCTCGTCCGGGTCCTCCACGCGGTAGAGGTCGGCGTGCAGCACCTTGCCACGCGGCAGATCGTAGGGGATCACCAGGGAGAAGGTGGGGCTCGGCACCTCGATGGCCGGATCGTCGGCGAGCGCCCGGATGATGGCGCGCGCCAGCTCGGTCTTGCCCGCCCCGAGGTCGCCGGACAGGGCGATCACATCGCCGACAGAGAGCCAGGGCGTCAGCAGCGCCGCCAGTTGCCGGGTGGCGATGAGGCTTGCAAGGTCGACCGCGAAGGCCTCGGGATGGCCGGCGAGCCGCGCGAGGTGAATGGTCATGCGGCGGCCTCGCGACGCGGGGTGTCGAGCGGGAAGATGCAGACCGCCAGCGCCCCGCCGCCCTGCGCGCTGGTGAGCGAGACCGAGCCGCCATGCAGCTCCATGAAGGAACGCACTATGGAGAGGCCGAGGCCGACGCCCGCCCGGCCGCGCGCCACGGGGCGCGCCTCGAAGCGCTCGAACAGCGTCTCGGCCATTTCGGGCGCGATACCCGGGCCCTGGTCGCGCACCTTCAGATAAAGGGCATCCGGCCGCCGCTCGGCGCAGATGGTCACAGTGCCGCCCTTAGGCGAGACGGCGACCGCGTTGGAGAGGAGGTTGAAGAGGATCTGGCGCACCCGCCGCCCGTCCGCGACGAAGCTGCCCACGTCCGCAGGGGCGTCGATGGCAAGCTGAACGCCGGCCTCGGCGAGGAGGTCGCGCACCGCATCCGCCACCGCGTCCAGGGTCTCGCGCACATCCAGCTCGTGGCGGTCCAGCTCCATGGCGCCGGCATCGATGGTGGCGAGGTCCAGGATGTCGTCGATCAGCGCGCGCAGCGTGTCCGAGGACTGGCGCACATGGGAGAGGAATTCCTCCTGCCGCATGGTCAAGGCGCCGAAGCCGGGCTCGCCCAGCATATGGGCGTAGCCGATCAGCGTATTGAGCGGCGTACGCAGATGGTAGGAGACGTGGCCGACGAAGGCGTTCTTCAGCGCATCCGCCGCCTCCAGCGCCTGGTTGCGCTCCATCAGCGCCCGCGCCACCTTCACGCTGTCGGTGACATCCCGGAACGTCACCATGGTCCCGCCGTCCGGCAGCGGCTGGGCGGCGCCGTCCAGCACCCGCCCGTCCGCCCGCTCCAGGCGCAGCGTCTCGCCGCGCCGGTGCTCGATGGCTGTCACAACGGAACGGATGCGCGCCCAGGCCCGCGTCTCGCCGTGGAGTGGCCGGCACATGGCGGCCACCGCATCGATATGGGGTTTGTCACCCAGGGCCTGCGCGGTCAGCGACCAGAGCGCCAGGAACGCCTCATTGTGCAGCCGCAGCCGGCCGTCCGAGCCGAACACCGCAACCGCTTCCGCAAGCCCGTCCAGGGTCTCGCCCTGGATGCGGATGAGGCTGTTATAGCGGCTCTCCAGGGCCATGTGCTCGGAGACGTCCTCGAACAGATAGGTGACGCCGCCCTCCGCATTGGGGGTCGCCACCATGCGCAGCATCTGCCCGCCCGGCAGGTGCCACCAGTCATGCACCGGCTCCACCGCGCGGTAGGCTTCGCGCAAATGCTCGCGCCAGGCGCGGAAGTCCGCCTGCTCGGGCACGCGCCGCTGGGTGCGCAGGCGCTCCAGGATCTCGCTCTCGGTGGGGCGGGCATCGAGGAAGGGCGCGTCGAGGCCGAACAGGGTCTCGTAGGCGGAATTGTGGAACATCAGCCGCTCGTCGGCGCCGAACATGACGACGGCGGTGGCGAGCTGGTCCAGGGTGCGGCGATGGGCGGAGACGGTGCGCTCGATCTCGCGCTTCAGCCCCTCTTCCTCGGTGACATCCACCGCGAGGCCCGCCGCGCCCGCCGGCCCCGGCGCCTCGAAGACATCAAGCACCCGGCGTTCTCCGCCGGAGACCACCCGCGCCCGGCCGCGATAGGGCGCACCGCCCGTGCGGGCGAGCGCGGCGGCATCGCGCGTCGCCTGATCCAGCAATTCGAGGTTGCGGGCCACCGCATCGGCCGGCGAAGTGGCGGCAACGGCCTTGGCGAATGCCTCATTCACAGCGGCAAGGCCGCCATTTCCATCGCGCGTCCATGCCGGCTGAGGCGCGGCGGCGAACAAGGCGGCAGCGGACGGGGCGGCGAGCGTTCCTGCATTTTCCTTCGGCAGCAGGCGGGAGACAACGATACGGCTGCCGGCCGCCCCCCGCCCTTCCACCCGACGATGCACACCGTCGGCGCCGAGCACGGTCTGCGCGAAGGCTTCGCCCTCCCCCCGCAAACGCGCCAGCGGAGTGGCCAGAGCCTCGGCCGCGCTGTTGCCGAGCCAGGGCGACAGATCCACCTCCCCATCCTCTTTCGCGAGGGCGTCGTGGGCGAGCGCGGTGCCGAACAGATGGGGTTTTTCGCCCGCGCTCCAGATGATGCCGCCTTCGGCATCGGCGGCGATGAGTGCCTTGAGGGCGTGGAGGTCCGCGCGGGCGGCGGCGAGCGCGCGGGCGGGGCCATGCTCCGCCGTGCGGGTGCTGCGGCCGCGCAGGCCGTAATAAGCGGCCAGAGCGAGCGCGGCCGTGCAGCCGCCGAGCGCGAGCGCGGTCAGGAGCCCGTCCTGGGTGGAAAGCTGATCAAGTGCGAAGGCCGATGCCCCGGAGGTGCTGCCCAGCAACGCCCCCACGGCGCCGGCGGCACGAAGCCGGGCGGTGCTCCGGTTTCGGTCCGCCATGCGCCCCAACATATGGTTCGGCCCCATCCCATCGAGCGGGCTTTGGCCCCAGCGCCCAGCGCTTGAGGCCCGCGAATCAGTGTCACTTTATCGAAGGGGCCTTAGGGAGAGAAGTCGGAGGTGCCCCTGCGCGGTTCAGGCGTTGTCGAGTTCCGCCAGTTCGCGCGCCAGCGCCTCGCGGGCGGCCGGGAAATGGCCGACGAACGACAGGGCTGCATTGCGCACCATGCGCCCGGTGGTGGACGACAAGGCGGCGACGCGGGTCATCTTGTCGGTGAGGCCCACCACCTTCTTCGCCACCTCGTGGCGGGCGGGTGCCCAGGCTTCGATCCCCGTCTCCGATCCTGAACGCAGGGCCTCGGCCAGGGGGGTGGCGAGGGTCACCGCATCCTGGATGCCGGTGTTCATGCCCTGGCCGCCGGCCGGGCTGTGCAGGTGCGCGGCATCCCCGCAGAGCAGGATGCGGCCGGCCCGCGGGGTCGAGACGACCCTGTGGTGGATGTGGAAGCGCGACGCCCAGACGGTCTCGCGCACCTGCGCTTCCCCCACGCCCGTGCCGCGCACATCCAGCATCTCCTGCACGAAGGCGGTGTCCAGCGCCTCGGGCAAGGCATCGGAGGTGGCGACGATGCGGTAGCGGTCCGGCGCGCCCGGCAGGGGCGCCACCATCACGAAGCCCTCCAGGGAGAAGAACAGCGTCACCTCGTCCCGGCTGATGGGCCATGCCATGTGGACGTCCGCCAGGACAAAGTCCTGGTCATAGGTGCCGCCGTGGAAATCGACGCCCGCCGCCTCGCGGGCGAGGCTGCGCGCCCCGTCGCAGCCCACCACCCATTTGGCGGTGATGGTCTTCGTCACGCCATCGCGAACAATGTCCACCTCCGCATGATCCGCTTCCGGACGAATGGCGACCGCCTCCGCGGGCCGCAGCACATCGCCCCCGAGCGCCTTCAGGCGGGAGAGAAGCACCGCCTCGGTGCGGTCCTGGGGGATCATGAGCGTGAAGGGATAGGCGGACGGCAGGTGGTCGAACGTCACCGTCGCCAAGGTTTTTCCGCCCTCGCGGACGCGGAACACCGGAACCTTGATGCCTTCCGCCAGAAGGAGCGGGGTTGCGCCCAGCGGCTCCAGGATCTCCAGGGTGCGCGCATGCACCACCGCCGCGCGGGAGGTGTTCGCCCCTTCGGCATGCTTTTCGATCACCAGGGCGTCCACCCCTTGCCGGCGCAATTCGCCGGCGAGCGCAAGGCCCGTGGGCCCGGCGCCGATGATCAGAACGTCAATCGCATCCGGCACATCGATCATGACGACCTCCAGGCAGACGCCTGCTCAACCCGTTCAGAAACACACCGCGCGTATCATGAGAACGGCCTGACGGCACCTGGCCGGAGGACGTGTCACAGCCCTTCGAACAGGGCCGTGGAAAGATAGCGTTCGGCGAAGGACGGCACGATGACGACGATGCTCTTGCCCGCCATGTCCGGCCGCGCGCCCAGTTCCAGCGCCGCCGCCACTGCCGCGCCGGAGGAGATGCCGCCGGGAATGCCCTCATAACGAGCAAGCGCGCGGGCGGTGTCGAAGGCGGTCTGGTTGCCCACCGTCATCACCTCGTCGATGACCGAGCGGTCCAGCACCTCCGGCACGAAGCCGGCGCCGATGCCCTGAATCTTGTGCGGGCCGGGCTGGCCGCCGGAGAGGACCGGGCTGTCCTCCGGCTCCACCGCCACCATCTTGATGGACGGCTTGCGGGCTTTCAGCACCTGGCCGACGCCGGTGATGGTGCCCCCCGTGCCGACGCCGGAGACCACCACGTCCACCTTGCCGTGGGTGTCGTTCCAGATCTCCTCCGCCGTGGTGCGGCGGTGGACTTCCGGGTTCGCCTTGTTCTTGAACTGCTGGGGCATCACCGCCCGCGGCAGATCGCGCAGCAATTCCTCGGCCTTGCCCACAGCGCCCTTCATGCCCAAAGCGGCCGGGGTGAGCACCAGTTCGGCGCCCAGCAGCGCCAGCATCTTGCGGCGCTCCACCGACATGGATTCCGGCATCACCAGGATCAGCCGCAGCCCCCGCGCCGCCGCCACGAAGGCGAGCGCGATGCCGGTATTGCCCGAGGTGGGCTCCACCAGCACGGTGTCGGGATGCAGCACGCCGGCCTCGTCCATGGCGTCCACCATGGCGACGCCGATGCGGTCCTTCACGCTGGCGATGGGGTTGAAGAATTCAAGCTTGGCCAGGATCTCGGCCTTCACGTCGCGCAGCTCGGGCAGGCGCTTCAGGCGCACCAGAGGCGTGTCGCCGATGGTCTCGGTGATCGAATCATAGACCCGGCCGCGGCCGGGCTTGAACGCGCTTTCCGCCATGGACGGCACTCCCATTGCCTGATTGCTTGCGGGCGAGCTTAAGCTCCGCCCCTCAGATGGTGAAGTCGATGCGGTCGTGCTCCGAGCCGTGCCCCTTATTGTCGGCGGCGCGGCACAGATCTTCCAGCGTCACGGTGTCGAGGGCGCTGTCGAACGTGTCCTCGGCGGCAGCGACCGCCGGCTGGACCACCTCGGTGACCAGCGGGGGAAGGATGATCTCCTTCTCCTCGTCTCCCTCCACCACGCGCACGATCTCGGCCACCGAGACGCGGCGGCGCTCGCGGGCCAGCTCATAGCCCCCGCGCGGGCCGCGCACGCCCTTCAGAACGCCGGCATGCACCAGGGCCTGGAGCACCGGCTCAAGGCGGCGGGGAGGAAGATTGTGGCGCGCCGCGAGCGCCTTCGCCGCCACGGGAGTACCCCGGGCGTGAACGGCGACATCGACAACGGCGGCAATGGCGAGGAGGCTTTTGTCCGATAAACGCGGCATGTGGCTGTGGCTATTTTAATTCCGGCGCGCCGTGCAGACCGGTCGATCCAAATCCACCGGCGCCGCGTGCAGTTTCTTTCAATTTTCCGTTTTCTACCAGCTTTATTCGCGTGACGGGGGCCACCACCAGCTGCGCGATGCGCATGCCGCGGGTCACCTCGAATGGCTCATGCCCATGATTTATAAGGATAACCTTCACTTCCCCCCGATAGTCCGCATCCACCGTCCCGGGGGCGTTGAGCACGGTGACGCCGGACTTCAGGGCGAGTCCCGAGCGCGGACGTACCTGCCCCTCGAAGCCCTCCGGCAGAGCGAAGGCGAGGCCGGTGGGCACGGCGGTGCGCATGCCGGGGGCAAGAATGAGGGGGGCGTCCACGGGAATCGCGGCCAAAAGATCGAGCCCCGCCGCGCTCGCGCTGGCATAGTCCGGCAGCGGCAGGTCGGCCCCATGGGGCAGCCGCTCGACATCCACATGAAGGCTCATGCGGCGCTCCCGGCGAGCGAGCCCGCAATGCGCGCCACCAGCTTGCGCGCCACCTCGCTCTTGCTGGCGGACGGCCAGTCCTCCACCCCGTCCGCGCTCACCAGATGCACCGTGTTGGCGTCCCCGCCCATGATGCCGGTGGCGGGGGAGACGTCGTTCGCGACGATCCAGTCGCAGCCCTTGCGCAGGCGCTTCGCCTTGGCGTTGGGCACCACATTCTCGGTCTCGGCGGCGAACCCCACCACAAGGCGGGGACGCAGCGTGTGATGGTGGGAGACGGAGGCGAGGATGTCGGGATTCTCCACCAAAGCGAGAGCGGGCGCCCCCTCTCCTTCCTTCTTGATCTTCTGCGCGGATGCGCTCGCCACCCGCCAGTCTGCCACCGCAGCGGCAAAGATTGCGGCATCCACCGGCAGGTGCTCCTCCACCGCCGCCAGCATTTCCTGCGCGCTCTCCACCCGGATGAGGGTGACGCCGCGCGGGTCCGGCACGTCCACGGGGCCGGAGATCAGCACCACCTCGGCGCCAGCCGCCACAGCGGCCGCAGCGATGGCATGGCCCTGCTTGCCGGAGGAGCGATTGGCGATATAGCGCACCGGGTCGATGGGCTCATGGGTCGGGCCGGACGTGATGAGGATGCGCCGCCCCTTCAGCAGCACGCCCTCGTCGCCGAAGCGCGCCTCGATGGCGGCGAGAAGTTCCAGCGGCTCCGCCATGCGGCCCTCGCCGAACTCGCCCCGCTCCGCCATGGCGCCGGCATTGGGGCCGACGAAGAACACGCCGTCCTCCTTCAGCCGTGCGACGTTCCGGCGGGTGGCGGGATGGCCCCACATGCGCGGGTTCATGGCCGGCGCCATGAGCACCGGCTTGTCGGTGGCGAGCAGCGCTGTGGAGGCAAGATCGTCCGCAAAGCCGTTGGCGGCCTTTGCCATGAGGTCGGCGGTGGCGGGGGCGACCACCACGAGGTCCGCATCGCGGGAGAGGCGGATATGGCCGATATCGTGCTCGGCGGTGAGGTCGAACAGATCGCCGAACACCCGCTCTCCGGAGAGCGCGCCCACCGAGAGGGGGGTCACGAATTGCTTCGCTGCCTCGGTGAGGATGACCCGCACCGTGGCACCGCGTTCCTTCAGGCGGCGGATCAGGTCCAGGCACTTATAGGCGGCGATCCCTCCGCCAATGATGAGCAGGATGCGACGTTCGTGAAGCATGGAACCCGTCTCCGCGCGGACCGCCCTTGGGATAGCAGGAAATGATGCGGATGTGGACGCCGGCTTGAAGCGCGCTACTTAAACGCCAGCAGCAGCAGCGCCACCGCGATCACCCACAGCGCCGCATTGCCCCAGAAGGCGCGGCGGGCCTCGGCGCGGCCGATGCCTTCCAGCGTCTCGGGCGAGAGCGACAGGCCGTTGCGCGTCGCCTCGTCGAGCTGGGTGACCACCCGCCCCGCCCGGGTGAGCAGATTGGGCGCATCCAGAACGAAATGGCCCACCTCCCCGATCCCCACTCCCGCGTCCTGCAAACGCCCCACGGGGCCGAGATTGCGGGCGATCCAGTCCTCCACCACGGGGGCCGCGGTGGTCCACATGTTGAGCTGTGGGTCCAATGAGCGGGCGACGCCCTCCACCACCACCATGGTCTTCTGCAGCAGCAGCAGCTCCGGCCGCGTCTTCATGTCGAACAGAGCGGTGACTTCCAGCAGCAGCGACAGCAGCTTCGCCATGGAGATCTGCTCGGCGCTGCGGGAATGGATGGGCTCGCCGATGGCACGGATGGCGAGGGAAAAATCCTCCACCGAATGGTGCATGGGCACGTAGCCCGCTTCGAAATGCACCTGCGCCGTACGCCGCCAGTTGCGGGTGATGAAGCCGTAGAGAATCTCCGCCAAAAACCGCCGCTCGCGGGCGCCGAGGCGGCCCATGATGCCGCAATCCACCACCGCGAGCCGCCCCTCGCTGTCCACGAACAGATTGCCGGGGTGCATGTCGGCATGGAAGAAGCCGTCGCGCATGGCCTGCCTGAGGAAGGACTGCATGACGATGCGCGCGAGCGCCTTCAAATCATGCCCCGCCGCCTCCAGAGCGGTGCGGTCGGACAGCTTGATGCCGTCGATCCATTCGGTGGTGAGCACCTCACGGCCGGAGCGGTCCCAGTCCACGCTCGGCACATAGATTTCGGCGTCGTCCTTCGTGTTCTCCTTCAGCTCCGTATAGGCGGCGGCCTCCAGCCGCAGGTCCATTTCCATGGAGACGGAGCGCGCCAGCGTCTCCACCACCGCCTCCAGCCGCAGGCGCCGGGCCTCGGGGAAGTTGCGCTCGGTGAAGGCGGCGACGCGGCGGAAGCTCGCCATGTCGCGGGTGAAGCGGTGGGTGATGTCGGGCCGCAGCACCTTCACCGCCACCGTGCGGGTGCCGTCCGCATCCACCACCTGGGCCTTGTGGACCTCGGCGATGGAGGCGGCCGCCACCGCCGGGCCGAAGACCGCGAAGGCGGACACGATAGGCCGGTCCAGCGCTTCCGCCACCGTTGCCTCGGCGATCGCCTGCCCGAAGGGCGGCATGCGATCCTGGAGCACCTCGAGATCGCGGGCCACGGTCGCGCCCACCACGTCCGGGCGCGTCGCCAGGAACTGGCCGAGCTTCACATAAGACGGGCCGAGCCGGCTCAAGGCGGCGGAGAGGCGCGCGGCGCGGCTGCCGGCGTCGCGGCGCGCGATGAGCTGGCCGAGGCGCAGCAGCGGGCGGGCGGCGGGCGGCACGGCGCCGGGCGAGATCAGGCTCAGCACGCCTTCGCGCGCCAGCACGTAGCCGGCGCGGATGAGGCGGGCGAGATCGGCAAGAAGGAAGATCACGCGTCAGTCCCAGAAGCGGCGCCTAAAGCGCGATCAAATGCGGTGGCCGGAATGGAGCGCGACGACGTTGCCGGTCATGGATGTGAAGGACACCCGCCCGAACCCCGCCTCCAGCATCATGCGCGCGAACGTCTCCGGCGGCGGAAAGCGGCGGATGGATTCGACCAGATAGCGGTACGGCTCCGCATCCCCCGCCACGCGCCGGCCGATCTCGGGAATGAGCCGGAAGGAATAGAGCTCATAGAGCTTGTCGAGCATGGGAATGTCGACCTGGGAGAATTCCAGCACCAGCGCCCGTCCGCCCGGCTTCAGCACACGGCGCATCTCGGCCAGGGCCAGGGGGATGCGCGGAACGTTGCGGATGCCGAACGCGATCGTGACGGCGTCGAAATAGGCGTCGGGGAAAGGCAGGGATTCGGCATTGGCCTCGGTGAACTCGACCCTGGTGTCGAGCCCCGCCTTGCGGGCGCGCTCGCGGCCCACTTCCAGCATCTCGGTGTTGATGTCAGCGACGATGGCGCGGGTGCCCTCCCCGCCCGCGCGCACCACGCGGAACGCCACGTCGCCGGTGCCGCCGGCGAGGTCCAGCAGCAGGAACGGCCGTGCGCCCTGGGGCGGGCGCACCTTTGAGACCAGCGCGTCCTTCCAGGCCCGGTGCAGGCCGCCGGACATGAGGTCGTTCATGATGTCGTAGCGGCGCGCCACCTTGTGGAAGACGTCGTCCACGAGGTGCTGCTTCTCGCCCAGCGGCACGGTGCGGTAGCCGAAATGGGTCTCTGCGGCGTCCTGATGGTCCTGTGGCATCGCGGCTCTTGGGGTTCCGTGCGGAATTCGCCGGAACCTTACCGGATCGCGCCGGGCCGCGCCATGCGGCGGGGTACGCACACCTTGTCCGTCTCCCAGTCACCTCCGTCATGGCCGGGCTTGAGCCGGCCATCTCCCTCAGGACAGGGCGCCAGGCGCTGCGGGAGGTCCCCGGGTCAAGCCCGGGGATGACGGTCCAAGAGGGTAATCGTGGCGCAGAACAGGGCCGCCTACCGCTTCAACCAGCGGGACCGGGCGCTCTCCACGCTGTCGATCTGATCCAGCGGCAGCATCTCCAGCTCAAGGAAGCCATGGGCGTCACGCGAGCGGGGGCGCGGCGGGGTGCGGAATGCCGAAGATGTCTTCGGCCGGCGCATCTCGATTTCCTGCCGCATCGGAAACACCGGAACATTGATGGTAAATGTCATGGCAATCTCCGACATGGTTAACGTTCCGTATACGCGGCACGCATGGGCGAAAAAGAGGGATTTACTGTCTAGGCATCTGGAAAGCCGCCTAAACATTATCATCACCTCTTTTCGGCGGCCGGGAGCGTCGCCAGAGATCGGGGCGAATATTTGGCGCTGGCGCGGAGGAACCGGGATTATCCCAAGGCCAAGATGCAGCCTGTGGAAAGGTTCTATTCAGCAGCGGGGCGGGCCAGCCGGCGCTGGGCCAGGAGTGCCCGAAGGGCAGCCGGTTTCAACGGCTTGTGAAGCACCGCCATGTCGGCGGCGCGGGCCGCGTCACGCACCTTGCGGGTCCGGTCGGCGGTGATGAGCACGGCCGGCAGCTGCCCCAGCTTCCAGCGCAGGCTGGTGACCGCATCGACCCCGTGGCCGCCATCTAGGTGATAGTCCACCAGCACATAGTCCGGCTGGAGCTTGGCGGCGCGCACCTCGCGCAGCGCGCTCGCCGCGTCCCGCGCCTTGATGACGGTGCAGCCCCATCCGGTGAGCAGCAATTCCATGCCCTCGAGGATGGTCGCCTCATTGTCGATGGCGAGGATGACAAGCCCTTCCAGCGGCGCCGGGCCCGCGCCGACGCCGCGCGGCGCCACTGCCACCTCCGGCAGGGCCACGGCGATCGGTAGTTCCACCGCAAAGCTGGACCCCTTGCCCAGGACGGAGCGGATGGTGACGGGATGCTCCAGCACCCGCGCGATTCGCTCGACGATGGAGAGCCCGAGCCCGAGCCCGCGCGCCTCCCGCGCGCCCTGGTCGAGCCTCTGGAACTCCTGGAACACCAGCTTGTGCTTGGAGCGCGGGATGCCCATGCCGGTGTCGATCACCTCCACGCGCAGCTTGCCGCGCCGCCGCCGGCAGCCCACCAGCACGCGGCCCTTGGGGGTGTATTTGATGGCGTTGGAGATGAGGTTCTGCAGCAGGCGCCGCAGCAGGCGCCGGTCCGAGCGCACGGTGAGGGAGGACGGCACGAAGGTGAGCGTCAGCTTTTTCTCCGCCGCCAGCGGCGCGAATTCCAGCTCCAGCTGCTTCAGCACGTCGTTCACCCGGAACGGCGCGATCTCCGGCCGCATGGCCCCGCTGTCGAGCCGGGAAATGTCGAGCAGGGCCGAGAGGATCTCCTCCACCGCCTCCAGGGAGGAATCGATATTGCCGGCGAGCCGCGCCTGATCCGGCGCCTGGGCGCGCTCCACGAGGCTGGTCACATAGAGCCGGGCGGCGTTCAGCGGCTGGAGGATGTCGTGGCTCGCGGCGGCGAGAAAGCGGGTCTTGGAGACATTGGCCTCGTCCGCTGCCGTGCGCGCCCGCTCCAGCGCATGGTTGAGGCGTTCCAGCTCGTCCGTGCGCTCGCGCACCCGGCGCTCCAGGGTCTCGTTGGCGCGCTCCAGCGCCATCTCGGCATCCACCGAGGCGGTAATGTCGGTGAAGGTGACGACGATGCCGCCGTCCGGCAGCGGGTCCGAGCGCGCCTCGATGGAGGAATTGAGGTGCTTCAGCCGCTCCTGGCATCCCGGTCCGCCCGCGGCATAGCGGGCGAGGCGCGCGTCGAAATCGGCGGCGGCGTCCTCCGGCTCCGCCTGGGCATGGCGCAGGATCTCCTCCAGCGTCACTCCGATGGCGTAGCATTCCGGCGGCAGGTCCAGCATCTCGCCGAACTGGCGGTTCCAGCAGACCAGATGCAGCTCGCGGTCGAACACCGCAATGCCCTGGCCCACATGGTCGATGGCGGTCTGGAGCAGCTCGCGATTGTACTGGATGGCGGCGGAGGCATCGTCCAGCAGCTTCAGCGCCGCCTTGGTGGAGACCGCGCGCTTGCGCAGCAGCAGCGAGAGCACGAGGCGCGATGAGGCCGCGCCGATGGCCGAGGCGAGCAGATGCTCCGCATGGCGCACAAGCTGCGCATCCGCCTCATGGCGCGGATCGAGCTTCAGGCCCCGGTCTCGGGCGAAAGCGGCAAAGGCGGACCGGGCGCGTTCCCCGCCGAGATAGCGGGCGACGGTGGTGATCAGCTCCTCCACCGTCACGGAGGAGCGCCAGCGCCGGAAATTGGGCCGCGGCACCGCCTGCTCGGAGGCGATGAACAGCCCCGCCTGCACCTGCTCGATGGAGGTGGGCTTGGTGAGCAGCGAAATGCCGATCAGGAGAAGCGTGTTGAGCCCGAGGCTCCAGGCGACGCCGTGGGCAAGCGGGCTCGCCGTGAGGCCCAGCAGATGGCCCGGCCGCAGCAGGGCGATGCCGAACGGCCCCGCCTCTACGAAGTCGTGCGGCACGAGGCCGGCATCCGCCAGCGTCGGCAGAAGCAGCGTATAGGCCCAGACCAATATGCCGACCAGGATGCCGGCAATGGCCCCCTTCGCGGTGGCGCGGCGCCAGATGAGGCCGGCGGCAAACGCTGGGCCCACCTGGGCGATGGCGGCGAAGGAGAGAAGGCCGATCTGGGCGAGCTGAACGTCGCCGGTGGTGCGGTAATAGAGATAGGTCAGCAGCAGGATGAGGAAGATCGCCGCCCGCCGCACGGAGAGCAGCACCCCCACCATGTCGTGCGGCGTCTGCTGCATCTCGCCGCGCGCCGCGCGCCGGCGCAGCAGCAGGGGCATGACGAGGTCGTTGGAGACCATGATGGACAGTGCCACCGTCTCCACGATCACCATGGCTGTCGCCGCGGAAAGCCCGCCCACGAAGGCGAGCAGCGCCAGATGCTCCGCGCCCGCGGCCAGCGGCACAGCGAGGACGAACACGTCCCGGTCCACCGTCTGGAGGGGGAACAGCACCATGCCCGCCAGCGCCACCGGCACCACGAACAGGTTGATGAGGACGAGATAGACGGGGAACAGCCAGCGCGCGCGCTTGATCTCCTCGACGCCCCGGTTCTCCACCACCCCCACATGGAACTGGCGCGGCAGCAGCACGAAGGCGCCGGCGGAGAGCACGGTCATTGTGACCCAGTTCTCCAGCGAGATACCCTGCTCGAAGGGTGCGATCACGCCGGTCTGGCGGGCGGAATCGACGATGGGGCCGAGGCCGTCGAACAGCAGGAAGGTGACGAAGAAACCCACCGCCAGGAAGGCCACGAGCTTGACGATGGATTCCGTCGCCACCGCCAGCATCAGGCCTTCCTGGTGCTCGGT
Organism: Aquabacter albus; assembly: GCF_040049275.1. Classification (NCBI taxonomy): domain Bacteria; kingdom Pseudomonadati; phylum Pseudomonadota; class Alphaproteobacteria; order Hyphomicrobiales; family Xanthobacteraceae; genus Aquabacter; species Aquabacter albus. The sequence goes on along the minus strand of NZ_JBDZDT010000002.1, from coordinate 445,852 downwards.
GGCGTCCGCATGGCGGGTGCCGAACAGCACCGCGAAGGCCGCCATGGCGAAGGCCACGAACAGCGCGAGGTCACCACCGATAGAGCCCGGCAGCGGCTCGGAGCCGAGATGGCCCATCACCGCCAGGAGCGAGGAGGACACGGCCTTGAGCTGGAGGGAGATGTAGGGGATGGAGCCGACGATGGCGACCACGGTCACCAGCGCCGCGATGCCCTGGTGCTTGCCATATCGGGCCGCCAGGAAGTCGGCGATGGAGGTGATGTTGTGCGCCTTGGCGAGCCGCACGATGCGCATGAGGACGGGGGTGCCCGCCGCGATGACGATGATCGGCCCGAGATAGATGGTCAGGAAGTCGAAGCCCTGGGTGGTGGCGAGGCCCACCGAGCCGAAAAAGGTCCAGGAGGTGCAATAGACGGCCAGCGACAGGGAATAGATGAGCGGGCGCGGCGCGCCGCTCTTGTTCGCCCGGCGCAGCCTGTCCCCGAAGCTCGCCACGGCGAACAGCAGGCCGATATAGGCGAGCGCGACGACGACGACGACCCAGGCTTGCAGCATGTCCCTTCAGTCCCGCGCCGGGCGCGTTGGCGCGCTTGGATTTTCAATCCTTCACGTAAAGGCGCCTTGAGTCCAGGGGCGGCCTTGTCGGGGGCGCCGGCCGCGCCGGCCCGGACACCAGTCGCGCGGCCGCCAGCCGCGGTTCCGCGTCGCTTCTCCCGCAGTCCTTTCCACAGGGAACAAGCTCTGCCGTTGCGCTGTTGACTGCGGGAAGGCTGGAGAAATCGCGTGCGTGTCACCCTCATCCACAATTCTGGTGCCGGCGACGGGGTCTCAGACCCCCAGGAACTGGTCGATCTCCTGCGGGACCACGGCCATTCCGTCCATTACCGGTCGAGCAAGGACCCGGCGCTTGCCCAGGCCCTCACATGGCCGGCGGACCTCATCGTCACGGCGGGTGGGGACGGCACGGTCAGCAAGGTGCTGAAGCAATTGTCCGCCGACGCGCCGCCGGTCGGCATCCTGCCGCTCGGCACGGCCAACAACATCGCCGTGTCGCTGGGCATCTGCGGTGCGCAGGATGCGCTGATCGAGGGTTGGGAGAGCGCGAAGGTCGGCCATTTCGACATCGGTACCGTGGACAGCGCGGACGGCACCCGCAGCGTGGTCGAAGGCATCGGTATCGGCGCTTTCGCCGCCGCCATGCGCAAGCTGGACGACATCACCGGGCCCCCGGAGGAGCAGATCGCCCGCGCCCGCGCGGCCATCATCCGCGCCATGGAAACCAAGAAGCCCCGGACCGTCGAGCTGGATGTGGACGGGCGCCGCGCCACGCTGGACGTGATCTTCGCGGAGATCACCAACATCAGCAGGATCGGCCCCAAGATCAACCTCGCGCCCTGGGCAGAGCCCAATGACGGCAAGGCCGAGGTGGTCTATGCGACGGAGGAGAAGCGCGAGGCACTGGTGAACTGGCTAAAGGAAGGCGACTGGGGCGTCCAACCGCCGGTGGAATGTTTGAGTGGGCGGGAGATCACGGTCCTCACCGCCCATAAGCGCCTTCGGGTGGACGATGACCTGGATGTGTCCGTCGCCGCCCTTCCCCTCACGCTCGACATGAGCGGACGGAAGGCAACGATCCTCCTGCCGCGCGGACCGCATGAGGCGTGATCGCGCGCGCCCTTCCCGCAGTGCACCGCCGCCCATTCCCCTCTCCCGCTTGCGGGGGAGGGTTAGGCTGTATCGACATTCAAAATAGCGAATGATCTTCGACCTTTACGGTCGTCATGCCCGGGCTTGTCCCGGGCATCCACGTCTATCCCTCAAGCATCCGCCTAGCGGAGCCACGTGGATGGCCGGGACAAGCCCGGCCATGACGATGGTTCTTTGAGGCGATGCAGAAGTGAATGCTGGTCCAGCCTAGGGAGGGGAAAGGGCGCTCGCTGCAGATCCGGATGCGTTTTCCTGCTTGAAGAGCCCCCTCCCCAGCCCTCCCCCGCAAACGGGAGAGGGAGCCTGACGGGCGCCCACCTTTCAGAGCGAATTGCTTCCCGCCAGATCCACCAAAAACCCATGCAGCGCCTTCGCGGCGAGGCCGATATCCTGCGGGGAGGCGTATTCCCTGGGATTGTGGCTGCCGTTCTGCGAGCGCACGAACAGCATGGTCATGGGCAGCACCCCGCGGAAGACCATGGCGTCATGGCCCGCGCCAGAGGGCAGATGATGGGCGGGAACGCCGACCCGGTCCACAGCCGCCGCAAGCCGCGCACGCAGGTCCTCGTTGCAGGGCGCGGCCGGGGCATCGTGGCCCCAGGCGAGGTGGGGCGTGACGCCACGGCGGGCGGAGATCTCCTCAATCTCTCGCTCGATATCCACCACCGCCGCCTTGCGCACCAGATCATTCGAGGAGCGGACATCGATGGAGAACTGCACATCGCCCGGCACCACGTTCACCGCGCCGCCGGAAATGGCGAGCGTGCCCACGGTCGCCACCAGCGAGGCGGGCGCGACGTCGGCGGACCCGCGACGCTCCACCGCAAGGATGATCTCGGCCGCCGCCGTCAGCGCGTCCTGGCGCATGGGCATGGGCATCGTGCCGGAATGGGCCGCCTGCCCCTCAAGCCGCACGGTGCCGCGCGTGGCGCCGGCAATGGCCGTGACGATGCCGAGCGGAAGGCCGAGCGCATCAAGCACCGGCCCCTGCTCGATATGCACCTCCACATAGCCGAGCGTTCCGGCGGGATCGCGCGCGCAGGCGGAAATGGTCTCCACCGGCGCGCCGAAGGCCCGAAGCGCCACACGGCGGGACATGCCGTCGGCGTCCACATCGTCGAGGCAGGCGGGATCGAAGGTGCCGGCCAGCGCCCGCGACGAGGACAAGGTGGAGGGGAAGCGCACTCCCTCCTCGTCGGCGAACGCCACCACTTCGACGGCAAAGGGCAGCCGGCGGCCCTCCCGATGGAGTTGTTCGACAGCGGCGATGCCCACCAGCACGCCCAGATTGCCGTCATAAATGCCGGCATTGCGCACGGTGTCGATGTGCGAGCCGATGATGAGGGTCTTCGCATCCGGCCGGTCGGCAGCATAGCGGCCGACAATGGAGCCCGTGCCGTCCATATGAATCTGCTCCAGGCCCGCAGCCCGGAACCACTCGGCGACTTGCCCGGCAGCTTTCCTGTGCGCGGGGGAAAGGGACAGGCGGGTCATCTCCCCCGGCACGTCGGTGAAGGCAGCCAGCGCCTTCAGCCGCGCGACGATGGCCTCGCCGTCGAGGGCTTGGGCGCTGTTGGTGGGTGCCATTAAATATTCTTCCATTCCTTCACGAACGAACCGTCATGGCCGGGCTTGTCCCAGCCATTCACGCAGCGCCGCAAGTGTTCGCCTAACGGACAGGCGTGGATGCCCGGGACAAGCCCGGGCATGACGGCGATTCACAGCTATTCCCCTCACCCCGGCAGCATCTGCTCCAGGCGCAGCAGGGCGATGCGCTCGATCTGCTTCAGCGCTTCGGCCTGCTCCTGTTCCGGCGTGTTCTTCAGCCGCTTCTCGAAGGCGTTGAGCACCTCGTCCTTCGTGCGGCCGCGGATGGCCATGATGAAGACGAAGCCGAACTTCGCCATATAGGCCGCGTTGAGCTGCGTGAACGAGGCCTTCTCCGCAGGCGTCAGCCGGTCGAGGCCGGCGGAGGCCTGCTCCTCGCGGCTCTCGGTGGTCAGCATCTTCGCCGCCGCCAGCTTGCCCGCAAGGTCGGGATGGGCGTTGATCACGTCCATCTGCTGCCGGGGCGAAGCCGCGCGAAACACCTTCACCAAGGCGGCGTGGAGCCCGGCCGCCTTGTCCTGCTTCGGGCCGATTCCCGCCTCATAGGCCCCCTCGGCGATCCAGGGCGAATGCTCGAACACGCCCCCGAACCGCTCCACGAATAGCGCGCGGGACAGGCGGCTCGGCACATAGCCGCCGGGCGGGGGATGATGGGCGATCCAGTGACGGGCGATGTCGATGCGCCGCGCCACCCACACCTTCTCGTGCCCCTGAATGTAATCGAGGAAGCGCGCCAGCGCCGCCGCGCGACCCGGCCGCCCCACGAGGCGGTTGTGAAGGCCGATGGAGAGCATGCGCGGCACCGTCTCTCCTTCCGCATAGAGCAGGTCGAAGCTGTCCTTCAGATAGGTGAAGAACTGATCGCCATTGCTGAACCCGGCGGGGATGGAGAAGCGCATGTCGTTGGCGTCGAGCGTATAGGGCACCATCAGGAACGGCCCCTTCGGCCCTTCCACCCAATAAGGCAGCTCGTCCGCATAGCTGTCGGCGCAATAGAGGAAGCCGCCCTCCGCCATCGCCAGGGGCGTGGAATTCTCGGAGGAACGGCCCTGGTAGAAGCCCAGCGGGCGGGTGCCCGCCACCTCGGTGTGGATGCGGATGGCCTCCGCGATGTGCTTGCGCTCGGTCTTCTTCGGGATGTCCTTGTAGTCGATCCACTTATAGCCGTGGCTCGCCACCTCCCATCCGGCCGCGTTCATGGCCGCCACCGCCTCCGGGTGGCGTTCCATGGCGGTGGCGATGCCGAACACGGTCAATGGCAGGCCCCGCTCCGTGAACAGGCGGTGCAGCCGCCAGAAGCCGACGCGGGAGCCGAATTCGTAGATGCTCTCCATGTTCATGTGCCGCTGGCCGGGCCAGGGCGCCGCGCCGACGATCTCGGACAGGAAAGCTTCGGAGGCGGCGTCCCCATGGAGGATCGAGTTTTCCCCGCCCTCCTCGTAATTCATCACGAACTGCACCGCGATGCGCGCATCGCCCGGCCAGCGGGGGTGCGGCGGGGTGCGGCTATAGCCGATAAGGTCGCGCGGATAGGGTTTGGAGGTCATGTCAGGAGCCGCGATAGGTGGAATAGGCCCAGGGCGAGCACAGGAGGGGCACATGGTAATGCCCGTCCTCGGCCATGGAAAAGCGCAACGGGATCTGGTCGAGGAAGGCCGGCTCGGCGAGTTCGGCGCCCTGCGCCAGGAAATACGGCCCCATGTGGAACACCAGCTCATAGGTGCCGGCCGCGAAGCTCTCGCCCGCCAGGAGCGGGGCGTCCGTGCGGCCGTCCGCATTGGTGACATGGCGGGAGACGAAGTTGCGCGCGCCGTCGGCGGCGACGCGGAACAGTTCGATCTCCACCCCCAGCGCCGGCACGCCGTCGACCAGATCCAGCACGTGCGTCGACAGGCGTCCCATGTGTTCCCTCCGCTTTCTCCACACCAATATGGAAGATCCTTCCCCCGCGTCCACCTGACAACTGCCCTGCGGGGTCGCGCCTGAGGCATCATTGTCGCGTCAGTTGAAGGACCCCTGCCCATGACCCCCACCGAGGCCGCCCGCCTGGATGCCCTTATTGCCGAGCGCGAGGCGGCGCAGCGCGCCTTCCTGGCCGCGCTGGTGAAGACGCCCTCCGACAACCCGCCCGGCGATTGCGCGCCCCACGCCGCGCGCGCGGTGGAGCTGCTGGAAGCGCTCGGCCACACGGTGGAGCGCCACCACGTGCCGGAGGCGCGCGCCCGGGCGACGGGCATGATCTCCGCCACCAACCTCGTGGTGCGTCACCGCTTCGGCGAGGGCCCCACCATCGCCCTAAACGCCCATGGCGACGTGGTGCCGCCCGGCGAGGGCTGGTCGCAGGATCCCTATGGCGCGGCGGTGGTGGACGGCGAGATGTATGGCCGCGGCGCCGCCGTCTCCAAATCCGACTTCGCCACCTATGCGTTCGCACTCGATGTGCTGAAGCACTCCGGGCTGCCGCTGAAGGGCACGGTGGAGCTGCATTTCACCTATGACGAGGAGATCGGCGGCGAGATCGGCCCCGGCTTCCTCATCGGGGAAGGGCTGACCAAGCCCGATTACGTCATCTCCGCCGGCTTCTCCTATGCGGTGGTGGTGGCCCACAATGGCTGCCTGCACCTGGAGGTGGAGGTGGCCGGCAAGTCCGCCCACGCCGCCCTCCCCTTCACCGGAGTCGATGCGCTGGAGGCGACAACTGGCATCCTTGCCGCCCTCTATGCCTATCGCGACACGTTGAAGAAGACCGTCTCGGCGGTGCCGGGCATCGGCTCGCCGCAGCTCACGGTCGGCCTCATCTCCGGCGGCATCAACACCAATGTGGTGCCGGACCGCGTCACCTTCCGCCTCGACCGGCGCATCGTGCCGGAAGAACAACCGGAGGCGGTGGAGGCGGAGGTGCGCGCCGTCATCGAGAAGGGCGCCGCCGCCTTCCCGAAGGCCCGCATTTCCATCCGGCGCATCCTGCTCGCCCGCCCGCTGGTGCCGAGCGAGGCGACGCTGCACCTCTCGCAGGCCATCCAGCGCAATGCGGCCGAGGTTCTGGGCGAGGAGATTCCCGCCAAGGGCGTGCCGCTCTACACCGACGCGCGGCTCTATGCGGAAGCGGGCCATCCCGTGGTGCTCTACGGCGCCGGCCCGCGCACCATCGAGGAGGCCAACGGCCACCGCGCGGACGAGAAGCTGCGCCTCTCCGACCTGACGCTGGCGACACGGGTGATCACCCGCACGCTGGCGGACCTCCTCTCCTGATCGACATCAAGGCGGGCAGTAAACGTCCCGCCCAAATAACCAGCCAGAGGTGAATGACGATGACCTTGGTCAGCAAGACATATGGCAAGGACCGCGTGCGCGTCCTCCGGGTGAAGAAGGACGGCGCGCATCACGAGGTGCGCGAGCTCACCGTCAAGGCCATGATCACCGGCGACTTCGCCGGTGCCTTCGTGGCGGCGGACAATTCGAAGATGGTCTCCACCGACACCATCAAGAACGTGGTGAACGTGGTGGCCCGCGAAAATCCCGGCCTCGACACCGAGGCGTTCTGCGCGGCGGTGGCAGCGCGCATTCTCGACTCCTACCCGCAGGTGGAGACCACCACCGTCACCGGCCACGAGACCAAGTGGGACCGCCTTTCCTTCGGCGGCGTGCCGCACCCCCACTCCTTCGTGCTGGACGGCAACGGAAAGCCCTTCGCCAAGGTCCATGCGACCCGCTCGGGCGTGGAGATCACCTCCGGCGTTTCGGACTTCACCTTCATGAAGACCACGGCGTCCGCCTGGGACAATTATGCCCGCGATCCCTACACCACCATCAAGGAGACGCGGGACCGCATCTGCGCCACCGCCATGGAGGCGAGCTGGCGCTGGCGCACGGCACCGGCCGACTACAAGGCCGCCAACACCACGATCCTCTCGACCCTCATCGAAGTGTTCGCCACCACCTTCTCCGAAAGCGTGCAGGACAGCCTCTACCGCATGGGCACGGCGGCGCTCGCGAAGGTACCCGAGATCATCGACATCTCCATGGCCTGCCCCAACAAGCATTATCTTTTGATCAACCTGGAGCCGTTCGGGCTGGACAACGACAATGTGGTCTTCCTGCCCACCGACGAGCCCCATGGGCAGATAGAATGTACGGTGGGGCGGTAGGACAGGGGCACCGCACTCCCCCTCTCATCCGGGACCTCTGCACAGTCCCCTCCCCCGCAAGCGGGAGAGGGAGCTTGGCGGGCGTATCGACGCGGTCCCGCAAGGTAGAGGGAGGACCAAGCCCCTCAGATCTTCATCTTCAGCACCAGCGAGCCCATCTGGTTCAGGAAGCCGCTGGGGCTCGCCTCCAGATCGTAATTGAGACTCAGGTCCAGGCTTTCCGTGCGCATGCCGACGAGACCCACGCCGGCCGTATAGAGCCAGGGCGAGACATCGAGGCCCGAGGTGACGAAGCTGCCCCCTCCCCCCGCATAGGCGGCGATGATCTGCGTCTGGTTGTTCAGCATGTTGTAGCCGATGCCCGCGTTGGCCGTGACCAGCACATGGTCGGCGACCTGATACGTGCCCTTGAGGCCGGCAGTGAGCATCAGCTCCCGGTAGGTCTGGGAATTGACGGCAAGGTCCAACGCCCCCGCGCCGGTCTCGGCATAGGCATCGGCGCTGACCTGCGCATAATCGAGCCGCAGGATGGGCGCGAGGGTGACGCCCGGAGCTAGAGTGAACGTCTTGCGCAGGCCGAGGCCCGCATGGGTGGTGTAGCCGCCATAATCCGCTGAAGCCGTGCTGCCCATGAAGGCGATGGTGCGGTTTTCGCTGTTCCGGTTGTAGCCGGCATCGAGCTGGAAGTTGAGGTCGAGGTCCGGCTGCAGCGAATAGGCGCCATAGAGACCGAGCTGGTAGGTGCTGATGCCGAGGGAATTGGGCACGGCATCGTTGCCGCCGGTGATGGACGTGTAGGAATAGGCGAACACGCTGCCCAGGGCGAAATCGGGCGAGAGGGCCTTGTCGATGCCCGCCGCCACGCCGCCGCCGCTGGCGCTGTAGCCGGGCACGCCGCCGACGCTGCCCTGGTCGGCGAAGCTGCCGAAGGGCCGCAGCCAGACATTCCGCTCCGCGCCCGGCGCATCCGTGCCGTGGATGGCGTCGAGGCGGGTCATGACCACCTGCTGGAGCGCGCGCTGCGTCGCATAGGTCGCCTGCGCCCCCGCGCCGGCCAGCACCGGCAGCGTCTGGCTGATGGCGGTGGACAAGGCCGCGCCCTGGAGCGTGTTCAGCACATTGATGGCCGGCGCCAGGGGGCCGAAGAGCCCGTCCGTGGTGCCGGCTACCCCGTAGAGCATGTTCGCCGCGCCCAGGGCCGAGGGGTTGTTCGCCGCCGCCACCGCCTCGGCATAAGGAGAAACCAGAGAGAGAGTGGTCACGTCGCCGGTATAGTTACCGAGGGAATCGTACGCGCCCAGCAGCATCTGGGCGGTGGAGGGATCTCCGGCGAGGTCGCCATAGAGGCTCGACAGCCCCACCGGCGAGATCGCGTTGAGCAGCACCTTGCCCTCGGGCGTGATGGAACCCATGAGCGTGAACGTGCCGCCGCCCGGCGCGACGCCCGCCCCCCAGAAATAGCCGCTCTTGTAATTGGTGATGACGATGGTGCCCGGAGCGGTGCTGCCGAACAGGCGCGGGCTGACGACGTGCCAGGGCGTGCCGGCGGTCCAGGCCCATTGCGGCGATGCGTTGCTCGGCACCGCCTGCGCGGCAGGCGGCGTGAAGGTGGCGGGATCGTAGGGCACCATATAGGCCCAATGGGTCACCAACAGGCTTGTGCCGGTGATCATCTGCATTTCCATCTCTGTGACGCCGCCCCGGTCCGTCATCTGCCCGAGGCCGATGGTGGTGGAGCCCCCGGTGGTGGGCGTGAAGACCATGGTGATCTGCCCGGCCGGCGTGACCGAGCCCTGGATGTTGGAATCGGAGGAGGTGGTGATCGGGCCGATGGCGAGTTGCGCCGACGACGTCCCCGTGAAGGCGCCGTTGACCGAGGTGCCGAGGCTCCACAAGGTCTGGTCGCCGATGGGAGCGGGATTGGCAAAGGACGTGCTGGGCGCCGCATAAGCCAGCATCTGCGGCACCGTCACATACCAGTGCGAATTGGAGATGGTGGAATCCCAGGTGCTGGACTGGGCGAAGACGGAAGAGCCCGTTCCGAGAAGGAAACCGCATGATGCCAGGGCCAGGGCTCTGCGCCGCCGCCCGAGACTTCCCCTCCCCATGGCGCGCCCCATCCCTCGCCGATTCGCGATGTGAAGCGAGTGTGAACGACCCGGCGCGCCGTGCCCATGGCATTTTCCGGTTCTGCACACGGCCCCGAAGGCCGGCCCGCCGGCGTCAGCGAGCCGCCGGCGGGTAGGATCGGAGGGATCAAGCGCCCCCTGCAACCCTGGCGCAGATGGATGAGGCTCAGCCGCCGGATACCTTCTGGCGATTCCGATCGTGCAGCGCGGCAAGTTCCGGGGTGAGCACTTCGCCGAAATCGGCGAGCTCGACCACCGGGCGGATCTCGATCTCGCTGGGGCCGGGCATGGGATTGGGGCAGCGCTTCAGCCATTCCACCGCCTCCTCGATGTCCTTGACCTCCCAGAGCCAGAAGCCGGCGACAAGCTCCTTCGTCTCGGCGAAGGGGCCATCAATGACCGTGCGGCCCAGCCCGTCGAACGCGATCCGCTTGCCCTTGGCGGAGGGGTGCAGGCCTTCGCCCGCCAGCATGATGCCGGCCTCGATCAGCTCTGCATTGTACTTGCCCATGGCTTCAAGAAGCTCGCTCGAAGGCATCGCCCCCGCCTCGCTGTCGGCGGTCGCCTTCACCAGAACCATCACGCGCATCAGTCTCACTCCTCTAAGTCCGAGGCGCGGATCGCCTCTTCGCGCATAGGACGAACAGGGCCGCTCCACACCGACAAAAGGCATCGCATATTTTTGCCGAGGCGGCCCGCAGCATGGAGCCCGGCAAGCGCCAGCGTTGCCGATCGCTCCGAGCGCCAAGCCTCGTCTGAGCCTGCGACCTGTGCTATGTGCTTCTAGTCGAGAAAGCTCGAAGGTGAAGTCGAAGGTGAGGCTTGTATGAACGCGTCGCTTCACTCCGCTGCGCCCCATCATCTGCCGGCATTCATCACCGCTCCGGGCGAGACGGATGTCCTCATGACGGTGATGGCCGTCTTTCTGGTCGTGGCCGTGCTGGCAGTCGGCATCTTGTTCCTGCGGCTGCACACCCTGCCCGAGCGCATCGCACACAAGTCCAAAAAACTTCAGCTCGAAATTGTTGCGGTGTTGGGCCTGCTGGCCCTCTTCACGCACGTGCATCTGTTCTGGGTGGCCGGCCTGCTGCTCGCCCTCATCGACTTCCCCGATTTCGGGGGCGCGCTTGGGCGGATGGCGGGAGCGCTCGAGAAGATCGCAGGCATTCCGCCGGGCAAGGGTGCGGACGACGTGCCGGATGAGATGGATGCGGGCCTTCAGCCTCCTGATCCACCCCAGCCGGAGTCCCAGGCAAAACCAAGACTCGCTCCGACGGGCGCAGAGGGCTGATCCATGCTTGAGCTTCTTCTCTGCTCCCTGCTCACAATCCTGCCCGACTATCTCTACCGCCGCTATGGGCAAGGAAAGAGGCTCGGCAAGGAAATCACTCTCTATTCAGCATGGTTTGAGCTGAGATGGGGCATAACCGCTTGTGTGATGCTCACCATCGGGTTGATCACGGTGATTTTCTACAATCACCCCTCCACCAGCAACGCGACATTGTATTACAGGACCATTCCGATCATCTCGGAAACAAACGGGCGCGTCGCCGAAATCTATCTCGGAATGAGCGATAAGGTTACGCAGGGCGCCCCGATCTTCAGGCTCGACAATACGGCCCAGCAAGCGGCAGTGGAGGCCGACCAGCGCAGGATTGCCGAGGTGGAAGCGGCAATGGTGGTGGCACGCACCGACATTGCTGCAACGGAGGGCAAGATCCAAGAGGCCCAGAGCGCCCATCAGCAGGCCCTGGACGAATTGGAGGTGAAGCAGGAACTCTTCCGTCGCAACCCCGCCACCGTCACGGTTCGCGAAATCGAGCGGCTGGAAAACCTGGTGGAAGGCCGCAAGGGCGCCATCACGTCCGCAATGGCCGCGAAGGAAGCGGCCGAGGCGCGCATCGCCATCCTCCTGCCGGCAGAGAAAGCGAGCGCCGAAGCCGCCCTCGCCCAGGCCCAGGTGAATCTGGAGAAGACGATCATCCGCGCCGGCGTGACCGGACGGGTGGAGCAGTTCGCGCTGAAGGTGGGCGACATCGTCAACCCGTTCATGCGTCCCGCAGGCGTCCTCATCCCCGAAGGCGCCGGGCGAAACTCCATTCAAGCGGGCTTCGGGCAGATCGAGGCGCAGGTCATGAAGGTCGGCATGGTGGCCGAGGTGACGTGCATCTCGAAGCCGTGGACCATCATTCCCATGGTGGTGACCGTGGTCCAGGACTTCATCGCAGCGGGCCAGTTTCGCGGCGGCGAGCAGCTGATCGATCCGCAGCAGGTGACGCGGCCGGGGACGATCGTGGTCTTCCTCGAACCGCTCTTTGAAGGCGGGCTGGACGGCGTGACCCCAGGCAGCAGCTGCATCGCCAATGCCTATTCCAGCAACCATGACCTGATCGCTTCAGGCAAGGTCGGTACGCTCCACGGTCTCGTTCTTCACGGGGTGGACGCGGTCGGGCTCGTGCATGCGATGCTCCTGCGGTTGCAGGCGCTGCTGCTTCCCATCCAGACCCTCGTCTTCACGGGTCATTAGCGCGGCATAGGCGTATCGGGTGCAGGCCGCCTCAAACCGGCCTCACCCCCGTCTGCGCTTCCACCCATGTTGCGAAAGCGGCATCGGCTGCCTCCACCGGCAGGAGAAGGATCGCCGGCACCTCGTAGGGATGCGCCGCCTTCAGCCGGGCCATCAGCTCCGGTGCGAGCGCGGCGGTGGTCTTGAGCAGCAGCACCACCTCCTCCGCCCGCTCCATGGCGCCCTGCCACTCATAGAAGGAAACCATGGCCGGCAGGATGTTGCCGCAGGCGGCCAGGCGCGCCTCCACCAGCGTGCGCGCCACCGCCTCGGCGGAGGCGAGCGAGGGAAAGGTGGAATAAACGAGCTTCACTTCCATGGGCGCCTCGCGCTGCGGCACGCAAGCATGGGGCGGGGGCGGCGCCTCGACAAGCCTGCCGTCGCCCGATACGAAGGCAAAGCGCCGCTTCCGGCGCCTTTAGAGGAGCCGCCGGAGCGGCCGTCTTGATGAGCGAGCCCGCCCCGTCGTTCGAGAAGATCGCCTTTGTCGCCGCCTCAACGCCGGAGGCCGAAGCGGCCCGCGAGCGGCTCGTGAGCCGCTACGGCAAGGCGAGCGACGATGAGGCGGATGTGATCGTCGCCCTCGGCGGCGACGGCATGATGCTCCAGACCCTGCATGCCTTCCGTGGGCAGGGCGTGCCGATCTACGGCATGCACCGGGGTTCGGTGGGCTTCCTCATGAACACCTATCGGGAAGACCATTTGCCCGACCGCCTCGCGGCGGCGGTGCAGGTGCAAATCCACCCGCTCATGATGGAGGCGGTGGACCAGGACGGCGTGCGCCACCGGGCGCCAGCCTTCAACGAGGTGGCCCTGTTCCGCCAGACCTACCAGGCCGGCAAGCTGCGCGTTTCCATCGACGACAAGGTGCGGCTGGACGAATTGATCTGCGACGGCGTAATCGTCGCCACCCCGGCCGGTTCGACCGCCTACAATTTGTCCGCCCACGGACCCATCCTGCCGCTGGGCACGCCGCTTCTCGCGCTCACCCCCATCTCCCCCTTCCGCCCCCGCCGCTGGCGCGGTGCCCTGGTGCCGGACAAGGGACGCATCGACATTGCGGTGCTGGAGGCCGGGAAACGGCCGGTGAGCGCGGTGGCCGATCACTATGAGGTGCGCAACGTGGTATCCGTTTCCGCCCAGCTTGACGTCGCCTCATCTTCCGCGATGCTGTTCGACCCCGATCATGGGCTGGAAGAACGCATTCTTCGCGAACAATTCGTGTATTGAGGGGTCTGCCCGACCCCGGTTCATAGCCCCGCCGAGCGCATGGTCTTCTCCTCCGTCACCTTCCTCTGCTATTTCCTGCCCGCCTTCCTCATCGCCTATTTCGCGACCCGGGGCACGCGCGCGCGGAATCTTGTCCTCCTCGCATTTTCGCTGGTCTTCTACGGCTGGGGCGGGATTGGGAACCTCGCCATCCTGGCGGTGTCCATGGTGGGCAACTATTTCCTCGCCCTCCTCATCGGCTCCCGCCCGCCGGGGCGCCGGCTGCCGGCTTTGTGGCTCGCCGTCGCGTGCAATCTCGCAGGGCTCATCTTCTTCAAATATATCGGCTTCCTCGCCGAGAACCTGAACCTCCTCCTGCCCGCCGAGCTTGCCGTGCCGGTGCTGCATGTGGGGCTGCCCTTGGGCATCTCCTTCTTCACCTTCCACGCCATCTCCTATCTGGTGGACGTCTATCGCGGGCGGGCGCAGGCCAATGGGCGGTTCGAGGAGATCGCGGTCTACATCACCATGTTCCCGCAGCTCGTGGCGGGCCCCATCGTGCGCTATTCCACCATCGCCGCCCGCATCCGCGACCGGCGGACCACGTTCGGGCGCATCTCGGCGGGCCTGCGCATCTTCGTCATCGGCCTCGCCTGGAAGGTGCTGATCGCCGACGAGGTGGCCTCCGTCGCCGGGATGGTGTTCGACCAGACAGACGCGCCGAACTTCGTCACCGCCTGGCTCGGGCTCCTCGCTTATTCCCTCCAGATCTATTTCGATTTCGGCGGCTATTCCAACATGGCCATCGGCCTCGCCTTGGCCATGGGGCTGAACTTCCCGCGCAATTTCCGCCTGCCCTACGGCGCCCTCTCCATCACCGATTTCTGGCGCCGCTGGCACATGAGCCTGTCCAGCTGGTTCCGGGACTATGTCTACATCCCCCTCGGCGGCAACCGGCACGGCCACCTGCATACCGCCGTCAACCTGTGGACCGTCTTCCTCCTCTGCGGCATCTGGCACGGGGCGGCCTGGACGTTCCTGATCTGGGGCGCCCATCACGGCCTGTTCCTGGTGCTGGAGCGCACCCGCTTCGGCAAGGCGCTCGCCCGCTCACCGCTGGTGCTGCGCCACGCCTATGTGTTCCTGGTGTTCCTGTCCGGCTGGGTCTGGTTCCGCGCGCTGACCGTGCCCCATGCCCTGGATGTGTTCGCCGGTCTCGTGGGGCTGAACGGCTTCGGCCCCATAGACACCTCGCTCCAGACTGCGCTCCAGCCGGTCACCATCGTCATGATGGTATTGGGATGGCCGCTCGCCATGTGGGGTGTGCCCAATCTGCCGGCGGGCCCGCTTCCCCGGATGGTGCGGCAGGCGGTGTTTGCGCTTTGCGACAGCGTGGTCATCCTGGCGCTGTTCGCGCTGAGCGTGATCACCGTGGGGGCGGCGAACTACAGCCCCTTCCTCTATTTCCGGTTCTAGCCGCCATGCCGATGCTTCTCGCCTATCGCCGCTGGTGGTGCCTGATCTTCACGGGCATCCTGCTGCTGCCGGCGCTCGGCCATTTCCTGCCCGATCTGCCGGGCCCCGTGCGGCCCGCCATCGCCCCGGCGGAGCGCTGGTGGGTACATGCGACCGAGCGGCTCGACCCCTTCATCAATGCCCATTTCGGCTTTCGCGGCGTCATCATGGGTGCCAATGCCGCTTATGCCCGCGCCTTCCATTCCACCCGCGCGCGCCCCCTGATCATCGGCGAAAGCGGGCAGCTCTATTACACCGGCGACAAGGCGCTGGAGCAGTCCCTCGGCCTCCTCGTGCGCGAGCCGCCGCTGGTGACGCTGGAGGATGTGCTCGAAAAGCTCGATCGCACCCTGGCCGGGCGTGGGGCGAAGCTCGTCGTCACCTCCCCGCTCAACAACGCCACCGCCGTGCCCGAGAAGCTGCCGGAATGGGCCAAGGCGCAGATGCGCGGGCCGACCGAGCTCGACATCGTGGCGCGCGACCTGCCCAAACGCGGCGTTGCCTTCGTGGACCTGCGCGCGCCCTTCAACGAGGCGGCGAAGACCGGCCCCATCTATCGCCGCACCGACACCCATTGGAACCAGCGCGCGGCCGTCATCGCCTTCAACGACGCCATAAAGGCCGCCGGCCGGCCCGACCTCGTTGTGCCGCTGGACCAGGCCATCGGGCCGCTTATCTCCGTGCCCACTGGTGATCTTGCACGCTATCTCGGCGAGGCCAGCGAGACCGGAGACAAGGATTACGTCATCCTCGATCCCGCACCGGGCGCCAAACTCACGCCCCTAAAGGGCGTCGTGCCGGTGCGGCCGGACAGCGACCCCTTCCAGCCCTATGCCTATTCCACGGGCCATGAGGGTCCGAGCATATTGGTGATCGGGGATTCCTTCACCCAGCACTATTGGCCGCGCCTCCTGAAGGCGCGGGCGAGCCGCTTCGGCTGGATGCACAACAATTCCTGCAAGTTCGAGTGGAACGCCATCGACACGTTCAAGCCGGACATCGTGATCTACGCGCCCACCGAGCGCTCGCTGCCCTGCAAGGGGCTGCCCATGGGCATGCCCTAGGGTCCAGAGCCAATCGATCTTTAGAAATAGCAGGTTCACTGCCTTTCCTGCCGTCATGGCCGGGCTTGTCCCGGCCATCCACGGAGCTCCGCCGGGCGCGGCTTAACGGAGAGACGTGGATGCCCGGGACAAGCCCGGGCATGACGGCGCTTTGGGCCATAGTCCCAAGAGTGAATGTCGATTGGCGCTAGCGCAGTTCCAGCAGCGCCGCCGCGCCGTCCGGCCGGGCGCCGAGATGGAACGTGATCTCGGGAATGTCGAACTCATGGGCGGCCAGCGCGTCCCGCCAGCCCGCAAGGTCCGCGCCATAGGGATTGTCGCGCAAAAGCTGCACCTTCACGAAGGGAAAGCCGGCGGCGAGCAACGCGCGCCAGCCATGGTGCAGGCGGTTGTCGCCGTCCCCGCCGGGGGCGGAGAAGAGGATCTCCACCTTCAGGCCCTCGGCCTCCAGCGTCGCCTTCTGGCGCACTTCATAGTCGCGGATCACCTGGTTCTTGTCGGCCAGCGAGCGCACTCCGCCCCAGAAACGGCGCACGCCCTCCCGGCGCAGCGCGCCGTCCTTCAGCACGAACAGATAGCTCTGGAAGTGCGGCGCGATCTCGCTGCTGCCGGTCATGGCCACCACGTCCGCCGGGCTCCGGCGCACCCGCTCGACCATTTCAGCAAGAGGCGCCGCGGCGTGGTAGACGCTGTCATTGGCGAACCACAACTCGGGCGCCGCCCAGAGCTCGGGCATGTAGCGCAGGCACGCCGCCCACGCGGCGAAATCGTAGCCGTGGTTCTCGCGCACCACGAGCGCGTCGGCGACCTCGGGGCCCGGATCGAGGCAGTCGAGGTCGGGCCGGTCGGTCACGGCAATGAGCACCAGCCTGAGCCCGTTGCGCTTGAGGTCCGCGCAATAGCGCAGCGTATGGGCGAAGAAGCGCCCGTCCGGCGCATAGGCCACGAACAGGCAGACCGGCCCGGTCGCTTCGGCAAGCGAGGGGAGCCGCAGGGCCCGGAAGCCGGCATCCAGCACGTCCTTGTCCGCGCCCCGTCCCGTATCGGGCGGCACTGAGAGCAGCCGCAGCGCCTTGCGCAGCCGCCGCACCGGGTTCTCTCCGGCAAGCACGCCCGACGCGGCTGCAAAGAGCTGCTTGGCGATCTCCGCCCGCGCGCCGAAGGACCGCATCACACCGCCCGCCCGCTCATTTCGGATCGTCCGGCCGAACCCGCTCCACAAGCTCCTCAACGGCGGAGAAGTCCCTGTAGCCGCAGCGGGCCAACGCGCCCATGAGCGCGGTGTCCACCCGCCCGTTGCGGATGAAGGCCTCGTTCACATAGACCCCCACCACCTCGCCGATCACCACATGGCGGTCGATGACCTTGCCATGCCGGTCCTTGGGCCGCAGCGTCTCGATATAGACGCACTCCAGCGCGCACGGCGCCTCTGCCACCCGCGGCGGCTTCACGAGACGCGAGGGGACCTGGGCGATCTGCGCGTGGTCGAACTCGCTCTTGTCGGCCGCCACGTTGGCGGAAGAGATGTTCACCGCATCGATGAGATCGATGGTGGCAAGGTTGCAGACGAACTCGCCTGTCGCCTCGATGTTGGCCACGGAGTGCTTGCGGCCGACCGAGGAGAACATCACCAGCGCCGGGTCCTCGGAGATGAGGTTGAAGAAGGAGTAAGGCGCAAGGTTCGCCACGCCAGTCTCGCTCAGCGAGGAGATCCAGCCGATGGGGCGCGGGGCGACGATGGCCTTCAGCGGGGAGAAGGGAAGGCCGTGGTCGCGCTTGGAGGGTTCGTAGAACATGGGCGCCTGGCCTCAATAGCGGGTGACGATTTCATCCAGCGACGGACGCGGCCGGTCTTCCATCTTGTTGGCGGCGGTGCCGATATAGACGAAGCCGGTGATGCGCTCGCTTTCCGAGAGCCCGAGCGCGGCGCGAGCCTTCGGCTCGTAAGCCGGCCATTCGGTCATCCAGGTGGCGCCGTAACCCAGCGCGGCAGCGCCGAGCAGCAGATTGTAGGCGGCAGCGGCGGAGGACAGCACCTGCTCCCATTCCGGGATTTTCACATGCGGCCCCGCCTTGGAGACCACCGCCACCACCAGAGGCGCACGGGAAAAGCGCTTGCGCTCCTCCTCGACGCGGCGCTCGCTGGCCTCCGGGTCCACCTCCTTCAGCACTGCCGTAAGCGCCTCGCCGGCGCGTGCACGGGCATCGCCCAGGAACAGGATGAAGCGCCAGGGCACGAGCTTGCCGTGGTCCGGCACGCGGGACGCGATGGTGAGGAGCGTCTTCAGATCCTCCTCGCCGGGGCCGGGCTCGATGAAATCAAGGATCCGGGTGGAGCGGCGGGTCAGCAGCAATTGGAGGGCATCGGGCATGAAACGACCTTCGCGACGCAACGGGGCATGGCCTGGAGCATGATCTATCAGGTGCCATGGCACGCTAAAAGCGCCTTTCCATGGAGCCGCCCGTGGGCGGCGATGACGTTGCGGTGACTTGAAACCGGCGCCGTTTCGAGGCACCTCAGCGCCATGCGTTCTCGATTTTGCGTCCGCCACGCGCTTCTGGCCCTCGCCCTTCTCCTGCCTTGCGGGGCAGCATCGGCGCAAGGCATGCCCTTCATGGGCGGGCCGGCCACGGTGCCGTCGGACAGCTTCGCGCCCCCGCCGCCGGGCGGCGGCCGCCCCGGTGGCCCTCCCCCCGCCATAAGCCGTGAGCCGCATGCGGTCCTGCCCCAGCCCCCCGCCGGCAAGGTGGCGCTCGGCGCCTATGCCCGGTTCGGCGCAGACGGCGCGCCGATCCCCCGCGGCGTCGCCTGGCGGGTGTTCGCGGACACAGCGGAAGCCTCAGGCGCCTTCCCCCTGGTGGCCGAGAGCTCCGAGCCATTCCCGGTCTTCTTCCTCAACCCCGGCGGCTATGTGGTGCATGTGACCTATGGCTTCGCAACCAGCGCGCAGCGGGTGCAGATGGGCGCAGTCTCCAAGCGCGAGGCCTTCACTCTCCCCGCGGGCGGCCTGCGCCTGACCGCCGATGTGGAGAACAAGCCCATCCCCGGCCAGAAGGTGACCTTCGATATCTTCGAAGGCTCCTTCCTCCAGGGCCGCACCTCCACCCAGCCTTATTACAGGGGCGCCAATGCCGGCGAGGTGGTGCTCCTGCCGGAGGGCACCTATCACGTGGTCTCAACCTATGGGGATGCGAACGCCGTGGTGCGCGCGGACGTAGCCGTGCAAGCGGGCAAGCTCACGGATGCGACCGTTCACCATCGCGCCGCGCAGGTCACCCTCAAGCTGGTAAGGCAGACCGGCGGCGAGGCGCTGGCGGACACCCAATGGACCGTCACCACGCCGGGCGGCGACACCATCAAGGAATCCATCGGCGCCTTCCCGCAATTCGTGCTGACCGAAGGCGATTACGTGGCCTTCGCTCGCAATGACGGGCGCACCCTGAGCCGGGAGTTCAAGGTGGAAGCAGGGCAGGACCAGGAGGTCCTGGTCATCCTGAAATAGATCATTCTGAAATGAGCGCGCCCGAAGGCGCGCTCATTGAGGTCAGAAGCTCCAGGTAAAGTTCGCCTGGAAGGCGTTGACGGTGACGCTGTCGGCGAACTGGCCCACATAGGACACGCCGATACGGGCCTGGGCGTTGAGGTGGAGGTCCACGCCCGCCTCGAGGAGCGCCGTGTTCTGTGCCAGCGGCACGCCGCCCACCGTGAAGTTCGACCCCGGAGTGGCGGTGAGGGCGAGCTGCGCGCTCGGGCTCAGGTCGCCGAAGGCATATTGCCAGGCGGCCGAGGCGTGGGGCGCCAGCATCATGCCGTTGGACAGCGCCACAGTGGTCGCCGCCCGCAGGCCGAGTGAGGTGTAGCCCACGTCCGAGGAGGTGGAGGCACCCGTGAGGCCGGCAGAGGGAGCCCCCGTCTCGGTGAAGCTGTCGGTGTTGAGATGCACCCAGGCAAAGCCCGCATAGGGTTCGAGCGCCAGCGCCTGGAACGCGAAGCCGTAGCCCACTTCCGCGAACACCTGGCCGGTGCCGCCGTCATACTGTGCGCTCGCCTGCTCGATGAAGCCGGGGAAGGCGACCGTGCGGCTGGCATCGATCTGATTGAAGGCATAGGAGGCACCGAGGCGCAGGTTCCAGGGGCCGGCGCTGGTGCCCGCATAGAGCGCCACCAGCATGGAGTTCACCTCGGACGAACTGGAAAGATTGCTCACGCTCGCGTTGGAGTTGGTGTAGCCCAGCGCCGCGCCGAGCTGCCAGTTGCCGACCTGGATATCCGCGCCCGAGACGATGCCGCCCACGGTCTCGCTGACGCTGGAGGCGTTGCCGTTGCCGTCGAGCTTGGCCCAGGCGCCGAAACCCTGGGCCCACACCGTGGTGCCGGAAAGAGCGGGAGCTGCCGCCGCCACCGGCGCCTTCGTGGCATAAGCCAGCGCCGCGCTGGCGGTGGGCTGGGCGGCTGCGGCTGCCTGGGGACCGGCATAAGCGAGCGCCGGGCCGCCATAGGCGAGCGCCGACAGGGGGCCGGCCTGGTTGGCATAAGACCCCTGGCGCAGGCGCCCGAGCACGGCCTGCCGGCCATAGAGCCCATCACCGATCAGCACCGACTGCTCGCTGGCATAGGCCTCGCCCGACAGCGCGCTCAGCGCCGAGGGAAGCTCGCCCGACATGAGCGAATAGAGCGCGGTGAGATCGCCGGACACGCTGTTGAACGTGTTGAAGGCCCGATCGAGGCCCGCGCCGACGGCGCCTTGGTTCGGCGTCAGGCCCGGCAGCTTCGCCATGCCCGAGGTCAGGTTGACGGTGACGGATGTGGGCGCATAGGCGAGCGAGGCGCTCATGAAGCCCGGCAGGCCGGATGTGGCCAGCGTCTCGAAGGTACCCGTCATCCCGTCGGTGGCGCGGATCAAGGTATAAGCGTTCGACAGGTTCGAGGTCTGGAAGGGAACCTGCAGCGAGCCGGCGAGCCGCGCCACGCCGGTTATTCCCAGCGTATCCGTGGTGCCGTCGGAGGTGACCCGCAAGGAGAGGGTTCCGGCGGAGGTCTGGACAAAAGTGCCGCTGAGGAGATGGGTGATGGACACGCCCGTGCCGGAGACGCCCAGCCAGCCGCTGTTCTCGAACCGCTTCTCCGGCCCCGCCGTCGCGGCGAGCCGGCCGTCGATGATGCCGGTGTTCACGATCACCGTGCCGTAGCTGTCGGGGCCGGTGCGCAGGGCATCGGACTCCGCGCTCGTCTGCAAAATGCCGTAATTCAGCAAGGTGCCGTAGAGGCCATGCATCTCCACGGCTGCGCCGGCGATGCCGGTGGAGACGACGGTGCCGGTATTGGTCAAGACGCCATAGGTCTCGCCGCGCATGCCGATGCCGCCATTGCCGCTGACCCGGACGGTGCCGCTATTGACGATGTCGTCGCCCTTGCCGCCGGACAAAGCGGCGGCATTGGTGGCGCTGGATGTCAGCGTGCCGGTATTGCGGATGGGATTGTAGATGCCCGCAATGGTGGCGACATAGCCGTTAGGCGTGGTGGAGCCCGGCGTGAGATAGATGCCCACCACCGTGTCGCCATAGGCCGAGTTCGAGGACACCAGCGACGCGCCGGGGATGTTGATCTCGTACCAAGTGGGAATGCCGAGGGCGTCCACGTGCAGCACGCCGGCATGCACCACGCCGTCCGCGGTCACCCAGTCGGCGACCATGTTGTACTCGCCGGAGCGTCCGGCGCCGGTGATGCCTTCCAGATGGGTGACGACGGCGTCGGGATGGTCGTAGGTGGCCCAGGTGCCTTTGCTCTTGTCGTAGAGATAGCCGTGCTCGGGGCCGATGCCGCCGCCCGGCCCCACATTGTAATAGCCTCCGGCGATGATATCGCCATAGACGCCATAGGCCGTGGTGCTGATGGCGCCTGGCTTGTTGTTGGTGACGTAGGTGCCGGTGGAGATCGTGTAGATCATCGCATTGCCGGTGGTGAGGCGGGTGTCGTAATTGCCCACCACCTGATTGCCGAACGTGCTGTGGGCGATGGTGTAAAGCGTCGTGTCGCCGGGCGAGTCGGGATAGAAGATGCCGGTCAGCTGCCGCCCCGGAGCCGCCGCTCCGTCATAGAGATAGCTGAGGTCATACGGCGAGGAGGCCGCGGTCATGTAGCTGCCCACGGTGCGCAGGACGCCGCCCTGGTTGCCGAAGCTCGGCCCGTAGGGCGAAGAGCCGATGGCGCCGGGATAGTTCACGCCATTGGCGGTGGCCACCGGCATGGGCGACCACTGGCCGGAGGACATGTTGTAGAGCAGCCCGCCGGTGGCGGTGGTGCCGGGCACCACGTAATTGCCGACGATGGTATTGCCGCGAATGCCGGTCAGAAAGGTGCCGCTGGTACCGAAATTCAGCGTCGTATAGGGCGTCGGCGCCTGCGCTTGCGCTTCCGATACGATAGCCAGCGCGCCCACGCCGATACCGACGGCAGCAAGTCTTCCGATTTTCATATGCCCGCCCCTAGCCAGCCCCGCCGAAAAATGGCGAATACGTGGCGGGCATCATATCGGCTTGGCCGGAATAAAGAATGCCTTTGGATCCAACGGACAAAAAAAACCATGGGGCGAGCACACGCCCCATGGCCTTGATTTAGATGGGAAAACCACCCACGCCGGGGACCTTCCCGCACGACATGGTCAAGCTGCCGCTTGCTGCAAAGCGCGCCGGAGCTGGTCTGGCGGGGTCGCTTCCGCCGCCAGCATGGCGAGGGCCTGATCCAGCGGCATGGAGACCTGGTCGTTGGAGCCGAGGCGGCGGATGGAGACGGTGCGTTCCGCCGCCTCCTTGCGCCCCGCCACCAGCAGCACCGGCACCTTGGCCAGCGAATGCTCGCGGACCTTGTAGTTGATCTTCTCGTTGCGAAGATCGAGCTCCGTGCGCAGGTCCAGCGCCCGCGTGGCGGCGGCCACCTCCTCCGCATACGGGTCGGCTTCCGAGGTGATGGTGGTCACCACGACCTGCGTGGGCGCGAGCCAGAGCGGGAAATGGCCCGCGAAATGCTCGATGAGGATGCCCGTGAAGCGCTCCATGGAGCCGCAGATGGCGCGGTGGATCATGACCGGCGTCTTCTTGCTGCCGTCCGTGTCCACGTAGAAGGCACCGAACCGCTCGGGGAGGTTGAAGTCCACCTGGGTGGTGCCGCACTGCCATTCCCGGCCGATGGCGTCCGAGAGGGTGTATTCGAACTTCGGCCCGTAGAACGCGCCCTCGCCCGGCAGGATGCCGGTCTTGATCTTGCCGCCGGACTGCGCCTCGATCTGCTTCAGCACCCGGCCCATGACCTCCTCGGCATGGTCCCACACCGCGTCCGAGCCCACGCGCTTCTCCGGGCGCGTGGAGAGCTTCACGATGATCTCTTCGAAGCCGAAATCGGCATAAGTGGAGAGGATGAGATCGTTGATCTTCAGGCACTCGGCCGCCATCTGCTCCTCGGTGCAGAAGATGTGGGCGTCGTCCTGGGTGAAGCCGCGCACGCGCATGAGCCCGTGCAGCGCGCCGGAAGGCTCGTAGCGGTGCACCGCGCCGAACTCGGCGAGGCGCATGGGCAGGTCGCGATAGGATTTCAGGCCGTGCTTGAAGATCTGCACATGGCCGGGGCAGTTCATGGGCTTCAGCGCGAACACGCGCTCGTCTTCGGTTTCCTCGCCCGCGGACTGCACCTTGAACATGTTCTCCTTGTACCAGCCCCAATGGCCCGAGGTCTCCCACAGGGACTTGTCCAGCACCTGGGGGGCGTTCACCTCGTCATAATCGGCCTTCAGGCGGCGGCGCATATAGGCCACCAGTTCCTGGAACAGGGTCCAGCCCTTCGGGTGCCAGAACACCGTGCCCGGCCCCTCCTCCTGGAAGTGGAAGAGGTCCATCTCCCGGCCGAGCCGGCGGTGGTCGCGCTTCTCCGCCTGCTCCAGGCGATGGAGATAGGCGTCCAACTCGCTTTGGTCGTGCCAGGCGGTGCCGTAGATGCGGGTGAGCATGGGGTTGTTGCTGTCGCCGCGCCAATAGGCGCCTGCCACCTTCATGAGCTTGAAGGCGTTGCCCACCTTGCCGGTGGAGGGCATGTGGGGGCCGCGGCACAGGTCGAACCAGTCGCCCTGGAAGTAGATCTTGAGGTCCTGGCCTTCGGGGATGGCGTCCACCAGTTCCACCTTGAACGCCTCGCCCTTCATGGCGAAGGTGTTCTTGGCCTTCTCGCGGGACCAGATCTCGCGGGTGAACGGCCGGTCTCGGGCGATGATCTCGCGCATCTTCGCTTCGATCTTCGGCAGGTCTTCGGTGGTGAAGGGCTCGTTGCGGGCGAAATCGTAATAGAAGCCGTTCTCGATCACCGGGCCGATGGTCACCTGCGTGCCCGGATAGAGATCCTGCACCGCCTCGGCGAGCACGTGCGCGGCATCGTGCCGGATCAGCTCCAGCGCCCGCTCGTCATCGCGCACCACGATCTCGATGCGCGCATCCCTGGTGATGGGCTCGGACAAATCGGTCAGCACGCCGTCGAGGGTGACGGCGACCGCTTTCTTCGAAAGGGATTTGGAAATGGCGGCGGCAATATCGGCGCCGGAGGTCCCCTCGGCGTAATCGCGCACCGCACCGTCGGGGAACGTCAAATGGATCATGGCTTCTCTCCCGCCCACTCCTGCGCACCACGCAGGTAGGCATCTTTTGGCAGCGCATCATCTAGGCTGGCGGACGGCAATCGTCCAGAGGGCGGAAGATCTGGGGGTAGTGTCAGTTTGAAACTTAAATCGTCGAACACACCGCGACGACGAAGTGACACGCACGGGACATCAAATTCTCCTTGGACGCGCGCGGAGGTCGCCAAAATGCGACTCCACTTCAGCAAACGTCATGGTTTTTGAAGACCAGTTTTGATCGTTCGTATCCTGGATCTCAAATGCGGTCATTTCTTCATGGTTTAGCCCGTTGTAGATAATGAATGTGTCCTGTGAAAAGCCTGCCGGTTGATCACCATGCATGACAGGAACAGCGGTTTCGAATCTGTAATGCGGGGAATGCCCCTTACCTTGCGCTCCAATGCGGACAACGAAGCCGGCACGGTTGGGCCCAAGTTTGTAAAAATTTAAGATCAGTGCTCGGACGTACTCCTCGCGCTGTTCTGGCTTTCCAGTCAGATTGAGGATCGTTGAGTTGCTGGCGATCTTGACCATGGGCATCCGCCTCTCCTGCTTTGAGCTACGCATATCGGAGCGGTGCCGGATTGGCGACAGGTGGGTCAAAGCGGCGAGATTTCAAACTGAAACACTACCGGCCTGCGGCGGCCATATACATCCAGGGACTGTATGATACTCTGGCTTTACCGTCGGTACTCCCCTGGATGGGTGATGACGATGTTTGGCGCAAAGGCTGGCCTAGACTGTTTGGTCGGCAGGCTTTGGCTCTGGGTCCTGGACCTGGGCTACGTCGCATGGATCCTGCGCGCGCCCCTCTCCAGCGTCGTCCTCGGTTTTCTCCTGATGTGGAAGGTGCCGCAGGCGCAGGACACGCTGGTGGACGTCGCCATGGCAGAGGCCATCCTGCCGTCCGCTCCCGTGTCGTGGCGCATGCTCGCGCTGTTCGCGTCCACCTTCTTCCTGTGGGCCATGCCGGTCCATTATTCCGCTCGCCTGCTGCTGGAGACGGACGCCCGCTATTTCCGCGCCAGCACCTTCCGCGCGACCCGGGGGCCGGTCACCAAAGCCTGGGTCGAGGGGCTTCGCGTCTATTTCCCCCGCATCCTGGGTGCCGCGACCTTCCTGCCTTTCTCCATTGGCGCGCTTTATGCCATTCGCGACCTGCCGAACCTGGGAAGCGGGGGAGAGGATGTGGCCGCCGCGGTGCGGCTCTGGTCGCTCGCCATGATCATGGTGGCGGGCGTGCCGATCTTCCTCGTCTATGCCATGGCCCGCCGGAGGCTCGCCGACAGCGCTGGCGGCAAGAATATCGACACGATCCTCGACCCCTGGGTCGCCCCGCTGTTTCGCGCGCTGGGGTTCCGCGCCACCATGGACAATCAGGCCGAGATGCGCTCGACGGGGCGTCTGGGCCTGCTGGTCTATGTGCTGTTGGTGGGCGTCGTGCTCATCATGACGCCGCTGCGCCTCGCAACCCTGCTTCCCCTGGCGCTCGCCATTCCCCTGGTGCTCGGTGGCTGGGTGCCGGTGCTCTCGGTCATCGGCTATTACGGCCGGCGCCTGCGCATGCCGCTGATCCTGCTGTTCGTGCTGCTGCCGGGTATCCTGGTCTATTTCTGGGGCGACAATCATGTGGTCCGGCCCTGGAAGGCCGAGGCCGGCCAGCCGCCGCTCCAATCCCAGAGGCCGACGCTCCCGCAGGCGCTCGATGCCTGGATGGACGCCAACCAGTGCCGGCAGGATCCGGGGACCTGCCCGCGCCCCATCATCGTCGCGGCGGCGGGTGGTGCGAGCCGCGCGGCCTTCTTCACCGCCAGCGTCATCGGCCACTTTCTCGACGTGGAGCAGCACCGCCCCTTCTTCTCGCAGGCCCGGGGCGACAAGCCGCCCGTGGTGAAAACGCAGAATGACGACGGCCGCATCGTCAAGCTCGCCGGCACCGCCCCCGACGCGCCGGCTCTCACTGCCGCGGATGTCGCCAACCGCCTGTTCGCCATTTCCGGTGTGTCCGGCGGCGCCTATGGCGCGGTGGTGGCGGCGACGGCGCTCGCGGAACGCGGCCCCTCCGGCAAGCTGCCCTGCCGCGGCGGCGCGCCCTCGGAATGGTACGGCTATGAAATCTCCAACGCCCGCGACTGCCTGGAGGCGCTGACATCGGGCGACTACCTGACGCCGGTCTTCTTCGGCCTCGCCTTCCACGACCAGGCGCAGGCGTGGGACCCCTATCAATTGCTGTTCACCGACGACCGCGCGAGCCTGCTGGAACAGGCGTGGGAATACAGGTTCCGGAATGTGATTACCGGCTCGGGCGGGAATGAACCGGCCGAGACCGGCCTGAAGCGGCCCTTCTTCGCGAGCAACCTGCGGGCCAGCCAGTGGGTGCCGCTGCTCATCCTCAACGGGACCTCGGTCGCCACCGGGCAGCGCATCATCACCTCGGACCTTGCGGCGACCTATGATCTCAACGCGCCCTGCCCCGATGGAAGCCAGCCCGGCACCTGCCGCGTCTTCAAGCAGGCCATCGATTATGAAGCCCTGATCACATCGCGCGTGGCGGCCACGGCAACAGGCCGGGCCTTGATGAGCAAGGCGCTGAAAGGCACGGCTGAACAGTCCACGGGGAGCGAACCTGCCACCCCGCGGCGCAATGTGGCCGACATCGCCCTCAGCACGGCGGCGACCAACTCCGCCCGCTTCCCCATCATCTCTCCCCCCGGCTCCATCCGGGACCTCGACGGCAACATCGTCGACCGCATCGTCGATGGCGGCTATTTCGAGAATTTCGGGGTTCTCAGCGCCCTGGAACTGGCCAAGGCCATCGTGGCGCTGCAACCCCGGCTCGCGCCCTTCGTCCTGATCATCGCCAACGACCCGCAAAGCACGTTCCTGGAACGCCGGGATGCAAAGAGCCCGGTCCAGACCGCCGACGTCCAGGACGCCCCCTTCTTCACCGAGGTGACGGCGCCCCTCGGCGGGGTCGCGAACGTCCGAACGGCCCGCGGCCGCCTGGCGGTGGCGGAGCTGCAGACCTGGGCCCGCACCCACTATCCCCCTATCTCCATCCCCGACCCCATGCCCCCTGACCGCTTCACCGACATGCCCTGCAGCCAGCATGTGGCGCATATCGATGTGTGGCCGCAGGTGAGCCGAAGCCTTCCGGAAAGGCTGTTCGACGATCTGCCGGCCCGGAATGTCTGCGACCTCCTTCAGGCGCCCTCAAAGGCCCAAGATGTGCGCCTGCGGGAAGTCTCCATGAGCTGGTGGCTGTCAAAGGCGGTCCAGATCAACCTGCACAAGCAGTTGGAATCCACCCAGGACACCTGCAACAACGATGCGGCCGTGGCGATGGTGTGGAACGCGCTCCAGACCCGTTCGCAGAGCTGCTATCCGCCTCAGTCGGTGTCCGCGCTCCCGCGCCAGACGCCATAACGCCAGGGCCGGCGCCAGGAGCCCTCGGCCGGCAGGCATTGCGGCACGGGGTCGAAGCCGTGGCCGCCCCAGGGGTGGCAGCGGCAGATGCGGGCCGCCGCCATCCAGCCCCCGGCCCAGGCGCCGTGGCGGGAGATGGCCTCGTCCGCATATTCCGAGCAGGTGGGCAGATAGCGACACTGCCGCCCCATGAAGGCGGAGAGCGTGTAGCGGTAGACGAGGATTGGCACGCGGAGGAGAAGGCGCGGCAGGCGGGCGAATGCCTTCAGCGCGCCAGGAAAAGAAACGTCCATCCGCGCCATTGCGGCTCCTCAAGACCGTCAGGCGCGCCGCGCCTCGATCTGGTCGATGGCGTCCACCACGGCATCGAAGGTGAGCAGGGTCGAGGCGTGGCGGGCCTTGTAGTCCCGCACTGGCTCCAGCACCTCCAGCTCGGCCCAGCGCCCCTGCGGCGGCGGGCCGTTCTCCTTCAGCATCTTGCGCATGGCCTCGCGCACGTCGCGCAGCTCCGCGACGCTGGAGCCCACCACATGGCGCGCCATGATGGAGGAGGAGGCCTGCCCGAGGGCGCAGGCGCGCACCTCATGGGCGAAATCGGCCACCGTGTCGCCGTCCAGCGACAGGTCTACCGTCACCGTGGAGCCGCACAGGCGCGAATGGGCGGTGGCCGTCGCGCCGGGCTCGGGAAGGCGCCCGAGCCGGGGAATGTCGGCGGCGAAGGCGAGGATGCGGGAATTGTACACGTCGTTGATCATGGCGGGTCATCTGTAATCGCCGGCAAAGCATCACAACCATGCGTTACGCGGCGTGGAGATAGGCAAAACATGCATTTGCGGCAACCTGCCGGGCCTCTTATATAGGGCGCGGAAGCGCTGGCGGAAGACGCCGCGCGGGGGCTGAATGCTCCCGATGACGGACGGCGAAGCCGCTGCGGCGCGGATCACAGGGCCGCGCTATGCGCAGCCGACACCGGTGACACTCCCGCCCAGGAATGGGGCGGTCGGACGGAGTTGGTCATGGACGCGATTGCCAAGCTTTTGGAAACGCAGCCCGAGCTGGAGGCCGATGAGCGGCTGAAGGCGCTTGCGGAAGACACATCGCGCCCTTCGCGCGAAGATGCGGAAGCGGCGGTGCGCACGCTGCTCGCCTATATCGGCGAGGATACCGGCCGCGAGGGCCTGCTGGACACGCCGCGCCGGGTGGTGCGGGCCTATGAAGAACTCTATGCCGGCTATGGCCACGATGCCGAGGAGATCCTCGGGCGCACCTTCGGCGAGATCGGCACGTTCGACGATTTCGTGCTGCTGCGGGACATTCCCTTCTATTCCCATTGCGAGCACCACATGGTGCCGTTCGTGGGCAAGGCGCACGTGGCCTATTTCCCCGTGGAGCGGGTGGTGGGGCTCTCCAAGATCGCGCGGGTGGTAGACGTCTATGCCCGCCGCCTCCAGACCCAGGAGCATCTCACCTCGCAGATCATCACGGCGCTGGACGAGGCGCTGAAGCCCCGCGGCGTCGCGGTCATGATCGAGGCCGAGCATATGTGCATGGCCATGCGCGGCATCCAGAAGGCCGGCGTTTCCACGCTGACCAGCCAGTTCACCGGCGCCTTCCGGGACGACCCGGCCGAGCAGGTGCGCTTCATCACCATGGTTCGCGGACGGCCCTGAGCCTCCAAGTTGAAAGATAATCCCATGTCCGAGACCGCCCTGTTCGGCGCGAGCGCCGGCAAGGACGCATTGGAAGAAGGCGGGCTCCTGACCCCGCGCTTCGACGCCTCCGGCCTCGTCACCGCCATTGCCGTGGACGCGACCACCGGCGAGGTGCTCATGCTCGCCCATATGAATGACGAGGCGCTCGCGCTCACCATCCAGACCGGCGAGGCGCATTATTACAGCCGCTCGCGCAAAGCGCTCTGGAGGAAGGGCGAGAGCTCCGGGCACACCCAAAAGGTCAAGGAACTCCTGGTGGATTGCGACCAGGATGCGGTGCTCGTTAAGGTGGAGATGGGCGGCACGGGCGCTGCCTGCCACACCGGCCGGCGCTCCTGCTTCTATCGCCGCGTGCCGCTCGGCGCCACGCCGTCCGAGGCGCGGCTGGAATTCACCGGCGACACGCCGCGTTTCGACCCCACCAAGGTCTACGCGGGGACGCCGCAGAAAAGCTGATACCCATAGGGACCAGGGCACCTCCGGCTCCGGCCACGCTTCCGACACCAAGCGCGTCCAAGCTGAAGACCTCGGTCAACGCGCCGAAGAGCGTGGAGGCGTACATGTTGCAGGGGTTCAACTTTCTCGGCCGCGCTGCCGATCCGTCCGGCGCCGCTAGTGGGAGCACCGCCCCCGAACAGACAAAGCACGTCGAAACGCCCCCTCCCCCGCACTGGACGGCCGACCGGCCGGGAGGCCCCAGCGTCGCCATCGCCCTTGGCGGCGGCGCCGCGCGCGGCTTCGCCCATATCGGCGTGCTGCGCGCGCTGGAGCGCCACGGCATCCGGCCGACCGTCGTCGCCGGCACCTCCATCGGCGCCGTGGTGGGCGGGCTCTGGGCGTCGGGCAAGCTGAACGAATTTGAGGACTGGGCCGTCCATCTCACCAAGCGCGGCATTCTCGGCCTCATCGACCCCGCCCTCGGCGCGCCCGGCCTCATCAGCGGCAGGCGCCTGATGGAGCGCCTGAAGACGGAAATCGGCACGCTGGACATCGAGATGCTGCCGGTCACCTTCGGCGCCATCGCCACGGAATTGGGCACCGGCCACGAAATCTGGCTGACGCGCGGCAATCTCGCGGACGCCATCCACGCCTCCTATTGCCTGCCGGGCATCTTCACGCCTGCGAAGGTGAACGGGCGCTGGCTCATGGACGGTGCGCTGGTCAATCCCATCCCGGTCTCCACCGCGCGGGCACTCGGCGGGCGCATCGTCATCGCGGTGAACCTCAATGCCGAAGTGTTCGGCCGGGGCACCGTGATCCAGGACCATGGCGGTCCCCTCCTTGCCACCGCCGAGGCGGCGGTGACGCAGAAGAAGGAGGGCTTTGCCCGCATGTTCCGCCCCGACCGCATCCTGCGCGGCGGCTTCCTCTCCGGCCCGGCGGACGGGCCGAGAGCCATCTCGGCCGTGATGATCGATGCGTTCAACGTGATGCAGGACCGCATCGCCCGTTCGCGCCTCGCGGGCGATCCGCCGGACGTGCTCGTCTCGCCCAAGCTCGGCAAGATCGGCCTGTTCGATTTTCACCGCGCACGCGAAACCATCGCCGCCGGCGAGGAAGCCACCGAACGGGTGATGGAGGACATCACCACCGCCATCGCCGCGCTGAGCTAGCCGCTCCACCCGTCATGCCCGGGCCTGGCCCGGGCATGACGTCAGAGGGCGGATCACGCGGTCATGATGTAGTCGCGCAGCTCCGCGCTCTCGCGCTCCATCTCCTCGACCCGGTGCTTCACCACGTCGCCGATGGAGATGATGCCGAGAAGCTTGTCCCCGTCCACCACGGGCACATGGCGGAAACGCCCGCGCGTCATGCGCTCCATGATGACGGGAATGGTCTCGTCGACGCCGCAGGTGACCACGGCGCGCGTCATGACCGAGGAGACGGGCGAGGACAGGATGTCCGGCCCCTTCTCCGCGAGAATGCGCACAAGGTCGCGCTCCGAGAGGATGCCTTCGAGCCGGCCGGCCGGCCCCACTGCCACGATGGCGCCGATGCGGTGCTCGGCGAGGCTCTTTAAGGCATCGGTGAGGGACGCTTCGGGGGAGATCGTGATGATGTCCCCGGTCTTCCGCTGCAACAAGACACCAACGGTCATGGCAATATCTCCGCTCCCTTGTGGTTACGGCGACGGCGCGCGGGCCTTTGAGCTCGCCCGCCGGCCGGACCTTTGCCTTTAGGGCAATGATCCCCCCTCAGGGCGCGATCCGCAACCTCGAAATGGAACCGTTCAAGGATTGAGCGAGGCGCTGCGGGCCGCAGGGGGCACGGGATCGAAGAAGGAGAAGAGCAGCAGCCCGGCAAAGAACCCTCCCATATGGGCCTGCCAGGCAATTTCCGAGCCCTCGGTGCCGGGAACGGAAATGCCCACGCCGAACAGGAAGTTGAGGGCCACCCAGACGGCGACGAACACCAGCACCCGCGGCTCCCGGAACGCCCCCAGCAGAGACGCAGCCGGCTGATGATCATCGCGGATCGCGCCGGGAGGGCCGAGCGGGCCGCCCGGCGAGAAAGCGAAGCGGACCGCCGCCGCCATGGCGCCCGAGACCACCGCGGAGGCCCCGATCATGGGCACCATGGCTCCCGGATAGGCCGCAAGATGGGCTGCTGCACCGGCCACAGCCGTCACCACGCAGAACAGGATGAACCGCACAGTCCCGAAGCGGCGCGCCACGGGCGAGGCGAAGGCGAGCATCCAGACCAGATTGACGAGGAGATGGACCCAGTTGCCGTGCAGCAGCGCGTAGCTCACGAAGGTCCAGATGTCCGCCCCGAGCCCGCCGGGCAGGGCAAACTCGGCCGCGCTGTCATAGCGGGCCGGGATGAAGGCGAAGAGGGCGAGGATCTCGATGTTCGCGTCCTCGCTGAGGACAGTGCGCAGAGCCTCGATAGCGATCATGGCTCCCGCCAGGACCGCCACAATTCCGGGAACATTGAAGACCGGTTGCCGAGGTGGCGCGCGGCGGGGATCGAAGGGATCGAGCACGCCCCGCACATAGGCGCCCGGCTCAAGGCAGGCAAGGAGAAAGCCTTTTGCCGGCGGTCAATCTTCCGGAGGGTGTGCTTTCGATGCACTTGCGTGCGCTGCAACACGCATTAACGTTAAGAAGTGGTTGACGGCGCAAATGCGGCGATCCTCGGGCATTATCGAATCGTTAACCGAGACCCGACCGCTGCCATGCCGCTTCCCTTCCGCCTGCTCCTGACCCTCGGCCTGCTCTTTGCGGGCACGGCGGGTGTTGCCGCCGCGGAGACCCACACCGCATCGCTGTCTCCTTCCACGTCGCTTCCGTCCGCGACGCTGCCGGCGCACCTCAACGCCATCGGCGGCACTTCGCCGCCCGTCGGCTATGTGCGCTTCTGCGCCGACAACGGTGCTGACTGCGCCGCCAGCGGCGAGGTTGTCTTCGAGGTTTCGCTGGACAAGGCGCACCTGTCGCAGCTTGAGAAGGTGAACAACACGCTCAATACCGAGATCGAGCCGGTCACCGACCTGGAGCATTTCGGCGAGACGGAACGCTGGACCTATCCCACCGACGGCAAGGGCGATTGCGAGGACTATGTGCTCGCCAAGCGCAAGGCGCTGATCAAGCTCGGCTGGCCCGCCTCGGTCCTGCTCATCACGGTGGTGCGGGACAAGGACGGCGACGGCCATGCTGTGCTCACCGTCGTCACCGACCGGGGCGATCTCATCCTCGACAACCAGGCGAGCGAGATCCTGCCCTGGCAGGACACCGGCTATCGCTACGTGAAGCGCCAGTCCCAGGGCGACCCTGCTTTGTGGGTGGCCCTCGGCGAGACGCGCTCTCCCCCGGTGGTCGGCGGCGGGCGGTGAGCCTGCGTTCGTAAAGCCAGCATTCATAAGAGCAGCCGCCATGCCCGGGCTTGTCCCGGGCATCCACGTTGCTCCGCAGGATACCCGCCAACGGCAAGACGTGGATGGCCGGGACAAGCCCGGCCATGACGGCTGCTCTGCAACGATGATTGCGTCAGTCGATCCGCTTCATTCCGGCGGCGAAGCGCTTCCAGTTCGCCTGATAGCGCAGCGCCGTCTGGCGCAGGCGTTCGGCGGCCTCATCGTCCAGGGTCCGGATCACCTTCGCCGGCGCACCGACGATCAGGGAATTGTCGGGAAACTCCTTGCCCTCGGTGACAAGCGCATTGCTGCCCACAAGGCAGTTCTTGCCGATGCGCGCGCCGTTGAGCACAGTCGCGCCCATGCCGATAAGGCTGTTGTCGCCCACCGTGCAGCCATGCAGGATCGCCATGTGGCCTACGGTGACATTGGTGCCCAGCGTCATGGGGAAGCCGGGATCGGTGTGAAGGACGCAATTCTCCTGGATGTTCGTGCCCTCGCCCACCACGATCGGCTCATTGTCTCCGCGCAGCACGCAGCCGAACCAGATGCTGGCTTCGTCCTTCAGGATGACGCGGCCGATGACGGTGGCGTCAGGCGCGACCCAATAGCGGCCGGAGGCGGGCAGTTCCGGGCTGAGCCCGTCGAGCGAATAAAGCGGCATGTGAACATCCTGCGTTTCCGACATGCTCACTATAACGGCGCACCCGGCCGTGCTAGGCCCTCTGGCGCAATCATCACAAGCAGCCGATGAACCGCCCCACCGATATCGCAGCCCCGCCGCCTCTGCCGCCGGACCTGATGAAGCTGCTCTACGACGGCTACCAGTTCCAGTTGCGCGAGCAGTTCGAGGACGCCGCGCGCTGCTATCGCAAGATCCTCAAGCGCGCGCCGGACAATGCGGACGTGCTGAACCTGCTCGGCATGGTCCGTGCCCGGCAGAACCGGTTCGACGACGCCATCGATCTCTACCGCTCCGCCCTCGCCCGGAAGCCGGGCGACGCCAAGGCCTGGTTCAATCTGGGCCTCGCTTATTCAGCGTTGGAGCGGCATCCCGAGGGCGCGGAGGCCATGGCCCAAGCCCACGCCTTGGACGCCGGCCTTCACGAGGCCGTGGGCATGCTGCTCTCGCTGCGCCGCGCCATCTGCGACTGGCGGGACCATGACCTTCTCATGGAGAGCGTGGCCGCGAGCGGCGATCCCGCCCGTCCGCCGGTCTCGCCCTTCTTCACGCTCTGGCTGGATGATCCGGAGGTTCAGCGCGCCGCCGCACAGCGCGCGGTCGAGAAGAAGGGGCTGGCGCAGGTTTCGCCCACCCGGCACGATCCTGCGGCGCGGCGGCCGGGACCGATCCGCGTCGGCTATGTCTCCGCCGACTTCCGTGACCATCCCACCACCCACCTCATGAGCCGGCTGGTGGAAATCCATGACCGGTCGCGGTTCGAGATCACCGCCTTCTCGCTGGGGCCGGAGGTTGATTCCCCCTATCGCCGCCGCATCGTGGAGGGGGCCGACCGCTTCGTCTCCTGCCCGCGCGACGCCCCTGCCGTGCTCGCCGCCAAAATCCGCGACTGCGGCATCGATATCCTTGTGGACGTCATGGGCCACACGACGGGAAACCGCATGGAGGCGTTCGCCTTCCGCCCCGCGCCCGTGCAGGTGTCCTACCTCGCCTATCCCGGCACGACCGGCGCCGGCTTCATGGACTATGTGATCGCGGACCCGGTGGTGGTGCCCTTCTCCAACGCGCCCTTCTTCACCGAGAGCATCGTGCACCTGCCGGACGCCTACCAGCCCAATGATCCGACCCTGGCGCCAGCCCCGCGCCCCACGCGCACTGAATGCGGACTTCCCGAGGACGGCTTCGTCTTCAGCATGTTCAACAACGTCAACAAGCTGGAACCGGAGACTTTCTCGCTGTTCATGCGCCTGCTCCGCGCCGTGCCGGGCAGCGTGCTCTGGGTGCTGGCGCGGCACACGCAGGCGCAGGACAATCTGCGGCGGGAGGCCGAAGCGCGGGGCGTCGATGGCGCCCGCATCCTGTTCGCCCCGCCGGTTCCCCTTGAGCAGCATCTTGCCCGCCTGCCGCTCGCCGACCTGTTCCTCGACACCTTTCCCTATACCGCGCACACCACCGCCAGCGATGCGCTCCGCATGGGCCTGCCTTTGATCACCCGCCGCGGCCGCACCTTCGCATCGCGCGTGGCGGCGAGCCTGCTGCACCAGGTGGGGCTCGGCGAATGCGTGGCAGCGACGCCGGAAGAGTTCGAGGCCCTCGCTCTGGGCCTTGCCGGCGATGCCGCGCTCCTCGCCGCCATCCGGGATCGCCTTGGGGAAAGTCTGTCCTCGCCGCTTTTCGATATCGCACGCTACACGCGCCATCTCGAAAGCGCCTATGAGCGCATGATGGAGCGCTGGCTGAGCGGAACGGCGCCCGCGCCCTTCGCGGTGCCCATCCTCGAAGGATAGGCCCTCAGCCGCTTTTCTCGTTCGCCTTCACCGCGGCAGAACGCGCAGGCCGTCGGGAAGAGGAAGGACGTTTGGCCGGCTTGGCTGCCGCAAGCCGGCCAGCAGGCTTTATCACGTTCGGAGCCGCCGCCCCGGCCGCTTTCCCCGCGCCGTTCTGATCCGGGTCGCAGATCTCGCCGATGCTGCGGTCCGGCGACAGCATCTCCGCCCCCTCCCCGACCTCGGCCCGCGCCAGATCCGCAAGGCGGGCATAGTCGGCGCGCAGCCGGTCCAGCATCGCCTCGTCCAGATCCTCCAGGTCCAGGAGGGCATTGCGGGGCCCTTCCGTGCGCGCGATCAGCTCGTCCAGCTTGATCTGGAGCGCCGCCGTGTCGCGGTTCTGGCTGTTCTGGATCAGGAACACCATGAGGAAGGTGATGATGGTGGTGGAGGTGTTGATGATGAGCTGCCACGTGTCGTCGAAGCCGAACAGCGGCCCCGTCGCGCCCCAGATCACGATCACCACCATGGCGCCGAAGAAGGTCACCGGCTTGCCGGCATAGCGCGCGACCTGCTGGGAAAAACGCGTGAAGAAAGGGCGCGGAGCCGGACCCTGCGCCCCTGATGGCACGTGCTGCTCTGAATTGGACATGTGTTCACTCCCACGTGGGAAGGGAACGTGTGGCCGCGCTCGAGGTTCCTACAGCCGAGCTCCATTGGAGAGGCCGCCATGACCGTCGCGATGATCCTCCTGCCCCTGTTCGTCCAGGTGGCGCTGACTTTCGCCCTCCTGTTCATCCTCGGCCCGTTGCGCGCGCGCGCCGTCGCGACGGGCGAGGCGGGGCCCGACGTGGCGCTCGACCGGGAGGCCTACCCGCCGCCCTGCCGCAAGGTCGCGAATGCCTTCCACAACCAGTTCGAGCTGCCGGTTCTGTTCTATGTGCTCACCGCGCTCGCTTTGTTCACGCGGAAGGCGGACCTGATCTTCGTCATCCTCGCCTGGGTGTTCGTCCTCTCGCGCATCATCCATGCCGTCATCCACGCCACCTCCAACGACATGCGCCTGCGCTTTCCGGCCTATGCGCTGGGTGCGATCATCCTTGCGCTCATGTGGGTGCTGTTCGCCCTGGCGATCCTCCTCAACATTTGAGGTCACCATTGACACGGCGCGCCCCGCATCCGAGGAGTGCGCCGCAATGCTTCAGGTGACGCGCCATGGATGATCCACGCCGCCACGTCCGCGCCGTGGGCGGGCACGATGTCCTTTTCGTCATGGCGACGGCGCAGGAATATGGGCCGCATCTCAAGCGCCATATCGAGCCGCTGATCACCGGCGTCGGCCCCGTCGAGGCGGCGGCCGCGACCTCTGCCGCCTTGGCCCATCTCAGCCATCACGGCGCGGCGCCGGACCTTGTCTTCACCCTCGGCTCGGCGGGCTCGCGCCTGCTGGAGCATGCGGAAGTGTACCAGGTGGCCAGCGTCTCCTATCGCGACATGGACGCATCCGTGCTGGGCTTCGAGAAGGGGCGCACGCCCTTCCTCGACCATCCGGCGGTCATCCCCCTGCCCCATCGCATCGCCGGCATCCCCGCCGCTTCCCTCTCCACCGGCGGGGCGATCATTTCCGGCGCCGCCTATGACGCCATCGCCGATGAGATGGTGGACATGGAATCCTTCGCCGTGCTGCGCGCCGCGCACCGCTTCGGCGTGGAGATGATGGGCCTGCGCGGCATCACGGATGGCCGCACCGAATTGTCCCGCTATGAGGACTGGGCCGACTATCTCCACCTTATCGACGAGAAGCTTGCCGCGGCGCTCGACGCCTTCGCCACCCAGGTGGAAGACGGCACCCTTACCTTTGCGAGGTCCGCACCGTGACGCCTTCCGCGCGCCTCTCCGCCGCCATCGAGGTTCTGACCGACCTTGCCGCCCGCCGCCGGCCCGCCGGCGACAGCCTGAAGGATTGGGGCCTCTCCCACCGCTTCGCCGGCTCCGGCGACCGCGCCGCCATTGCCGGCCTCATCTTCGATACCCTGCGCCGCCGCGCCTCGTCAGCTTACGTGATGGGCGCCGACGAGCCCCGCGCTTTGGTGCTGGGCATGCTGGCGGTGATGCGCAATCTCGACCTCGCCGCCATCGAGCGCCTCGCGGACGGTTCGCGCTTTGCGCCCGCGCCCCTCAGCGAAGACGAGCGCACGCGCCTCGCCGATCCCAGCCTGGAGAAGGCCGCGCCCTGGGTGAAGGGCGACTATTCCCAGTGGCTCGACCCCCATCTCAACCGCACCTTCGGCGAGGAGCGGGTGGAGGAAGGCCGCGCGCTGGCCGCCCGCGCGCCCCTGGACCTGCGGGTGAACACCCTCGCGGCGACGCCGGAGGCCACGCTTCAGGATCTCGCCCATCTCTCCCCCGAGCCGGGCCGCTGGTCGCCGCTCACCATGCGCATCCTGCTGGATGCCGAGGGCAAGGCCCCGCCCCTCACCTCCGAGACCGCCTTCGTGAAAGGCGCGGTGGAGGTGCAGGACGAGGGCTCGCAGATCGCGGCCATCCTCGCCGCCCCCATCCCCGGCTCGCAGGTGCTGGACCTGTGTGCCGGCGCCGGCGGCAAGACGCTGGAGCTTGCCGCCCTCATGGACAATAAGGGCCAACTCTACGCGCACGATTCCGACATCCGCCGGCTGAAGCCCATTCATGAGCGCCTGCAGCGCGCCCATGTGCGCAACGTCCAGGTGCGCGCCCCGCGCGGCGCGGCGGACGTGCTGGAAGACCTCGAAGGCCGCATGGACCTCGTTCTCGTCGACGCGCCCTGCACCGGCACCGGCACGTGGCGACGCAACCCCGATGCCAAATGGCGCGTGCGCCCCGGCGCGCTCGCCGAGCGCACCGCCGACCAGGCGAAGATCCTCGACGACGCCGCCCGCTTCGTACGGCCCGGCGGGCGGATCGCCTATGTCACCTGCTCCTTGCTGGACGATGAGAACGGCGCCCAGATCCGGGGCTTCCTGGAGCGGCATGGCGATTTCGCCGTGGTGCCGGCGGTGGAAACCGTTCTGGCGCTGGGCAGCCGGGGGCTGGAACTGAAGGCGGCGGCGCTGGAAAGCCCGGAGGGGCTGCTCATGACCCCACGCCGCACCGGGACGGACGGGTTCTTCGTCAGCGTGCTGAAGCGCGCAGCCTGATACCGCGCGATGGAACGGTTTCCACCTCAAGCGCGTCCATAGCGCGAGGGGCTTGCGGCCCCGCGCGAAGGACACATGCCATGTTCATCATCCGCCTCCTCGTTCTGCTGATCATCGCCGTCGGCGGCTATTGGGCCTATTACGTTTTCGCCGCCAGCTCGCCCTATGACCAGATCGGCGTCGCCATCAATTCGCATCTGCCCAACGAGGCCCGCGCCTATGGCTGCGCCGAGCTGAAGAAACGCCACGCCAGCGCCCAGGCGGCCCCGGAAGGGTGCGAGGGCTACTGGACGGCCATCTGAAACCGGCCCTGTTCCGCCTGCATAAGAGGTCTGCGCCTTTTGGCGCAGGCCTTGCTTTTGGAATCGGCGCTTTGCCGTTAAAGGAGGGGCCACCGCCCTTCCGGAAGCCGCGCCATGCAAGATACCGTCCTCATCATCGATTTCGGCAGCCAGGTGACGCAGCTCATCGCGCGTCGCGTGCGCGAGGAGGGCGTCTATTCCGAAGTGGTGCCGTTCCAGAAGGCGGATGAGGCCTTCCAGCGTATCAAGCCGAAGGCTGTCATCCTCTCCGGCGGTCCGGCCTCGGTGCCGGACGGCGATAGCCCCCGCGCCCCGCAGGCCGTGTTCGAGGCCGGCATTCCCGTGCTCGGCATCTGCTACGGCCAGATGACCATGGCCGAGCAGCTCGGCGGCTCGGTTGAGAGCGGCCATCACCGCGAGTTCGGCCGCGCCACCCTCAATGTGCAGCAGCCCTCCGCTTTGTTCGACGGCGTGTGGCAGCAGGGCGAAGGCCATACCGTGTGGATGAGCCATGGCGACCGCATCACCGCCCTGCCCCCCGGCTTCGAGGTGAAGGGCACTTCGGCCAATGCCCCCTTCGCCATTATCGAGGATGAGGCCCGACGCTTCTACGGCCTCATGTTCCACCCCGAAGTGGTGCACACCCCGGACGGCGCGCGGCTGCTCTCCAACTTCGTGCGCAAGGTGGCGCGGCTCGAAGGCGCCTGGACCATGGGCGCCTTCAAGGACGCCGCCATCGAGAAGATCCGCGCCCAGGTGGGCAAGGGCCGGGTCATCTGCGGGCTCTCGGGCGGCGTCGATTCGGCGGTGGCCGCTGTGCTGATCCATGAGGCCATCGGCGACCAGCTCACCTGCGTGTTCGTCGACCATGGCCTGATGCGGCTCGGCGAGGCGGAGCAGGTGGTTTCCCTGTTCCGCAACACCTACAACATCCCCCTGGTCCATGCGGATGCCTCCGAGCTCTTCCTGAAGGAGCTTGAGGGCGTCTCGGACCCCGAGGCCAAGCGCAAGACCATCGGCCGCCTCTTCATCGACGTGTTCGATGCGGAAGCGAAGAAGGTGGGCGGCGCCGATTTCCTCGCCCAGGGCACGCTCTATCCCGACGTGATCGAGAGCGTCTCCTTCACCGGCGGCCCCTCGGTGACCATCAAGAGCCACCACAATGTGGGCGGTCTTCCCGAGCGCATGAACATGAAGCTCGTGGAGCCCCTGCGCGACCTCTTCAAGGACGAGGTGCGCGCGCTCGGCCGCGAACTGGGCCTGCCCGAGAGCTTCGTCGGCCGCCACCCCTTCCCCGGCCCGGGCCTCGCCATCCGCTGCCCCGGCGAGATCACCCGCGAGAAGCTGGACATCCTGCGCCAAGCGGACGCCATCTATCTCGAGGAAATCCGCGCCGCCGGCCTCTATGACGTGATCTGGCAGGCCTTCGCCGTGCTCCTCCCCGTGCGGACCGTGGGCGTGATGGGCGACGGCCGCACCTATGACAGCGTCCTCGCCTTGCGCGCCGTCACCTCCGTGGACGGCATGACGGCCGATTTCTACCCCTTCGACATGAACTTCCTCGGCCGCGCGGCAACCCGCATCATCAACGAGGTGCGGGGGATCAACCGGGTGGTTTACGACGTGACGAGCAAGCCGCCGGGGACGATCGAGTGGGAGTGAGGGATGCAAACGGCGGCAATAGCGTGGTTTCGGCAGCGTATCTGCGGTCGAACAATGGGCCTTTCACTCTAGTTTCTACTCGATACGGCAAGGATACGCCGCCCGAGGATACTCGTTCGGACGTTCACCTATGGTAATTGGCAGAGAGAACAATTGCCGCGGGCGATATGGCCTTGCGACTAGTTCGCGGCAGTCTTGCCCTGCCTTGCCAGGTAGATCATTTGGGCCGTCAGGCCGAGTACGAGAATAACCAAGAGTCCCCCCTGAGCGCCGAGAAGCAGCGGCGATTTCAAGTCGGTAACCAGGGGATGGCCGTCCGGAACACGGCGCAGGATCTCGCTAACGGTCGGCACCATCAAAAGAAACGCAGTCAGGCTCAGACAGATGGTTTCAATGTATCTGGCTATGCGCGCTGAACCCAGAACGCGTTCGATCCCGTAACCTGCAAGCAAGAGCAGGATGGTCAGGGTGCCGATGCCGTAGCTGACTGGCTGATGTGCCACGAGGAAGACCGTTGTGGCGCCAATAAGCATGGAAACAAAATAGATGGCGCCCAGCGTGGATCGGGGAACGATTCGACC
This sequence comes from Aquabacter albus, assembly GCF_040049275.1. Taxonomy (NCBI): domain Bacteria; kingdom Pseudomonadati; phylum Pseudomonadota; class Alphaproteobacteria; order Hyphomicrobiales; family Xanthobacteraceae; genus Aquabacter; species Aquabacter albus. Next base: position 404,086 of record NZ_JBDZDT010000002.1, on the reverse strand, counting down.
ATGACGGGCAAACATATAAAAGGCCACGGGAATGGCTGGCAGGCTACCGAGTGTATGGATCCAGCCAAGCTGAGAAATTCCGAACATGAGAGATTGCCTTTCTCATCCAAAGGGACGGGGTGATCGAGCAGCAGACTGCCGCTGACAAACTCACGAGCAGCGCTATCTATCTACTAGTCGGTAGTCCGCCAGGTCATGCGTCCACCTCCCTGGCGAAGTCCCAATTTTAGGCGGCGATGCGCTCCAGCAAGGGATGGGTGATTGTGCGAAAAGCCGTGGCATCACCGTAGGCGCGCGCTGACAGCATCGCGCCATGCACGGTGGCCATGAACATTTCAGCGTTGGCCTTGGCGGTCCCGGTCAGCGCAAAGCGACCTTGTGCAGCGCCACGCTCCAAGACGGAGGTGAGCCAGTCCGAGAGCCTTCGAAAATGCGCGCGCACTTCAAGAACGACTGCTTCCGGAAGAACCGGCATCTCACTGGCGAGCAAGGCACAGACGCAGAAGGGGTGGGTCGCGCCAGCGATACATCCCTCCCAATAGGCGACATAAGCGCGAAGTTGCTCAAGCGGATCGGAGACATTTCGTTCCAGTTCGGCGATCCCGGCTTCAGCTTCCTCCCGATACTGTACAACCAGTTTGCGGACCAGATCTGATTTGCTGGGAAAATGGTGGTGAATACTCGCATTGCGAATACCGACCACACTGGAAATATCGGCATAACTAAAACTGTTGTAGCCGCCCCTGATAATGAGGGAGCGCGCACAGCGAAGAATGTCATCAGCCTTGGTCTGCAAGCTTCCCATGAGACTACTTACCAACTAGTAGGAAGGATGTCAATTCCAGGCGGTCTTGCCGTTAGCGTTCCTGCCATGAGTGTGGCAACGCTCCCGGCAAAGTGCTGTGCTTACAGCTAAAATGGACGATGACGGTACTTTCAGCAGAATTCGAGCCAAAACTGTTGAACGAAATCGGAAGCAACGATCCTGTGCTCCGAGGACGGAGCACAGTTTGCGGCCATGGCCGGATGTGGTCGGCTCAGAACGTAATGGTGTCGGTCTTGGTGAGGGTCACGCGGGGGGCGATGACCGGGGCGTTCACCAGGTTCCAGACGGTGTACTGCTCGGCATAGGGCGTTTCCGAGGAGAGGCCGTCCACGGGAACGACGACGGAAAAGCCCCGCAGCGCCGCCGCCGTGGCAGTGGTGAGCACCGCGCCGTGGGCGGCGGTGCCGACGACGATGACGGTCTTGATGCCCTTTTCGCGCAGGATCTTGTCGAGATCGGTGCCGAGGAACTTGTCGGTGCCTGATGTCACCGTCGGCTCGGAGCCGAGCGGAGCCACGTCCTTGAGCACGTCGGCCGCGGTGCTGTTGGCCACGAGGCTGTAGACGACCGGCACGCCGGCAGCGCGGGCCTTTTCCAGCAGCGCCTGGACGGGCGCCACCGTGGGCAGGCAGCGCGGCCGGCGCTGCTCGTTGCAGCCCTGGCGCACCAGATCGAGCACCAGCAATGCCGTGGTCTTGGGATCCGCGGTCACGGGCTTCACCTCCGGCGGCGGGGGCGCCTTGACGCTCGTCCACTCGTCCACGACGGAAGCCGCGCCGGCTGGCGCGCCCATCAGCAGCGAAACACCGACGCAGACGGCAAAACCAAAGCGGGCGGAGGCGAGCCGGTGCAACATGTTGGGTCTTGCTCCTGAGGATACGTGCTCGGTCCGGTCCGCCGCTGACACACCGCAGTTCCATGCCTCGCAGGCGGGCGAACGGGTGTTCCGAAGGGTCGGCCAACCCGCACTCTAGACCATTCAATGCGGATCTGAACTCATCACGCCGGGACTGCGGTGCGAGATCCATCACAAGATGCGGAGCGCACGCTGGCTGCGGACACCGACCTTCGGGAACATTGCCTTCACAGAGGTGCGGACAGTCTCACGGGAGATTGCGCTGGCCACCCAGATGAAGAAGCCCACCGCGAGTGCTTGCGGCGGGCTTCGGGACGGCCGTGCGCGGCCCAATATTCCTTTGCGGCATCCACCTTATTTGTCGAAGATCATAGACATACGGTAGTGTACGTTTCACGGGACAAAAAACATAAGTATGCCAGGAGGATCCCGTGAAACGCATCTTCAGGCTGGCCTTGGCTGCAATGACGGCCGCCGCCGTGCTCGCCCCCGAAGCACGTGCAGACGAGGTCCGGGGAGCGGGTTCGACATTTGCCTATCCGATCATATGGAAGTGGTCGCAGGCATTCCGGGAGAAGACGGGCCATACGGTCAGCTATCAGTCCGTCGGCTCATCCGCGGGCATCAAGGCCATCAAGGACGGAGCGGCCGATTTCGGCGCCACCGATAAGCCCCTTCAACCGGCGGAGCTCGCGAAGCTCGGCCTTGGCCAGTTCCCCATCGTGTTCGGCGGGGTCGTCCCGGTCCTCAACGTGGAGGGCATCGCGCCCGGCCAGATGAAGTTCACCGGGGACTTGCTGGCCGACATTTTCATGGGGAAGATTACCAAGTGGAATGATCCTGCCATCAAGGCCATCAATCCGGACCTGACCTTCCCTGACGCGAAAATCGCCGTCGTTCATCGGTCTGATGGCTCCGGAACGACCTTCAACTGGACCTCCTTCCTGTCAAAGGCGAGCCCGGAATGGAAACAGCGGATCGGTGAGGGCAATGCAGTCGACTGGCCCGTCGGCTCCGGCGCACGGGGCAACGAAGGCATGGCAACCGACGTGAAGCGGATCAGGAATGCGATCGGCTATGTCGAGTTCACGTATGTCGTGCAGGTGAAGCTGACATACGGCCTCGTTCAGAACCGGGCGGGTAAGTTCATCGCGCCGAGCGCGGCTTCGTTCCAGGCGGCGGCCGCGAGCGTCGACTGGACGGTGACCGAGGATTTCGCGGTCGTCATCACCGATTCTCCGGCTGAGGACGCCTATCCGATCACCGCCTCCACGTTCGTGCTGATGTACAAGGAGCCAAAGGCACCCGGCACCAGCCGGACGGCGTTCGACTTCTGGAAATTCTCGCTCGGAGAAGGCGAGAAGCACGCTTCCGAACTCGGGTACGTTCCCTTGCCGCCCGCACTGGTGGAACAGGTCAAGGCGTACTGGGCCCGAACCTTCAAGGGCGGTGCCTAGGACCCTCGCCGCCACGGAGCGGGGGCTCCGTCCTCACGCGCCCTGGGTGTTCACATAAAGCGCGTAGAGCGATTGGCTCGCCGCCATGAACAGGCGGTTGCGGTTGCGGCCGCCGAAGCAGAGGTTGGCGCAGCGCTCCGGCAGGCGGATGCGGCCGATGGGCAGGCCGTCGGGCGAGAACACCATGACCCCGTCCAGTTCGTCGCTGCCCATGCCCCAGCCGCACCAGAGATTGCCGTCCACGTCGCAGCGCAGCCCGTCGGGCGTGCCGGGCCCGGCATCCACCACCACCCGGCGGTTTTCCAGCCGCACGCCATCCGCCACGTCGTAGGCGACGATGAGCCGGTTCGGCTGGGCTCGGGATTCCACGAGATAGAGCGTGCGCTCGTCCGGCGAGAAGCACAGGCCGTTGGGGCCCGGCACGTGGCCCGCCACCACCCGGAGGTCGCCGGCGGCGGGATCGAGCCGGTAGACGTTCTGCGGCAGCGCCGGCCGCGCCGGGTCGCCCTCATACCAGCCGGAAATCCCAAACGGCGGGTCGGTGAACCAGACCGAGCCGTCGGACCTCACCACCACGTCATTGGGCGAATTGAGCGGCTTGCCCTCGAAGCTGTCGGCCAGCACCGTGAGGGAGCCGTCATATTCCGTGCGGGTCACGCGCCGCCCGCCATGCTCGCAGGTCACGAGCCGGCCCTGGCGGTCGCGGGTGTTGCCGTTGGCGAAGGCGGAGGGCTTGCGGAACACGCTCACCGCCCCCGTCTCCTCCTCCCATTTCAGGATGCGGTTGTTGGGGATGTCGCTCCACAGGAGGTAGCGCCCATCCCCGAACCAGACCGGCCCTTCGGCCCAGCGGTAGCCGGTCGCAAGCCGCTCCACCGCCGCGCTGTAGATGCGGTACTTCGTGAAGCTTTCATCGAGGATCTCGATGGCGGGATCGGGATAGCGTTCGCTCGGCTGCCACATGGAAGGGTCTCGGTGGGGAACTCAAGCCTGCTTCAAACCCTGCAGAAATTCAAACGTATGCTGCGCGCAGATGTCCGCCTTGGCGAAGGCCAGGCCCTGGCTGGCGCTGTCCACCACGATGAGGCGGGCGTCGGGCGTGTGATCCACCCAGAACTGCGCCTCCGACAAAGGCAGCTTCACGGTGCGCGAGGCGGCGATGAAGAGCAGCGGCACCTTCACGCCGGCCAGCAGTTCCTCGTCCACATTGATGGTCGGCACGAGCTGGGCGGACCATTCCTCCCAGATGCGGCGGGGGGTGCTCGCCCATTCCTCGGCGTACCAGGTACGGCCCTCCTCAGACACCTCGTCGGGCGCGAGCCGGCTCGTCTCGGTCTTGCGGATATAGTCCACCAGGGTCGGCGCGCTGGTGATGGCCTCCGTCATGGAGGCGGCGCCCGCCGACATCTCCTTCGCCATCACGCCCTTCACCCCGAGATTGGACGAACAGCAGGTGATGCTCTTCAGGCGGTCGGGATACCAGTTGGCGAAATAGGGCATGACCATGCCGCCCATGGATTCGCCGACGAAATGCGCCGCCTTGGTGCCGGTGGCGTCGAGGAAGTCCACGAGGTCGCGGTGATACTGCTCAAGGCTCCATTTGAAGCCGGGCGGCGGGGCATCGGACTTCCCGCAGGCGCGCAGGTCCGGGATCAGCACGCGGTAGTGGCGCGCCAGCGCCGGCACCCAGGCGAACCAGAAATTGCTGTCGCGCACATAGCCGTGCAGCAGCACCACGGTCTCGGGCGTGGTCCACGGATCGGCGAAGCAATAATCGTGATAGTGCAGGACGGCCCCGTCGGAGAGGGTGGCGTGAGGCATCAGAGTTCACCTTTGTCGGGGTCGTAGAGAAGCCCGGAGGACATGAAGCCGCCGTCCACGTTGAGCACGTGGCCGGTGATGAAGCTGGCATCGTCGGACACCAGGAAAAGGACTGCCGCGGCGATCTCCTCAGGGGTCGCATAGCGCTTGATGGGCATGCGGTTGAGGAAGGCGGCGCGCTGCTCGGGGGAGTGCGCGGTGCGCGCCACCTGGGTCGGGCCGGGGGCGACGGCGTTCACCAGGATGCCGTGCTCCGCCAGCTCCGCCGCCATGGTCTGGGTCAGGTTGATGATGGCGGCCTTGGAGGCGCCATAGGCCGCGCGGCCGATGCCGCCCTGCTGGCCGGAAACCGAGGTCAGGTTGACGATGCGCCCGCCGCCTGCCGCCGCCATGGCGCGCCCCGCCGCCTGCCCGCACAGCACCGTGCCCACGAGATTGATGCGCAGGATGCGCTCAAACTTGTCGATGGGCATGGCGAGGAAGGCCATGCGGTCGGTGATGCCGGCATTGCTGACCTGGACGTCGATGCGGCCGAACTCATGAAGCACCCGCTCATAGGTGCCGGCCACCGCCGCCTCATTGCCCACATCCATGGCATAGGCGCGGGCCCGGCCGCCGGCGGCGGCGATGAGGCCGGCCGTCTCCTCCGCCGCCGGCCCGTTAATGTCGGTGGCGGCGACCGCGGCCCCCTCCTCCGCGAGCCGCAGCGCCACCGCCCGGCCGATGCCGGCGCCGGCGCCGGTCACAACTGCTGTTCGCCCGTCGAGGGACATGGGTCGCGTCACGCTGCCTCCGTTCCAGGTCTGGCGGGGCGCCCAGCGCGCCCCGCCGAAGGGGTCATTGCGCCGTGATGCCGGCGTCCTTGATGATCTTGGTCCATTTCGTCAGATCGGCCTTGATCAGCGCCGCGAACTGGTCCGGCGGCATGGCCTTCTCGTCGATGCCGGCGGCCTGGAGCGCGCTCTTCAGCTTCTCGGTGGCGAGCACCTTGGAGAGGGCATTGCTGAGGATCTTGACCACGTCCGGCGGCGTGCCGGCGGGCGCCCACATGCCGTACCAGGTGGAATAGACATAGTCCGGCAGCCCGCTCTCGGCGATGGTCGGCACGTTCGGCATGGCCGAGAACCGCTCGGGGGTGGAGACGCCGAGGATCTTCAGCTTGCCGCTATTGACGAACGGCACCAGCGACCCCGCCGTCTCGATCATGAACTGCACCTCCCCGCCCATGGTGCCGGTCAAGGCCGGGCCGCCGCCTTTATAGGGCACATGGGTGGTCTTGACGCCCGCAACGATGTTGAAGAGTTCTGGCGCGAGATGGCTCGATGTGCCAACGCCCGCGGAGCCGAAATTCAGTGCGCCCGGCTTCGACTTTGCGAGCGCGATGAATTCCTGGACATTGTTGACCGGCAGAGACGGCGTCACCACGAGGGCACTCGGCGCGATGCCGATGAGGCCGACGGGGGAGAAGTCCTTCAGGACGTCGTAGGGCAGCGAGGCATAGAGCGCCGGCCCGTAGACCATGCCGATATGGAACACCATGAGGGTGTAGCCGTCCGGCGGGGACTTCGCGACATTGTCCGCGCCGATAACGCCCCCTGCCCCACCGCGATTGTCGACGATGACCGGCTTGCCCAGTTCCTCGGACAAGGCGCTCGCCACCAGGCGGCCGACCACGTCGGTGGTGCCGCCGGGCGGGAACGGCACCACGAGCCTTACGGTGCGCGCCGGATAGTCCGCCGCCGATGCCGCGGACAGGCCCGCCAGCGATGTTCCCGCCAGTGCCGCGCCGGCGCCCAGAGCCAGCAGGCCGCGTCGTGTCACGTCCATGTTTCCCTCCGTTGGTTCCGTTTCCTCCGGCAGGCACCTTCTGCGGGTGCCCTCTCCGGCCGGGCGCATGCCCGATTGCCCATGCCCACCGTTCAGCCCGCCGCCTGTTTCCGGCGGTACGCGGTGGAGATCTAAATGACGAAAGGCGATCAGCCTTTACGCGACGCGCACTTCAAGCTGGCGGACGTTGCCGCCGGCTATCCTGTCAGGTCCTGTCCGGGGATGCGGCCGCGCGTCGGCCTGCCGGCGGCAGGCAGAAGTCGAAGTCGCATCCCTGGTCGGCCTGGGTGATGTGGTTCTGGAACAGCCAGGCATAGCCGCGCTCGGCGCCAGCCGGCGCCGGTGGCGCGGTCCAAACGGCGCGGCGTGCGGCAAGCTCCGCCTCGTCCACCAGAAGGTCGATGCGGCGCGCATCGGCATCGAGCCGGATGCGGTCGCCGGTGCGCACCAGCGCCAAGGGACCGCCCACGGCGGCCTCGGGCGCGATGTGCAGCACGATGGTGCCGAACGCGGTGCCGCTCATGCGCGCGTCCGAGATCCGCACCATGTCCTTCACTCCCGCCCGGGCGAGCTTGCGCGGGATCGGGATATAGCCCGCCTCGGGCATGCCCGGGGCGCCCTTCGGGCCGGCATTGCGCAGCACGAGCACGTCGTCGGCGGAGACGTCGAGGGCGTCGTCGTCGAGGCGGCGCGCCATGTCCTCCAGCCCGTCGAACACCACTGCCCTGCCCTCGTGCTTCAAGAGGCGCTCGGTGGAGGCGGACCTTTTGATGAGCGCGCCGGAGGGGGCGAGGTTGCCCCGGAGCACGGCGAGCCCGCCGCCGGTGGCGATGGGATTGTCGCGGGTGCGGATCACGGTCTGCGGAAAGTCCTCCGCCTCCGCCGCGATCTCCGCCAGCGTCCGGCCGCTGACGCCCCGCGCCGTCATGTCGAGATTGGGAGCGAGCTCGCGGATCAGCCGCCGCATGCCCCCTGACCAGTGGAAGTGCTCCATGTAGTGGTCGCCGGAGGGCTTGAGGTCCACGAGCACGGGCACCTCTTTGCCCAGCGCGTCGAAATCGTCCATGTCGAGGGTGATGCCGAGCCGCCCGGCCACTGCCGTGAAATGGATGAGCCCGTTGGTGGAACCGCCGATGGCCTGGAGCACGGTGAGGGCATTGCGGAACGCGGCGGGGGTCATCACCTCGCTCGGCTTCGGCCCCCCCTCCTTCGCGAGGCGCGCTGCCGCGCTGCCGGCGGCCTCCGCATTGCGCAGCCGGTCCGCATGGGTCGCGGGCGCGGTGGCGCTCCCCGGCAACGCTATGCCGATGGCCTCGGTCATGCAGGCGATGGTGCTCGCGGTGCCCATCACCATGCAGGTGCCGACGGAGGGGGCGAGGCGCTCGTTCACTTCCTCGATCTCCGTATCGGAGAGGTTGCCGGCCCGGTACCCCGCCCAGAGGCGGCGGCAATCGGTGCAGGCGCCCAGCACCTCCCCCTTGTAATGGCCGACCACCATGGGGCCGGTGGGCAGCACCACGGCGGGCAGATCGACGCTCGCCGCCGCCATGAGCTGGGCCGGAATGTTCTTGTCGCATCCGCCGATCAGCACGACGCTGTCCATGGGCTGGGCGCGGATCAGCTCCTCGGTGTCGAGCGCCAGGAGATTGCGCAGGAACATGGAGGTGGGGTGGGCGAAGGCCTCATGGATGGAGATGGTGGGAAATTCCATCGGCAGCCCGCCCGCCAGCATGACCCCGCGCTTCACCGCCTCGATGAGCTGGGGCACGTTGCCGTGGCAGGGGTTGAAGTCGCTATAGGTGTTGGTGATGCCGACGATGGGGCGGCCGAGCGCGTCGTCGGAGAGGCCCATGGCCTTGATGAAGGCCTTGCGCAGGAATTGCGAGAATCCCGCGTCGCCATAATTGGGCAGGCCCTTCTTCATCCCCTTGGTCACGACATCTCCCCCGGATTTTCTCTGTTGGAACCAGCCCGCCGCACGGCGGGCCGGTACGTCGATCTCAGCCCTTCTTGGAGGCTTCGTAGCGGGCCTTGGTCTCGGCATTCATGGGGTAGAGGCCGGGCAGCGCGGCGCCGTTCATCACCTCGTTCATGATCCACGCCTCCATGCGCTCCTGCTCGGGCGCCTCGGCGAGCACCTGATCCAGCAGCGCCTGGGGGATCACCACCGCGCCGTCATTGTCCACCACGATCACATCGTCCGGGAACACCGCGACACCGCCGCAGGCGATGGGCTCCTGCCAGGCGACGAAGGTGAGGCCGGCGACGGAGGGTGGGGCCGCCGCGCCCTGGCAGAAGATGGGAAGGCCGGTGTCGAGGCAGCCTTCGAGGTCGCGCAGCACGCCGTCGGTGACCAAAGCGGTCACTTTGCGCTGCTGCATGCGGGCGCACAGGATATCGCCGAAGATGCCCGCGTCCGTGGTGCCCATGGCGTCCGCCACCGCGATTGCGCCTTCCGGCATGGCCTCGATGGCCGCGCGGGTGGAGATGGGCGAGGCCCAGGAGGCCGGGGTCGCGAGGTCCTCGCGGGCCGGCACGAAGCGCAAGGTGAAGGCGGGGCCGACGAGCCGCCCCTGGCCCGGCTTCAGCGGGTGGGTGCCGCGCAGCCACACATTCCTCAAGCCCTTCTTGAGCAGGATGGTGGTGAGGGTGGCCGTCGAAATGCCGCGCAGCGTCTCAATGGCGGTCGGGTCCAGCGACATGGGTCTCTCTTCTCTCAGATGCTCTGGATAAGCCCGCCATCGATGCGGATGACGGAGCCGGTGACATAGGAAGCGGGGACGGAAGCAAGGAAGGCGACCACGTCGGCATATTCCTGCGGGTCGCCATAACGCCCCACCGGGATGGAGGACTGGCTGTCGGCGGCGATCTCCGCCACCTCCCGCCCCTCGCGCTTCGCCCGCTGCTCATCAAGGAAGGTGATGCGCGGCGTGCCGATGCGGCCGGGCAGCACGATGTTGGCGGTGATGCCGTCGCGGCCCACCTCGCGGGCCAAGGTCTTCGACCAGCCCACCAGCGTCAGCCGCAGGGCGTTGGACACGCCGAGATTGGGGATCGGCGCCACCACGCCGGAGGAGGTGGAGGTGATGATGCGGCCCCACTTCCTCTGCCGCATGCCGGGCAGGACCCGGTCGGTGAGGACGAAGACCGAGAGCACCATGGACTGGAAATGCTTGCTCCACAGCTCCGGTGACTGGCCGGAGGCCGGGGTGGGCGGCGGGCCGCCAGTATTGTTGACGAGCACGTCCACCGGGCCGAGTTCCGCCTCGATGCGGGCGATGGAGGGCTCGATCAGGGACAGGTCGCCGAGATCCCAGCCGAGGGCGATGGCCTTGCCCCCGGCACCAGCGATGGCTTCAGCGGTGCGTCCGGCAGCGGCGGCATCGATGTCGGCGGCGGCGACCATGGCACCCTCGCGCGCCAATGTGCGGGCGATGGCGCCCCCGAGGCCGCCCCCTGCGCCCAGCACCAGAGCCGTCTTACCGGCAAGACCAAGATCCATGTCGACATCCCCTTCCACAGCCAAGACTGGCGCACGGCGAGGGGATATAAAATCTACCTAAATGTTCCTTCACGAGTTACAAAATCTATCGATGGACACGCGCTTCCTGCAAAGCTTCGTCTCGGTTGCGGACCACGGCTCCCTGGCCGAGGCCGCGCGCCGGCTCAACCTGACACCGGCCGCCGTGGCACAGCGCATCCGGGCGCTGGAGGCCGAGCTGGGCACCCCGCTCATCGGCCGCTCGGGGCGCATGGTGCGGCCGACCGAGGCGGGCGCCGCCATTCTGGAGCGGGCGCGGGCGCTGCTGCGGGAGGTGCGCGCGCTGACATTCGTCGCGGAGGGCTCGGCGCTGGCGGGCGAGCTGCGCATCGGCGCCATCGCCACGGCCCTCACCGGATTCATCCCCGACATCATGCGGGAGATGACGACGCGCCACCCCGCGCTGGAGATCTATATCGAGCCGGGAACCAGCGTCGAACTCTACCAGATGGTGATGGATGGCGAGCTGGATGCGGCGATCCTGATCCAGCCGAACTTCGCGCTGCCCAAGACCTGCGTCTTCACCGTGCTGCGCGAGGAGCCGCTGATCGTCATCGCGCCGCAATCGGCCTCAAGCCGCGACCCCATCGCGCTCCTCTCCACCGAGCCCTTCATCCGCTATGACCGGAAGCATTGGGGCGGGCGGCTCGCGGACGATTATCTGCGGCGCCGGAAGCTCCAGCCCGCCGAGCGGTTCGAGCTCGATGCGCTCGACGCCATCGCGGTGATGGTGGATCGCGGGCTCGGCGTTTCCCTCGTGCCGGACTGGTCACCGCCCTGGCCGGAAAAGCTGTCTTTGCTCAAGATCCCCGTCCCCGGCCCGGCGCCGGTGCGACGCGTGGGCCTTCTGTGGAAGGCGGCGTCACCCCGGATCGCCGGGGTCAACGCGCTCGTGGCCGCGAGCAAGGCGGCGACGTGACCTTGGATAACGTCGGGGCTCGGGCAGGATGAGCGCCGGCTATAACGACCATTCCCCCGATGATCCCGCCTCCGCCGCGACAACGAGGGTTTCCAGCGCCCGCGCCGTCTGCTCGTAGTGGAAGCAAAGCAGCCGCTCTGCGGCCGGCGCGTCCCGCTCGATGGCGGCCTCGTAGATCGCGGCATGCTCCTGCCCGATGTCCCGCTCATAGGGCGCGCCGAGCGACAGGCGGCGATAGCGCTCGGCGCGTTGCGCCAGGGTCTCGCAGAAGCCCAGAAGCAGCGGTGAGCCGCACGCGGCGATCAGCACCTGGTGGAAGCGCACATGGTGGCGATGCCAGTCATGGTTCTCCGCCGAAGGCTGCTGCGGATGGATGCGCTGCCAGCGTGACATCAGGTGAAAGGCACTGACGAGGTCTGCCTCCCATGCCTCATCCCCCAGCTCCACCGACAGGCGGATGGCCCGGCCCTCGATGAGCTGGCGGGTGCGCACGGTGTCCCACAGATCGGTGAGGGAGAGCGGCGAGACGCGGTAGCCGCGGTGGCCCTCCAGCGTCGTGAGCCCCTCGGCGGTGAGCCGGGTGAGCGCCTCGCGGACAGGGGAGATGCTGGTCTCGCACAGTTCGCGCAGATCCTCGAACCGCAGCCGCTGGCCGGGCTTGAGCGAGCCCACGGTGATGGCCTGCGAGATGCGGCCATAGGCAACATCCGCCAAGGTCCCGGACCGTTCACCGCTCGCCGTCATCCGCCCGCCGTCCCTTCCGTCATTTTCGAAAATCGTTTGACGAAGGTAAAATCAGGGATATCGTGCAAAAAAACAATGGTGCAAAAATAGCGGGAGGATCGGATGACGGAGGCGTGCCCTCTCGTTGATTCACATCACCACATCTGGCGGCTCGCCGACCTTGCCTGGCTGTCCGGCCCCACCGTGCCGCGCATCTTCGGACCCTACGATTCGATCCGCCGCGATTACCCCATCGAAGAATTCCGCGCCGAGGCCGAAGCCGCGGGCGCCGTGAAGTCGGTCTATGTGCAGACCAACTGGCCCGCCGGCGGCGCCGTGCCCGAGGCCGAATGGGTTCGGGACGTGGCGCAGGCGAACGACGGCTGGCCGCACGCCACCGTCGCCTATACCGACCTTGGCAGCGAGGACGCCGCCGACACGCTGGCGCAGCTCTCGCGCATCAAGGGCGTGGTGGGCATCCGCCAGCAGATCCACTGGCACGAGAACCCGCAATACCGCTTTGCCAGCCGGCCGGACCTGATGAACGACGGCGCCTGGCAGCGTAATTTCGCGCGCCTTGCGGATTATGACTTCTCCTTCGACATCCAGCTTTTCACCGGCCAGATGGCGGATGGCGCGGCCTTCGCGAAGGCCTTCCCCGGCACGACCCTCGTGCTCCAGCATGCCGGCATGCTGGAAGACCTTTCGCCGGCCGGCTGGGCCGCGTGGCGGGAGGGCATGAAGCGGCTGGCCGATCAGCCCAATGTCGTTTCCAAGCTCTCGGGCCTCGGCACCTTCGTCCATGCCGTCGACCCGTCCCTCATCAATGCCATCGTCCGCGAGACGGTGGAGATGTTCGGCGCGGACCGCTGCCTGTTCGGCAGCAACTTCCCCGTGGAGAAGCTCTGGACCGACTATGCCTCCCTGGCGCAGGCGCACCGCGATGCGCTCGCCCATTTGCCAGCTGACCAGCAGCGCGCCGTGCTGCACGACAATGCCGTGCGCATCTACAAGCTCTGACACGAACATAAGAACGACCGGCCAAAAGGCCGGAAAACTTCGGAGGAAACCATGGCTGACTTCAAGGCCGCGTCGCTGCGCGGCGCGCTGATCGCCGCTGCTGTGCTCGCAGCAGGCCCTGCCTTCGCCCAGACCCCGCTGCGCGTGGGCTGGAACAGCGAGCTTTCCGGCCCCTGGACCTTCTTCGGCAATGCCTGCCTCGATGCGGCCCGGCTCGCCGAAGGCGAGGTGAATGCCGGCAAGAAGATCATCGAGCTGGTGGTCCAGGACAACCAGACCAATCCCGCCCAGGCCGCCGCCGTCTCCCGTGCTCTCGACACGCAGGAGAAGGTCACCATGCTCAGCGGGCCGACCAATGCGGACACCTCGCTCGCCGTCTACGGCTATGCGGAAGAGAACAAGGTGCCGTTCCTCGTGCCCGTGGCGGCCTTCCCGCGCCTGACGCGGCCCGGCACCACCCAGACCTTCCGCATCGAGCCGGACGCCGTGGGCTGGGGCTATGCGGCGGTGAAGTTCCTGAACACCCTGAAGCCCGGCGCCACCATCGGCATCATCATGAACGATTTCGCCGTCCACCGGGCGATCCTCGCCGGCCTGAAGTACCAGGCGGAGAAGGACGGGCTGAAGATCGTCAGCGAGATCGTGTTCCCGCAGAGCGCTTCCGACGCCACCGTGCAGGTGGCGCAGATCCGCGCCAAGAAGCCGGACTATGTGATCGTCGCCGGCGGCAGCGCGTTCGACGTGACGCTCACCAATCAGCTGCTCGACGTGGGCTTCAAGCCGGACCAGCTCTACCACCCCTACGGCTCCACCAAGCAGGTGCTGAGCTGGGGTCCGCGCTCGGTCGGCTCCTATTTCGGCACCTTCTTCGACCACAACCTCGAGACCCTGACCGACACCGGCAAGAAGTTCGTGGAGAACTTCCGCAAGGCGAAGGGCTACGCTCCGGGCTATGTGGAGAACTACTGCTACTCCACGCTCTATCTCCTGAAGGAGATCGTGGAGAAGGGCGCGACCACCCGCGACGCGATCCGCTCGGCGCTCTCCGCCATCAACACCAAGGAGATCACCACCGGCATCCCCATCGTGTTCGACAAGAACGGGGCGCGCATGGAGTACATGTATCTCCAGCAGATCAAGGAAGTCTCCAAGGACGACTTCAAGGCATCCAAGATCAACTACATCGAATGGTCGCCGGAAGTGCTCCCGGTCTATGACCTCGCGCCCTGAGGCCAGCCGCCGCGATGGATGAGTTCCTGCTTCTCACGGTCTCGGTCATCACCTCCGGCCTGCTGGTCGGGACCATCTTTTCCGTCGTCGCGGCGGGCCTGTCGCTGATCCACGGCACCATCCTGTTGCCGCAGGCGGCGAACGGGCAGGTGTTCCTTGGTGCCGGGCTGCTGTTCTGGCTGTTCGGCACCACCTTCGAGTGGCCGCTCTGGGTCGCGGTGCCCCTCACCTTCCTCGCGGTGGCGGCCTTCGCGTTCGCCACCGAGCGGCTGGTGCTGCGGCACTTCTATCCGCTGAAGGACCGCAACATCAGCTACCTCATCATCACGCTGGGCCTCGCCCAGATCCTCTCCGGGGTTTACACGGGCACGTTCGGCAAGATGACCGACACGTTCCAGATCGTGCCGCCGGTGACCGGCTTCCTGGTGCTGGAGCCGTTTCCCATCTCCAATGCCCGCGCCATCGCCTTCGCCCTGGCGGCGCTGGTGCTGGTGGGGCTCATCGTGTTCCTGCGCATGCACCGCATCGGCCGGGCGCTGCGGGCCGTGTTCCAGAACCGCGACGTGGCGCGGCTGCGCGGCATCAACACGCCGCGCATCTACCGCTTCGCCTTCCTGCTGGGCACCATGGTCACCACCGCCGGCGGCATCCTCTACGCGCTTGCTTATGCCCTCGACCTCTCGGTCGGCTGGACCATGTCGCTCATCACCTTCGCCATCATGATCGTGGGCGGGCCGGGCAGCATCGTCGGCGCGCTGTGCGTCGGTCTCGTGTTCGGCTTCACCCAGGCCATCGTCAGCGTCATCGCCGACCCCACCATCGCCACCTTCGCCTATCTCCTCGCCATGCTCGCCATGCTGTTCGTGCGCCCGAGCGGACTGTTCGCCCGATGAACCGCGCCCTCGCCATCGCCTTCGTCATCCTGGCGCCGCTGGTCGTGCTGTTCACGGCCGGCGACAACCAGTTCCTGGTCTTCATCGTCGGCATCACGCTGATCCACATGCTGCTCGCGAGCGGCCTGAACCTGCTCTACGGCTATACCGGCCTTATCCCCCTCACCTATGCCGGCATCGCCGGCATCAGCGCCTACGCCACCGCCAACCTCTCCATGTTCGGCGGGCTCTCCTTCTGGCTGGCGCTGCCGCTGGGCAGCCTTCTGGCGGCAGCGGTGGGCGTGCTGCTCTCGCTGCCGGCGATCCGGCTGCGCGGCTTTTATTTCGCGCTCTCCGGCCTCGTCATCCAGTCGGCCATGAGCATCGCCTTCGTCTATTTCCCCCGCTACACCAATGGCGACACCGGCATCGCCTCGATCCCGCGCCCGACCCTGTTCGGCGCCGCTTTGCCCTCGCCCTGGATCGAGTGCCTGCTGGGCGTGTTCGTGATTGCCGTGGTCGGCGTCGTCTGGCTCATCATGCGCTCGCGCTTCGGCGCCTCGCTCATCGCCATCCGCGAGGATGAGGACCTTGCCCGGGCGCTGGGCGTGAGCGTCACGCTCAACCGCACCGTCTCCTTCGCCATCGCCTCGTTCATCGCCGGCATCGGCGGCGGGCTCTATGCGTATTATGTGGGCTTCGTCTCGCCGCGCGCCTTCGACGTGCTGGTGAGCCTGAACATCTGGCTGATGGCTGCCATGGGCGGCCGGGCGACGCTGGTCGGCCCGCTGCTCGGCGCCCTCATCCTCGCGCCCTTGCCCTTCTTCCTCCAGCAATACACCTGGCTGAAGGACGTGATCTACGGCCTCGCCATCATCCTCGTCACCATGTACCTGCCGTCCGGCATCTACGGCTATCTGCTGAAGCGGAGGGCGCGGTCATGAGCGGCGACATCCTCCTGGATGCCAAGGGGGTCTCGAAGCGGTTCGGGGGCCTCAAGGCGCTGAGCGACGTCTCGGTCACGCAGCGGCGCGGCGAGCTGATCGGCATGATCGGCCCGAACGGCAGCGGCAAATCTACCTTCGTGAACGTGGTCACGGGCGCGCTGAGGCGCGACACCGGCGAGATCCGCCTCGACGGCCTCGACCTCGGTGCCCTTCCCCAGCACAAGATGGCGCGCGCGGGCATCGCCCGCACCTTCCAGGCCGTGCGCATCTTCGAGACGCTTACGGTGCGCGACAACGTGCTGAACGGCCTGCTCGGGCACGCCGTCTCCACCACGGAGGGGGAAGAGCGCATGGCGGCGGCGCTGGCGCGGGTGGGGCTGAAGGTGGACCCCGACGCATCCGCCAGCGGCCTCGGCCTCTATGACCGGCGGCGGCTGGAATTCGCCACCCGCCTCGTGGCCCGGCCCAAGCTGATCATGCTGGACGAGCCGGTGGGCGGGCTGAACCCGGAGGAAATCCGCGCCATGATCGCGCTGATCCAGTCGCTCCGCCAGGAATTTGGCATCTTCATCATCGAGCATACCATGAAGGTCATCACCAGCCTTGCGGACCGCGTGGTGGTGCTCGTCAACGGCAACAAGCTCATGGACGACACGCCCCAGGCGGTGCTGAAGGACAAGGCTGTGATCGAGACCTATCTCGGGACCGGCCATGCTTGAGATCAAGGACCTCACCATCCGCTACGGCGAGTTCCTCGCGGTCGACAAAGTCGACCTGGAGGTGAAGCCGGGCGAGATCGTCGGCATCATCGGGCCGAACGGCGCCGGCAAGACCTCGCTCCTCAACGCGGTGGCCGGCATCGTCGACCCCGCCGGCGGCAGCCTCTCCTTCGAGGGCATGGCGCTTCCCGGCGTGCCGGCCGACGAGCGCCTTGCGCGCGGGCTGGTCCTGGTGCCGGAGATCCGCGGCATCTTCGGCATGA
The DNA here is from genome assembly GCF_040049275.1 of Aquabacter albus. Classification (NCBI taxonomy): domain Bacteria; kingdom Pseudomonadati; phylum Pseudomonadota; class Alphaproteobacteria; order Hyphomicrobiales; family Xanthobacteraceae; genus Aquabacter; species Aquabacter albus. Next base: position 387,065 of record NZ_JBDZDT010000002.1, on the reverse strand, counting down.
TGTCGGTGCACGAGAACCTGCTCATGGGCGCCTATCTCTGCCGCGACAAGGCGGAGGTGGCGCGCCGCATGGAGCGGGTGTTCACCCTGTTTCCCATCCTGCGCGACCGGCGGCGCCAGCTCGCCGGCACCATGTCCGGCGGCCAGCAGCAGATGGTGGCCATCGGCGCGGGGCTCATGGCGGCGCCGCGCCTGCTGATGCTGGACGAGCCCTCCATCGGCCTCGCGCCCTTGATCATCCAGGACATCGGGCGCACGCTGACCGCGCTCAGGGCCGAGGGCCTGACCATATTGCTGTCGGAGCAGAACGCGAAGCTCGCCACCGCCATCGCCGACCGCATCTATGTGCTCCAGAGCGGCCGCGTGATGATGGCCCGCTCCACCGAGAGCCTTCTGGAAGACCCGAAGTTCGTGGAGGCCTTCCTCAGTCTGGCTTAGCCAAAAAAGAACGAGGACACGCACATGGGACGCTTCAAGGATTATGTGCCGCACGGCGTGATACCGGCCACCCTGCTGGCCTTCAACGAAGACCTCTCCATCGATGAGGCCTCCTCCCGCAAGCACCTGCGGGACTGCGCACTCCTCGACGGGGTCACCGCGGCGACCGTCAACGGCCATGCCTCCGAGGTCCACGCCTGCACCTTCGAGGAACAGCGGCGCATCCTGGACTTCTGCCTGGACGAGGTGGGCGACAAGGTCCCGCTCATCAACGGCGTCTATGCCGATGGCAGCCAGGAGGCGGCGCGCATCGCCGCCATGGCGGACAAGGCGGGGGCCTCCGCGCTGCTGGTCTTCCCCTCCCAATGCTTCGGCCTGGAGGCGCATCTGCGCCCGGAGATGGCGGTGGCGCATTTCAGCCGCATCGCGGATGCCACCGATTTGCCCATCATCGTGTTCCAATATCCCCGTGCGAACCTCGGCTACCCGTTCGACACGCTGCTGGAGCTGTTCGAGCGCGTGCCCACGATCCGCGCCATCAAGGACTGGAGCGGCGACCCCGTTCTCCATGAGCGCCATGTGCGCACCTTCCAGAACCTGCCCCGCCCGGTGAATGTGCTCACCACCCACAGCGCCTGGCTCATGTCTTCGCTCACCATGGGCGCGAAGGGCCTGCTATCCGGCGCCGGCAGCGTGGTGTCGGAGCTCCAGGTCGCGCTCTTCCGCGCCGTTCAGGCCGGCGACCTGCGTGCCGCGCAGGCGGTCAATGACCGGCTCTACCCCATGCAGGAGGCCTTCTATGCGCCGCCCTTCGTGGACATGCACAACCGCATGAAGGAGGCCCTCGTCCTCCTCGGCAAGCTCGACAAGGCGGTGGTCCGCCCACCGCTGATGAAGCTGCCGCGCACCGAGATCGACCGCCTCGCCAAGGCGCTCACGGCAGCGGGCATGCTCGCCCCGCAGGCGTTCGGCGCCGCCGCCGAATAGCCGCCACCAGGGGACATTCCCGCCGGCGGCACGCGCACGCTTTGGCCTGCGGATCAGTTCCGCAGGCCGGGCGCCTCCTGGCCCGTGCGGGCAACATATTCCGTATAGCCGCCGCCATATTGATGGACGCCGTCCGGCGTGAGCTCCAGCACGCGGTTGGAGAGCGCGGCGAGGAAATGGCGGTCATGCGAAACGAACAGCATGGTCCCTTCATAGTTCGCCAAGGCGGCGACGAGCATCTCCTTGGTGGCGATGTCGAGATGGTTGGTGGGCTCGTCCAGCACCAGGAAGTTGGGCGGGTCGAACAGCATTTTCGCCATCACCAGCCGTGCCTTCTCCCCGCCCGAGAGAACGCGGCATCTCTTTTCCACATCATCGCCTGAAAAGCCGAAGCAGCCGGCCAGCGCGCGCAGGCTGCCCTGGGCGGCCTGCGGAAAGGCGTCCTGAAGGGTTTCGAACACGGTGCGCTCGCCCTCCAGCACTTCCATGGCGTGCTGGGCGAAATAGGCCATCTTCACGCTGCCGCCGAGGGAAACCGTGCCGTCATCGGGCTCCGTGAAGCCGGTCACCAGCTTCAGGAGCGTGGACTTGCCGGCGCCGTTGATGCCCATGATCGCCCAGCGCTCACGGCGGCGCACATGGAAGTCCAGCCCCTCATAGATGCGGCGGGCGCCATAGCTCTTGTGCACGTTCTTCAGGCTGACCACGTCCTCCCCGGAGCGCGGCGCAGGCAGGAAATCGAACGCCACGGTCTGGCGGCGCCGGGGCGGTTCCACCCGCTCGATCTTGTCGAGCTTCTTTACCCGGCTCTGCACCTGCGCAGCGTGGGACGCGCGGGCCTTGAAGCGCTCGATGAAGGCGATTTCCTTTGCCAGCATGGCCTGCTGGCGCTCGAACTGGGCCTGCTGCTGCTTCTCGCTCTGGGTGCGCTGCTGCGCATAGAATTCGTAGTCGCCGGAATAGGAGGTCAGCGCGCCGCCGTCGATCTCGATCACCTTGGTGACGATGCGGTTCATGAACGCGCGATCGTGTGACGTCATCATCAGGGCGCCGTCGAAATTCTTCAGGAACGCCTCGAGCCAGATCAGGCTTTCGATGTCGAGATGGTTGCTCGGCTCGTCCAGCAGCATCACGTCCGGCTGCATCAGCAGGATGCGGGCCAGCGCCACGCGCATCTTCCAGCCGCCGGACAGCCCACCAACATCGCCCTCCATCATCTCCTGCGAGAAGCCGAGGCCGGCCAGAACTTCGCTGGCGCGGCCCTCCAGCGAATAGCCGTCCAGTTCCTCGAACCGGGCCTGCACCTCGCCGTAGCGCTCGATGATCGCGTCCATCTCATCGGCGCGCTCGGGGTCCACCATGGCGGCTTCCAGCTCCCGCAGCTCGGCCGCGATGGCGCTGACGGGACCGACGCCGTCCATCACCTCGGACACCGCGCTGCGGCCGGACATCTCTCCCACATCCTGGTTGAAGTAGCCGATGCTGATGCCGCGATCGACCGAGACCTGCCCTTCGTCGGGCTGCTCCGATCCGGTGATGAGCCGGAACAAGGTGGTCTTGCCGGCGCCGTTGGGCCCTACGAGGCCAATCTTCTCACCCTTGAGAAGTGTCGCGGAGGCTTCGATGAAGACAATCTGCTTGCCGTTCTGCTTGCCGATGGAATCGAGCCGGATCATGCGCGCGCGGAACCCCTGGGGTGGAACTGCGCCCGCGCTTAGGCCATTTGAGGCTCCGGGGGAAGGGCAACGCCGCCACAGAGCCGCCGGATCAATGGCCCGGGTTGGCGGATGGACCACGACGGTCGCCGACATGCCGGCCACCAATTCCAGGTCCGCCGGCACCTTTTCCAAGGCGATACGCACCGGAATGCGCTGCGCGAGACGGATCCACTCGAAATTCGGGTCGACCGAGGCGAGCAACCCGCGTCCGGTGGCTGTCGGGTTCGCGATAGCCCGGCTCAGCCCCTGCACCGTGCCGCGCAGCACTGTCCCGCCAGCCATCAGCCGGACCTCGGCCTGACTGCCGGTCTTGATCGCCGGGAGCTTGGTTTCCATGAAGTAGGCATAGACGTAGAAGGAGTCGGTATCGACCAGCGCGAGCACCCCCGTCCCCTTGGTGGCATAGTCGCCAACCGTGGCGGTGAGGTTGGTGACGAAGCCGTTCACGGGCGAGCGCACCGTGCTGCGCTCCAGATTGAGCTCAGCGGTGGCGAGCTGGGACCGGGCGAGCTGCAGGGCCGCCGCGGCCTCGCCCGCCTTGGTGCGCGACGCATCGGCGGACTCGGCCGATATGGCGCTGGAATCGCGCGCCATGACCTGCGCATCCCGGAATGAGATCACCTCGGCGACCATGCGCCGGCGCAGCTGGACGAAGATGTCGGGGGGCGTCGACAGGCGCAGGGCGATCGCCACATAGCGCACCAGCCCGCTGAATGTGCGGGCCAGCGCCTCACGCAGGGCATCGCTCGCATAACGCGGGAAGACGAACAGGCTCGCCGCGGTGCTGCACGCGATGCCGATGAGGATCTCGGTGGTGCGGTCGGCGGCGATGGACCAGGCATGGAGGGGATTGGCGGAACCCTCATAGGCCACCAGCAATGTCGTGTAGCCCGCGAGCAGCGCGCCGTAGGAGGAATAGTTGCGCAGCCGGGCGCCGGCATAGAAGCTCGCTCCGACCGCCAGCACCGTGCCCGCCACGAGCAGTTCGGGCGCCTGGGAAAACAGCGCCACGAGCACGAGCCCGAACACCCCGCCGCCCACCGTTCCAACCGTGCGCCACGCGCCCTTCGCAAGCGCGGCGCCGACCGTCGGCTGCGCCAGGACATAGACCGTCAGCGTCGCCCATTGCGGGTCGCTCAGCTCGAGCCAATAGGCGAGCGCCAGCGCCAGGACCGCGGCTGCGGCAGTCCTCAGCGAGAAGGCCACATTCTGCCAGCTGATATCGATCGAGAAGAGACGACGCGGACCGCTTGCCGTCTCAGCGAGGCTCATCGTTCCACGTTCCCCGACCGCCAGGTTCCCACGATGCAGATCGTGCCGATGACCGCCAGAGCCGGACAAGGTCCTGGCCATATTCAGCCAGGAAAGTCGATGGACCCAGCGCGTGTCAATGGAGATTGTACCATCGCGTCAGTGCTCGATTTGCGACATGCCTTATGGCATCGACAGCAACGAGCGCCGGAGCGAACGCAGTGGCCGCCCCTAGCCGAACGCGGCGAGGATCCTCTCCCGGGTGAGCGGCAGGTCGCGGATGCGCACGCCGAGGGCATGGGAGAGGGCGTTGGCGATGGCGGCGGCCGTGGGTCCCATGGTCATCTCCCCGGACCCGAGCGGTTCTTCCTCCGGGCGCGAAATGAGGTGCACCTCGATCTCGGGCACCTCGGTGAAATCGAGGATGGGATAGTCCTCCCAATTGGTGCTACGCTCGCCGTCCCGCCCGAAGCGCAACTGCTCTTTCAGCGTCCAGCTGATGGCCTGGACGATGCCGCCCTCCGCCTGGTTGAGGACGCCGTCGGGGTTGACCACCAGCCCCACATCCACGGCAGCGACGGCGCGCGCCACGCGCACGTCGGGGTCCACATCCAGATCGATGACGATGGCGAAATAGCCGAGATGGTTGCTGTATTGCGCACAGGCGAGGCCCCGCCCCCGGGTGCCGTCGCTCTCAACGCCGCGCTCCCATCCGGCGCGCTCCGCCGCCAGTTGGAGCACCGCCCGGGCGCGGGGATCCTTCATGTGGCGCAGGCGGAAATCCAGCGGGTCCACACCCGCTTCCAGCGCCAGCTCATCCATGAAGGATTCGATGGCGAAAACGTTGGCATAGGCGCCGATGGCGCGCAGGGAGGAGGCCCGCAGCGGCAGCTCGTCCACCCGGTGGCCCACCACCTTCTGGTTCCGGAAATCGTAGATGGTTGAGACCGCATTGCGCGAGAGGCCGCCATGCTCCACCCCGTGCGGGCCCATGGGCGGGTCCACCTGGGGCGAGCGGGCCACCGGATCGGCAAGATGCCAGGCGGCAATGAGCGAAGAGACGCGCCCCGCATTCCCGGCAACGCCCGGCCGCGAGAGATGGCCGTTGCTCCAGCCATCGAGCTGCCAGGAGACGATGGCACCCTCCGCATCGAGTTCGGCGCGGACGTCTACCACCATGGCCGGCCCATAGGGCTCCCAGGCGAACTCGTCCTCGCGCATCCACTGCACCTGCACCGGCCGCCCCGCGACCGCGCGCGAGAGGAGCACGGCGTCGAGGGCCACATCGTCGGCGCCGTTATGGCCGTAGCAGCCGGAACCCTCCGCATGGTGGACCACCACATGGTCGTGGGGCACCTGGAGCACGGTGGCGAGATCCCGGCGCAGCGGGAAGACGCTCTGGCTGTGGGACCAGACCTCATAGAGGCCATCCACCGTGCGGGCGAGCGCGCAAGACGGGCCGATGGCTCCATGGACAATGTAAGGCTTGGTGTAGCGGGCCTGGAACTCCCGCTCACCACGCGCCGCGGCGTCCTCATCGCGCCAATCCACCACCACCTTGTCCACGCTGGGCTGGGCCAGCAGCCAGTCGCAGACATCGCCGTCATCGGTCGGAAGGGCCACATGATCCCATTGGGCGGATTTCAGCGCCTTGGCCCGCGCCGCCACCGCCTGCTCCTCGCGCTCGGCGATGACGCCGATGAAGGCGCCGTCCACCACCACGGCGACGACACCCGGCATGGCCTGGATGGGCTCGGGATCGAAGGCCAGCAGCCGCGCCTCGCCGGTGGGCGGGCGCACCACGCGGCCGAACAGCATGCCCGGCAGCTCGATATCCTGGAGGAAGCGCGGGCGGCCCATCACCTTGTCCGAAAGGTCGAGCCTCTGGACCGCCTGCCCCACCACCTGATGCTGCGCCACAGGCTTCGGCGCGGCCGTGCCTCTGACTTCGGCATTGAGCAGCGCCGCGTGGGGCAAGTCCCAATAGGAGAGTGGCGTCGGTATGCCGTCCCGGAGGAACACGCCGTCCGCAACGCAAAGGTCCGACGGGGCACAGCCGAGCCGCGCAGCGGCTGCTTCCTGGAGCAGGTGCCGCGCCTCGGCGCAGGCGAGCTTCAGCGCGGCGCCGCCTTCGCTCACCGAGCGGCTGCCGGAGGTGATGCCCTCGTCCGGCCCCGCCGCCGTGTCGCCGGACACCATGCGCAACCGGGCAAGGTCCACATCCAGTTCCTCCGCGGCGATCTGGGCCATGGCGGTGACGATGCCCTGGCCGATCTCTACCTTGCCGGTGGCGATGGTGACGGTGCGATCCTCATTGAAGCGCACCCAGCCGGAAATGCGGGGGTTCGCCTTCAGGCCGGAGGGAAGGCCAGGGGCGCTCATGGGCGTAGAGCGTCCGCCGCCCGCTCGATGGCGCGGATGATGCGTGGGTGGGCCCCACAGCGACAGAGGTTTCGCGCCATGGCCGTGCAAATCTCCTCCCGGCTTGGCTGCGGATTCTCCCGCAGCAAGGCGGCGGCGGCCACCACCATGCCGCCGGTGCAATAGCCGCATTGGGCCGCCTGCTCGGCCAGGAACGCGTCCTGGACGGCATGTGGCACGCCGTCCTCCGCGAGCCCCTCGATAGTGGTGACCTGCTTGCCCACGGCCGCCCAGAGCGGCGTATCGCAGGACAGGGCCTTGCGGCCGTCGATCATCACCGTGCAGGCTCCGCATAGGCCAAGGCCACAGCCGAACTTGGCGCCCTTCAGCTTCAGGTCGTTGCGGAGCACGTACAGCAGCGGCGTGTCCGGCGCCGCCGCCACCTTATGCTCGGCGCCGTTCACCAGGAGCGTGACGTCATCCATGGAACGCCTCGCTCAGGCGGGCAGGTTGTCGGAGATCCAGTCCGAGATGTAGTCGACGCCCACCTGCCGGTTGTCCATCTGGCAATGATAGGCGCTGCCGGTCTCGGCATTGAACATCTTCAGATGCTTCCGCGGCGAGGCGATGGCCTCGTAAAGCTTGCGGGCCGAGGGAGAGGGAACCACCTTGTCCTCCTCCGCATGGACGATCAGGAACGGCTTGGTGATCTGGTCGGCGATGCCGGCGAGCGAGAAGGATTTCGCCTTCTCGATGGCCTCGCCCGCGGTCTCCTTGCCCATCACCCAGCGGAAATGGAAGGTGGACTGGGCCGTGGACTTGGGGTCGGCCTCCTGCTTGCGCTTGATCTCGGCCTGCCAGCCGGCGAGGTCCCAGTGCAGGGCTGCGAAGGCGACGCCGAGGGCATAGCGCTTCTCCATGGCCGCGACCCGCCCGGCATAATAGCCGCCGAACGAATAGCCCATGACCACCACGCGGTCGGGATCGACATCGGGACGGGCAGCGACCCAGTCATAGGCCGCGGAGCCCGCCACTTCGTAATCGTAGCGGGCGGACAGGTCGCGCAGGCGCAGCGACTCGCCCTGCCCCGGGCCGTCGATGGAGAGCGTGTTCCAGCCGCGCCGGGCGAATTCCAGCCCGGCGAACAGGATGCTCATCTCCTTGCAATTATCCATGCCGTCGAAGACGACGATGGTGGGCCGCGGGCCTTCCGCGCCCGGCGCCTTCATGAACAGGCCGGGCAGCGAGCCGCCCTCGAACGGCACCTCGACGCGCTCGATATTGGGATAGCGGATCAAAAGCCCCTTCTGCTGAAGGTCGAGCGCCTTCTGGCCGATGGCGCGCTTCTCCTCGCCCGGCTCCACGAACCGCTCGGCGGTGAACCAGTACATGCCTGCGCGCAGGTAATAATTGCCCGCCGTGAGGATGTGACCAGCCGCCTCCGCCTCGTCCGCATATGCCTCGATCTTCGCGCCCATGGCGCTCCATTCCTGGCGCCACGCATCGGGCTCCTGCTGGCGCACGCGCAGGCGCTCGCACACCTCATCGATCTCGGCCATGGAGACGGCATTGTACTGCGCCATGCCCTTGGTGATCAGGGTCGCGTTCGACCAGACCATGTTGCCGGGGAAGGTCTGGGTCCAAGGACCAAGGGTGGGCGTGCCGGGGGACGACATGATGGGCTCCGTAATCTGAGATCAGGCAGCGAGCTTCGCCTCAAGGTCGGTGAGGTCGAGGACCCATCCGAGGCGACGCTGGATGTTGGAAAGCGCGAAGGCGTGCAGGTCCTCGCCATAGGCGGAGGCGACGCAATCGGAAATGACCACCGCGCGGTAGCCCCTGTTATAGGCGCCGAAGGTGGTGGACAGCACGCAGGTGTTGGTGTTGCAGCCGGCGATGAGCAGGGTGTCCTTGCCCATGGCGCGCAGCAGCCGGTCGAGGGGCGTGCCCTCGAAGCCGTCAAACGTGCGCTTGCCGTCGATGATGAGGTCGGACGGCTGGACGTCCAGGTCTGGGACGAACTCTGCTTCCTTCGAGCCGGGGCTCTTATGGCGCTTGAAGTCGCTCTTCTTGCCGGGGGAGAAGGATTCATTCAGCTCCAGCATGGCCCGCTCGAACGGGTGCGTGCCCAGAAGGCACGCTTCGAACACCGTGGTGAGGTGGATGATGTCCAGCCCATGGGTGCGGCCGAGGCCGATGAGGCGATTCGTGCCGGCGATCACGCGGGCGCATTCCGGCGCCGGCACCGGCAGCGAGGCCAGTTCCGGCTCCAGGTTCCCGCGCTGGCAATCGATGGTGAGCACCACCGTCTTCGCCTTATCGAGCTTCAGCGCGGCGCGCATGCGATCGAGGGTGGACGAGCGATCTATCAGGGACGTCATGGAAGCCTCCGTGCCTCAGGCTCAGGAGAAGCCGTAGAGCCGCGCCGGATTCTCCACCAGCACCTGCTCGCGCACTTTTGGATCGCGCACCCAGGTGCCCAGGAGGTCGGCGATGTCGCCGTCATTGGGCATGGGGATGGACCAGGAGACCTTCACATGCGGCCAGTCGGAGCCCCAGACGAGCTGCTGCGGAGCAGCGTCCACCAGCGCATGGGCGAACTCCACGATATCCGCATGGGGCATGTCCTGGGCAGAGATGCGGTAGGGCCCGGTGAGCTTCGCCCACGCCTTGCCGTCGCGCATCAGCCGCATCAGCGCCTTGAAGCCGGCATCGCCAGTGCCAAGGCGCGAGGGCACATAGCCGAGATGGCCGACCACGATGTCGGTGGGAAAACCGGCGAACGCCGTGTCCATGTCCGGGAATTCGTTCACGTGCATCAGCAACTCGACATGCCAGCCGAGCGGCGCGACGCGGCTCGCCACATGGTGCAGCTGCTCCATGGGCAGGACGCCCTTGCCGTCCTTCACATCGACGATGTTGAACCGCACGCCGCGCACGCCGGCCGCGTTGAGGCGCTCCAGCTCGGCGGTGGGAACATCATCGCGCAGAACCGCAATGCCGCGGGCGTTCGCGCCCATGGCATTGAGGCCGTCGAGCAGTGCGGTGTTGTCGTCCGCATAGAAGCTCGGCTGCACCAGCACCGCCCGCTCGACGCCCAGCGCCGCCAACATGGCGCGGTAGTTCTCGAGGTTCGCCTCCGGCGGCGGCGAATAGATGCGGTCGGCGAAGCAGGGATAGCGGTCCAGCGGGCCGCACACATGGGCGTGGCTGTCGCAGGAGTTCGGCGGCAGCTTCACATTGGGCGTGCGGACATCGAGGTGGGGCGGCGCGGCGAACGGCGCCGCGTCTCCCGTGGGTGTGGTGGTCATCTCTGTCACTTCGTTCAGTTCATGGTGATGTTCGAGGACTTCGCGACGGCGCGCCACTTGGCCAGTTCCGCGTCAAGGAACACCTTGGCCTCGGCCGGCGTGCTCGCGACCGTCTCCGCGCCGAGATTGGCCAGCTTCGCCTGGATCGCGGGATCGGCGAGCACCTGGAGCAGGGTCTTGGACAGCTTGTCGATGATGGGCTGCGGCGTTCCCCCCGGGGCGAGCACCATGTGCCAGGACGAAGCGATGAGGTCCGGCATGCCGATCTCCGCCGAAGTCTTCACGTCCGGCAAGGCGGCGATCCGCTTGGGCGCCGTGACCACCAGCGCCCGAAGTTGGCCGGCCTTCACCTGCGGCGCGAAGGTGACGGGATAGAACACCATCTGGATGCCGCCGGAGATGATATCCGGCAGCGCCTGGCTCACGCCCTTATAGGGAACATGGACAATGTCGATCTGCGTCTGCGACTTGAACAGCTCGCCGGCCAGATGCACGCCCGAGCCGATGCCGGTGGATGCGTAATTGATCTTGCCCGGATTCTGCTTCGCGTAGTCGATGATGTCCTGCACCGACTGGAACGGCTGGCTCGCGCCTACGAACAGGAAGAACGGAACGCTCGCCACCTGCGAGATGGGCGTCAGATCCTTCGACACGTTGTAGGGAACATCGCTTTTGATGGCCGGGATGATGGCGAGGCCGCCCACATTGCCCATCAGGATGGTGTAGCCGTCAGGCGCGGACTTCGCGACGAAGTCGGTGCCGATCATGCCGCCGGCACCGGGCTTGTTGTCGACGACGAAGTTCTGGCCGAGCAGCCTGCCCCAGGGCTCGGCAATGGTGCGCGCCACCGCGTCCAGGGACTCGCCGGGCGGGAACGGCACCACCATGCGGATCGGCTTGTTCGGGTAGTCGGCCTGCGCGGCGGCCTCCCCCGGCGCGCCGCAGATGGCAGCGGCGAGCAGGGCCGCAGCGGCCAGGATGCGAGGTTTGAAAGAGGTGCGAGCGTCCGCGAAAAGGCCTGTCATGTTCACTCCCCAAGGGTTGCTCATCCCGGCATCTTTTGCCGATTTATTCTTATTGGCCGGCGGTCTTGCCGCCGGCGGCATTCATCAGCGGGCCGCGAAGTCGACGCGCTTTGCGTGTCCCTCGGCCAGCTTTCCGTCCAGAGCGTCGCGCATCCAGTCGGCGACGTGCAGGTAGAAGTCCGGGAGGCGCCCGCCGAAGGTGTGGGTCTCGTTCTCGTAGACCCACAGCTCCTTCGGGCAGGTGAGCTCGTCGAACAGTTCCTCGCCATCCTCCAGCGGGCACAATTCGTCGAACTCGCCCATCACCAGCAGCGTGGGACATTTAATGTCGCCGGCCACCGGGCTCAGCAGCATCTGGTCCGTCATCTCGTCGAAGGCATCCTCGTCGCGGATGTTCGACATGTACATGTAATTGGCCCGGTAGGCGGGCTTGGAATGCTTGAAGATGGTGTCCTTCTGGCCGTAGACGCCCATGGCGCCCACCAGCGCCTTGATGCGCTTGTCGTGGGCGGCGATGCGGGGCGCCCAATAGCTGCCCATGCTCCAGCCATAGGTGCCGATGCGGCTCGCATCGATGCCGGGCTGCTTCTCCAGGAAGTCGATGGCGGCGGCGCCGGCGCGCTCGAAATTGTCCAGCGTCACCCAGGTCTCGCGGACATTGCTCTCGCCCTGGCCCGGCCCGTCGATGGTCAGCGTCGCCATGCCCCGGCGGCGGAAATGATTGTGGTAGGGGCTCGGCATGTATTCCTTGATGGTGTCCATGCCGGGCACCACGAGCACGCAGGGTGCCTTCTCCACGCCCGGCACAGTCTGCAGGATGCCGGGGATGGTCTTGCCGTTCTCGAAGGGGATTTCCACGCGCCGCACCGGGGCGTCGTCAAACAGCTCCGTGAACTTGGTGTAGCAGTGGATCAGGCGCTCATAGAGCTCGCGCTTGCGCGGCGTGTTGGCGTGGATGACGCCGCAGGCGGGGCCATAATAGAGCGCGGAGCGATAATAGAATTCAGCCGCGCTCTCGCGGTGCCCCTTGGCCTCGGCCTCGCGCGCCAGCTCTTCCTCCTGCCGCGCGGTACGCACCCATTCCTTCACCACCATGCCGGGGATCTTGATGCGCTCCGTGGTGCGCCGCACGTCCGCCGGACGGAAGCCCCATTCCACGAACATCACGGCCCGGAATCCGAAGACATCCAGGACCTTGTAGAATTCCTCGTTGATCCACTTCTGGTTTCTGCGGCTGCGATCCGACATCGGTGTTCCCGGGCGTTTCCTGAGGGTGACGCGCGCTCTTCTTGAGCGGTCTTGTTATTTTAAGTACTCGGCAAATTCTCTACAGGCCGTGTGGCCCGAGCACGCGATCAAGCCATGCCTGTTCGCGCTTTCCGTTGGCGATCTCGGCCCGGATGCCGCTTTCCATCTCGGCGGTTTTGGCGGCTGCCGCGATCAGGGCAGACGCGGCAGCCGCCGGGAAGGTGACGATACCATCCTCGTCGCCCACCACCACGTCGCCGGGCATCACCACCTGCCCACCCACGGTGACGGGCACGTTGATCTCGCCCGGCCCGTGCTTGTAGGGGCCACGATGGGATATGGCCCTGGCATAACAAGGAAAATCCGCCTCGCGGAACGAGGCGCGATCCCGCACCGCCGCGTCGATGACGAAGCCGGCGCAGCCGCGCTGCTGGGCGTAGAGCATCATCAGTTCGCCCACGAGGGCGTTGGTGGGCTCGCCCGCGCCGTCCACCACAAGGACGTGGCCCGGGGACATCAGGGTCAGCGCCTTGTAGAGCAGGAGGTTGTCGCCGGGCCGCGTGCGCACGGTCAGCGCCGTTCCCACCAGCTTTGCCGACCCATGCAGGCGCGTCAGGCCACACAGGCCGGAAAAACGCTGAAGATTATCGGATATGTGCGACGTGGAGACGTCACGCAATGCATCGAGAACTGCATCCGGCACCAGCGGCGGCATCGGATTGATCGTGAATTGCGATCCCATTCCCCCACGTATCCCCTTTTTCCTTCCCTTCAGTCTTCCTTGTCGGGGCGCGAAAAAAAAGCGATTTTTATTGATCGCGTTTAATCTCTAAATTCGATTGAATTTTAGCCGGGATGCGCCGTCATGATGACCTTCAAGCAGCTTGAGGCCCTGTACTGGATCGACCATCTGGGCGGGTTTGCCGCTGCCTCCCGCCATCTCCACACCACCCAGTCCGCCATCTCCAAGCGCATCCAGGAGCTGGAGAATGTTTTCGACACCGAGCTGTTCGACCGCGGACGCCGAGGGGCCTGGCTCACGGAGGCGGGCAAGCAGGTTCTGGAGCTCGCAAAGGACCTTTTGGAGCAAAGGGACGCGGCGATGGAACGCTTCTCCCGGCTGGAAATGATCCGCCGGCAGGTCCGCCTCGGCGTCACGGAACTGACCGCGCTGACCTGGCTGCCGCGCCTGATCGGCGCGATCCGCGAGCGCTATGCGGGCGTCTCCATCGAGCCGGACGTGGACCTCAGCACGAACCTGCGCGACAAGCTCCTCGCCGGCGAGCTCGACATCGTCATCGTCCCTGACACCATGAAGGATCCGCGCGTCACCTGGACCAAGCTCGGCGCCGTGGAGAATGCCTGGATGTGCCGCCCGGGCCTCGTTCCCGTGGATAAGCCATTGGCAATGCACGATCTTGAGCGCTACACGCTGCTCACCCATGCGGAGAAATCGGGCACCGGCCTGCTCTATGACCGCTGGCTGCGCACCCAGGGCGTGAACCCCGCCCACACCATCCGCACCAACAGCCTCGTGGCGCTCATCAGCATGACCGTGTCGGGCCTCGGGGTGAGCTATCTGCCGCGCACCTGCGTGGGCTGGCTCATTGATACGGGCATGCTGGAAGTGGTCCGCACCCGCCGTCCGCCGCCCGAGGTGCGCTATGTGGCGCTGCGCCGCGCGGACTCGGAAAGCGTGCTGCTGGCGGCGCTCGTCGCGCTCGCGCAGGAACACTGCAATTTCTCCCGCATGTTCCAGACACCCGACTGACAACTTTATTTCATCTTACCGTTGACGACATTTATTCTTCGACTTATGCATTTGGCCGTCGTTGACCCGCATTTCGGCGCCACACCTCCCGGCGCGCTTTCCGTCATCGGCCATCACCCCATTTGCCCGCATCCGGCGGGCCAGGCGAGGACATCCCATGGATCTCGGATTGAACGGCAAGGTCGCGCTTGTGCTGGGCGCGGGGGGCGGGCTCGGCACGGCGATCGCCACCACGTTGGCGCGCGAGGGCATGAAGGTCGCCCTCGGCGACATCGATGCCGCCGCGCTGGAGCGCACCGCCGCCGCCATCACTTCAGCCGGCGGCACCGCCCTCGCGCTGCCCTGGGACCTCGCCGCCCTCGCCGTCATCGAGGACCGCTTCGCCGCCATCGAGGCCAAGCTCGGCCCGGTGGACGTGCTCGTGAACAATACCGGCGGACCACCCCCCACCCCGGCCGCCGGCCAGTCCTCGGACCTGTGGTCCAAGAGCTTCCAGCAGATGGTGCTCTCGGTCATCGCCGTCACCGACCGCGCCTTGCCCGGCATGCGCGCCCGCAAATGGGGCCGCATCGTCACCTCCACCTCTTCCGGCGTGGTGGCCCCCATCCCCAACCTCGGCATCTCCAACGCCCTGCGCCTCTCCCTCGTCGGCTGGTCCAAGACGCTGGCCCGCGAAGTGGCGCGCGACGGCGTCACCGCCAACATCATCCTGCCCGGCCGCATCGCCACCGACCGCATCAAGTTCCTCGACGAGCAGAAGGCCAAGCGCGAGGGCCGCACGGTGGAGGAGGTCTCCGCCGAGAGCACCGGCTCCATCCCTGTCGGCCGCTATGGCGAGCCCCAGGAATATGCCGACACGGTCGCCTTCCTCGCCTCCGCCCGCGCCTCCTATCTCACCGGCTCGGTCATCCGCGTGGATGGCGGGCTCATCGCCAGCATCTGAAGGGGACCATCATGGCTCTCGACATCACCGCCAGCGGCCTCTTCCCCATCGCCCCCACCCCGTTCCTCCCCGACGGGCGCATCGATGACGCCTCCATGGGCACCCTCATGGAGCGCTATCTCCAGGCCGGCGCCACCGGCGTCACCGTGCTCGGCATCATGGGCGAGGCGCCCAAGCTCGAGCCGGAGGAATCCCTCGACATCGCCGCCCGCTTCGTCACCGGCATGGCGGGGCTTCCGGTGATCGTCGGGGTGTCCGCGCCGGGCTTTGCCGCCATGCGCTCGCTCGCCCGCGCGGTGATGGACAAGGGCGCGGCGGGGGTGATGATCGCGCCCGTCCCCAGCCTGCGCACCGACGACCAGATCCTCACTTATTACCGCCAGGCCATCGAGGCCATCGGCGACGACATCCCGTTCGTGATCCAGGACTATCCCCTCACCCTCACGGTGCAGATGACGCCGAAGGTGATCCGGCAGATCGTCCAGGACCACCCCTCCTGCGTGATGCTGAAGCACGAGGACTGGCCGGGGCTGGACAAGATCTCGGCGCTGCGCGGCTTCCAAAAGGACGGGTCCATGCGGCCCATCTCCATCCTGACCGGCAATGGCGGGCTGTTCCTCGACTTCGAGATGGAGCGCGGGGCGGACGGGGCCATGACGGGCTATGCCTTCCCCGAAATGCTGGCGGACGTGGTGCGCCTGCAGAAGGCGGGCGAGCGCGATGCGGCGCACGACCTGTTCGACGCGCACCTCCCGCTGTTGCGCTACGAGCAGCAGCAGGGGGTGGGCCTCGCCGTGCGCAAATATGTGCTGATGCGCCGCGGCTTCATCGGCTCCGACGCCCAGCGCAAGCCCGGCGGCGCCCTCAACCCCGCCGCCCGCGCCGAGGTGGACTATCTCCTCACAAGGCTCGCAAGGACAGACCCGCGCGCGAAGGTCTGAGGAGATCCGATCAGACCACGGCCGGGCTTCGTCCGGCCGTGGTACGACGGCAGATGGGGAGATGAGCGTCCGGCCACGCACGGCCATCCGCCTAGCCCCCTAGCCACCCCTCGTTCCGGTTATAGCAGTATGCCTGCGCGCCGGGTTATGCGGGCCCCACAGGAGCGCTACCGTTCCGCTACAGCAGGCGGAGCAGAACTTTCCAGATGACATTCCCCAGGCGAACGGCGTCCGCCGGCCACGACCGGTTGAAGCGGGCGCGGCCGTCTCGCATCGCCCCATGCGCGATGGCGCCGGGAGGGCCCCGTGTCCGGTGAAAGCCGCAGGGTTCCGGATCATGCCCATGCCGAGGAGGGTTGGGTCGCGGCGCTGGCGGCCATCATACTGCTCCAGACCATCTCCTCCTTCCTCAACCAGATGCTGCCCACGCTCGCCCCCATCCTGGGCGCGGAGCTGGGATGGCCCGCCACCATGGTCGGCTATCTCGTTGCCCTCTGCACGGCGGGCTCCATCTTGTTCCTCACCTGCGGCAATCCGCTGGTGCGCGGCGTCGGGCCGATCCGGGCGGTGCAGATCGGCCTCCTCCTCGGCATCGTCGGGATCGCACTTCTTCCCGCCCCATTGGCCGCGGCGCCGTTCATGGCCGCGCTGATGATCGGCCTTGCCTACGGCCCGTCCACACCGGCGGGCAGCGATGTGCTCATGCGCTATGCGCCGGCGCGCCACCGCTCCCTGATCTTTTCCCTCAAGCAGGCCGGCGTCCCTTTGGGCGGCGCCGCTGCCGGGCTCCTCCTGCCGCCGCTCGCCCTGCATGTGGGATGGCGCACAGCGCTTCTCGCGGTGGTGGCCGTCCTCCTCGTGGCGGTCCTGCTGGCGCAGATGGTGCGAAGGCGCGTCGATGCCCGGCGCGCGCCTGACCAGCTCCGGCTGCGGCTGTTTCTTTCGCCCGCCAATGTCCGTCAGCCCTTCCGCGTGCTCAAGGCGCCCGGCCTCCAGCGCATCGCCATCGCAGGTGGAATCCTCGGCATCACCCAGGGTGCGTGGAACGCCTTCCTCGTGACCTATCTGGTGGGCGCCCTCCATCTCACGGCGACCCAGGCGGGAATGGTGTTCGCGGTGATGCAGGCCTCGGGCGTTCTGGGGCGCATCGGGCTCGGCTGGCTCGCGGACCGGATCGGCTCGGGCCTGTCGGTGCTGCGCCTCGCGGCCGCCGCCTCCACCCTCGTCACGCTGGCGCTGGCGCTCGCGCACCCGGACTGGACCCTGACCGCGCTCATTGCTCTGGCGTTTCTCGGCGGCATCACAGTGTCCGGCTGGAACGGCATCCAGCAGGCGGAGATCGCTCGCCGCGCCCCTCCTCACCTGGTGGGCGAGGCCTCGGCAGGCGGAACCGTGTTCATCTTCCTGGGCTTCGTCGCCGGTCCCAGCCTGTTCGCCACGGTGCTCACTTTGACGGGACGCTTCGATCTCGCGTGCTTTTCCATCGCCGCCATGCCTGCCTTGGCCTTCCTGCTCCTGATGAGGGTGAGCCACGACACGCCCCCTGCCCTTTAGATGTTCACCCCATCATTTGCGGGGGGGATTTGCCGCGCCGATGGCGCCCTCGGCCCCTGCTCCGGCGCCCAGCGGGCGCGATTGTCTCGACTTCTTATGAATTACGCAACGTAACATCACGCAACGCGCATCGTTATTTGGGACAAGTGAATTGCCCCTTTCCGTTCAAATGAACAGAATGTTACTCTGCTCACATCGGTGCGTCTTTAACATGCCATCGCTTAGGTGGCCGGTACGGGGCCGATACCTCGTGGGCACCGCATTGGGGAAAGCGGTTTTCGATGGTGGGAATTGTCCGGCTGGCCCTGGCCAGGCCCTATACCTTTGTGGTCATGGCCCTTTTGATCCTGATCTTCGGGACGATGTCGGCCCTCCGAACACCCACCGACATCTTTCCCGATATCCGGATCCCGGTCATCGCGGCCATCTGGAGCTATAACGGCCTGCCGCCGGACGAGATGGCCGGGCGCATCGTCTCGGTCTACGAGCGCTCGCTCACCACCACCGTCAACGACATCGAGCACATCGAATCCCAGTCCGTCGCCGGCTACGGCATCATCAAGGTCTTCTTCCAGCCCAACGTGAACATCAACACGGCGAATGCGCAGGTCACCGCCATCTCGCAGACCGTGCTGAAGCAGATGCCGGCGGGCATCACGCCGCCCAACATCCTCAATTTCAGCGCCTCCAGCGTGCCGATCCTCCAGATCGCTTTGTCGAGCGCCACCCTCACCGAGCAGCAGCTCGCCGACACCGCCCTCAACCTCATCCGCCCGCAGCTCATCACCGTCCCCGGCGTCGCCATCCCCTTCCCCTATGGCGGCAAGGTGCGGCAGATGCAGATCGACCTCGACCAGCGCGCCCTGCGCTCCTATGGCCTTGCCGCGCAGGATGTGGTGTCCGCCCTCACCGCGCAGAACCTGATCACGCCGGTGGGCACCCAGAAGATCGGCAGCTTCGAATACACCGTCAGCCTCAACAACGCGCCCAAGCGCATGGTCGAGTTCCGTGACCTCCCCATCAAGGTGGTCAACGGCACCGTCGTCTACATGCGCGACGTGGCGAACGTGCACGACGCCTCGCCGCCGCAGATGAACGTGGTGGAGCTGGACGGGAAGCGCGGCGTGCTCATGTCGATCCTGAAGACGGGGTCGACCTCCACCCTCGACATCATCGCCGGCATCAAGGCGAAGATGCCGCTGATCCAGGAGACCCTGCCGGCCGGGCTCGACCTGAAGCTGGTGGCCGACCAGTCCGCCTTCGTGGAGAACGCCGTGTCCGGCGTGATCCATGAGGGCCTCATCGCCGCCGGCCTCACCGGCCTGATGATCCTCATCTTCCTCGGCAGCTGGCGCTCGACCCTGATCATTACGGTGTCGATCCCGCTCGCCATCCTCGCCTCGGTGACCATGCTCTCGCTTCTTGGCGAGACCATCAACGTCATGACCCTTGGCGGCCTCGCGCTCGCGGTGGGCATCCTGGTGGACGATGCCACCGTCACCATCGAGAACATCAACTGGCACCTGGAGCAGGGAAAGCCGGTGGAGACCGCCATCCTGGATGGCGCGCAGCAGATCGTGGTGCCGGCCACCGTCTCCCTGCTGTGCATCTGCATCGCCTTCGTGCCCATGTTCGGGCTGGGCGGCGTCGCGGGCTATCTGTTCCGGCCTTTGGCCGAGGCGGTGGTGTTCGCCATGATCGCCTCCTACATCCTGTCGCGCACGCTGGTGCCCACCATGGCGAACTATTTGCTGCGCCAGCATGTCCAGCACCTCAACGAGGGGAAGCGCAAGCGCAACCCGTTCGTGCGCTTCCAGAGGGGGTTCGAGCGCGGCTTCGCGGCTGTCCACAGCGCCTATGCGGGGCTGCTCCATCTCGGTCTGCGCAAGCGACTCTACATGATCGGCGGCTTCCTCGCCTTCACCGCGGTCTCCTTCAGCCTCGTGCCCTTCCTCGGCTCGAACTTCTTCCCGGACATCGATTCCGGCGAGATCAAGCTGCATGTGCGCGTGCAGACCGGCAGCCGGCTTGAGACCACGACACGGCTCGTGGACCGGGTCGAGACCGCCGTGCGCGAGATCATCCCGCCGGACGAACTGCGCAGCGTGGTGTCGAACATCGGCCAGCCCGTCAGCGGCATCAACATCGCCTATTCCAATTCGGGCACCATCGGCGTGGTGGACGCCGACATCCTCATCACCCTCAACGAGGAGCACGCCCCCACCGCCGATTACGTGCGCGAGCTGCGCGAGGCGCTGCCGCGGAAGTTCCCGGGCACGGTGTTCTCCTTCCTGCCGGCGGACATCGTCTCGCAGATCCTCAATTTCGGCTCCCCCGCCCCCATCGACGTCCAGATCGGCGGCGCAAAGCTGGCGGAGAACCGCGTGTTCGCCAACGAGTTGGCGGAGCGTATGCGCATGGTGCCCGGCCTTGCGGACGTGCGGGTGCAGCAGGCATTCCGGCAGCCGACCATGAGGGTGGACTTCAACCGCACGCTGGGCGGCCTCGTCGGCCTCACCGAGCAGAACGCCTCCACCAGCATGCAGCAGAGCCTTGCGGGCAGCGGCCAGACCAATCCGGTCTACTGGCTGAACCCCGACAACGGGGTCTCCTACCCGGTGTCCATCCAGACGCCGCAATACACGATGAACAAGTTGGAGGGCCTGAAGAACCTGCCGGTCTCCGCCAACGGCAATTCGCAGCTCCTCGGCGGCCTCGCGCTGTTCCGGCCCACCGCCGGCAACGCAGTCGTCTCGCGCTACAATATCCAGCCGGTGGTGGACATCTATGGCACGCCCACCGTGCGCGACCTCGGCGCCGTGGCCAGCGATGTGAGCAAGATCATCACCGAGATGTCCCCGCAATTGCCCAAGGGCTCGCGGGTGACCATGCGAGGCCAGGTGGCGACCATGCAGTCCGCCTACCAGCAGCTCTTCATCGGCATCGCCTTCGCCATCGTCCTGATCTACCTGCTCATCGTCGTGAACTTCCAGTCCTGGATCGACCCCTTCGTCATCGTTCTGGCGCTGCCCACGGCGCTCGCCGGCATCGTCTGGATGCTATTCGTGACGAACACGACCTTGTCGGTGCCGGCGCTCACAGGGGCGATCATGTGCATGGGCGTCGCCACCGCGAACTCCATCCTCGTCATCAGCTTCGCCCGCGAGAAGCTGGCCGCCGGCGCCAATGCATTCGAGGCGGCGCTCGCGGCAGGCGCCACGCGCTTCCGCCCGGTGATCATGACCGCGCTTGCCATGATCATCGGCATGGCACCCATGGCCATCGAGGCGGGCCAGAACGCCCCCCTGGGCCGGGCGGTGATCGGCGGCCTCATCTTCGCCACCTGCGCCACCCTGTTCTTCGTGCCCGCCCTCTTCAGCCTCGTGCATGCCCGCGACCACCTGAAGAAGCCGGCCGAGACGCCCCTGCCGGAGGGGACGAGCGCGCCCGAAGGGGCGGCCCACGCATGATCAGAACAAATATCAAAAGAGACTACTTGCGGAGGGACGTGCCATTCCGCACTCTTCACTCCGACATCCCATGGAGCCCTGAATGTCTTCGGACGAGCTGAAAACGGACCAGATCCGCGAACCGAAGCCGCGCGTCGTGCTTCTCGGCGGGCTGTGCCTCCTGCTGGCGGCCGGCGTCCTGGTCTTCACCGGCATCCGCAGCCGGGCGAAAACCGAGACGGATCTTGCGAGCTGGACGAAGGAACAGGCGCTTCCCACCGTGGACGTCATCAAGGCCCAGCGGGGCGGCGGGGCGCAGGAACTGGTGCTGCCCGGCGACATCCAGGCCCATGCCGCAGCCTCCCTCTATGCCCGCGCCAGCGGCTATGTGAAGGCGTTCTATAAGGACATCGGCGATACGGTGAAGAAGGGCGAGGTGCTCGCCGAGATCGACACGCCGGAGCTGGACCAGCAATACGCCCAGGCCAAGTTCGACGTCGCCACCTCCGAGGCCAATTTCAACCTCGCCGACGCCACCGCGAAGCGCTACGCGGTCCTGGTGCAGAAGAACGTGGTGTCGCAGCAGTCCGACGACGAGAAGAGCGGCGATGCGCGCGCCAAGCAGGCGGCGCTGGATTCCGCCAAGGCCAACCTTGCCCGCATCGACGCCCTGATGCAGTTCAAGTCGCTGTCGGCGCCGTTCGACGGCATCGTCACCGCCCGGGCGCTGGACGTGGGCGCGCTGGTCAATTCCGGCGGCGGCACGGGCACGGGCCTGTTCCAGGTCTCCGACATCAGCCGCGTCAAGGTCTATGTGCGGGTGCCGCAGGCCTATATCGCCTACATGAAGCCCGGCGCCAAGGCGACGCTGGACCTCATCCAGTATCCCGGCCAGCATTTCGACGCGACCGTGGTCCGCACGTCCAATGCCATTGCCCAGGAGACCCGCACGGCGCTGGTGCAGCTCCAGGCGGAAAACCCCGATGGCAAGCTCTGGCCCGGCACCTATGCCGAAGTGCATTTCCACCTGGAGCCCAACGCCAACATGCTGCGCCTGCCAGCGACGGCGCTGGTCTTCGGCGAGCAAGGGGTCCAGGTGGCGACGATCAATGACGACAACGCCATCGTCATGAAGCAGGTGCAGATCGGCCAGGACATCGGTAGCGACGTGGAGGTTCTGGCCGGCCTCTCCCCATCCGACCGTGTCGTGAACGGCCCGCTGGAGACCCTCACCACCGGCGATACGGTGCGCCTTGGCGATACCCCCGCCGCCAAGCCGCCTGCGGTCGTGCAGAGCAATCGCGCACCGACGCATTGAGGGCGCGCGCCGGCACTTGTGGTGCCGGCGCGGACCTTCCGGCCCGCGCCGCGGATGGCGGCTCAGACGAAGTCGAACGCCATGTTGGCCGACGTAAGGTCGGCCATGTTCACGTCATCGAGCATCACGCCGAAGGTCCAGGGCTGGATGCCGCTGAAGTCGATATAGGTCCCTTCGGCGGTCTGGGTGGCGTGGGCCATCACGTCCTCATAGCTGAAGAGGCCGCCGCCCAGATATTCCAGGGTGTAGGAGATGTGGAGGATGTCGCCTCCTTCGCCGGGCTGGAAGTCGATGATGCGGTCCCTGCTGCTCGCTTCCCAGTCGAACATGAAGCGGTCGGAGCCGCTGCCGCCCACCAGGAAGTCATTGCCGCCCTCGCCGATGAGGACGTCGTCGCCGGCACCGCCCCTGAGGGAATCGTGGCCCTGGCCAGCCACCAGCCGGTCGTTCCCATCATCGCCGCGCAGATAGTCCCGGCCGGCGTCGCCATAGAGGAAATCGTCGCCGGCATCGCCATAGAGCCAGTCGGTGCCGTCGCCGCCCTGGACGCTGTCACTCCCGTCGCCCGCGGAGACGAAGTCGTCGCCGGCTCCGCCGGAAATATCGTCGTCCCCGCCGAGGCCCTCCATATGGTCCGCGCCGCCACCGCCTTCGAGCTGGTCCGCGCCCGCAAGGCCGATCAGCCAGTCGTTGGTCTCCGCGCCGGTGACGATGAGGTGTTCGATATTGGTGAAGCTGGCGCCGTCCGAGGACAGTCCCATCGTGCCGTCCACCACGCCCGGACCGGCTCCGGACAGCGACAGGGTCAGCG
Organism: Aquabacter albus; assembly: GCF_040049275.1. Taxonomy (NCBI): domain Bacteria; kingdom Pseudomonadati; phylum Pseudomonadota; class Alphaproteobacteria; order Hyphomicrobiales; family Xanthobacteraceae; genus Aquabacter; species Aquabacter albus. Next base: position 363,940 of record NZ_JBDZDT010000002.1, on the reverse strand, counting down.
TGTCATCGCCGCTGCCGCCATCCACCGTGCCCGCGTGGGCGATGGTTATGCTGTCATTGCCAGCGCCGCCATTGATGGTGTCATTGCCATCGACGCCGTCGAGCACGTTGTCGGCGGCGTTGCCGATCAACGTGTCGGCCTGCGCCGTGCCGCGCACATTCTCGATGCCCGCGAAAGTGTCGCCCTGGGCTTCGCCGCCGCTGCCGGTGCCCGCCACGAGGTCCACGGTGACGGCGCTGCCACCAAGCGCGTAGAGCGCCCAGTCCGCCCCTGCCCCGCCGTTGAGCGTGTCCGCGCCGGCGCCGCCGGTGAGCATGTCGTTGCCGCCGCCGCCGGCGAGGATGTCGGCGCCTGCGCCACCGTCCAGAGCGTTGGCCACGCCGTCGCCGGTGAGGGTGTCGGCATGGTTGGAGCCGATGAGGTTCTCGATGCCCGAGAGATGGTCGCCCTCCGCATCGCCGCCGCTACCGAGGCCGGTGGCGAGGCTCACCGTGACGCCCGAAGCGGAACCCTCATAGCTCGCCGTGTCCGATTGGGTCGTCACGCCGTCGCCGCCGATGATGGTGTCGGCGCCCGCGCCGCCGATGATGAGGTCGCGGCCGCCCTGGCCGTTCAGGATGTTGTCGCCGGCATCGCCGATGATGGTGTCGTTGTCGCTCGAGCCGCTGACATTCTCGATGCTGATGAGGACGTCGCCGCCGGGACCGGTTCCGTTGACGAGGTCGATCACCGCATTCGGGCCGGAATACCGATAGAAGGCGGTGTCGCTGCCAGAGCCGCCATCGAGGATGTCGGTGCCGTCGTCGCCCACCAGCACGTCGTTGCCGGCACCGCCCTGGAGCGTGTCATCGCCCTCGACGCCGTCGAGCGTGTTGTCACCGGCATCGCCGATGAGCGTGTCGCCGTAGCCGGAGCCCACCAGGTTCTCGATGGATATCAGGACATCGCCCTCGGCGCCGAAGCCATGGCCGATGCCCTGGGAGAGATCGACCGTGACGGCGCCGGGCGAATAGATGTAGCGCGCCGTGTCGGAGCCTTCCCCGCCATCGAGCAGGTCGTCGGCTGGCGGCTGGTCATAAGCCCAGTCGCCGTTCAGCTCGTCATCGCCGGCTCCGCCTTCCAGCCAGTCGGCGCCCAGATTCCCGACCAGGGAATCGTCGCCGTCTCCGCCGAGCAGATGGTCATCGCCAGCGCCGCCGTCCATGATGTCGTTGCCGCCGAGCCCGGACATCTCGTCGTTGCCCGCGGTGCCGCTCATGTAATTGTTGTCGTCTGTTCCGATGATGGGAGCCATGGGGTCCTCCATTATGGGGCGGAGGGCGATGGCCGGGCATAAGGCCCGTCGCGCGGCAGCGGCACGATCTGCTTAGCCGCGATACATTCATCTCTGCTGCAACGCCTGCATCGACCCTCGAAATACAGACTACATCGCGACATTACTTAACGCGAGCGCAATATATCTTAGTAATTTCAATCTATTTGATTCAAAAATGAATGGAAATTCCACTCATTCTAGTGCAACTGCTTGGACAGCCGCTCTCTCAGGATCAGCGGGATCACACCTCCGGCGGCGAGGACATCCACTTCGAGACTGGTTTCAACCGCGGCCGCCGCCTTGAACGACAGCGTCGAGCCGCCCTTACGTCGGATGACGACTTCGATCTCGCAACGTGGGCTTAGGCGCTCGAGGGGGGCATCGACAATGATCTCGTCCGAGGGGCTCAAGGCAAGGTCGCCCGGGCCCATACCAGGCGGGAGCCGCAACGGGAGCACACCCATGTTCACGAGGTTCGAGCGATGGATGCGCTCGAAGCTGGATGCGAGCACCGCCCGCGTCCCGAGCAGAGCGGCGCCCTTGGCAGCCCAGTCGCGCGACGAGCCCATTCCGTATCTCTCGCCGGCGACAATCACGACGGAACGGCCTTCCGCCTTGTAGCGCTCCGCCGCGAGCCACAGGGGCATCAGGTCGCCGCTGGGATGGTGGATGGTGCTGCCGGGCGGAACGGCCTCACCCAGCAGGTTCTTCACGGTCTTGTTGGTGAAGAGGCCGCGGATCATGGCCTCCCAGTTTCCGCGCCGCGACGAGAACACATTGAGGTCGGCGGGATCCTCGCCGCGCTCGATCAGGTAGGTCGCGGCTGCGCTCTTGGGATTCACCGCGCCGGCGGGAGAGATGTGATCGGTCGTGATGTCGTCACCGACCACGAGGATGGGCGTCGCGACGTAGCGGCCGAGGCGGCTTTCGCAATCCATTGCCGCGAACGGCGGCTGGCGAATGTAGGTGGATGCCTCGTCCCACGGAAAAAGCGGTGTCGTTGGCGCGTCCAGGCGCAGCCACACAGGATTGGCCTCGGCTTCGTCATAAGCGGGTGCGTAATCGCCCGGTCGCACCGCGCGGCTCATGGCTGCGTCGATCTCCGGCCCGGTCGGCCACAGTTCGGAGAGGTGCACGGGACGACCGTCCGGCGTCGCGGTGACCGGATCGCTCAGGATGTCCCGATCCATATCACCGGCAAGGGCATAGGCGATGACGAGCGGAGGCGAGGCCAGGAAGCCCGCCTCAAGCTGGGGATGGACGCGCCCGGGGAAGTTGCGATTTCCGGAGAGGACCGCGACCGGCAGCACGCCCCTGTCGGCCACCGCGTCCAGAATGGGTTGCGTGAGCGTGCCGGAATTCCCGATGCACGTGGTGCAGCCGTGTCCAACGATTCCGAAGCCCACTGCCTCGAGGTCCTCCAGGAGGCCGGCGCGATGAAGATAACGCTCCGCGGCCGGCGAACCGGGCGCCAGCGATGTCTTCACCCAGCCCTTCGGCGTGAGGCCCAGGAGGCGCGCCCTGCGCGCCAGAAGCCCGGCCGCGACCAGAAGACGGGGATCGGAGGTGTTGGTGCAGCTGGTGATCGCGGCGATCGCCACTGCGGCGTCCGGCACGGGGTCGGTGTCGGTGGGTGGCGCAACATCATGACGACGCATGGGCGCGAGCGATGCGCGTGCGTCCTGCGGCCGGAGCAGATCCTGTGGCCGGCGCGGGCCTGCCAGGGCGACCTCGATGCTCCCTAGATCAAGCTCAAGCACCTCGGCATATGTCGGATTTGCCTCGGGATCGAACCAGAGACCGACGCGGCGCGCATATGCCTCCACGAACACGACGTGATCCGCCGTGCGGCCCGTGGCCCTGAGGTAATCGACGGTCATATGGTCGATGGGAAAGAAGCCGGACGAGGAGCCATATTCCGGCGCCATGTTTGCCACCACGGCGCGTTCACCCGCGGAAAGGCCCGACACGCCGGGGCCGAAGAATTCGACAAACCGGCCTGAGAGTTCGATCGATCGCAGAAGGCTCGTCACGCGAAGCGCGAGGTCGGTGGCCAGGACGCCGTCCCGCAGCCGTCCGGTCAGACGGACACCGACGACCTCGGGGACGCGCATGGTGACCGGCATGCCGAACATAACGCTTTCGGCCTCAAGCCCGCCCACGCCCCACGCCACCACGCCGATCCCGTTGATCATGGGCGTGTGGCTGTCGGTTCCGATCAGCGTGTCCGGCACCGCCCACAGGACGCCCCCGCGCATCTCGCTCGTGACCACGGTGGCGAGGCGCTCAAGATTGATGGTGTGCATGATGCCCGTGCCGGGCGGGTGGACGGTGACGTTCGCCAGCGTGTTGGCCGCCCACTTCATGAAGCGGTAGCGCTCCAGATTGCGCCGGAGCTCCACCTCCATGTTGCGCTCGCGGGCATCGCTGCGGGCGAACACGTCCACGGCCAGCGAGTGATCCGTCGACACGTCCACGGGAAGTACGGGGTTGAGCAGGGCGGGGTCGCCGCCCGCCTCCGCAAGCGCGGAGCGGGACGCGGCAATGTCCACCAGCGCCGGACCGCAGGTGGTGTCGTGCATCAGCACACGGCCGGGATGGAAGGGGATCTCGGCTTCGCTTCCCGCATCGTTCAGCCAGGCGGGAATGGCCTCCAGCGCCGGATCGCCCGTGGGGGTACAGCGCAGCAGGTTCTCGAGAAGGACCCGGTGCAGCCAGGGCAGATGAGCGAGCCTTGTTCCGGCAAAAGCAGGCAAATCGACCACGCGATATGTGTGGCCCGCCAGCTCGACATCCGAAAAACGATCCATGCCCTGAAACCTCGGAAAGCCCGCGGGCTGGCTTTGCTCAGCTCAGCCCGCGGCGCCTGTCGCACTTCTTCTAGCTCTGAGACTGCTCCGCGAGCACCTCAAGGGCCTCAAGATCCTCTGCGGCCACCGCGACACCTTCCGCCCGCTGCCGCCGCAGCAGATCGAATTCCGTATCACCAGGAAGACGCACCGGCCGCTCCGGATCGGCAGCCGGTGTCGACCGGATGATGTCCTTGAAGTCGGCCATGCGCCTAGCGAGCTCGTCAGGAGCCGCGAGCCGCTTGGTGTCGATCAGGATGAAGAAGTGGCCGAGGTCCTGATGCGCCTCGGGCTGCTTGTCCCATGCCTTCACTCGCGTGAGGTAAGAGGCGCCCGAGAGCACGCCGGATAGGAGGTCCACCAGCAGGGCCAGGCCGTAGCCCTTGTGTCCGCCGAACGGCAGCAGAAAGCCAGCGAGGGCGGCCGTGGGGTCGGTCGTCGGCTGGCCTTTCGGGTCCGTCGCCCAGCCCTCAGGAATGGAGGCGCCCTGCTTCAATGCCCGGCGGATCTTGGCCCGCGCCGCCACGCTCATGGCGAGATCCAGCAGGATCGGATCGCTGCCCGGAGCGGGAACGCCGATGCCAAGCGGATTGTTGCCGAGCCGGGTGTCCATGCCGCCCCAGGGCGCGATGGTCGTCGTCGCGTTGGTCCCGATGATCGAGGCAAAACCCTCCTCGGCCGCTATCAAGGCATAGGGCATGATAGGGCCGAAATGGTTGGAGGCGCGGGCAAAGGCGGCTCCGATACCGACTTCGCGGGCAGACGCCATGGCGGCCTCCAGCGCGCGCATGCCGACGAGCGGCCCCATTCCGTTGGCGCCATCCACGAGGGACAGGCCGGGCGCGACGCGGTTGGTCGCCACGACCGCCCGCGCGTCGATGCCCCCGACTTTCACCCGGTCGAGATACTGCATCACGCGGCTGACCCCGTGGGTCCGCAAGCCGAACAGGTCCGCAAGCACCAGCACCTGGGCGACGCTCCGCGCATCTTCCTCCAGCATCCCGCCACTCACCAAAGCGCGCGTGGCAAGGCTGCCGAGCTTTTCCTCGGCGACAACTGCGTCCGTCATTCCATACCCTTGGTCAGGTCGATTGAAGTGGTCACGGAGAGGTCTTCGTCGAACCATGCGGCGATGGCCGCCTTGCGTTCGCCGATATACTCCGGCCGGCCCTCGGCATTCAGGCGCAGGGAGAGATCGTGGCCGGGCACCACGATCATGTCCGGCGCCTCACGCCACTGGCGCCAAACCGTTTCCAGCGAAGCCCGGCTTGCCTCGGCGTCCATCGTCATGTCCGTTCGGAGCGAGAGCAGCTCCGCGCGGTTCTTCGCCGCGTCACCGGTGAAGAGGACCGGCGGAGAAGACTCCAGCCGGAACAGCATGCATCCGGGCGTATGCCCTGGTGCAGCGATCGCCGTCAGCCCGGGGAGGAAGGTCGAATTCTCCTCGATGAGACGCACGCGCGGAGAGCGCACCATGTCCTGGACGTAGAGTTCAGGGAGCGGGTTGAAGCCCGGCGGCACATCGCGCGCCCATTCCAGCTCGACCCGCCCGATCCAGACGGTCGCGGCGGGAAACAGCGTGTAGTTCACGCTGTGATCGTAATGGGCGTGGGTCAGAACCACATCCGTGACGTCATCCGGGGAGACGCCGTTGGCGGCGAGCTGCTTTTCCAGCTCTTTGCGAACGCCGAAAGCCCCGACATCGATCAGGATGACGCGGCCTTCGCCGCGCAGCATCGCGATGGTGCTCCACCCCAGGCCACCGTGGCACACGCTCTTGCCGGGATAGCCCTGCACGAGCACATCCACACGATACATGAGCCGCTTCCTCTCAGTTTTCCGGGCGAATGTCGGCGTCGCGAATGAGCTGGGTGAGCTTGGCGGTTTCGGCATCCACGAAGGCCTTGAAATCCGCCGCCGACATGGGGGCCGGCTCGGCGCCCTGCTCCTCCAGCTTCTTGATCAGCGTGGGATCGCGCAACGCCGCCGTGGCGGCAGCATGGAGGCGCTCGAGGATGGGCGCCGGCGTGCCGGCCGGCGCGAAAAGCCCGAACCAATTGACCAGTTCATAGGACGCCAGTTCCGGGGTCTCCGACAGGGCCGGAACGTCCGGCAGGCTCGGAATACGCTGGCGCGATGTGACGCCGATGGGGCGCAGCTTGCCTTCCTTGACCATCGGCAAGAGCGCAGGCGCGCCGCCATAGGTCATGCTCACGCGGCCGCTCACCACATCGGTCAGGATGGAACCCGTTCCGCGATATGGGACGTGAACGGTGTCGACCTTCGCAATCCTGTTGAACAACTCTCCATTGAGATGCTGGAGATTGCCGATCCCGGACGTCGCGTAGGTCAGTTTTCCCGGCTCCTTCTTCGCCAGCGCAATCAGCTCCGCCGCGTTGCGCGCCGGCACGTCGCTGGCGACCACCAGGAGATTGGGTATCCGCACGACGAGCGTGATCGGCACCAGATCCTTGGCCGGATTGTACGGCAGCTTGGCGCCATAGAGCGCCGGTGCGGCGGCCACCTCACCGGCCGAGGCCAGCACTATGGTGTAGCCGTCCGGCGTCGCGGTCGCTGCGGCGCGCGCACCCAACTGTCCGCCCGCACCGCCCCGGTTTTCTATGACGATCGTCGCCGATCCAGTTGGGCTCAACGCCGCCCCCATGGGCCCCGCGAGCAGGCGAGCGACGATGTCGACCCCGCCACCCGGGGCGAACGGCACGATCAGGCGGATCGGACGATCCGGATAGGTGGATTGAGCATTCGCCGCCGACGGGGCTCCCCCCGCAAGGCCGAGCGAGCCAAGAAGCAGCGCGGCGATAGCGCCGCGCCGGGTCCATCCCCGCTGCGTGTCCCCGGAGCCGGAGCCCTCGCAATTCACTCCCTCACTTGCAGTCACGGCGCATCCTCCCATCCATTGCTTGTGCCAAGAATGGATTTTGATCGCAAAAAATGCAATATGGTATTTTCCATCGGTCGCGATTGCGACGGGCTATGATCCCCGCGCGAAGCATGGAAGAGCGGTTGCGCAATGAACGGTGTCGGACATCGATGAAGGGCAGCGTCGTAAGTGAAGCAGCCACGGCGATCCTTGCGCAGATCGCCGACGGCGTACTGAAGCCGGGAGACAGGTTGCGGTCACAGAAGCTGGCCGACCAGCTCGGCGTGTCGCGGTTCCCGATCGGGCAGGCGATGCGGATGTTGGCGGAGCGAGGTGTCGTCGTCGCCGATCCCGGACGTGGTTTCACGGTCGCGAGCGATGCGCCGCGGCTCGCGGGGAACCTCGACAAGAGCCAGCGGGATCACCTGCTTTCGGCCGTATACTTCCAGGTTGCCGAAGATCGACTGAATGGCACGCTGCCGGATCGGGTATCGGAGCAAGCCATGCGCGATCGCTACAATCTTTCGCGTGGCCAACTGACCCAGCTGCTCAATCGGATTGCCGCCGAGGGCTGGGCCGAAAGGCGCCCAGGGTATGGCTGGAGCTTTTCCGCCGTTCTCACGACGCCTGCGGCACTGGAGCAAAGCTATCGCCTGCGCATGGCCATCGAGCCCGCCAGCCTCCTGGAACCGGATTACGCTTTGCATCCGGATGTCTTGAAGCAATGCTGGGAAACGGAAGAGCGCATGCTCGATGGAGAAATCGAGACGCTGGATGCCGACCTCTTATATGAACGGGGCATACGATTTCACGAGGCCATCGTCGGGGCCTCGCAAAACTCATTCTTCCTCGATGCGCTGAAGCGCGTGAACCGCATCCGCCGCCTGCTCGTCTATCGATCCCTCGCGGATAGAAGCCGTTATTGGACACAGGCTGCCGAGCATCTCGAAATATTGAAGTTGATCGAGAGTGGTGATCTTGGCTTTGCTTCCGAGAAATTGAGGGCACACCTGGAGGGTGTCATGAAGAATATTTCGAATGTCAGGCCTCTGCTGGAGGCCGGTACCCGGCCTGGACAAGAAAGCAGAACTGCTTGATCGGCCCCTTATCCGGCCCCTTCGATCAAGCTCTTCCCGAGCCACTCCCATGGGGCGGATGGATCGAGAGGCACGGGACCAGCCCATCGGGAATGGGAACGCTTGCAGCATGGGTCCGCCGGTGGGCCAAGAGTTTCGGGAGCACGTGCGTGTGTGGCCCGTCCGGGCTGCGTCCGTCCGCCGGAGGGATGGGCTGGTAGACCTCGATACGCCCCAGCGCCGAGACGAACACCCGGTGCGGGGCATGGGCCAGGATGGCGCCGATCACGCCTTCCGCCGCGAACAGTTCACGGCCTTCCGCTGCCCGCAGCGCGGCGATCAGATGCGGCTCCCGGGTGCGCACGCAGGCTTCCACAGTGTCGAGGCCGATGCCGAGGTCGAACAGGAAGTCACCCCGGTCGCCGTCCCGCAGCGCCGCTACGTCGCGGCCGATTTCGGTTACGACCGCGCGGCCCGCACGCGCCGCCACAGCGTCGGGAAGGCACGCAGCGAGCGCGCACACACGGCGCTCCTCATGGCGCGAGGGCATCTGGTAGTCGATGATGACGGCGGCATCGTGCGGCAGCACCCGCAGCCCGCCCCGGCCGGTGGTGATCTCGATCCCCTCCTGGTCCGCCACGACTTGCACGGGCTCATCCGGCGCGCGCATGAACTCCGCAATCGCCCCGAAGATGCCAAGGCTCCAGCCGGTGTGCGCGTCGAGGGCGTGGCGCTTCAGAATGGTGAAGGCATCGCTGCCGGTCAGGATCATCGGGAGGACTCCGTGGTGGAGGGTGGAGTGGCGCGGCGGCGCCAGGGCAGCACGAAGGGCTCACCGTCGCGCGTGCCCGTCTCGATGGTGACGCCGTAGGCATGTGCCACGCGGTCGGCAGCCAGCACCTCGCCCGGAGGGCCTTCGGCCAGCAATCGGCCGTCCTTCATGAGCACGAGCCGATCGCAGAAACGGGCGGCCAGCGTCAGGTCGTGCAGCACGACGATGACGGTCGTTCCGGAGCGGGCGGTGGCGCGCAGCAATTCCATCGCCTGGAGCTGATGGTAGGGATCGAGCGCGGACACCGGCTCGTCCGCCAGCAGGATGGGCGCCTCGACCGCCAGGGCGCGGGCGAGAAGAACGCGGGCGCGCTCGCCGCCGGACAGGGCACCGGTGGTGCGATCCCGCAGGTGGGCCACATCCGCCGCGTCCATGGCGCGGGCGACGGCGGCATCGACCTCGGCCCGGCCATGCGGCAGGCGGCCGAGCGCGACGACTTCCGCAACCGTCATGGGCCAGTGGATGCGCGCACCTTGCGCCAGATAGGCGATAGTTCGCCCCAAGGCCTGTCGCTCGAACGCATCGGCCGTGCGACCATCATAGGTCACGCGGCCCGAGGCGAGCGGATCGAGACCGCACAGGGCGCGCAGGACGCTCGTCTTGCCCGCGCCATTCGGGCCGATGAGGCCCAGCACCTCGTTCGGACGGGCCGTGAGCGAGAGGCCATGCACTACGGTTGACCCGCTCCTGCGGATGGTGATGTCGAGAGCCTCGAGGATCATTCGCCCTCCACCTTCAGGCGCCGCAGCAAGGCCAGAAAGAAGGGCGCGCCGATGAGCGCGGTGACGACGCCCAGCTTCAGCTCCGGCCGTGTGGGAACGAGCCGCACGAGAATGTCCGCCCCAAGTGTCAGGGCGGCGCCCGCAAGGCCGCTGACCAGCAGCAGTCGCCCCGGCCGGTGCCCGACCAAGGGCCGCATGAGATGCGGCACCACGAGCCCGACGAAGCCGATGGCGCCCGCCACCGCGACGCTCGCCCCCACCGCCGCCGCCGTGCCGCCCACCACGAGGAGCCGCGTGCGGCGGAGCGAGAAGCCGAGGCTCGCGGCCGTATCCTCGCCGAGGGTCAGCGCGTCCATGGCCCGGCCCGTGGAAAGCACGAGCGCCCAGCCGAAGATCATGAAGGGCAGCGCGAGCGCCACGTGCAGGAGGCTGCGGTCCGAGAGCGAGCCCATGAGCCAGAACACCACCTCCAGCGCCGCATAGGGGCTCGGCGCGAGGTTGAGGGCGAGCGCTGTGAGGGCTCCGGCGAGGCTGTTCAGCGCGACGCCGGCGAGGATGAGCGTCGCCGTGCTGGCGCCGCGCCGCGCGAGGGTCAGGAGGAAGGCCGTGGCGAGGCCCGCACCCGCGAGGCCGCCGAGCGGCAGAGCCAGAGCGAAGGCGGAGGACACGCCGAAATAGAACACCACCACCGCGCCCAGGGCTGCCGCTCCAGAGACGCCCACCACGCCCGGATCGGCGAGGGGATTGCGCATGAGCCCCTGGAGGGCGGCGCCCATGACGCCGAGGCTGAAGCCCACTGCCGCGCCCAGGACGGCACGCGGGAGGCGCAGTTCGGAGAGCACCATGGCTTCAAGGGTTTGGCGCCCGGCGAGAAGATCGGACAGGGCCTCGCCCACATCCAGCGGGGCGTAGCCTACGGCCACCGACACGGCCATGAGGATGATCGTGAGGAGAGCAAGGGCAACAACGAGGCGGGTCATTCGGGCAGGGCCTCCCGCGCCGCCGCGAGCCGCCGCGCCGCTTCCGCCAGTTCGGGACCCGCGCAGGTCCACAACCGCGTCGGCAGCGGCACGGTCCGGCCTTCGGCGGCGAGCCGGGCGAGCGCGGGATGATGCAGCAGGTCGTCCGCCAGCGAGGGCGGGCCGTCTGCGGATGCATTGATGACGAGGACGTCCGGGCGGGCGCGCACGATCTCTTCCAAATTCAACTGTCCCATCCGGTCGGTAGAGAGGCGAGCCGCGAGATTGTCGAGGCCCGCCAAGCCCAGGATCTCGTCGGCCATGGAGCCGCGCCCGGCGGTGAAGCCGTTCGGGCGCAGGACGATGGCGGTGGGCCGGTGGGCGGGCGCGGACGGCAGGCGGGCAAAGGCCGCCTTCATATCCTCCATCATGGCTTCGCCGCGCTCCGGCGCGCCGATGCGGGCCGCCACCTCCCGGATCTGGGCATAGGCGTCCTCAAGCGTCTCCGGCACGCCGAGTTCCAGCACCGGCAGGCCGAGCCGGTGCAGCATGGCCACGGTGGTGCGAGTGGTGAAGGCGCCGACGATGACGAGGTCGGGCTTGAGGGCGGCGATCTCCTCCGCAAGACCCCGGTTCACGGGCACATCCTTTGCGAGATCCGCCACGTTGGATCCACGCGGGTCGCGGGCGAGCCAGGTCACCGAGGCAACCTGCTCCTTGTCCGCGAGGCGCAGCACCAGTTCGTCCGCACAGAGATTGAGCGAGACGATGCGCGCGGGCCTCTGCGCCTCCGCCGAAACGGGAGCGCAGAGGAAAACCAGGGCAAGGAGGCTGGCGACGCGCTTCATCCCTCCGCCTCAATAGGTGAACTTCAAGCCGCCATAGGCGCCGAAGCCGGGAGCCAGGAAGCCGTTGGGGTTCTCGTAGGTCTGATCGAACAGATTGTCGATGCGGGCGAACAGAGTCGCGTTGGGTGTCCACGCATAGTTGGCCGCAAGATTCACCACGGTGTATCCGGGCTGGTCGATAGTGTCGCTGGTGAGACGCACGATGTCCCACCATGCCGAGGCATAGATCAGGGTGGCGGAAAGATTGAGCTGGTCCGTGGGGTTCCAGTCCGCCGTCACGCTCACCTTGTTGTTGGGCCGCCTCAGGGGTGTGCAAGAGGTGGGTGTCAGCGGCGCGCAGGAAGCGCCGAAGGGCTCGCCCGGCGGCATGTAGCCGATGACGTAGGTGTAGGTGTAGTCCACCCGCAGCTTCAGCCGCTCCATCACCTGGAAAGCGATGAAGGTCTCCGCGCCCTGCGTGGTGGCGCTGGAGATATTCACGTTCTCGAACGTCACCGGGTCGTAGCTGATGAGGTTGGTGATGTCGTTGTGGAAATAGGCGGCGCCAAACGTCACCCTGCCGCCGAAGGCCTGCTGCTCGAAACCGATATCGTAGCCGGTGCTCTCTTCGGGCTCGAGGGCCGCATTGCCATAGATCGGCGCATAGAGCTGATAAAGTGAGGGCGCCTTGAAGCCGGTGCCGTAGCTGCCCTTGATGGTGGTCCCCGTCTCGGGAATGAGGAAGCCGGGGGCAAGGCGGAAGGTCGAGTGGTCGCCGAAGGTGTCGTCGCTGTCATAGCGGACGTTCGCCGCGCCGAAGAACCGATCGCCGAACGTGCCCTGCCATTCCGCATAGGCGCCGGTGTCGCCGGTCGATGCGCTCATCTCCGTGTATTGGGTGGACGAGGTCATGCTCTCGTTCCGCCGCTCCACGCCGGCAATGAGGTTCTGCCCGGCGGCGGCGGCGAGGTTGGAGCGCAGGTAATAGGTCTGCCGGTCGCCCTCATACTGGCCGTTCACGGACAGGTTCGGCCCCACGGTCGGGTTCGAGGTGTTCATGGCGCTCACCCCGAACGTGGTGTGGAGTACGCCGTCGAGCGCGCTCCACACGCCCTCGCCCTTGGTGAAGAACATGGAATTGAGGCTGGTGGAAGTCTGCGGGGCCGGGATGCCCTCGAACAGCGGCGGGGGATAGATGTCCGGCGTGAAGGCGAGTTGGCTGTCGATGTAGCGGGCGACGAAGTTGAGCGCCAGATTATCCGTCATCTGGAGGTCGAGGCGCGTCGAATAGGTCCAGTTGTCATAGGCGTTGGGATTGTTTGGATAGCCCGGCGGGATGATTCCGGGCGGGGTCACCGGAATATCCGTCGAGGAGAAATGGGTGACGTTGAAGGAGTAGGAAAGCCGCTCCGTCGACCCGCTCACCGCCGCCGCCTGGTTGAAGGTGCCGAGCGAGCCCCCTTCCACATAGCCGAAGAATTTCGGCGGGCCCTCGCCCTTCTTGGTGGTGATGGAGATGACGCCGCCGATGGCGTCCGAGCCGTAGAGACCGCTCTGTGGCCCACGCAGCACCTCGATGCGGGCGAGATCGGTGGCGAGGAGCTGGCCGAAGTCGAAGGCACCGTTGGGGGTCGAGGGGTTGCCCGCATCGATGCCGTCGATCAGCACCTTCACATGGTTGGAATTGGTGCCGCGGATGAAGACCGAAGTCTGCCCGCCCGGTCCGCCAGTCTGCACCACGTTGAGACCGGGAAGCGATTGCAGCACCTGGGGCACGGTGCGCAGCTGCTGGCGCTCGATGTCCTCGGCGGTGACGACGCTAACCGAGGAGGCGATCCGGTTCGCCGGGGTCGGGATGCCGGTGGCGCTCACCACCACTTCGGGAAGGTCGATGGGCTGCTGGGCGGTGCCGCCGGGTGCCGGGGACTGGGCATGAGCGAGCCCCGAAGCCGACGACAGGAGGAGGGCAGCGAGCACGGGACGGCGCGCGGCGGCGCGGGCGTGACGAAACAAAGCGGAAGGCATGATGGCCTCAGCGGGACGAGTGGTCCGTCACCGCGAACGAGGCTCCCCTGCGGCCGGAAAGCTGCTGGGATTAACCACCATCAGGACACCCCGCCCGACGTGCTCGCGCGTGACCACGGCTGACGGCAGGTCTCCTGGCTCGCGGGTCAGCGTCCATCTCGTCGCCTTCCCAGGCCGAAGCCCAGTGGCGTGTGACGAAGGACTCGCCGCTTACAGTTGCGGGGGCAGCCGCGGCATCGTCGGATCCCCGTCTCCGGGCACCCTCCTCACCGCGTTCCCTTTTTCGTCCCGTTAGGGAACCGTCACGGTGACGGTAGAGGGCTGCTCATTCACGGTCAACCATCCGCTTCGGCGGTGGATGAGACATGTCTGCTCCGATTCATCATCCCCACATATTGACAGCCATCGCAACCATGCTGCTAGATGTGGTGGTCACGGTCTCTCGACTCGCAAGAGCGAGAGCTAAGAGGGAAGCCGGTGCGGGACCGCCCGAAAGGGTCGAACCAATGCCGGCGCTGCCCCCGCAACTGTAAGCGGCGAGCCAAGGTCCATCAGAGTCACTGGGAGCGATCCCGGGAAGGCCGGACTTGAGGCGACGACCCGCGAGCCAGGAGACCTGCCGCGACCTCGATGAACGTCCTCGGGCGGGGTGCCCCGGTGGAACGCTTGGCTGTCGCTGGGGGCTTCATGCCCGAGGCGATCTTCCCTCGCGCATCCGCTCGGCCTTTGCCCCCAACTTTTGGGGTCCAAGCCGATGTCTCTCCAGATCGAAACCGTGCGTCCCTCGGACGCGATCCTCGTCCCCGCACAGCCTGCGCCGGGCGCCCGGACAGCCTCGGAACCGGGCTATCAGGTGATCCGCCGCAACGGCGCGGTCACGCCGTTCGACGCCTCCAAGATCTCCGTTGCCCTCACCAAGGCGTTCCTCGCCGTGGAAGGCAGCAGCGCCGCCGCCTCGCGCCGCGTCCATGACGCCGTCGCCGATCTGACGGCTCAGATCGTGGCGGGGCTCACCCGTCGCGCGGAGGGCGGCCGCACCTTCCATATCGAGGACATCCAGGACCAGGCGGAACTGGCCCTGATGCGCGGCGAGCACCACAAGGTGGCCCGCGCCTATGTGCTCTATCGCGAGGAGCGTGCCCGGGAACGTGCGAAGACGGATGCGCCCGCCGCGTCAGCCGTGCCCGCCCTGCGCATGAAGGCGGCGGACGGCGCGCTCGTTCCCCTCGACACGGCGCGGCTCGATGCCGTGGTGCGCGAAGCCTGCGAGGGCCTCGATGGCGTCTCGCGGGAAACCGTGCTCGGAGAGACCCGGCGGAACCTCTATGACGGCATCTCCGCGGACGAGCTCGGCCTCGCGCCGATCCTCGCCGCCCGCACCCTTATCGAGACGGAGCCCAACTACACCAAGGTCAGCGCCCGCCTGCTGCTGGACAAGCTGCGTCGGGAGGCGTTGAGCTTCATCGCCGGGCGCGCCGACGAAGCGACCCATGAGGAGATGGCAGGCCGCTATGGCGACTATTTCCTCGGCTTCGTGAAAGCCGGCGTCGCGGCCGAGTTGTTGGACCCGGAACTGGCCCGCTTCGACCTCCCGCGCCTCGCCGCAGCGCTGAAGCCGGAGCGGGATCTCGCCTTCGACTTCCTCGGTCTCCAGACCCTCTATGACCGCTACTTCCTGCACGTGCGCGGCACGCGCTTCGAACTGTCCCAGGCCTTCTTTATGCGCGTCGCCATGGGGCTCGCTGTGCGCGAGATCGACCGGGAGGCGAAGGCCATCGAATTCTACGGCCTCCTCTCCTCCTTCGACTTCATGGCCTCGACGCCGACCCTGTTCAATTCCGGCACGCTGCGCCAGCAGCTCTCCTCCTGCTTCCTCACCACGGTCGCGGACGACCTCGACGGCATCTTCAAGGCGGTGAAGGACAATGCGCTGCTGGCCAAATATTCCGGCGGGCTCGGCAATGACTGGACGCGGGTGCGCGGCCTCGGTGCCCACATCAAGGGCACGAACGGCGAGAGCCAGGGCGTGGTGCCGTTCCTCAAAGTTGCCAACGACACCGCCATCGCCGTGAACCAGGGTGGCAAGCGCAAGGGTGCGGTCTGCGCCTATCTGGAAACCTGGCACGTGGACATCGAGGACTTCCTCGATCTGCGCAAGAACACCGGCGACGAGCGCCGCCGCACCCACGACATGAACACCGCCAACTGGGTGCCGGACCTGTTCATGCAGCGTGTCGAGGAAGACGGCCCCTGGACCCTGTTCTCACCCGACGAGGCGAGCGACCTGCACGATCTCTTCGGCCCCGCCTTCAAGGCCGCCTATGAGGGCTACGAGGCCAAAGCCGCGCAGGGCGGGATGAAAGTGTTCAAGCAGGTGCGCGCTGTAGACCTTTGGCGGCGCATGCTTACCATGCTGTTCGAGACCGGCCATCCCTGGATCACCTTCAAGGACCCCTGCAACATCCGCTCGCCGCAGCAGCATGCGGGCGTGGTGCATTCCTCGAACCTGTGCACCGAGATCACCCTGAACACGTCCGACGACGAGGTGGCAGTGTGCAATCTCGGCTCGGTGAACCTCCTCGCCCATGTCACAGTGGAGGGGCTCGACCATGACCGGCTTGCGCGGACGGTGAAGACCGCCATGCGCATGCTCGACAACGTCATCGACATCAATTTCTACACCATCCCCGAGGCGCGCCGCTCCAACCTCAGGCACCGGCCCGTGGGCCTCGGGATCATGGGCTTCCAGGACGCGCTCCAGGCGCTGCGCCTGCCCTATGCGTCGGAGGCGGCCGTGCGCTTCGCCGACGAAAGCATGGAGGCGCTGTCCTTCCACGCCGTCTCCGCCTCCGCGGACCTCGCCGCCGAGCGCGGGCGCTATCCAAGCTTCGAAGGCTCGCTCTGGTCGAAGGGCATCCTGCCCATCGACAGCGTGGAGTTGCTGGCGGAAGCGCGTGGCGGGCTCGACCTCGACCGCTCGCGGACGCTGGACTGGGATGGCCTGCGCGCGCGGGTGAAGACGACAGGCATGCGCAACTCCAACTGCATGGCCATCGCCCCCACCGCCACCATCTCCAATATCTGCGGGGTGAGCCAGTCCATCGAGCCCGGCTATCAGAACCTCTATGTCAAATCCAACATGTCCGGCGACTTCACAGTGGTGAACGCCGCCCTGGTGCATGACCTGAAGGCGCGCGGCCTATGGGACGAGGTGATGGTCTCCGACCTCAAATATTTCGACGGCAGCCTCGGCCAGATCGACCGCATTCCCGATGACCTGAAGGCCCTCTACGCCACCGCCTTCGAGATCGACACGTCCTGGCTGATCGAAGCCGCAGCGCGCCGCCAGAAGTGGATCGATCAAGCCCAGTCGCTCAACCTCTACATCGCCAACCCCTCCGGCAAAGCGCTCGACGCGCTCTACCGCCTCGCCTTCAGGCGCGGCCTGAAGACCACCTATTACCTGCGCTCGCGCTCGGCCACCCACGTGGAGAAATCCACCCTGAAGGGCACGGACGGCAAGCTCAACGCAGTCTCCGCGGTGGTGGCAGAAGCCGCCGCGCCCATCAGCGTTGATGCCGCGTTGAGTGCCCCTTGGGGCAAGGCGTGCGCCATCGACGACCCCACCTGCGAAGCCTGCCAGTGAGCGGCGAAGGAGACACGCATATGCTCGACTGGTCGGATACCAAGCCCGCTCCCATCCATCCCGCTTTCGCGCCCACGGACGCGAAGGAGGCCGCCGGTCTCGGCGACATCGACCGCCATGGCGGCCGCGTCTCGGTGGACGAGAAGCGGATGATCAACTGCCGCGCCGACGTGAACCAGCTCCTGCCCCTCAAGTACAAATGGGCGTGGGAGAAGTACCTGTCTGGCTGCAACAACCACTGGATGCCCACCGAGGTCTCCATGCAGGCGGACATCGCCCTATGGAAGTCGCGGGACGGCCTCACCGAGGACGAGCGGCGCATGGTGAAGCGCAATCTCGGCTTCTTCGCTGCCTCGGAGAGCCTGGTTGCCAACAACATCGTGCTGGCCATCTATCGCCACCTCACCAACCCGGAATGCCGCCAGTATCTGCTGCGCCAGGCATTCGAGGAGGCCGTGCACACCCACACCTTCCAGTACATCGTGGAGAGCCTCGCGCTGGACGAGGGCGAGCTCTTCAACATGTACCGCGAAGTGCCATCGATCACCGACAAGGCGGCCTGGGCCTTGAGGCACACCCAGCACCTGGACGATCCCGGATTTAAGACCGGCACGCCGGAGGCGGACCAGTCCTTCCTGCGGGACCTCGTGGCCTTCTACGTCATCTTCGAGGGTATGTGGTTCTATACCGGCTTCGCGCAGATCCTCTCGCTGGGCCGCCGCAACAAGATGGTCGGCATCGCCGAGCAGTACCAGTACATCCTGCGCGACGAGAGCATCCACCTGAACTTCGGCATCGACGTCATCAACCAGATCAAGATCGAGAACCCGCATCTCTGGACGAAGGCGTTCCAGGACGAAATGCGCGGCATGCTGAAGGATGCGGCGGAGCTGGAGGCCGCCTATGGCCGGGACACCATGCCCCGCGGCTTCCTGGGACTGAACGCTGTGTTGTGCGAACAGTACATGCACTTCATCGCCAACCGCCGCTGCGCCCAGCTCGGGCTCGCCCCGGTGTTCGCGGAAGCGGAGAACCCGTTCCCGTGGATGAGCGAGGCCATGGACCTGAAAAAGGAGAAGAACTTCTTCGAGACCCGGGTGATCGAGTATCAGAATGGCGGCGCGCTCGCCTGGGATTGACCCCTCAGGCGGCCTCCCACGCCGGGAATGGGTCCGGCAGGTGCTTCAGCGCGGCCGGGTCGAACTGCTTCGGGTCGGTCGGGCCGACGAGGCAGGCATCGAGCGCGGCGCGAATGCCGGCTTCGTCCAGGTCCATGCCGATGAAGACCAGTTCCTGGCGGCGGTCGCCATAGCCCGGCATCCAGTGGGAGCGCAGCCAGGAGCGCCAGTCCGGCTGGGTCGGCCAGTGCTCCGGGGGGACACTTGCCCACCAGCGGCCGATGGTGCCGGTCTGGCAGATGGCACCCGCAAGGCTCATCTCTCCCACCTTGTGCGGCCGCGTCGCCAGCCAGAACAGGCCCTTGGCGCGCACGAGGCCCGGCCATGTGCGGGCGAGGAAGGCGTTGAACTTTTCAGGATGGAACGGCCGGCGCGCACGGTAGACGAAGCTGGAAACCCCGTACTCCTCCGTCTCCGGGACATGATCGCGAAACCCGTTCAGCTCCTTGAACCAGACCGGATGCTGGCTCGCCTTCTCGAAATCGAAGCGCCCGGTCCCGAGAACCTCCTTGAGCGCCACCCGCGCATGGTCCGTCTCGATAAGCCGCGCGTCGGGATTCAGCGCCTTCACCACGCCGCGCACGTCCCTCAGGCGCTCCGGCGCGAGATCGGAGACCTTGTTGAGCACGATCACGTCGGCGAACTCGATCTGGTCGGTCAGCAGGTCCACCAGCGTGCGCGCGTCCTCCTCCCCCGCCGTCTCGCCGCGGTCGCTCAGGAAGTCCCGGCTGCCGAAATCCTTCAGGAGGTTCGCCGCGTCCACCACCGTGACCATGGTGTCGAGCCGGGCCACATCCGAGAGGGAGACGCCGTCTTCGTCCCGGAAGTCGAAGGTGGCGGCCACGGGAAGCGGCTCGGCGATGCCGGTGGATTCGATCAGCAGATAATCGAAGCGCCCTTCCCCGGCGAGCCGGCGCACTTCGGCGAGAAGGTCGTCCCTCAGGGTGCAGCAGATGCAGCCGTTGGTCATCTCCACCAGTTTCTCCTCGGTGTGAGAGAGATTGGCTCCTCCCACCCGCACCAGTTCCGCGTCGATGTTCACCTCCGACATGTCGTTGACGATGACCGCGACCCGCAGGCCTTCGCGGTTGGCCAGCACATGATTGAGCAAAGTCGTCTTGCCTGCGCCGAGGAAGCCGGAGAGGACGGTGACGGGAAGCCGGGCATCGCGCATGGGCGCCTCCTTTAAATGATATAATGTATCAATTACGCAGTGAGCGGAGAGAAGGCAACGGACTTATGCACCCTCGATAAGAAATAGGACCGCGAAATCACGATATAAAGATGTCTTTATATCTTACTTGACGACAGCGATTTCCCCCGGCACATTGAACGCGTCGTGGTTCCCTGGGCCGTTTCGGCGCCAGGGCTAAGAGGGAAGCCGGTGCGGCAAGATTCTCATCTGGGAATCCCGCCAAAGCCGGAGCTGCCCCCGCAACTGTAAGCGGTGAGCCGAAGTCCATCAGTGTCACTGGGAGCGATCCCGGGAAGGCCGGACCAAGGCGACGACCCGCGAGCCAGGAGACCTGCCCCGACACCATATCGTCCTCGGGCGGGGTGTCCCGGTGGTGCGCTTTTGGCTCCGCGGGCGCATGCCGTCCATGGCCCGAACGCCTTCCGCCATGGCCTTTGCCCAAACCTCAAGGGCTTGAGCCATGACCCCATCCTCCATCCCCGTCGCAACGTTGGGCACGCCGCGCATCGGTCCGCGCCGCGAGCTGAAGACCGCGCTTGAGAGCTTCTGGTCGGGCAAGTCCGACGAGGCCACCCTGCTCGCGACCGCCGCTTCGCTGCGCGCGGCGAACTGGGACCGCCAGAAGGCGCTTGGCGTCTCCGTCATCCCCTCCAACGACTTCTCGCTCTACGATCAGTTGCTGGACACCGGCGTCATGGTGGGCGCCATCCCGCAGGCCTATGGCTGGACGGGCGGGAAGGTCCCGCTCGCCACCTATTTCGCCATGGCGCGCGGCGCCGAGGGCGGCTCGCACGACCATTCCTGCACCCATGGGCATGACCACGGCCATGGCGTTCCGGCCCAGGAAATGACGAAGTGGTTCGACACCAACTACCACTACATGGTGCCGGAATTCTCCGCCGAGCAGACCTTCACGCTTGCCTCCCTCAAGGCGGTGGACGAGTTCCTGGAGGCGAGGTCTCTCGGCCACCACACCCGCCCCGTCCTGCTCGGCCCCGTCACCTATCTCAAGCTCGGCAAGAGCAAGGATCCCGCGCTCGATCCCCTGTCCCTCCTTCCCCGTCTGATGCCGGTCTATATCGATGTGCTGCGGCGCCTTGCGGCAAACGGCGCGGACTGGGTGCAGATGGACGAGCCCTGCCTCGTCCTCGATCTCGACACCGCGACGCAGCTCGCTTTGCGGGACGCCTACGGCATGATCGCCTATGCGCTGCCGAGCCTGAAGGTCATGCTGACCACCTATTTCGGCGGCCTCGGCGACAATCTCCATACGGCGCTCTCGCTGCCCGTCGCCGGGCTTCACCTCGATCTCGTGCGGGCACCTGAACAGCTCGATGCGGTGCTGGAGAAGGCGCCGCGCGGGCTTGTCCTGTCACTCGGCGTCATTGACGGCCGCAACATCTGGCGCGCCGACCTTCCGGCGCTGCTGGACCGCCTGGAAAGGGCGGTCACCCGTCGCGGCACCGACCATCTCCAGATCGCCCCGTCCTGCTCGCTGCTCCACGTCCCCATCGACCTCGAACTGGAACCGGACCTCGATCCAGACCTGAAGTCCTGGCTCTCCTTCTCCGTCCAGAAGATGGACGAGTTGGCGACGCTGGGCACCGCGCTCGGCGGAGGCCGCGACCGCGTGAAGGACAAGCTCGCGGCGTCCGCCCAGGCTGCCGCCGCGCGCAAGGCCTCGCCGAAG
Organism: Aquabacter albus; assembly: GCF_040049275.1. NCBI lineage: Bacteria > Pseudomonadati > Pseudomonadota > Alphaproteobacteria > Hyphomicrobiales > Xanthobacteraceae > Aquabacter > Aquabacter albus. The sequence goes on along the minus strand of NZ_JBDZDT010000002.1, from coordinate 342,745 downwards.
GTCCATGACCCGGACGTCACGGCCCGGGCCGCTTCCGTCGCCACCGTCCTGAAGCACCGCGACAGCGCCTTCGCTGTTCGCGCGCAGGCCCAGCGGCAGCGCTTCAATCTGCCCGCCTTCCCGACCACCACCATCGGCTCCTTCCCGCAGACGCCGGAAGTCCGCAAAGCCCGCTCCGCTTATGCCAAGGGCACGCTGGACGATGCCGCCTACGCGCAGTTCCTGCGCGAGGAAACCGAGCGCACGGTGCGCTGGCAGGAGGAGATCGGCCTCGACGTGCTCGTCCATGGGGAGTTCGAGCGCAACGACATGGTGCAGTATTTCGGCGAGCAGCTTTCCGGCTTCGCCTTCACGAGGCATGGCTGGGTGCAGAGCTATGGCTCGCGCTATGTGCGACCGCCCGTCCTGTTCGGCGACGTCTCCCGGCCGGAGCCGATGACGGTGGAGTGGTGGAGCTATGCCCAATCCCTCACGGACAAGCCCATGAAGGGCATGCTGACGGGCCCCGTCACCATCCTCAACTGGTCCTTCGTGCGGAACGATGTTCCCCGCAGCACCGCCTGCCGCCAGATCGCGCTCGCCATCCGCGATGAGGTGCAGGATCTGGAGACCGCCGGCGCGGCCATGATCCAGATCGACGAGGCCGCGCTCCGCGAGGGCCTGCCGCTCCGCAAGTCGGAATGGAAGACCTATCTCGACTGGGCGGTCGAGTGCTTCCGCATCTGCTCTTCGGGCGTCACCGACGAAACCCAGATTCACACCCACATGTGCTACTCGGAATTCAACGACATCATCGACGCCATCGCCGCCATGGATGCGGATGTCATCTCCATCGAGACGTCCCGCTCGAAGATGGAGCTGCTGGACGCGTTCTGGACCTACAAGTACCCGAACGAGATCGGCCCCGGCGTCTATGACATCCACTCGCCCCGCGTGCCCGAAGTGGGCGAGATGACGGACCTCATGATGCTGGCCCGCCAGCGGCTCGCGGACGCCCAGCTCTGGGTCAATCCCGATTGCGGGCTGAAGACCCGGAAGTGGGAGGAGGTCCGCCCCGCCCTCGTCAACATGGTGGCGACGGCCCGCGCGCTGAGGTCCACTTTAGCGGAGGCGGCGGAATGACCGGCTTCCCCCCACCGCGCCTCACCCGGCTCATCGACATCGTCTTTCCGGGCGACACCAACCACCACGGCACGCTGTTCGGCGGCATCGGCCTTGCCCAGATGGACAAGGTGGCCTTCATCGCCGCCGCGCGCCATGCGCCCGTCGACTTCGTGACGGCCTCCTGCGAGCGCATCGACTTCGATGCGCCCGCCCATCTCGGCGACATCGTGGAGCTGACCGGCCGCGTGACCCGCGTCGGCGGGCGGTCCCTTGGCGTCGAGGTGGAGCTCATTGCCGAAGCGCCCCTGTCCGGCGCGCGCCGGCGCTGCGGCGCCGGGGTTTTCAACATGGTGGCGGTGGGCGATGGCCTCGAACGCATGGGCGGCCGCCTGCCCCCGCTCAGCCCCCTGGTGCAGCCTGCCGTGGAAGAGGACCTGCGCATGGTGGAAATGGTCTTCCCGGAGAAGACCAGCCATTACGGCAGCCTCTATGGCGGGAATGCCCTCGCCGCCATGGGCAAGGCCGCCTTCGTGGCGGCCACGCGCCGGTGCCGCAAGGCGGTGGTCATGGCCTCCTCCCGGCGGGTGGATTTCGAGCACCAGATCCAGACAGGCGAGGTGGTGGAACTGGTGCCCAGGATCACGGGGACCGGCCGGACCTCCATGACGGTGGAGGTGGAGCTCTGCGCCGAGAACCTCCATTCCGGTGAGCGCCGTACCTGCGGCCGGGGCCTGTTCGTCATGGTGGCGGTGGATGCCGGGCACAGGCCCACATCCATCCTGCCCACAGCCGCCTGACGGCAGGGCCGCGCTCCACGTCGGCGCATACCGGGAGGCGGATCGCCAGCAGGGCTCCGCCTCCGCGGCATCAGCAAGAGGATATCGCTCCAGTGGAGAGGAGCGGTCAGTTGCGAGAGGGATTGAGGGGAGGAAGCGGCCCCGTGAGGTGGGCACGATGCTGGTCTTGGGTTTGACGTCGCCATGCGCGCAGGGCCTGCGCCATGGAGTAGCCGTCCTCCCTGGACCAGGCAGAATTTCCATCCCCCCGGAATAGGCTGCGCTCCAGCTCGCGGACGATCGCGGACGTGGCTTCGGCTGCTCCCGACGGCAACCTCCCCTTCCATTTCCGGAACGCCGCATAGGTCGTAGCGGCCTCGCCCGCCTTGCAGGCGTTCAGGAGATCCCGGAACGCAGCCGCTTCGGACCCGTGCCGACGCTCCTGCCATGCGGCGATCCATATCCGGATACGAGACCGCAAGCACATCACGGCAATGCACACGGCAAGGAGAAGCGCAGCCGCCAACCACAGGAGAAGCCACGGAAACGGCCGTGTTTCCTCTGATGGCGGGACGGCCGCGACGATTATCGAAATTCCCCGCCCTTCCTCGACCTTCAGCACCTTCCCATCGAGATCCCACCATGGCTGGGAGACCGCGGGGATCACGAAGCTCCCGCCGGTCTCGAAGACGTAGGTTACCCGGTCGGTCCGCTCACCGGTGAGATCCCCTCGGGACAAATGGTCGTCACTCCCGGGCGGCTGCACGTAGACGCGGATGCCTGCGGGGGCGGTGAAGGGAAGGTCGCGCATGGCCAAGGCGGGGATATCGGCGGCGCGACGGACGATGGTTCGCGTGATGGCATCACCCGCCTTGAACGAGGAGGCTGGATCAGGCGACCACGTTTCCCGGAGCGTGAGACTGTCCGTGGCGATCACAAGCGTGGCGGCGGAAACGCCCGGCGGGACCGAAATCTCCGTTTGGAGGCTCTCTCCCTGCACGGTTCCAGTGATATCGCCCGCCCGATCGAGAACCGTGACCTTGGCGGGAGGGATCATGAGTGTCCCGCCCCGCCGGGGATAAAGGGCAAACTCGAAACGCTGCCCCGTGTAGGAGACGCCGCCCACCGTGTCGCCCATGGTGGTGCCCTGGGTCTCGAACCGAAGCACTTGTGCGCCCGGCACATCGGGAAGGGCGATGCGCGGCGGGTGGGGCATGTCGCCGGGAAAGAGCACATCCACGAACAGACGCACGTGCTGGCCGATCACCGCGCCGCTGGGCGGCGCCAGCGTGGTGCGCACGAGAACGGGCGGCTGCGCGGCCGGTTGGGCGCGGACCGAGGCCGCACCGAGCACCAGCAGCAGGATGAGCGCGAGGAGCTTCATTTTGCGCCTGCCGGCGGTTCGGCCGCCTGGAGCTGATAGGCGAAGCGGGCGCGGAGGAAGTCGGCGGGCCGGGTCTCCACGCGCTTCAGCCAGAGGGCGCGGATCTCCGCGTCGCTCATGGGCGCGCCGGCGGTCTCCGTCGCCTCACCATCGGGCCGCTTGGCATCCTTGTCGTAGACGATCTGGTCCGCCCCTTCGCGCTGCTCGCCCGCGTCCCCGCCCGGCGCCTTCAGGCGTTCCGCCCGCGCCTGGGCAATGGCTCGGTTTCCCTGCGCCTCGCGCCATTCAGGCCGTTCCGCAAGCGCGCGGTCGTAGCGGGCGATGGCCTCGGCATATTTCCCCAGCATGACGAGGGCATTCCCCTCGTCATAGGCGCCCTCCACCGTATCCACGCCCGCGAAGGCCTGGGCGGCATCCTTGAAGTTCCCGGCCCTCATCAGGGCGCCGCCGCGCCACACGGGGTCGACGAAGGCATCCGCCGCAGCTTGGTACTGGCCGCGGGTGAACAGGAAACGGCCGCGCTGGTCGGCGGTGGCCCAGAGGTCCGCCCAGCCAAATCCGACACTGGCTATTCCGAGGGCGGCCGCCGTCAGCACCAGCGTAAAGACGATGGGGCGACGGACAGCGGCATGAAGCGCGCTCTTCATGCCAGCACCCATCCGCGCCGGAACCAGCCAAGGACCAGCAGCGCGATCAGCGGCGTCAGCCAATACCCCGCCTCCTGCCAGCGCTGGCCCTCGCCCGGCACCGCCGGTGCAGGTCCGCTCTCCAGGCGCCGCGCGATGCTGGTGACATCGCTTGTATCGAGGGAGAGCGGCACGAGATCGGACCGCAGTTCCCGCCAGCCCGGGTCGGATTGCGCACGCTCCGGCAGCTCCATGGGCAGGATTACGAGGTTCGGCATCTCGCGCAGCCGTGTGACCTGATCCGCCGGCGAGGTATCGGCGAAGACGACGATAGAGCCGCCTTCCCCACCATCCGACAGCACCTTGGCGGCGAGCTCCACGGCTGCGGCAAGGGCATCTCCGGGCTTCGGCATGATGCCGGGCGAGAGCGCCTGCGCCATGGTGGCGATGACGCTTCCATCCGGGGTCGGCGGCAAGACGAGATGGGCGGAGCCGGCATAGGCGATGAGGCCCGTCGGGGCGCCTTCCCGCAGGCCGAGAAGGTCGGCCATCTTCTGCCGGGCACGGTCGAGGCGCGTCGGCTTCAGGTCCTCCGTCAGCATGGAGGGCGTCACCTTCAGGACGAACATGGCCGGACGCGCCGCGGCCGCAAAGGGCGACGGCTCCTGCCGGAAGGTGAGGCCGGAGATGGCAACGATGCCGAGGATCCATCCCGCCAACAGCAGGTCCTTGGGAGCGAAGCGACGGGCCGCATCCACGCCGACGGTGAGGTTTCTGAGGAGCACCGGATCGATGACGCCGCGCCAGCGGGCGGCGGGATCAAGGGCGCGCCGCTCCAGCCACCAGAGCATGACGGCGGGTCCCAGCAGGAGGAGCCACCAGGGCCGCAGGAAATGGGCATTGGCGAGCAGTTCCGTCATGCCGCCGCCTCTGCCCTGCGGCACGGCCAGCGAACCAGCCGGGCGGCCTGGAACAGCAGAGACGCCAATGTGAGTGCGGCAAGCGGGACCCAGAAGAGGTCCGTTCTGGGCCGGAAGGTCACCGTCTCGACCTTGCGGGCCTCCATGGCATCGAGGCGGGCGTAGATGTCCTCCAGCCCGGCGCGGTCCAGGGCACGGGAGAAAGTGCCGCTGGTGGCATCAGCGACGTCCTTGAGCGCCTGCTCGTCGAGCTTCTCCTCCCCGGCCGCGACAGGATCACCGATCGCAATCGTATGGATGACGATGCCCTTGTCCTTGGCGATGCGCGCCGCCTCCGCCGGGGGCACGCGGCTCGCGGTGTCGTTGCCGTCGGTGAGCGCGATCATGGTCTTTGCCGGCGCCTTGGATGCATCGAACAGCATGATACCGAGGCCGATGGCGTCGCCGAACACGGTGCGCGGGCCCGCCATGCCCACCTGCATCTCCTCCACCAGCTTGCGGGCGAGGCCGAGATCGGTGGTGAAGGGCACCAGCGTGAACGGCGCGTTGCCGAAGACCACCACGCCCACCCGGTCGCCGGTGCGGCGCTTGAGGAAGCCGTCCAGCACCTCCTTCACCGCGGCGAGCCTGTTGACCTTCTGTCCGGCGGCATCAGTGAAATCCTGCGTGTCCATGGAGCCTGAGAGGTCCACGAGCAGGAGCATGTCCCGTGCGGGCGTCTCATGGTGGATCGGCGGCTCGATCCATTGGGGGCGCATGAGGGCCGCGAGCGCCAGCAGCCAGCAGAGCGTCAAGGCCAGCATCCGCCACGGACCGCGCCGCATGACGCCCGCATCCCGGCCGGGCGTTGCGCCCGTCAGGGCCGCGAGGCGGCCGAAGAAGGGCACGCGGACACCGGCGCGCCCTTGCGCGTAGGGCGGGACGAGAAGATAGACGATCACCGGCAGGGGCAGCGCCAAGGCCGCCCAGGGATAGGCGAAGCTCAGCATTCCCGCCCTCCCCGGTGCCGTCGCACCCAGTGGGCGGCCGCGCGGGCGATGGCGATGCCGTCCGCATGCGATGCGGCACCGAAGGCGAGCGGGACCAGTTCGCGCGCGGGGCCCTGGGTGAAGGCCGATGTCCCGCCCGTGCGGTCGAGGAAAGCGAGCCATGCGGGCCCGGTGAGTGCCGCGGTCTGCTCGCGCGGATAGGCGACAAGCGCCGCGCGCTTGAGGATGGTGGAGATGCGCTGCGCGCTGTCCGCATCCGTGGCTTGGCCTATGCGGGCCAATTCGGCGAGCGCCGCCCGGCGATAGGCATTGGCGCGATACCGCAGGATGAGCCGCACCACGGCGATGACGGCGATGGCGAAAAGCCCTGCTGCCAGGATCCACCAGCCGGGCTGGGGCGGCCAATAGGAGACCGCCGGCGGCAGGACAATGTCGTTGAGGTTGGAGAGGTCGGCGGGATCGCTCATGTGCGCAGCCTCCCCTTCGCCAACCGTTCGCCCAGGAGATCGCGGAACTGTTCCGCCACATCCCGTTCCGTGGACACGGGCAGGACGGGGATCGCCCGCTTGCGTGAGAAATTCTCGATGGCCTCCCGGCGCGCCACGAAATCGGCGGCGTACCGTCGGCGCAGAGCGGGGGAGGCCGTGTCCACCTCCAGGCGCAAGTCGGCCTGCGCCATGACGGCCCGCCCCACGTCCGGGAGCTCCGCTTCCAAAGGATCGGAAATGAAGATGGTGAGGACATCGTTGTGGGCGGTGATGCGGGTCACCAGCTCCACCGTCTGCGCATCCGCGCCGAAGGCATCGGTGATGAGGCAGACGAGGCCATCATGGGGGACGAGCCGGCCCGCCCGTTCCAGGGCCGCATTGAGGAGGGACGGGTCGAGAGGACGGGGATCGGCAGCGGTGAGGCGCGCATTCTGCCGTGCCACCGCATCAAGGATGCGCCACACCGCCCCGTCCCGTGGCGCCGGCCTGATCTCCACGAACCCGTCCTCGGAAAAGATGACGGCGCCCACCCGGTCGCCGAGGGAGGCCACGCGGAAGGCGGCGAGCGCCGCGGCTTCCGCTGCCACCACGGACTTCATGGCGCCGCGGCTGGCGAAGAACATGGAGAGCCGCTGGTCCACCAGCAGCAGGACGGATCGGTCGCGCTCCTCGGTATAGACCCGGACGAAGGGCTCACCCTGGCGGGCGGTGGCCGACCAGTCGATGGTGCGCACGTCGTCGCCTTCCGCATAGTGGCGCAATTCCGCGAAATCGAGCCCGCGACCGCGCAGCCGCGAGGCGTGGCGCCCGGCCAGCAGGCTGTGAACAGGCTGGCGCGGCAGGAAGGAGAAGCCGCTGGCCCGGTGACGCAGGCGAAGGAGACCGTCGAGCGTGACGTGGACGCGCGCCTCCCTTGTCATGGTCCGCCTCCTTCACACCGCGACGGCGACCTGCCTCACCACCTCATCCAGGACGTCGTCCGCCGTCACGCCGTCGGCGCTCGCCCCATAGGAGAGCGAGATGCGGTGGCGCAGGCAGTCATGGACCACTGCCTGCACGTCTTCCGGGATCACATAGTCGCGTCCCTGGAGCCAGGCGTAGGCGCGCGAGACCTTGTCCAGCGCCAGAGAGCCGCGCGGGCTCGCGCCGATGGCGATCCAGTCCTTCAGCTTGTCCCCGAACTCGGCGGGCCGCCGCGTCGCAACCACGAGCGCGACCATGTAGGAGACCATCGGCGGCGCCGTCTTCACGGCGTCGATCTGCCCGCGCGCTGCGAACACCACCTCCTGCGGAACTTTCTCGGCCGGCGGCGCCGCCGTGCCGGCGGTCTCCGCGCGCACCAGCAGCATCACCTTCTCCTCGTCCGCATCGCGGGGATAGCCGATGCGCACATGCATGAGGAAGCGGTCCATCTGCGCTTCGGGGAGCGGATAGGTGCCCTCCTGCTCGATGGGGTTCTGGGTGGCGAGCACCATGAAGAGGTCCGGTAGCGCATAGCGCTTGCCCGCCACCGTCACCTGCCGCTCCTCCATGGCCTCCAGCAGCGCGGACTGAACCTTGGCGGGCGCGCGGTTGATCTCGTCGGCCAGAACGAGGTTTCCGAAGACCGGCCCCTTGCGGAATTCGAAGCTCCCCTGCCCCTGCGCGTCGGTGCGGTAGATCTCCCCGCCCGTGACATCCGACGGCAGGAGGTCCGGCGTGAACTGGATGCGGCTGAAATCGGAAACCAGCGCCTGGGACAGGCTCTTGATGGCCCGCGTCTTGGCAAGGCCCGGAAGCCCCTCCAGCAGCACGTTGCCATTGGCGAGCAGCGCCAGGATGAGCCGCTCCACCACCCGCTCCTGGCCGATGATGCTGGCATTCACGCGCGCCTTGATGTCGAGGATCGCGGCGCGGGCGTCGGAGGGGGCGGCCGTGCCGGTCATTTCTGAAACGGGAAGACGAGCTTCCAGTCCCGCTTCATATCCACCACCAGCCAGCCGCGCGCGGGCGCCTGGTCCAGCGCCTTGTTGAGGCGCCCGACCGGGCTGTCGCGGTCATAGGCCCATTCCCGCTCCGCATCGGTGTGATGGACGATGAGGGCGAAGCGCGGGCCGGTGTTGAGCGTCGTCCATTGCAGCATTTCGAGGTCACCGTCGGAATTGCCGGCGGCGAAGACCGGGCGGCGGCCGATGAAGCGGTTGATGCCCACGGGCTTGCCGGGGCCGTCGTCGACGAACTCGATCTCCGGCAGCTTCAGGATCGAGGGTGTGTCCCCCTCCAGCCTGAACTGCGTCTTGCCCGAGGAGCCGACGATCTGCTCCGGCGGGATGCCGTAGGCCTTCGGCGCCCAGGGCCGCATGAACTCGATACCGCCGCCGGAGACGATGAAGGTCTTGAAGCCGTTCGCCCTGAGATAGGCGAGCAGCTCCTGCATGGGCTGGTAGACGAGGTCGGTGTAAGGGCGGTCGAAGCGGGGATGGCGGGCGGTCTTCAGCCACTCGGAAACGATCGTCTCGAACTCCGCCACCGTCATGCCGGCATGGGTTGCCGCCATGATCTGGAGAAAGCCCTTTTCACCGAGCGCGGCGAGCGCCGTACGGTCATCCTCCAGCACGGCCTTGTAGGGCTGCCGGTCGTTCCATTCGGGATGGTCCTTCGCCATGGCCTTCACGCGGTCCATGGCGAAGGCGATCTGGAAATACATGGGCTGCTCGGCCCACAGCGTGCCGTCATTGTCGAAGGTGGCGATGCGCTCCTCCACCGGCACGAAATCCGGCCCGCCCTGGGTGGTGACACGGCGCACGAAATCCATGATGGAGGATTTGGCGGGACCCTCGTTCCAGGAGGCAAGCGGATCGCTCTGGGCGAATGCGGCAAGTGGCACGAAGGCCGCAAGGCCGAGGCCGAGCAGGACGCCGAGGACCCGGCGCCGGGTCCAGAGGAAGACCGACCGTTGCATGCTTCACCCCCTAAGCCGTCACGCGGCGGATGCAGCGGAACCCCACATGGCTGGTGGACGTGTCCACCGGCTCCGCATGCCGCGCGGCGGGGCGGTAGCGGCGGCAATAATTGGGCGCGCACAGATGCGAGCCGCCCTTCAGCACCTTGCGTGGGATGGCGATGTTGGGCTGACGCGGATCGAAGCTGCCCTCCATCGGCCCGCCGCGCGGGTTCACCGGCACGCAGCAGGCCTTGGGCGCATCCTCGGGATGGCGGGTGGACCACCAGTCGGCAGTCCATTCCCAGACATTGCCGATCATGTCGTGGAGGCCGAACCCGTTGGGCGGGAAGGTGCGCACGGGCGAGGTACGCTCGAAACCGTCGAGACCGAGATTTTCGAGCGGGAACTCGCCCTGCCAGGTGTTCGCCATCTGCCGGCCTTCAGGGCTGAGCGCATCGCCCCAGGCGAACTCCGCCCCATCGAGGCCGCCCCGCGCGGCATATTCCCATTCCGCCTCGCTCGGCAGGTCCTTGCCAGTCCATGCCGCATAGGCCTCCGCGTCCCGATAGGCCACGTGGACCACGGGGTGATCGTCCAGCCCCTTGATGGAACTGCCGGGCCCATAGGGACGGCGCCAGTTGGCGCGGAAGCGGAACTCCCACCATTGGCTGAAATCCTTCAGGTTCACCGGATGGTCGGGCGGCGAGAAAACCAGCGAGCCCGCCTTCAGCATCTCCGGCAGCGCACCGGGATAGTCCTTCGGGTCGGGAGCGATCTCGGCGAAAGTGACGTGCCCCGTCGCCTCCGCGAAGGCACGGAACTGCGCATTCGTGACCGGCGTCTCGTCCATGAAGAAATCGCCCACGGTGACCCGGTGGACCGGCCGCTCCTCGGCATAATGGCGGTCCGAGCCCATGAGGAAGGTGCCGCCCTGGATGCGCACCATGGGCGCCTCCATGGTGGCCGCCTTCACCTGCCGTGCCCGCGTCGCCCTGCTCACCCTCGTCTCCTCCCGTCGGATTATTTGCCGGTGATCAACGGGAACGCCACCGTGAAATAACCGAGCGTGCCCTCAAGCCGGTTCTCGGCGGCGAATTCCTGGAACACCTTGAGGCGGGTGGAGACCGGCGTCTTCCCCACCTCGAAATTGTAGGCGATGGTGCCGCCGATGGCCGCGATGCGCCCCTCATAGGCGCCGAGCGTGGCACCGGAGCCGCTGTCGCCGGTGAGCTGCTGATAATAATAGCCGAGGATGCCAATCGACCATTCCTTGGAGAGGGTCTTGGTGGCGGCCCATTCCACATGGAACTCGGTGCCGGTGGTGTAGTCCGTCACGTCGTTCGTGCCGTTGAACGTGATGCCCACGACGCCCGAAAGATCGATGCCGAGCTTGGGATCGAACCAGGTGAGCGCGCCTGAGAGATCGTTAGCCCACCGGTTGAAGGAGAGATTGGCGAGGGCATTCTCCCGATAATTGCCGACGGGGGTGTTCACCAGCAGGGTCACGTTCCAGTGGAAATTCTCCGCATGCCAGCCGAGCGTCGTGGAGAAGACCGGATCGCCGAAAACGGACGCGGAATCGCCGATGTCGCGGTTGAACACCGCATTGAGGCGGGGCGCGAAAAGCTGCAGCCCGGCGTCCACGTTCACATGGCCATAAGGGAGGATCGCCCCCACTGCGAGGTTACCGCCCAGCACGTCGAACGGCAGCACCCACGTGCCGGTGACGAAGTCGGCGGTGGCCTGGCTCTCCACATCGGCGATCAGCCGCCCGCCGGTGGAGAAGATCTTCCCGCCTCCGCCGGTGCCGCTGTAATGATAGAGATCGTTCTGGAGATAGACGCCCGGCGGCGGCAGATAGCCGGCCATGGGGCCGCGGCTGCCGAGCAGATAGAAGCCGATGCCGTTCTCGGCGGCGCATGCGGGCACGGCGCCTGCCATGGCGCCCGCGATGAAGGTCATGCCAGCCACAAGACACGGTCTGGAACGCACGGCGATATCCTCAGAGCGGGCGGGCGGGAGCGTCAGCCCCCGCCCGGTTGCCTTCAGTTCGGAAGCTGCCGCATGAGCTGGTCCGTGATCTGGTCGACGGAGAAGCTCGCCGGCCGCTGCGCCGGCGGGTATTCTTTGAAGGTGGCGAGGAACCGCGCCACCACGTCCTGGGTCGGGATTGCCAGGAAGGCATGGCGCATCTGCCAGTCGAAATAGGTGTTGGACGTAATCGGCGCGCGCTCGAACGGGTCCATGCGCAGGTTGATCAGCTTGGGCAGGCGCTGGCAGACGAAGGGTTCCGCCCACACCTGCAATGTGCCCTCCACCCGCTGCTCGCAGAAATTCTGCTTCCACGGGCCAACCCGCACCGCGACGAGTTGATTGTCGTCGTTGAAGTAGAAGAACTCGTTGCGCGCCGACTTGTCCGTCTGCCCGGTCAGGTAGGGCAGCTGGTTGAAGCCGTCGAGATGGTTCTTGTAGGTGCGGCCATTGACGGTCCAGCCTTTCAGGAGCCGGTCGGTCACGTCCGTGTCGCCGGCGGCCGCCAGCAGCGTCGGGAACCAGTCGAGGCCGGAGAAGATGTCGTTGGAGATCGTGCCGGGCTTGATGCGGCCAGGCCAGCGCACCATGGCCGGCACGCGGTAGGCCCCCTCCCAATTAGTGTTCTTCTCGCCCCGGAACGGGGTCATCCCGCCGTCCGGCCAGGAATTCATGTGAGGGCCGTTATCGGTGCTGTAGACCACGATGGTGTTGTTGGCGATACCGAGATCGTCGAGCTTCTTCAAGAGCTTGCCCACATCCCCGTCATGCTCCAGCATGCCGTCGAAATATTCCGAGATGCCGCTCTTGCCGAGCATTTCGGGGCGCACATGCGTGTAGAGATGCATGCGCGTGGTGTTCATCCACACGAAGAACGGCTTCTGCGCCTTCACCTGCCGGTCCATGAAATCCATGGCGGCGTTGGTGGTCTCGTCGTCGATGGTCTCCATCCGCTTCTTGGTGAGCGGCCCGGTATCCTCGATCTTGCCGTCGGCGCTGGACCTGATGACCCCGCGCGGCCCGTACTTCTTCCGGAACTCCGGGTCCTTGGGATAGTCGGGATGCTCCGGCTCCTCCTCCGCATTGAGGTGGTAGAGATTGCCGAAGAACTCATCGAACCCGTGATTGGTGGGCAGGAACTCGTCCTTGTCGCCCAGATGGTTCTTGCCGAACTGGCCGGTGGCGTAGCCGAGCGGCTTCACCGCCTCGGCGATGGTCATGTCCTCCTTCTGGAGGCCCAGGCTGGCGCCGGGAAGCCCGACCTTGGACATGCCCGTGCGCAGCGTGGACTGCCCGGTGATGAAGGTGGAACGGCCGGCCGTGCAGCTCTGCTCGGCATAATAGTCCGTGAAGATCAGGCCATCGCGGGCGATGCTGTCGATGTTGGGCGTGCGATAGCCCATGAGCCCCATGGAATAGACGCTGAGATTGGTCTGGCCGATATCGTCGCCGAAGATCACGAGGATGTTGGGCCGGCCGGGCTGGGGTGGGGCCTGCGCGAAAGCGGGAGCATCGGCCCCCAGAAGTCCGGCGCCGAGAAGCGCTACCGAAGCCAGCAATGCTTTCACACGCATGATCGCCTCCCTTGCGGTGCTGTCATGTACCGCCTTCCCACCACATGACGATAGCGCAAGAAACGCCCTAAGTGTATGTAGTTATTCGAAGATTTATTCGCCGCGAAAGCATTGGCATCATACCGACGTGAAATAATGGATACGTAACCGAGGTGAAGGAGCGTTCATGTCCAGGCTCGACATCTTCGCCTGGATCGTCCTCGCCGTACTGGCCATCAGCACGGTCGGAGTGATCCTCATCCTCGGCTGGCTCCCCGGCCACATCGCCCGCAAGCGGGGGCACCCTCAGGCTCACGCGGTGCAGGTTGCGGGGTGGATCTCCCTCATCTGCGGCTTCGCTTTGTGGCCCATCGTGTTCGTCTGGGCCTATGTGGATGTGCCGTCCAAGACCGGACCGGGGGCGGCGCCGTGATCATCTTTCTGCTCAACGTCTATCTTGTCCTGCTCTTCCTCCTGGTCTGGCTGAAGATCGTCCCCTTCAACCTGTTCTGGAAGACATCGCCCTTCGTGGTGCGCCTCGCGCTCGATGACGCCGCGCTTGCCCATAAGCTGCCCGCGGGAAGCGCCGGGACGGCGGCCATCTTCACCGAACATGTGAAAGGCAGCCACATCATCCGCCAGGTGCTGCTGCGCCAGGAAGCCATCGTCAATTACGTCTGGCCCTATTGAGGCCGGCATCCGGGAGAACCAAGCCATGAGATCGCTTCTCTCCATGACCTATGCAGCACAGATAGCGCTCATGTCCGCCGCGATGGCACAAACGGCTCCCGCGGCCAGCCCGTACGCCTTCGAGAAGGGCTATCCCACCGCGCAGGCCGCGAAGCAGGCCTATGACGATGCGGACTTCCAGCGGGCGGTGACCGCCTATCGCTTCTGGTATCCAACCGTCTCCATGGAAGGCATCTTCAACGGCAACCGCGCGCTGGGCCTGGAGGACAATGCGGCCATGGCGATCATGGCCGCCGGTCCCCGGCAGGTCGGCTTCACACTCAATTCCGATACGCCCTACGGCGCGGCCGCCCTCGACCTCTCCCGGGGCCCCATGGTGATCGAGCTGCCGCCGGGCGCCTATATTGGCCTCGTGGACGACCACCACCAGGGCTGGGTCCTGGACATGGGCCTGCCCGGCCCCGACGAGGGAAAGGGCGGCAGGCATCTCATCCTGCCGCCTGGATATAAGGGCGAGGTGCCGGCCGGCTATTTCGCTGGCCGCTCGCTCTCTAACAAGGTTCTGGCAGCGGTGCGCGCCCTGCCGGTGAATGCCGACGTTCCCGGCGCCATGGATGCGCTGCGGGCCGTCAGGATCTATCCGCTGGGTGCCGCCAACCCCACGCCCGTCAAGATGGTGGATACCACCCAGATGCCCGCGGACAGCACGTCGCTGCGCTGGGAGGACAACATCCAGTTCTGGCAGGTGCTCCACCGCGTCATCAACGAAGAACCCATCGTCGAGAAATTCCTGCCCATGTACGGGCTGCTGGAGGCCATCGGCATCGAGAAGGGCAAGCCCTTCGCCCCGGACGCGCGCATGACGGCAATCCTGGAGCGGGCGGCGCAGGCCGGCCGGGAGCAGATGCTGGTCTCCGCCTTCGCGAGCGACCGGCCCGACCGCTTCGCCTGGCCGGACCGCAAATGGGAGTGGGCCGGCCTCGTGCCCGGCAGCGCGCAGTTCGAGACGCCCACGGGAATCGACCTTGAGGCGCGCGACCGCTGGTTCGCCCAGGCCATCGTCACCTCCCCTGCCATGTTCCGCCGCTCCGCCGGGGCTGGCTCGCTTTACTGGCTTGCCGCGCGCGATGCGACCGAGGCCTATCTCGACGGCGGCAAGAGCTACCGGCTCACCATCCCGCAGCCGGTGCCGTACCGGCTGTTCTGGTCCGTCACCCTCTATGACGCCCAGACCCGCTCGGAGGTCCAGACCGACCAGGACAAGGCCGCCCTGCGGTCCATGTTCGAGCTGAAAGACGCCTCAAAAAATGAGCCTACCGTCCTCTACTTCGGCCCCACCGCGCCAGCGAGGAATGAGGGCCGCTGGATCAAGACGGTGCCGGGGCGCGGCTGGTTCACCTATCTGCGCATCTATGGCCCCGAGCACGCGGCCTTCGATGGAAGCTGGAAGCCGGGGGACATGGAAGAGGTGAAGTGACGTTAAGGCCGCTGCACTGAGTCTGCTCGCTCCGAACCCGCTCATGCACCGGGCACACCTTGCGTTGGAAGTCCGCGCGCGTCATCGCGAGCTGGTCCTCGACCTGATGCCAGAGACCGCATCCCTACCCTCGACGCCTCGACCCTGCATCTTGAGAACGAGACCCCGCATGGAGCGGAGGAGCAAAGCGACGCGCGGACTGCTGGCAAATCAGCTAAGCATTGGGCTTGGGTAAGACACGTACACGGGACTGCGTGATGACCGCCTTTCACCGCGCTCTGATCTCTTCAATCCAGCACCTGGCTGAGACCTTTAGATGGTCCTTCATTGTCGCCCTGACGGCCGCCGCGCTCGCCGCCAGTTCCGCCGGGGCCGACGACACCCCGGGTAGCCTGATCAGCTTCGAACCTATGCAAGGCGCGCCAGATGGCGCCTCGGCCTATCGGGTGATCTACAGGTCGCGCGGACTTTCGGGCGCGTCGATCCCGGTCTCGGGCGTGATCATCGCGCCCGCCGGGGCGGCTCCATCGGGCGGGCGGCCCGTGGTTGCCTGGGCCCATCCGACGACGGGCGTGGTGCCCCGGTGCGCACCCTCGCTGTCCTTCAAGTTCTTCGAATCCGTCCAGGGCCTGAACGCGCTCCTGCAGCGCGGCTATGTTGTGGCCGCGACGGATTATCCGGGCCTTGGAACCCCGGAGGTGCACCCGTATCTGGTCGGGGTCAGCGAAGGCCGTGCCGTGATCGATTCCGTGCGGGCCGCGCAGAACCTGCTCGGCCCCGACGCGAGCAACACCTTCGCGGTGTGGGGGCATTCGCAGGGCGGCCATGCGGCGCTGTTCGCCGGGCTGTTGGCGCACGACTATGCACCCGAATTGAACCTCTCCGGCATCGCAGTCGCCGCACCGGCGACCGATCTGCGTGTTCTGATGAATGACGACCTGGGGAGTGCCGCGGGCAACAACATCACCGCCATGACGCTCTGGTCCTGGTCCCGGATTTATCACGCCCCGCTCACGCCCGTCGTGCTTCCGCAGGCGGTGCCCGTCATCGATCAGCTTGCGGACGACTGCATCGAAGGTTGGTTCGACGTTCTCACCCGCCGGGGTCCGACCCAGGCGCTTGAGAAGGCATTCCTGAGCGTGGACGACATTGCCGACCTCGAACCCTGGAACCGCCTGCTGAAAGAAAACTCCCCCGGCCCGCTGCCCCCCGGCATCCCCGTCTTCGTCGTCCAGGGAATGAGCGACAAGCTGGTCCGCCCCTCCGTGACGACCGCCTATGTGAATGGGCTTTGCCAGCGCGGCAGCAAGGTGCGCTATGAAGGGCTTCCCGACGTCGGCCATCTCTTCTCCGCACGGGATGCCGCGGGAGACGCAGTGGCCTGGATCAGCGCCCGCTTCCGCGGCGAGCCCCCACCCAACGATTGCCAATGACCGGGGAAGGCGGGGACATCCTCGCTTGAAGGCGGAGGGCTCCCCTCCGCCTTCGCCACGTCAGCGTGATGTGGCCTTTACCGGGCGCCCGTTCCACCCTGGACGACAGCGCCCGGATCCGACGGCGGCAGGAGCCAGGGAAACAAAGGCTTCGGCGGGACGGAGGTCTGCGTGCTCTTCCCGTGGGTGGAAGGATGGCTCAATCCGAGTTGCACGTCGCGAAACACGTGCCGTTCCGCATGCTTCTTTCCCTGGGGATTGCTCTCCAGGGAAAAGGCGGGGAACTCGGACGCGGCTAGCACCATCGCGAGTGTCGCGGCGGCGGTTCGGATAAGGCGGGATGGGGTGTTCATGTCTGCCTGCTCCTCACGTCAGGGGGCGGAGAACTTCGCCTGCCCGGACTTTCCGGCGGCGGTCTTGACCACGAGGGTGATGGCGGCGCCCTTCGCGACGGGGGCTGCAGCCTGTCCCGTGAGGGCATTGCCGGAGGCGGCGAGCTGCAGGGTCTTGCGGTCGCTGCCGGAGACGATCATCGCCGAGCCGGTATAGCCGGTGGTGTCGAGGGGCTTTCCGGCCTCGTCGAAGACGTTGACCGTCACGGCCTGGCCGGACACGACCAATTCCGCATGGACGCCGGCGACGTCCTCCATGGGCCCGCCATTCGGGCCTTTCTGCGCGCCGTGGGCGTGCTGCGCCAAAGCGGGTCCTGACAGCAGCAGCGCACTGGCAATGGCAATGGCTTTCAACATGGGTGTCTCCTTGGGTTTGCTAGGTTGAGGCGGCCTCGGGGGTCGCGGTGGGAAGAGGTTCCGGCCGCTCGCTTTCGCGCCGGAACAGGACGTAGAGCGCGGGCAGGACCAGCAAAGTGAGGATGGTGGAGGAGATGATGCCGCCGATAACCACGGTGGCGAGCGGGCGCTGCACCTCCGCGCCCGGGCCCGTCGCCAGCGCCATGGGCACGAAGCCGAGGGAGGCCACCAAGGCTGTCATCAGCACCGGCCGCAGGCGGGTGAGCGCCCCTTCCCGCACGGCGTCGAGGATCGCCCTCCCCTCGGCCCTCAGGCGCTGGATGAAGGCGATGATGACGAGGCCGTTCAGCACCGCGACGCCGGACAAAGCGATGAAGCCGATGCCCGCGCTGATGGAGAGGGGGATGTCCCGGAGCAGCAGCGCCGCCACGCCCCCGGTGAGCGCCAGCGGCACGCCCGAGAACACCAGCAGGGCATCGCCCATGGACCCGAAGCTCATGAACAGCAGCAGCAGGATCAGCAGCAGCGCGATGGGCACCACGATGGCGAGGCGCTGGCTGGCGGAGACCAGTTGCTCGAACTGGCCGCCCCAGCCGACCCAGTAGCCCTCCGGAAGCTTCACCTGTTCAGTGACCTGCTTCTGGGCGTCGGCGACGAACGAGCCGAGGTCCCGGTCGCGAACATTCGCGCTTACCACGATGCGCCGCTTGCCGTTCTCCCGACTGATCTGGTTGGGGCCGGGGGACACCGTGAGGTTGGCGATGGACGAGAGCGGCACATAGCGGATCTGGGAGGTTGCGCCCGTCCCCCAGGTCGCGCGGACCGGCCTGCCCTCGTCGTTCGCCGGCGGCAGCGGGATCGGCAGGGTGCGAAGCGCCTCGATGTCGGTGCGCAGGTCCTCCGGCAGGCGCACGACGATGTCAAAGCGCCGGTCGCCCTCGAACAGGACGCCCGCCTCCTTGCCGCCCACCGCGATCTCGATCAGTTCCTGCACGTCGGCGACGGAGACGCCGTAGCGCGCCATGGCCGCCCGGTTGAGCTCCACCGTGAGCATGGGCAGGCCCGAGACCTGCTCGGTCTTCACGTCCGCCGCGCCGGGCACCTTCTGGAGCACCGCCTGCACCTGGCCCGCCACCTGGAGAAGCGTGTCGAGATCGTCGCCGAAGATCTTCACGCCCACATCGCTGCGGATGCCGGAGATGAGCTCGTTGAAGCGGAGCTGGATGGGCTGGGAAAGCTCGTAATTGCTGCCCGGCACATCCGCGGCCGCCTTCTCGATGTCCTCCATCAGCTCGGCCTTCGGCTTCGATGGGTTCGGCCATTCCGAGCGGGGCTTCAGCATGATGTAGCCGTCGGAGATGGACGGCGGCATCGCGTCGGTGGCGATCTCGGCCGTGCCGACGCGGGCGAAGATCTCCTTCACCTCCGGCACCTTCAGCAGCCGCTTCTCGAGGGCCTCCTGCATCTCCAGGGACTGCGTCAGGCTGGTGCCGGGAACGCGGAGCGCCTGGATGGCGGCATCGCCCTCGTCAAGGCTCGGGATGAACTCCCCGCCCATGCGCGAAGCCGCAAAGCCGCTGGCGATCACCAAAGCGGCGGCCGCCACGGCCACCACGCCGCGATAATTGATGGAGGCATCCAGCAGCGGCGTGTAGATGCGCCGCGCGCCGCGCATGATGAAGTTCTCATGCTCGGACACCTTGCCCGTGACGAACAGCGCGATGGCGGCGGGCACGAAGGTCATGGAGAACAGCGCCGCGCCGAGCAGCGCCATCAGCACCGTCACCGCCATGGGCGTGAACATCTTGCCTTCCACGCCCGTGAGCGTGAGCACCGGCAAGTAGACCACCGCGATGATCATGGTGCCGAACAGGCTTGGACGGATCACCTCCTTCGAGCCTGCGAGGATGGTCTCGAAACGTTCCGCCCGGGTCAGCAGGCGGCCCCTCTTGTGCTGCTCCTCCGCCAGGAGGCGCAGGCAGTTCTCGACGATGATGACGGCGCCGTCGATGATGATGCCGAAGTCGATGGCACCTAAGCTCATCAGGTTGGCGCTGACCTTGTTCTCCACCATGCCGGTGATGGTGAAGAGCATGGCCAGCGGGATGACGCAGGCCGTCACCAGCGCCGCGCGGATGTTGCCCAGCAGCACGAACAGCACGGCAATGACGAACAGTGCCCCTTCGACGAGGTTCTTCTCCACCGTGGCGATGGTGGCTTCCACGAGGTGAGAGCGGTCGTAGACAGCGCGGGCGATGACGCCCTCGGGCAGCGAGCGAGAGATGTCCTCCAGGCGATTCTCCACGCGCTGGGC
Organism: Aquabacter albus; assembly: GCF_040049275.1. NCBI lineage: Bacteria > Pseudomonadati > Pseudomonadota > Alphaproteobacteria > Hyphomicrobiales > Xanthobacteraceae > Aquabacter > Aquabacter albus. Next base: position 323,288 of record NZ_JBDZDT010000002.1, on the reverse strand, counting down.
CACCGTGCGGCTGTTCTCGCCGATGAGCAGCATGGTGGTGCCGAGCACCACCTCCTCCCCGTTCAGCGTTGCCGCGCCCGTGCGCAGCTCCTTGCCCTCGCGCACATCGGCGATGTCGCCCACGCGGATCGGCGTGCCGGAATGGCTGCCGATGACGATCTCCCGGATCTCGTCCGCATTTGCCACCTGTCCGGGCGTGCGCACGAGATACTGCTCGCCGTTCCGCTCTATATAGCCGGCGCCCACGTTCGCATTGTTGGCCGCGAGCGCGGTCATCACGTCCCGGAACGAGATGCGGTAGGCCATGAGCCGCGCCGGGTCCGGCAGGACGTGGAACTCGCGCTCATAGCCGCCGATGGTGTTCACCTCGACCACGCCGGGCACGGTGCGGAGCTGGGGCTTGATGATCCAGTCCTGGATGGTGCGCAGGTCGGTGGGGCTGTAGGGCTCGCCCGAGGGCTTCCTGGCCCCGTCCTTTGCCTCCACCGTGTACATGTAGATCTCGCCGAGGCCCGTGGAGATGGGCCCCATGGCGGTCTCGACGCCCAGTGGAAGCTGGTCCTTCGCCTGCTGGATGCGCTCGTTCACGAGCTGCCGGGCGAAGTAGATGTCGGTCCCGTCGCGGAACACGACCGTCACCTGGCTCAGGCCGTATCGCGACATGGAGCGCGTGTAGTCCAGCCCCGGCAGGCCGCCCATGGCTGTCTCGATGGGGAAGGTGATGCGCTGCTCGGTCTCCAGCGGCGAGAAGCCGGGCGCGGACGTGTTGATCTGCACCTGGACATTGGTGATGTCAGGCACCGCATCGATGGGCAGGCGCGTGAAGTTCCAGGCGCCGAAGGCGGCTATGCCGAGGCATGCCAGAACCACGAGCCAGCGCTGGCGGATGGAGAAAGCGAGGATGGCGTCGATCATCGCGATGCCTCCCGGGCCGGATGGAACGCGTCAGTGCTCATGGCTGGCGCTCCCCTTGGCGAGCTCGGCCTTGATGACGAAGCTGTTCTTCGCGGCGTAGACGTCCCCGGGCATCAGGCCGAACAGCACCTCGACCCATTCCCCGTCACGCTCGCCGAGCTCGACATCCCGCGGCTCAAAGGCATCGCCATTCCGCACGAACACGACCGTTCGGTTGTCGACGGTCTGCAGGGCATTGGCCCTGACCGCGAGATCGACCGGCTTCTCCGCCAGCACGATGGTGCCCACGGCGAACAGGCCCGGTCGCAGCCGCATGCCGTCATTGGGGATGACGACGCGGGCCAGCGCGCTCTGCGTATCCGTCGCGCCGATGGGCGAGACGTAGGCCACCTGCCCGCTGATGGGCGCGCCGCCATCCTCGGGGTCGATCTGCACCGGGTCGCCGACGCGCACCTTCGCGAAGTCCTTCCGGTAGACGGAAAGATCGACCCACAGGGTGGAGAGGTCGGCGACAATGAAGGCGGGCTTCTGCTCCGAGACGTATTCGCCCAGTGCCACCGCGCGATCCACCACGGTGCCTGAGATCGGCGATTTCAGGTCGTATGCCGTGAGGCTCTGGTTGCTCTCGATGACGGCCAGGACGTCACCCTTGTTCACCTTGTCGCCGAGCCGCTTGCGGATCTCCCGGACGATGCCGGGAAAACGCGGAGCGACCTGGACGACGGCTTCCTGGTTCGGCTGGATCAGCCCGTTCAGGCGGAGTTTCCGGCGCAGCGTCTCCGGCCCTGCCGTCTCGAGGCCAATGCCCGCGGCTGCGAGCTTGGCGTCATTGAGTTCGACCGCCCCTTCCGCATGCCCCTCCTCCTCCCCATGACCGTGGCCGCTTTCGGCGGCATGGCTGGCACTGCCGGAGGCAGGCCGGTCCTGGAGGGCATAGAGCGTGCCCGCCCCGGCCACGAGGCCGAGCAGAAGCAGCGCCACGTCGCGTCGCGCCGAGCGGCTCATTTGGATTTTCCTTTGGCGAAGGTCACGGGACGGCCGGTCAGCCCCTCAAGGGTGGCGAGGGCCGTGTGAAACGAGACGAGAGCGTCAAGCTCGCGGAGCGTGGTGTCGGTCAGCACCGACTGGGCATCGAGGAGTTCGAGGAGGGTGTAGCGCCCCTCGGAATAGCCGCTCTCGATCCCTTCGAAGGCTGCCCTGGCGTCCGGGATGGTGCTGGAGCGCAGCAGGATCACCTCGTCGTAGGCGGCATTCAGTGTGTCGTGGGCCCGTCCGAGCTGGGAGATCAGGGCGCTGCGGACGATGGCCTCCTCGGCCTCTGCTTTCCTCAAGGATTCATTCGCTTCGAGGATGCCGCCGCGGTTCTGGTCGAACAGCGGGAGCGGGACCGACAGCGAGAACACCATGCCGCTGTCCACGGTCTCGTTGTAATGGCGATAGCCGACGCCGACGGTCACGTCGGGCACGGCTTTCGCCCGGGCGCCGCTGAGCTCCGCGCTCCGCTGCGCCTTGAGGGCGGTGAAGCGCGTGAGCTGCGGGTTCTCCTGCGATGCCTTGAGAATGCGCTGGAGCGGCGGGGGCGCGCCCACCTTGGCGAGGTTACCCGTCACGGGTCCGAACTTCGCCTCGGACAGTCCCATGAGAAGGGCGAGATCCCGCCGGGCGGTCGAAAGGGCCGCCTTGGCGCGTTCCCTCTCAACCTTGGCGAGATCGGCGGCGACCCTGGCCCGCGAAATCTCCGCCGGCGATGAGGCGCCAGCCTGGACGCGGTTCTGAAGCAGCGGCGCGAGGCGCTCGATGGCGCCGGCCTGCACCTGGAGGACGTCCAGGCGCCGTTGCGCGCTCAGGACGGTGACGAACGCGGCGGTGGTCTCCGCCAGAACCTGAAGGCGCAGGGCTTCGCTTTCCCAGCGGGCGACGCCCAATCCCGCATTCGCAGCCGCGATCCGCGCCTCGCGCTTTCCGCCGAGTTCCACGAGCTGGCTGACCTGGAGCGTCGTCTCGGCGAGATCGAGCCCCTGGTACGAGGTGGTGCCGAAGGCATTCTCGACGTCCAGGGACAGGCTCGGGTTCGGCAGCGCCGCCGCCTGAATGCTCCGCCCGCCCGCCATGCCGATGTCACGCTCGGCGGCGGTCAGCCTCGGATTGGCGGCGAGCGCGCTCGCCAGGGCCTGGGACAAAGTGATGGGGCGCGGGGACGCGGCACGCGTCTCCGGCGCATGAAGCAGCGCGATCGCTGCCCCAAGCGCAAGCGCGAGGGCACGAGAAAACATGATCCATTCCGGGCATGGGTCTGCATTGGCCGACGCAGGGCGTCAGCACGCGACGTGCGGAAGGATCAGGCTCGGGGAGGACGCAGTTCGGCGCCGGGAACACGGCCCGCGACAAGGTTCTCAGACAGGATCTCGAGAATTGTCGGGACGCGTGCGATCGCGATCTCCATGGGTGCATGAAGCACCGCGGCGGCGCAGCCGTGGCAATCGTGGTCGGCGGAGGGCAGAGACGGCCCGTGGTCTGGAACCGTCTTCGCGGCACCCTGGTCGACGGCTCCGTCGCTCATCGCGACAATGCTGTCGACATCATCGACATGGTGCGCAGCCACCGTCTCGCACAGGGGGCCGAGAACCAAGCAAAACATCACGGCGACAGCCACCATCCGGCGGATCGCCAGACAGGGAATCGCTCGCAGGGCATGTGCAAGGTTGCGGACCATGGCCACAGGAAGACCCGAAGCATCGGATGGTGTCAAGCGACGAGGCCGTTACGCGTCACTTTGACATCAGAGGCATGGAGCACGTCAGAACCGACGAAAAACTTATGTATCCCCAGAGGCTTCGGCGAGACGGCCGAGAAGCATCAACACCGGATGGGACAGCATCCAGCTGTCCCATCCGGAGGCGTGGATATCGATCCATCCGCTTCATTCAGAGCCTTCGGCTAATGGCTTCGGCGATCATGATCGTCGTGACGTTCGTCGCCACCGAAGGAATGTCCGGCATGATCGACGCGTCGATGACGTGGAGGCCGTCCAGTCCGCGTACAGCGCCGTTCGCATCGACCACGGCACGCGGATCGTCGGCGCCTCCCATCGGCACCGTCGAGGTTGGATGAGCGTAGCCGTCCACTGAGGCGATCACCGCCTTCTCGAGTGCGGCATCATCCTCGACATCCCTTCCAGGGGCCATCTCAGATGCGACCACGTCCTTGAACGGTGCCGTTCTCCCGATCCGGCGAGACAGCCGCACCGCCTCCATCATTCGCCGCAGGTCGCTCGGATCCTGGAAGAAATTGTAGCGGATGACCTGCATCGCGCGCGGATCGCGGCTCGCAAGCCGGACGGATCCGATCGAGTTCGGGAGCGTCACTGCGCAGGCAAGGACGATCGCGCCTCCCGTCGGGCTCTGCGCAGGGTCGAAGATGTGCGTGCCGGAGATGTGCAGATCGAGCTCGTCCGCACGCGCCTCGCTGGAGCTGGTCCAGATGATTGCCCCTGCAACCGGAGCCATGGACTTGGCCTCCGGCTTGAGGGCGTAGACATTGTAGTAGAAGGGATGCTCCTTCAGCCGCTCGCCGACGGGAGCGTCCAGAAGAACGGGGATGCCGAGCTCTCGGAGATGCGACGACGGTCCGATGCCGGAGCGCATCAGGATTGCCGGGCTGCCGAACGCGCCAGCCGACAGGATCACCTGTCCGGCGATTATCGTTTCGCCATTCGCAAGACGAATACCGGTGGCCCTGGACCCATCGAAGACGACACTGTCGACCTCGGCCCGCCCCATGATCGTCAGGTTCGGCCGGCGCCGCACGTCATCCGTCAAGTAGGCCATGCCAGTGTTGATCCGCCGGCCATCGACGACGTTCAGCGGATAGGGCGAAACCCCGTTCTGCTCCGCACCGTTGAAGTCGCTGACGCGTGCCAGGCCAACCGCCTCCGCGGCCCGGACGAAGGCCCGCATCGACGGGGTGTTCTCCTCCATTGTCCGCTGCCGGATCGGGAAGGGGCCGGATCGCCCATGCCAGGCGTCGTCACCCGTCGGCGTGTTCTCCATCGCCTTGTAGATCGGTAGAACGTCCTCGAAGGACCAGCCTTCGACGCCACGCGCGGCCCAGCGCGCGAAATCGGACGGTCTCGCGCGCATCGCGACCGCCGCATTCACGGCCGAGCTGCCACCGAGCACCTTCCCGCGAATGGCTGCCACGTCATGACCAAGCGCGAGATGATCCTGGGTGTGATAACCCCAGTCGTGCGCCTGGTCCCCACCCACGCGGTTCGCGTTCGCGATCACATCGGGATAGTCCGCCGGAGCATAGGCCGGCCCTGCTTCCAGCAGGAGAACGCGCCTGGCGCGATCCTCACTCAGCCGGTTCGCAAGCACCGCGCCCGCGGATCCCCCACCGACGATGACGACGTCGAAAGACCCCTCGAATGTGGGCATGGCAATTCTCCTTTCCTGATGGATCGACCGGTCGAGACGTCTTCAATCGGGGTTGAAGGCGTTGCGCAGGAAGCAGGCGGCGCGATCAAGCGCGGCACGGCTGCTTTCCAGATGCGCGACATCGAGCTGGAAGACATGATGCATGCCCTCCCAGATCTCGAGTTGGACGGGGACGCCTGCCCGCCGCGCACGCTCGGCATATTGCCGGGAATCATCGAGCAGGCGCTCGTCGGTCCCGACCTGGATGAGGAGGGGCGGCAAGCCCCGCAGATCGCCGAAGAGCGGCGAGGCGAGCGGATCCGAAGGATCTGCAGCGCCAAGATATTTCCGGGCACAATCCTGCAGATACTCATGGCCGATCAGCGGATCTTCCACGGCCGGATCCGTCATGGATGCGCCGGTGAAGGCCAGATCGGCCCATGGAGAGAACACGGCTCCTGCGACTGGCGCTGCCCCCTCAGCCAGCCTGGCCAACGCTGCGAGCGTGACCAGCGTCAGACCGCCACCCGCGGAATCCCCGACGATCGCGATCCGCTGGAAACCTTGAGAGGCCAGCCACCGCCATGCCCTCAGGGCCGCGGTCGGAGCCGCCGGAAGCGTCGCCTCGGGCGCCAGAGGATAATCGATGACGAGCGCGGGAACCTGGGTGCGGCTCACGAGCTGGCTGACGAAGCCGCGATAGGCCTTCGCATTGCCCTGCACATAGCCGCCGCCATGGATGAAGAGGATCGCCGCGCCGGGCTCCGAGCGCACGGGGCGAACCCACCAGCCGCCCACACCCTCCTCATCGACAACTTCGAGCGTGACGTCGTCCGCCAGAGGACTTGCGGAGATGAACGCGTCGTAAACCGCCCTCGGCTCTCCGGCCGCGGTTCCCCAGAAGCTGGCGAACCGCGCACGCAAAACGGCTTCACGAACGCTCTCTTCGGCTGAGATTTTGATGATCTCAGTTCCGCTTTGCTCCGTGTCGTGAATTTCAACCTCGGGCATTGCCAGTCTCCATTGAGCCGTTGCGATGAGGAAAAGCGAGCAGGGCCTCGGGCCTTGTCGTAGCGCCTTGCCCAACGGGCAAAGTTCGACGGTTCGCCGCCGCTTCGGGCGGCGCGCGCACGGATTGCGATTGTGAGGAAACGGCTAGGTCGGCACGCGGCCGAGCCGACCCTCGGCGTAGCCCGCAAGCGTCCGCCGGACGTCCGCCGCCGTGGACATCACCAATGGTCCGTGCTTGACGAACGGCTCACGGATCGGCTGCGCGGCCATCAGCACGAAGTGGGCGGGCTCCGTGGCGGCCAGCATGACCTCCGCCTCTGGTCCGGCGCCGACGGTCGTCGCGCTGCCCGCCTCCAGCGCGTGCGCTTCCCCCTGAACGCAAACCGTCAGTCCGCCAGAGACAGCGTAGATCCAGGCCTGCCGCCCCTCCCGCAGGTGGTGGGCAAAACACCCATCCCGCTCCAGGAAGCCGTCAAGCATCGTCATCTCTTGCGGCGTGCCTTCGGCGCCCACGGCGGTCCCGCTGCGCCCCAGCACGACCCGCACGCGATGCCCCTGCCCTTGAAGGACCGGCACCTCTTGCGCGGGCACGTGAAGCGCGCGCGCCGGCTCCATCTTGAGGCGAGCGGGCAGGTTGACGAAGATCTGCAAGGCGTGCGTCCGCGCCCCCTCTTCCGGCTTCTCCTCATGGGCGGCCCCGCTGGCCGCCGCGAGCCAATAGAGATCACCCGCTTTCAGGGCGACGTTGCGGCCGAGGGTGTCACGGTTCAGGAACGCGCCCCGCGAGTCCTCGAACATGACCGTGACCGCCGAAATGCCAGCATGAAGATGCGGCTCGAACGTCGGGGCGGTCATCACGAAGTGATCCACCATCAGAAGCGGATCCATCCGCCCTTCGAACATCTCTTCCGAGAAGTGATGCGCGGTAAACCCGCTTCCCATCATGTGCGATGTTCCCGAGATGATCTTTCCGATCCTCTCCAAAGGACCATCGATCTTCTCCGCCGTCGCCGTATTGCGCATTGCTCGAACACTCCCCAACGATCTTGGCGACCAGTCTAGGGAGTGGGCGCATCGGCCGGGAAGTCGCGAAAATCGAGACTTAACGTCCAACTGAATGGACGATCTACATCAGCACGGTCTTGGGAAATTCGGCCGCCAGATGATCGAGGAAGACGCGCACTGACGGCAGCAGCCCCTGCCTGAAGGGAATAAGGGCCGTGATCGTAGAATCGCCGGCGAGCCAGTCCGGCAGCACCCGCCGCAATGCACCGGATCGGACCGCGGCCCGGCAGACATAGCCCGGGAGCGCCACCACGCCGAGGCCCTTTATCGCCGCCTGCTGGAGTCCGACCATGTCGTCTCCCAGCAGGCGCGGCGCGAGGGGCATGACGACTTCGTCCCGCGCCTCGCGCGCATGGCGAAGCCGCCAGACCGGAACGACGCCGCTTCTCATCATGAAAAGGGATGGGTGGCGCTGAAGGTCGTGGGGCGTCTCGGGCGCGCCATTGGCGTCGAGATAGTTCGATCCGGCGAACAGGAACCACGGGGCGGGTGCAAGCGTCCGCTGGACCAGATTGGAATCCGGCAGGGCATCGGAATGCGCACGGACAGCAACGTCGAAATTCTCGCCGACGATGTCGACCGTCCGGTCTGCGGCGTGGGCGACGACATTCACCTTCGGATACTGCACCAGGAAATCGGCGATGATGTCGGACATTGCGAACTGCATGGTCGCGACGCCCGCCGTGCATCGGACCGTCCCGGTCGGCTCGGTCAGACGCTGCCGAATGGTCGTCTCGGCCAATTCGGCCTCCCGCAGCATCGCCACCGCGTGCCGGTAGAAGTCCTCCCCGGCATCAGTCATGCCGAAGCGCCGTGACGTCCGGTTGAGTAGCCGAACGCCGAGATTGCCCTCGAGCTGCTGGATGCGGTGGCTGAGGGTCGATTTGGGGATCCGCAGCGTGCGGCCCGCAGCCGTGAAACCGCCGCGATCGACCACCTGCACGAAGAAAAAGAAGTCGTTCAAATCCAGCACGCGCCGCCCCATCGTTCAAGCAGTTGGACGCTGTGTTTGGTTTTTGACGGCTTTTGGGCCAATCGTCCAGGGGCTAATTTTCGCTCGTCACGACGGAACATCGTGAACCGGGCGCACCGTTCTGGCTCGCTCGGAAATAGCGAAGCAGCGTGCGGATAGATAAGCGCCAGATCTCATCAGGTCATGACGCCTGTGACGATTGTAACAATACCTATTACATCGCCGCCCTGTTCGCCGAAACCGTTTGCAACCGTGAAGGACGATGAAATGACGAACCGCGCGTATGAGCCTCTCACCGCCGACAACGCTGCCCTCGTTCTCGTCGATCACCAGGTCGGCCTGATGACGGGCGTCCGCGACTATTCCACCGGCGAACTGAAGCATAATGTCGTGGCCCTGGCCAAGGCAGCCAAGGCGCTCAATCTTCCGATCGTCGTCACGACCACGGCGCGCGACAGCATGTGGGGTCCGACTTTCCCCGAACTCGTCGAAGCCCTGCCCGGCATCGAGATCATCGACCGCTCCTCGGTCAATGCCTACGACGATGATCGCGTCGCGCGGGCGATCGAGGCCACCGGCCGCAAGAAGCTGATCTTTGCGGGCATCTCCCTCGAGGTCTGTGCGGCGTTCCCGGCCATGACCGCGGTTGCGCGGGGGCTGGACGCCTATGTCGCCGTCGATGCTTCCGGAACCTTCAGCGAGACCAAGCGGCAGGCCGGGTTGCTTCGCATGCTTCAGGCCGGTGTCATCCTGTCCGACTACGGGACCTTGATGGTCGAGATCCTCAAGGACAACGGGCGGCCCGAGGCGGGTGCGCTCTATGGCGCGCTCGACATGCCCTGGGCAACGCTCGTCGGCCAGATCGCCAGCGCCCTCAGGAAGTAAGCGGCCCCTTGCCAGCCCAACTTTCCCCGCACGGCAGGTTGGGCTGGCACGCCCCAGTATTCTCTCGATCACAGAGCCTTCGTCGAAGGAGACAAGCCATGGACGCGATGCTTTCCGAGCCGCTTTCAACCGGCAAGCCCCCGCTCCGTCTTTCCGAGATCGCCGGAAACATGCCGGCGTCCTATTTCGGCATCGTTCTGGGGCTTGCGGGGCTTGGAAATGCATGGCGCGCTGCCGCGCAAGCCTGGCAGTTTCCGGCCTTCATTGCAGAGATGATCTACGGTGTCGCCGGGATCGTCTGGGCAACCCTCGTCGCTCTTTATCTTTCCAAGGCCTTCCTCGCGCCGGAGAAACTGGCGGCGGAGGCTGCGCATCCCGTCCAATGCTGTTTCATCGGGCTTGCGGGGGTCTCGACCATGCTGATCGCCGGCGGTCTGGCAACCCATTGGCAGGTGGGTGCCGACATCGTCTTCCTGATCGGCGCTGCCTTCACGCTCTGCTTCGGCATCTGGCGAACGGGCGGTCTCTGGCATGGCGAGCGGGACGCGGGCACGACGACAGCCGTGCTTTACTTGCCGACCGTCGCGGGCAGCTTCGTTTCGGCGACGGTGATCTCCGCGCTCGGACATCCGGACTGGGGCCAACTCGTCTTCGGTGCCGGCCTCTTTTCCTGGCTCGCCATGGAATCCGTGCTGCTCAACCGGCTGCTGACGGGGCCGACGACGCCCATCGCCCTGCGCCCGACGCTGGGGATCCAACTCGCACCGGCGCCCGTCGGCGCCGTGGCCTATATTGCGGTGAGCGGTGGGACGCCGGACGTCTTTGTCCATGCCCTCGTGGGCTATGGCGTTCTCCAGCTCTTCATTCTCGCACGGCTTTCGCCATGGATTGCGGAAGCGGGCGCAGTCCCGGGATTGTGGGCTTTCAGTTTCGGCGCGACGGCGATTGCCACTGCCCCCCTCCGCCTCATCGCCGCCGGCGATCATGGCGCGGTCTCCATTCTCGGCCCATTTCTCTTTGTCCTGGCCAACCTCGTCATTTCGGGTCTCTCGATCATGACGCTGTTGCTGCTGGCACGCGGCAAGATGTTCGCCGCGCCAGTTCAGCCGAAGGCCTGATTGGCTGTCAAACCGCTGCCTTCCTTATCCGTGACAGCTTTCCATCCCGGGATTTCAGATGCCCCCTTTTTTCCACGCGCCACCCACACTACGATGGAGAGGGGTTGGTGGCGCGGCTGGAAGTCGGAGCATTGCATGTCCCGGTCGGGTCTAGCATCAGGGTCTCGCGCGACGATGCGCGCTGTGGCAATCGTTGCCGTACAGGTCGCCACAGCGGCAGGCGCGATGGCGGGCGACGCCAAACCTCCAGGCTACGACATGTGTGCGCAACAGGGTGCCGGATTCAAACAGGTGCCCGGAACGAATACCTGCGTGCGCGTCGGTTCCTACCTTCGGTTCGATGCTGGTCGCAATACATCCCTGAACAATGCGCCCAACCAGGGGTCCTCGGGCGACATCTCGAGCACTGTGTCGGCACCGAGCGATCCCTGGAAGCAGTCGCGCTAAACCGCGTTCGTCCGCTCGGCCCAGTTCGAGACCGCTTCAGCCATGGTCTTGAGATGGTCGGCCGGTGAAAATCCAGAGATGCTCTTCCGGGGTCTCAGATCGTGGTCGCCGTCCTTGAGCCACAGAATTTCGATGGCCGGCGAAAGCGTGTAGGTGGAGACGTCCTCTCGCGTGCCGAACACATCGCGCGTGCCTTGCACGATGAGCGTCGGTGCCTTCAGGTCCATAAGGTGCTTCGTCCGCAATTGCTCGGGCTTGGCCGGCGGATGGAAGGGATAGCCGAGACACAGCAGCCCGCGAACCTTTCCGGCGGCGAACAACTCGTCCGCGATCATGCTGGCCACACGGCCGCCCATCGACTTGCCGCCGATGATAAGTGGTCCGTCTGCGCCGAGCGCGGAGATGGCGGCGATATATTCGGGATTGAGCGTTTCGGCGCGCGGCGGCGGCTTGCGGCCCGCTTCCGTCCGCCGGCGGGCCATATAGTCGAATTCGAAACGCGCCACGCGAAAGCCCGACGCCGCCAGGGCCTTTGCCGTCGCTGTCAGCGACGGTGAATCCATCGGAGCTCCGGCGCCGTGCGCCAGGAGGATGGTCTGTTTCGCCTGTTCCGGACCGTCGAAGAGAAACGTCAATGCCATCCGCCGGAGCTCTCCTGCACCTGATATGTTGCGCAACAATGCCTATATTTACGCCGAGGCCAAAATCAGGAGGTCCAGAACCATGACAACAGAACGCGCAGTGCTTGCCGGCGGTTGCTTCTGGGGCATGCAGGATCTGATCCGCCGCAATGCGGGCGTGATCGGCACCCGTGTGGGCTACTCAGGTGGCGACGTGCCCAATGCCACGTACCGCAATCATGGGAGCCATGCGGAGGCGATCGAGGTCGTGTTCGATCCGGCCAAGATCAGCTTCCGTGACCTGCTCGAATTCTTCTTCCAGATTCACGACCCGACGACACGCAACCGTCAGGGCAACGACATCGGCGCGAGCTACCGCTCGGCGATCTTCTATACGAACGAAGAGCAGAAGCGGGTCGCTGAGGAGACCATAGCCGACGTGGAGGCTTCCGGCCTCTGGCCCGGCAAGGTCGTGACCGAAGTGGCGCCGGTTGGCGATTTCTGGGAGGCCGAGCCGGAGCACCAAGATTACCTGGAGCGCTATCCCAACGGCTATACCTGCCACTTTCCGCGGCCGAACTGGAAGCTTCCGAAGCGCGAGGACGTCCGCCGCGCCGGATAAGGCTTTTGCGGATCGCTGCAGCACTGGTCTGCTGCAGCGATTCTTCCCATACTGGGGCTTACTCCGAAACGGTCAGCCTTCCAGAAGACGGCGGGCGGCCTGAAGCGGGCCCGGTTCAACCCAGTCTGCAAGGTCGAAATCGCGCGCCAGGAAGCCGTGACGCAGCAGGAAGTCTTTCTGAATGCCCAGCAGGCCCAGCCGCTCCCCGGAAAGGTCGGGATGGAGCGTCGCGTGGAAGTCCGGCCCGTAGGTCTTCTCCATCTCCTCAACGGGTGCCTGCGTCTCCCGTGCCACGATCTCCTTCACAGCGTGGGCATCGGCGGCGGCCCAGTCGGCGGCGCGCAGCGTCTCGGCGAGGAAGGCCACCACCCAGTCGGGGTGCTGCGCCAGCAAATCCTCATGCACCGTCAATGGGCGCGGCGTGCCGTTATTGACCCTTGAGCGCCGGTCCGGCGTGGCATCGAGGTCCACGGCGACCACGAGGCCCGCAGCGCGTGCGGCACGGCCCGCCGCGGCACCCTTCAGATAGAGCGCGTCGGCGGCGCCCTGTTCCACCAGATCCAGGCCGGGCCACAGGACCGCCTGCGTGGATTTGCGATGGCGGCCGGGCGGCACGATCTCCTCCAGCCCCACGTCGATGATCTCCACATCCGCCAAGGTCAGGCCGGCGAGCGCAAGCGCGTTCTCGAAGCCGTGCAGGGCCATGGCACGCGCCATGCTGGTCTCGCCCCGGCCGGTAAAAGCGGGAACGGCGATGCGCCGGCCGGCAAGATCGCGCGGGCCGGCGATACCGCTTTCGGGGCGAACCGCGATGATCTGCTGCTCGTCGATCCAGGTGAGGCCGATGAGCCTTGTGGGCGCACCGTTGGAGCGCGCCACCAGGGCCGGGACATTGCCGCCCTCCCGGATCAGGCCGGGAAGGAGGTGGTCGTAATGGTGCCGGGCGATCTCCAGCGGCGCATCCTGAAGCGCGCCGATGGTCATGCCGTCGCGGCCATAGCGGTCCGCGAGCCAGCCGAGATTGAAGGCGATGCCGCTGGCGGTGGGCACGTTGCAGCGCGTGTACCACAGCCGGTCGATGCCCGGGGCCGGGACGGCTTGAAGCTGATGGGCAACGGACATCACATCACCTCACACGATCGCGCTGCCGCGCTGGGCGGCGTGCCAGTGCACGACGCGGCTTTCGATGAACAGGAACAGGAGATTGAGCGCATAGCCCGTGAGCGCGACGGTGGCCGCGCCCGCATACATCTTGGCGATGTCCAGGGTCTGCTGCGCGTTGATCACGTAAAAGCCGATGCCCGAATTTCCGGCGATCATCCCCGAGCCCACGGCGAGCACCAGGGACTTGGCGAGCGCGAGGCGCAGCCCGACGAAGATCTGCGGGGCCGCGGCGGGCAGCACGATCTCGCGCAGGGTCTGCCACCAGGTGAGGCGGAACGTGGCGGCGGTGTCGAGCAAAGCGGGCGGGATGGAGCGGGCGCCGCCATAGGCGTTGAGGATGACGGATTCGGTCGCCGCAATGACGATCACGATGACGTTCATCTCCAGCCCGAGGCCGGCATAAAGGATGATCACCGGAATGAAGATGATGGAGGGGATCGGCCGCCACAGCTCTACGATGGGCTCGAACAGCGCGTAGAGCACCTTCACGCGCGCCATGGCGATGCCGAGCGCGATGCCCAGGACCGCCGCCACCGCATAGCCATAGAGCATGGCAAGCATGGTCTCGCCGAGCTGTGCGAGGAGGTCGCCTTTGGTGATCTCCGCCATCCAGGAATTCCAGATCCGGCTCGGGGGCGGCAGGCCCGGCGAGGGAGCGACGGACGCGATCCATTCCCACAGCACCAGCAGGGCAATGACCGCGCTCCAGCCGAACAGGCGGCTGTGGAAGAGGCCGAGGACGCCGAGCGATTTCCGCGGCTTCTTCGGCGCGGCATGGCCGCCATCCACCTCCCCGAGCCGGTTCAGCGTGAGCGCGCGCTCCGTATTGCTCATGCGGCGGCCCCTTCCAGGTCCGATGTGAGGACCCGCGCGGCAAGCTCGCGGCGATAGGCGAGGTAATCGGGCCGCTCGCGCGTCTCCACCTGATGGCGGGGGTGCGGCAAGTCTACGTCCACGAGGGCCGCGATGCCCGCGCCGCGCTCCTGCATGACCGCCACGCGGTCGGCGAGATAGACCGCCTCGTCGATGTCGTGGGTCACGAGCACGGCGGTGAAGCGCAGCGTCTCCCAGAGGCCGAGGATCATGTCCTGCAGCTTGGCGCGGCTCAGTGCGTCCACCGAGCTAAAGGCCTCGTCCAGCAGCAGCACGCTGGGCTGCGAGGCGAGTGCCCGGGCGATGGCGACACGTTGCTGCATGCCGCCGGAGAGCTCTCCGGGATAGCGCGAGCGCGCATGGGCGAGCCCCACCAGATCGAGCATGCGCGCGACGCTGCCGTCGGGGTCGGCGTCGGGGCGCACCGCATGGCGGATGCCGAAGCGGATATTGTCCTCCACCGTCAGCCAGGGCAGGAGCGACTGGGTATAGTCCTGCGCCACGAAGCGGGCGGAGGATGGCGGGCGCACGATGGGTTCGCCGCCGAGCGCGGCCGTGCCCTCGCTCGGCGGAATGAGACCGCCGATCACCCGCAGGAGCGTCGACTTGCCCGACCCCGACCGGCCGACAATGGCCAGGAACTCGTTGGGCCGGATGTGGAGCGACACGCCCTTCAGCGCGCGCACGTTCCCCTTCTTGCCGGCATATTCCACGGCGACGGCGGTAAGGTCGATCTCGCCGCCGGGCGCTGGGGAAAGCCGAGAGGGCGCGGGATGCGCGGTCATACCTTCGGCTCGGTCGCCGTGCGGTAGAGGTGGGCCTTCAGATCGATGGTGTTCTTGATCAGCCCGTATTTCTGGGCAATGGCCAGCCATTCCCCCGTGGCGGTGAGATCGATCGGCCCGTCCTGCGAGGCGATGTCGTCGTTGAGGCGCGCGAGAACGCCGGGCGTGGTCTTCTCCAGCTCGAAGAAATCCAGCTTGTCGTACTTGAGGACGATCTTCGCCTTGTCCTCCGCGCTGAGCGCGTTGTAGCGGGCGGCGCCCTTGCGCGCGGCACGCACGAAGCCCTCGGCCACCTTTGGATTGGCCGCGAGCCAGGCCTTGGTCACGAAGAAGCCGGCGGTTGTGGCCGCTTCCGGCACCTGCTGCCAGGGCCGCCCATCCAGGGGATAGACCTTGAACTGCTGCTCCCACTGGGCGACATCAGGGTCGGGCGCGATGGCGGCGTCGATCTGCCCGGAGGCGAGCGCCGCGCCCACCGTGTCGCGCTGGGCGACGGTGACCAGGGTGACATCGCTGGGCTTCAGGCCGAAGCGCTCCAGATAGAGCGTCACGCGCAGCTTCGATTGGACATGCGCGGCGATGCCGATCTTCTTTCCGCGCAGGTCCTGGGGCGTCTTGATGCCGCTCTTGGGGCCGGCGATGATGTAGTCGGACGCGCCGCGTCCATTGGCGGGCTGGAGGAGGACGAGGTCGAACCCGTTCTCCAGCGACCCCACCCACGCGAACATGTCCGCATAGCCCACATCCACGGAGCCGCCGACCGTGGCGGTGATGATGGCGGGGCCGCCGGACAGGGTCACGAACTGGATCGCGATGTTTTCCTTCTGGAAGTAACCCTCCTCGATCGCTGCCTTGAGGCCCGGTACCGTGCCGACGGGCACGCCCACCTTTACCAAGGTCTGGGCGGCGCCCGGCAAGGCGGCGGCGAGAAGGGCGCCGAAGGCAAAAGCTGCGGTGCGCAGGGGAACCGCGAAACGGCGCGGCTTGGCTGAAGACGTCATGAGCGGGCCTCGAAAGATGGCCCCTCCGCCCCGAAAGGCGACGGGGATGAAATGGCCTCAGCCTGCGGCGGCGAGCGCGTTGGGGTGCGGATCGAGCTTCGGCGCCTTCGGAAACGTGAAGGGCTGAGGATCCTGCCGGCCTTGCTTCCAGCTCGCATCGAGCTGCAGCAGCGGCATCACCTGATCGGCGAAGCGGTGCGCCTCCTCCAGGAAGGGATTGCCAGACAGGATGAAGGCGTCCACGCCGATGCTCTTGTATTCGCGGATACGGGCGGCAATGGATTCGGGACCGCCCACCAAAGCGATGCCCGGTCCGTTGCGCAGCAGCCCGAGGCCGGACCAGAGGTTGGGATAGACTTCGAGGTCGCGGGCGTGCTTCGGCCGCTCGCCGCCGTGGAAGGCGGACTGGCGCACCTGGCTGACCGCGTCCTGCGCCGCGCCCTTGCGCTGGGTCTCGGCGATGGTCGCATCGCTGGTGCGGTCCAGCATGGTCTGCGCCTCGTCCCAGGCCTCCTCGTCCGTGTCGCGCAGGATCAGGTTCAGGCGGATTCCGAAAGTGATCTTCCGCCCATACTTGGCCGCGCGCCGGCGCATGTCGGCGATCACTTCCGCGGTCTCCGGCGGCGGCTCGCCCCAGGTGAGGAACTTGTCGATGTGCTTCGCCGCCACCTCGCGGGCCACCTCGGAGATGCCGCCGAACCAGAGCGGCGGATAGGGCCGCTGCAGCGCCGGGAATTCGGCCTTCGCACCCTTCACGGTGAGGAAGCGCCCCTCGAAATCCACTGTCTCGCCGGCCATGATGCCGCGATAGATGGTGAGGAACTCGTCGCAGCGCGCATAGCGCTCGTCATGGTTCAGGTGCACGCCGGCCGCGGCGAAGCTGCCATGGCCGTTGACGATATTCAGCAGCAGACGCCCGCCCGATGCCTGGTCGAGGGTGGTGGCGAGCTTCACCAGCTGCGTTGGAGCGTACACCGAGGGATGCACCGCCAGCAGGAACCGCATGCGCGGCGCGAAGTGCAGAAGGGACGCAACGGCCACGAACGGATCGAGGCCGGCAGTGGGCTGCGTCGCGAACAGCGCACCCGAATAGCCGCGGCTGTCGATGGTGGAGGCGAGCGCCTGGAGATAGTGCTGGTCCACCGGACGGGCCCACGTGGGATCCCACGGGTTACGGCCGTCGCGGTTGACCACATACCAGAGAATTTCCATGGGTATGGGCTTTCCTGAGGAGTGCCGTCGCGGGCTAGCGGGCGATGGGCTGCGCGCCGCCGATGGCCGCCGCGCGGATGAAGAGGGCGGCAGCCTCGTCGATGATGGCCGTCAGTTCGGCCGCCTTCTTCGGCGTCTCGTGGAAGACCAGGAGGCCGTGATTGGCGAGCAGGATGGCCCGGGTCTCCGGGTGCTCGGCGAGCAGGCCGTCAATGCGGTTCACCAGTTCGCCGGAATTGCGCCCGCCATAGGTGGTGACCGGGATTTCCACCGTCTGGCCGCGCGTGAGCAGCGGCTCGTAATAGGGCGGGATCGGCTTGTGGGCGACCGCGAAAGCGGTGGCATGGGGCGAGTGGGTATGGATCGCCGCCGTCACGCCGGGCCGCGAATAAGCGTGGGTATGCATGGCGATGACCGAGCGGATGCCACCTCCGAGGCGACCGCTGACAAACTCCCCATCCAGGGTGACGACGCCAAAATCCTCCTCGCTGAGATCGGCCGGAAGGCCGCGCGAGGTGATCAACACGTGGCCCGGCGCGTCCGGCAGCAGGGCGCTGAAATTGGCCGCGCTGCCTGCCGCGATGGCGCCCCGCGCCCGCAGATGGCGAACCGCTTCCAACACCTCGGACCGGATCCGCTTTCCCTCAGGACCAAGGGCGAGCGTCCCGCCTTCGATGGCCGCGACGTCTGCCCCAAGGGCGATTGCCGACACTGCCATGACTACCTTTCAAATTTATTCGATAGATTTAATCATAAATGCGCCAACGGCCGTTGCAAGGCCGAAATCCGCCCCCAAAGCAGATTTTGGAAATTGATTGACGTTACCTAGAGATTACTCTTCAACAATGAAGTTATATTTGAGATATAGAGTTATTCAGAATGTATAAAAATTGACATCAGAATAAATAAAAAATAAATAATGCACGTTCAACCCTACCCTTAAAGCGCACCAGGGCCGGCTCTCCGTCAGCCGGCTTCAGCCGGCTGGCTCTCGCCTCGCCGAGGTAGGTAGGATTTGCGTGCGGATATGAAGCCAGCCAGTTTGGAGGCCATTCGCTCTTGGCGAAAGCAGATGCGCTCAGGCGGACGTGGCGCCCGATCGCGTCGACCCAGCCTTGGCCGGCCAGATCATGGAATGCGGGTCGCGCGCTCTACCGCGCGACCCAGGTTCCGCCCCGTGCGATCTCCTCGGAGATGGCGCGCCCGGCACGGATCACCGCGTCGCGGAATCGGGCTGCGGTGCCGGCAAGCTCCTCTTCGGCGAGAACGAGGCTCACGCCGGCAATCACCTGCTTGTTGACGAGCACCGGCGCGGCGATGCCGGCGCGGCCGTGCGCGACCTCGGACGCCGTCTCCACGACACCTGCGCGCCGGATGTTCCGCACCTCGGCCTTGAAGGCCTTCCAGTCGCCGTGGCCCAGGCGGGCGCGGATGGTGTCCTCATTGTCGAGATAGATGCGCTTCAGCGCCCGGTCCTCCAGGTGGGCGAGAACCACCTTGGAGGAGGCGCCCGCGAACAGCGGCATGGCAACGCCGCGCTCATAGGTGGTGATGGGATGGGGCGCGGAGCCGTGCTCCTGGTGCACGCACATCACCGTGTCGCGATAGCGCCGGCACAGGATGGCGGTGGCGTGCTGGGTGGTCTCGTCCAGCAGCCGCCGCATGATCTCCGATGCCAGGGGGATCAGGGTATCGCCCTGCCGCAAAAGGCGGTCGTACTCGATGAAGGCCGGCCCCAGCACGTAGCCGGCGCCCATGACCGGATCGAGAAAGCCGGCGCGGGAGAGATCCTGCACGTCGCGATAGGCCGAGCTCTGGGACACCCCCGTCTCGCGCGCGATCTCCTCGACCGTCAACGGGCCGGGCTGCCCGCGGAAGAGGGCCAGAACCTGAAGGATACGACTGGCCAACATCCGCCTCCCAGATGATACATTATCTCTGTATATGAGAAAAAAGCAAAATTCTCAACATCTGATAATAATGCTTGAACTCGTGTTTGGACAGGATTTATCCTTTCCGAAAGGCGCGCACCAGACGGGCCTCGAACCTTTCCTCCGGAGACAGTGATGACACGGATCGGCACGCTTCTTACCGCGATGATTCTGGCGGCCTCCGTGCCGCTTGCAGGCGCATCCGCTCAGGCCCCGAAGACCGAGGTGAAGCTGGCGGTTCTGGCGCCGAGCGCGCTGCTGTGGCTGCACGCCATCGCTGAGCAGAAGGGCTTTTACGCCAAGCGCAATCTTGAGATTCGGGAGCTGCGCGCCTCTGACAGCCCGGCGCTCCTCCAGGCGGTGGCCTCCGGCAGTGCGGATGCCGGCATCTCCCTCGGCGATCTCGCCGTGCGCGCGGTGGACAAGGGCGCCCCGGTGATCATCGCCGGCGCGGTGCTCGACAAGACCATCCTGCGGCTCTACGGCGCCAAGGGCACCGCTTCCATTAAGGCGCTGGCCGGCAAGCCGCTCACCGCCGGCGCGGTGAAGGGCGGCACCGCCAACCTCCTGAAGTATCAGCTCCTGCAGGCCGGCGTGGACCCGGCCGGGGTGCAGATGGTCTCCATCGCCAATTCCCGCGACCGCATCATCGCCATGGGCAACGGCCAGGTGGCGGGCGCGCTCCTCATCGCTCCCTTCGACACGCTGGCGGCCCAGGAAGGCGCAGTGCTGCTCGACGTCTATCACGAGCCCTACGTCCAGACCCCCCTGGTGGTGAACAAGACCTGGGCCAATGCGCCCGCGACCCGCCCCACCGCCATCGCCCTGACCCAGGCGCTGAAGGAGGCCGCGGCCTTCATCAACGACCCGGCGAACAAGGACGCGGCCATCGACGTCCTCTCCAGCTACACCAAGACGCCCCGCGACGTGTGCGTGGATTCCTACGCCTTCATCGTCCAGGAGCAGAAGGCGATCCCGGCCGACCTCTCGGTGCCGGCCGCCGGCCTGGAGAACCTCTTCAAGATCGACGCGGCCGTGGGCGGCGAGCCTCCCACGCAGGCATTCGTGCTGAGCCGCTACTACGATCCGAGCTTCATCGCGGGCAAGTGAGGGGGCCTAAGAGGGAGGCCTGATCCATGGCCCATTTTCGCGACATGCGGACGCCGGTGACCTTGCTCACCGGCTTCCTCGGCAGCGGCAAGACCACGCTCCTGAATGCGTGGCTGCGCGCCCCTTCGCTGAGCGATGCCGCCGTGATCGTCAACGAGTTCGGCGAGATCGGCATCGACCATGCGCTGATCGCGGCGAGCAGCGACAACACCATCGAGCTCTCCACCGGCTGCCTCTGCTGCACGGTGAAGGGCGACCTCGTGGAGACGCTGCGCGACCTGACGCAGAAGCGCGCCACGGGCGAGGTGAAACCCTTCGCCCGCGTCATCATCGAGACCACAGGCCTTGCCGATCCCGGCCCGGTGATCCAGGCGCTCATCACCTTCCCCGTCGCCCGCACATACCGCCTCGGCCGGATCGTCACGGCGGTGGACGCGGTGCAGGGCATGGGCACGCTCGACCGCCACGCCGAAGCGCGCAAGCAGGCCGGTGTCGCGGACGAGATCGTCCTCACCAAGACCGACCTGCTCACCGGCGGCACCGAGGCGCTGAAGCAGCGGCTCGCCGCGCTGGCGCCGGGCGCGCGGGTGCACGAATCCGCGCTCGGGGCGCTGTCGCAGCCGAGCCTGCTCGACGGCATCGACCCGGCCGACCCCAAGACCCGCCCGAGCGAAGTCAGGGCGTGGCTGCGCGCCGAGCAGATCGAAGAGGCGGACCCCGCCGCGCGGCATGCCGAGGATGTGGGCTCCTTCTGCCTCGCCTTCGACGAGCCGCTTCATTGGGAGCACGTGGCCGCATGGCTCGATGCCCTGGTCATCGCCCATGGCGACGACCTGCTGCGGGTGAAGGGCATCCTGTCCATCCAGGGGCGGAGCAAGCCGGTGGTGGTCCAGGCCGTGCAGCGCCTGTTCTCGCCGCCGGTGGAGCTCGCCGCTTGGCCGGAGGGCCTGGAGGGCTCCCGCATCGTCTTCATCACCCGCGGCTTGTCGCAGGATTACGTCCGCCAAGTGCTCGACGTGATCCGCACCCGCCCCATCCATTTCGACATCGCCGTCTGAGACGGCCGGTACCTGGAGGACAGTAGCGTGGACACCATCATCAAGAACGGCCTCATCATTACGGCGGACGGGCGCTTCCAGGGCTCCATCGGCATCAAGGACGGCGCCATCGCGGCCATCTACGAGGTGGGCGAGGAGCCGGCTGCCGCCGAGGTGATCGATGCCAAGGGCCTCGCCATCGTCCCCGGCGTCATCGACATGCACTCGCACCACCGCGAGGGTTCGGAGCCGGGCTTCGAATACAAGGACACCATCTACACCTCCACCCTCCAGTGTGCGGCCGGTGGCGTGACCACCTCCGTCGCCATGCCGAACGTGACACCCCCGCCCAACTCGCTGGACCTGCTGAACAAGCAGTTCGCGATTTATGAGCGCGACGCGGTGGTGGACTGGAACTTCAACCCCGCCCCCACCGTGCTCTCCGAAGTGCCGGCCATGGCACAGACGGGCATCGCCGCCTTCAAGTTCTTCATGGTGGTGGATACCGGCCGCTCCTACCCGCACATGCCGGGCATCGGCGTGCACGATCACGGCAAGATCCTGGAGATCATGCAGGCCTGCGCGGCGCAGAACGTGCCGCTCATGGTCCACCCCCACGACCAGGCGCTCATGGACGCTATCGAGCACAAGTTCTGGGAGCGCGGCGAGCGCGACGCCCTTGCTTATGCCAAGGCCTATGCCGCCCACGACGGCGTCATCTGGGAAACCGCCATCGCCACCCTGCTGCGCCTGCAGAAGGCGGCGGGCTGCCATCTCCACATCCTGCACACCCAGACCTCCGGCAGCGTGCAGCTGATCCGCGAGGCCAAGGCCGCCGGGCAGAAGGTGACCTGCGAGATCAACCCGTGGGCGCTGTTCCTCGGCTGCGAGTGGGCGGCCATCCAGCGCCTCGGCTCCTACGCCCTCTCCTACTGGGTGCCGGAGAAGAACGTGCCCGGCCTCTGGCAGGGGCTGAACGACGGCACGATCGACATCGTCGCCACCGACCATGCGCCCCATACGCGCGAGGAAAAGGAGATCGGCTGGACAGATGGCTGGAAGGCCCACACCGGCACGCCGTCCACCCAGTTCTATCTCTCCATGTTCCTCACCGCCGCGCAGGAAGGGAAGATCCCGCTGGAGCGCGTGGTGGAGGCCACCTCCACCCGGCCCGCGCGCCTGTTCCAGCTCGACCGCAAGGGCGAGATCCGGCCCGGCTTCGATGCCGACCTCGTGCTGGTGGACCTTGAGACCGAGTACGAGGTCCGCGACGAGGACGTGCTCTCGCTCGTCGGCTGGAGCCCCTATGCGGGGCGCACCTTCAAGGGCAAGCCGGTGCGCACCATCCTGCGCGGCAAGACCATCTATGTGGACGGCAAGGTGGTGGGCGAGAAGGGCTACGGCAAGCAGGCCACCTCCACCGCCCGCCACGCCCAGAAGGTCGCAGCGGAGTGACACCTCTGCGCCAATTCTACGAGTTCATCGAGGGGCGCTCGCGCGCGGCGGGCGCCCTCCGCATGCTCATCTCGGTGGCCTTCGTCCTCCTGGTCTGGGAGTTCCTGGCCACCATGGTGGTGACGAACAAGCTGCTGCTTGTTCCGCCCATGGACGTGTTCCAGGCCCTGGCGAAGGAAGGGGTCGAAGGCACGCTCTGGCGCAATGCCATGGCCACCATCGGCGCGGTGGGGGCGGCGTTCCCCATCTCGGTCGCGCTCGGCATCGCCATGGGCCTCGCGCTCGCGTCGAGCCGGTTCCTGGCGCTCACCGCGGGACCCATGCTCACCGCCCTCAACTCGGTGCCCCTGGTGGCGCTTGCGCCGCTGTTCATCGCCTGGCTCGGCCTCGGCTTCGCCTCCAAGTTCGTGATCGTCACCATCTTCTCGATCTTCCCGATCCTGGTGATGACCGAGACCGGGCTGAAGGCCACTGACAAGATCCTGGTGGAGGCGGCGCGGTCCTTCAACGCCTCGCGCTGGCAGATCTTCACCACGGTGACGCTGCCGTTCGCCCTGCCCTTCATCGTCTCGGGCATCCGGGTCGCGTGGGCGCGGGCGCTGGTGGCCATCATCATCGCCGAGTTCTTCGGCTCGTTCGCGGGCTTCGGCTTCGCGATCCTCGCCGCCGGCCAGAGCTTCGATACGGCGACGCTGCTCGCTTATGTCATCCTGCTGGGTGCCCTCGGCCTCGTCGGCAGCATCTTCTTCGAATGGCTGGAGCGCCGGCTCGCTCCCTGGAGGCAGGAATGACCGTGGCACAAAGCGCGGAAGCCCTTTCCGTCCAGGGCATCAGCAAGGTCTTCGGCCGTCCGGGCAAGCCGACCGTGGAGGCGCTGCGGGACATCAACCTCTCGATCCGGGAGGGCGAGTTCGTCTCCATCGTCGGGGCCAGCGGCTCTGGCAAGTCCACCCTGCTGCGCATCATCGACGGGCTGCTGCCGGCCTCCGCCGGGGTGATCCGGGTGTCCGGGACCACGGTGACCAGCCCTGGCGCCGACCGGGCCATGGTGTTCCAGCAGGATGCGCTCCTTCCCTGGAAGACGGTGATCGAGAACGTGGCCTATGGGCTCGTCATCGGCGGCACGCCGAAGCGCGACGCCCACGCCGTCGCCCAGCGCTTCATCGACATGGCCGGGCTCAAGGGCTTCGAGCTGCACTATCCCCACCAGCTCTCAGGCGGCATGCGCCAGCGCGTGAACGTCGCCCGGGCGCTGGCGGTGAACCCGAAGATCCTGCTGCTGGACGAACCCTTCGCCGCCCTCGATGCCCAGACGCGCGAGATCATGCAGGCGGAGCTGCTCAACATCTGGCAGAAGAGCGGCACCACCGTGCTGCTCATCACCCACCAGATCGACGAGGCGGTGTTCCTCTCCGACCGCGTGATCGTGTTCTCGGCGCGCCCCGGCACCGTGCGCCAGGAGATCCCGATCCCGCTGCCGCGCCCGAGGAGCCTCGAGGTGAAGCGCCAGGAGGCGTTCGGCGCCCTCGTCGACCGCATCTGGCACCTCATCGAGCACGAAGTGCGCAGCGCGGTGGCCGACAACCGCGCATGAGAACTGGGCGACGGGGTCCGCCCCATTGCCCGCAGTTCGGACCAATGCTGGCTTCGCACGAGCTTTGTAGCGCTCATCGATCGTGGTGCCTTTCGATCGATGGAGATGAGCTTCAATTCGTGGGGCAGGCGCTCTCGTGAAGATCAACTGTCCTGTTGTACGGGTCAGCCGATCACTGCGCGCGCATAGCGGCCCGGAGGCTGCCCCACGTGGCGGCTGAACGCAGTGCTGAACGTGCTTGCCGAGCCGTAGCCGACGCGCCTCGCCACTTCGTCCTGCGCGATGCCCCCGCTTCGCAGAAGATCCTTGGCAACCGCCATGCGCCACGCCAGGAGGTATTCCATCGGCCTCAAACCGACGGTGCGGGTGAAGCGGTCGAAGAAAGCCGAGCGGGACATTCCGGCCTCACCTGCAAGCTCGGCCACCGTCCAGGCGCGCTCGGGGTCGCCATGCATCCCCCGTAACGCGACAGCAACCCGCATATCGGACAGCCCGCGCAGCAGCCCCGGTGGTGCTTTCTCGCCCTGGGTGGCCCGCAATGCTTCGACAAGCAGGACTTCGACGAGACGCCCGAGCACGAGATCCCGGCCGACATTCTGCGCGCTCGCCTCCTCGCCCACGAGGCGCACCAGCAGCGAGAGCCGCGAAGCGCCGCGCACGTGAACCATCGCCGGCAGGAGCGACACCAGCAGCGCTGCATCAGGCGAATCGAAGATGAAGTAGCCGCCGAGCAGGCGCACGTCGGGAGGGCCGTCGGGCCTCCCGTGACGGACTTCCTCCGTGGGAGCGGGCACCGCCTTGGGATCGATGTGTCTCGGCGCCACCATCTCGAAGCTGGACATGGTGAAGGCCGGCGTCGCCGGCAGAAGCACGAAGTCGCCTTCCTCAAGGCTGACGGGCTCTTCGCCATCGACAGCCAAACGGCAACGGCCCTCGATCACCGCACAGAAACCCGGCTGACCGAAGGCGGAGTACCGCACGCCCCAGCGTCCGGCGCCGCTGATCCCTTTGGAGAACACGGCGCGGGGTCGCAGAAGCTCGATGACTTGGGAGAGCGGATCACGCATTTCCGGACTATCGCAAATGAGAACCGGACTTTTGATTGATGATAGTCCTGATTGTGGAGGTTATTTCTCTTGCGTCAACCCAAGAGAGACCTTCACCATGAAGACCGTAATGATCACCGGCTGCTCGTCCGGTTATGGGCTCGAGACGGCCCGCCACTTCCATTCCAGGGGGTGGAACGTGGTCGCCACCATGCGCACCCCACGCGAAGGAATTCTGCCCCAATCGGACCGTCTGCTTGTGCTGCCGCTCGACGTGACGAAGCCCGAAAGCATCTCGGCGGCGCTCGACCGGAGCGGGCCGATCGACGTGCTCGTCAACAATGCGGGCATCGGCGTGGTCGGCGCTTTCGAGGCAACGCCGATGTCCCACGTGCGCAAGGTGTTCGAGACCAACACGTTCGGCGTGATGGCGATGACGCAGGCCGTCATACCGCAGCTTCGCACCCGCAGGTCGGGCGTGGTCGTCAACGTCACCTCCAGCGTGACCCTCGCCCCGATGCCGCTGGCCGCCGCCTATACGGCCAGCAAGATGGCCATCGAAGGCTTCACCGGGTCGCTCGCCCACGAGCTTCAGGCCTTCGGCGTGCGCGTCAAGCTGGTCGAGCCGGGCTACGCGCCGACCACGCGCTTCTCACAGAATACGGACCTGCGAATCGAGGATCTGATTCCCGAGGCGTATGCCGCCTTCGCGAAGCCCATCTTCGCCGCGTTCATGAAGCCGGCCATGGTGACGACGGAAGCGGACGTGGCAGAGGCTGTGTGGCAGGCCGCGAACGATGTTTCCGGGCAGCTGCGCTTCCCGGCGGGAGCCGACGCTGTGGCATTGGCCCGCGCGAACTGAGCCTTGCCGGCGCCGATCCGCACGCAGATTGGCTGATCTCTGGGGCCTGAGCCAGACGCCCCTGAGGTCGATGCCCATGGTCTTATCGTAATGGGCCTCGGACACATCGAAAATCCGGGCGTGCCGATGAAGCCGACGACGTCGAGCGGGATCACACGCACCCGGATCTTTACTGCCCATTAACCATTCGACCGCTATTTCTTGGAAACCGAAAATTTACCAAGATGAGCGCCGTGTTAACGCAACCAAGACCGATACGCCTTAAGGGGCGATCCTATCTTGCGCTCACGTTGAAGCCCGACCTGCCGGTCGAGGACTGGCTGGTACGGCTCGACGATCTGGCAGGTCGGTCCCCCGGCTTCTTCCTGCGGCGGCCGGTCGTGCTCGACATCGAAGAGCTCGACATCGATCGCTCGCAGCTTCGCCACCTCGCGGCCAATCTCGCCGCGCGGAACGTCAGGGTCCTGGGCATCGAAGGGGGGCGCCCCTCCGTCCTCGGTCCCGACCTGCCGCCGGCCATGAGCGGCGGGCGCGACAGCGGCGACATCGAGGAGGTCACCCCCTCCTCGCCCTCCTCCGGAGAGGTCGCCCTCGAGAAGATCGAGAAGGCACAGCCCCGGAAGGCTGCCGTCACTTCGATCCTCGTGACACAGCCCGTGCGCTCGGGGCAGTCGATCATGAACCTCGAGGGTGACGTGACCGTCGTCGGGTCGATCGCGTCCGGCGCGGAAGTCATCGCCGGAGGATCGATCCACGTCTACGGCACGCTGAGGGGTCGGGCTTTGGCCGGCGCCATGGGCAATGCCGAGGCGCGCATCTTCTGCCGCAGGTTGGAGGCCGAACTGGTTTCCATCGACGGCCTCTACAAGACGGCGGACGACCTCGGACCCGGCCTGCGCGGGAAGGCCGTCCAATTCTGGCTCGATGGTGAAACGTTCAATGTCGGATCACTCGCCTGATCGACGGTGCGTCCATTCAAACGGGAGATATCGATGGGCAAGGTAGTCGTAGTCACGTCGGGCAAAGGCGGTGTCGGAAAGACCACCTCCTCAGCCGCGCTCGGTGCCGCCCTTGCCAAGGGCGGCGAGAAGGTCGTCGTCGTGGATTTCGACGTGGGCCTGCGCAACCTCGACCTCGTCATGGGCGCCGAGAGGCGGGTGGTCTATGACCTCGTGAACGTGATCCAGGGTGAGGCCAAGCTCACCCAGGCGCTCATCCGGGACAAAAGGCTCGAGACCCTCCACCTGCTGCCCGCCTCCCAGACCCGGGACAAGGACAACCTCACGCAGGAAGGCGTCGCGACCGTCATCGGCGCCCTCAAGGAAACCTTCGACTGGGTCATCTGCGACAGCCCGGCGGGCATCGAGCGCGGCGCGACGCTTGCGATGCGCCATGCCGACGTGGCCATCGTCGTGACCAATCCCGAGGTCTCCTCGGTCCGCGATTCCGATCGCATCATCGGCTTGCTCGACTCCAAGACGGTCAAGGCCGAGAATGGCGAGCGCATGGAGAAACACCTTCTCCTGACCCGCTATTGCCCGAACCGGGCTGAGCGCGGCGACATGCTGAAGGTGGACGACGTCCTCGAGATCCTGTCGATCCCCCTGCTCGGCATCATCCCGGAAAGCATGGAGGTGCTGCGGGCTTCCAACCTCGGCTCTCCCGTCACCCTGGCCGATGAAAACAGCGCTCCGGCGATTGCCTATTTCGACGCGGTGAAGCGCCTCAGGGGAGAGAACCTGCCGGTAACCATTCCCGGGGATAAGAGAGGCTTCTTCGGCAAGTTCTTCGGAAGGAAAGCGGCATGAACCTTCTCCGCCTCTTTTCCAGGTCCCCATCGGCCCCGGCCGCGCGCGAACGTTTGCAGGTGCTCCTTGCCCACGAGCGCGCGTCCATGGATGGCCCCGACCTGGTGATCAAGTTGCGCGACGAGATCCTTCGGGTCATCGCCAACCACATGCAAATCGACGACGAAAAGGTCAACGTGAGGATGGAGCGCGGCGCGCAGGTATCCACCCTCGCCGTCGACATCGAGATTCCGCTCAGCGCGGGGCAGAAGGCGGCTTAATCGAAAGCTTCGTCGCCTTCGGCCCCGCAAGCGTTTTCGTCGACCGTCCTTTCCTGCGAGATCCCTTGCACATCAAGGGGACGAAGACATCCGTCGCCGGCCCCATCCATGTGATGACCTGCGGCGGAGGAGCGACTGTCAGCCCGCTCAACAGCTTCGGCTTTCCCGACGTGACCATCGTCCGGGCGCCGTTCGGCATCTTCGTCGCGGATGAAAATCCGGGCAAACCCCGGCTGCGAAACCCAGCACATAACCGGGATCAGCGCAGCCCTCAGCCCCCTCCCACGATCTGCCCGGCGAGAGGCTGGATCAGGCACTCTCCGCTTCGCCGCGGGCGATGAGGGCGATCCGCAGCTTCTGTGCAGAACTCACATGCCGCCGGGCGACAGCCTCCGCAGCCTCGGCATCGTGCGCGGCAATGGCCGCGATCAGAGCCTCGTGCTCAGCGAAAGCCTCTTCGAACCGGCTCGCTGAGACCAGGGTGGTGCCGCCGAGGATCGCCAGATGGTCCAGAAGGTCGTGCAGCGTCGCGCGCAGATAGCGGTTGCGGGCAACATCATAGATGGCCACGTGGAAGCGGCGGTTCGCCTGGCTCAGAGTGGTGACATCCTTGCCCCAGGCGGCGCGGAAGCGCGCATTGAGGGCGTGGAGGGTCTCGATGTCCGCCTCGGTGGCGTTGGCTGCGGCATCCCGGCTGACCGCACCTTCCAGAAGTTCGCGGAAAGCATAGAGCTCGATCACTTCCTGGCGGGTGAGGCGCGTCACCTCGAAGCCGCCGCCCTCGGCCGGCTTGATGAGGCCGCGGGCGCGCAGCCGGTTCAGGGCCTCGCGCACGGGCGTGCGGCTCACCCCGAGCCGCTCGGCGATAACATCCTCCACGATGCGCTCGCCGGGGCGGAAATGCTGCTGGCGGAAACTCTCGCACAGGGACTCATAGACAGCCGTCGCGCGCCGCCCGCTCTGGATCGCCGCCGGCCCGGCCTCCTTGCCGGGCGCCTCTGGAAATTCAACTCCGCCTAGCGACATCACGGGTTCCTTAAGGCTTCGGGCGCGCGTTCTGCACCCATAAGGCGCATTGCAGACCATGCCCCGTCAAGCCCGCAGCGCGGTCGCCCGGGCGGTGCGGAAAATGCGCTCACCCCCGTTGTATACATCAATATTTTCTCGTATTTCTGAAAAAAAGGAGACGCCGCCATGTCCAAGACCCGTCAATTGCGTGAGCTGATCGCCGCCGGAGAATTCCTCCACATGCCCTCCGTCCATGACGGGCTCGGCGGCCGGGCCGTGGAAGCGGCGGGCTTCAAGGCGGCATTCGTCGGGGGCTATGTCACGGGGGCATCGCGCGCGGTTTCGGAGCCGCTGCTCACCATGACCGAGCAGGTGGAAACGGCGGCCAATGTGGCCGAGCGTATCTCTATCCCGGTGGTGGTGGATGCGGGCGCAGGCTGGGGCGATGCGCTGCACACCATGCGCACGGTGCGCGAGTTCGCCCGCGCCGGTATTGCCGGCCTGCACCTGGAAGACCAGCTTTTTCCGAAGCGGGCGCACTACCACAAGTATGTGGCCCATGCGATCCCGGTGGAGGAGTATGTGGAGAAGATCGACTATGCGTGCCGCGAGCGCGCCAAGGTCGATCCCGACTTCGTCATCATCGCCCGCACCGACACGTGCCGTTTCTACGGCGTGGAAGAGGCGGTGATGCGCATCAACAAGGCGGCGGAGGTGGGTGCAGACATGGGCCTGCTTTTCCCGCGCAACTCTGACGAGGCGCGCCGGGCGCCCAAGATGGCGGCCGTGCCGCTCATCTATGTGCAGAGCCTCGGCAACCGCGACGGCCGGCCGGTGTTCAGCCGCAAGGAATTGCAGGAGATGGGCTATGCGGGCTGCATCGAGGCCCAGTTCGCCATGCTCCATGCGTTCTTCCACATGGAGAAGGCGCTGCGGGAACTGGCCGAAAGTGGCCGCTACGACCAGCTGACCCCCGAGCAATATGTCCAGTGCCGCCAGGGGATCGAGGACGCGATCGGCCTCGATGAATATTACGAGATCGAGGAAAGCACCGTGGAGACCCGCCGCGCCGTGTGAGCGCGGGCGATCTCCAGAGAAAAACAGCAAGCGGCTCGGTGGGAGAGAAGATGTCCGAGACCCTTCCCGAATACGACCTGTTCGCCATCCGCTATGCCATGCGCAATGCGCAGCGGCGGGATCACTTCATCGGCGGCGACCCTCACGAGGGTCCCATGCCCATGGATTATTTCCTGTGGGTGGCGAAGTCGCCGGAGCGGACATTCGTCATCGACTGCGGCTTCACCAAGGAGGTGGCCGACAAGCGCAAGCGCACCTTCCTGCGCGATCCCATCGACGCCCTGAAGCTGGTGGGCGTGGATGCGGACGACGTGAAGGACGTCATCATCAGCCACCTCCACTACGACCATGTGGGGAACTTCCACCGCTTCCCGGTCGCGCAGTTCCATCTCCAGGAGCCGGAGATGCACTACGCGACAGGCCGCTACATGCGCTATCCGCGCCTGTCGCACTCCTTCGAGGTGGAGGACATCTGCGGCATCGTCCGGCTGAACTTCCAGCAGCGGGTGCTGTTCTACAATTCCTCCGCCGAGCTGGCCCCGGGCATCAGTGTCCATCTGGCCGGCGGGCATTCCGCCGGCCTCCAGTTCGTGCGCGTCCACACGAGGCGCGGCTGGGTGGTGCTCGCCATCGATGTCTCGCACTTCTACGAGAACATGGAGAGCAACCGGCCCTTCCCCACCGCTTTTCACGTGGGGCAGATGCTGGAAGGCTTCGACGCGCTGCGCGCGCTCGCGCCCTCCCCTGCCCATATCGTGCCCGGCCACGATCCCCTGGTCATGAGCCGCTATCCCGCGCCAAGCTCCGACCTCGAGGGCATCGTGGTGCGCCTTGACGTGCCGCCAAGCACGAGCTGACCATCAAGGAAAACCAACCAGAAAGAGGGAAACGCCATGTCGCTATCCATGTCCAAGCGCCTGCTGGCCGCCATCCTCGCGGCCGGCTGCCTCTTCGCCGCCGCGCCAGGCAAGGCGGACACCTA
Source organism: Aquabacter albus (assembly GCF_040049275.1). Taxonomy (NCBI): domain Bacteria; kingdom Pseudomonadati; phylum Pseudomonadota; class Alphaproteobacteria; order Hyphomicrobiales; family Xanthobacteraceae; genus Aquabacter; species Aquabacter albus. The sequence continues at coordinate 292,012 of NZ_JBDZDT010000002.1, read as the reverse complement.
TCCCTCCCGCGCCATCACGCTGGTGGCGCCGTTCACCCCTGGAACGCCCGCCGATCTCGCCGCCCGGCGCCTCGGGCAGGCACTCACCGAAATCCTGCATCAGCCTGTGGTGGTCGAGAACCGCACCGGCGCGGGCGGCACTACGGGCTCCACCTATGTGTCGAAGGCGACGCCCGATGGCTACACGCTGCTCGCCGGCACCCAGAGCACCCATGCCATCAATGTGGGCCTCTACAAGTCCCTGCCCTACGACCCCATCAAGGACTTCGCGCCCGTCTCGCGCATCAGCGCCGCGCCCAACGTGCTGGTGGTCAACCCAGGCCTGAAGGTGAAGACGCTCGCCGAGCTGATCGCGCTTGCCAAGAAGCGGGCGACGGAAGGCAAGCCCCTCACCTTCGCCTCCGGCGGCAACGGAACCACGGCCCATATCGCCGCCGAGTTGCTGAAGCAGGCAGCCGGCATCGACCTCGTCCATATTCCCTATAAGGGCACGTCGCAGGGGGTGACCGACGTGGTGAGCGGGCAGGTGGACATGATCTTCGGGCCCATCGCGGTGGTGCGCGGCTTCGTGGATAAGGGCACCCTCACCGCCCTGGCCATCACCTCGGACGCGCGCTCCCCTCTGATGCCCCAGGTGCCAACCGTGGCGGAGGCGGGCCTGGAGAACGCCAAGATGTCCGTATGGATCGCCGTCTATGCCCCTCCGGGCACGCCCGAGCCCGTCGTGGCCACCCTCTCCAAGGCCATCAACGAAGCCGGCAAGCTCCAGTCGGTGAAGGATGGCTTCGCCGCCGACGGGAGCGATGTGGTCACCGACAAGACGCCCGCCGACTTCGTCAAGTTCAACCAGGAAGAGATCGACCGCTGGGTGAAGGTGGTCAAAGCCTCCGGCGCGACCATAGACTAGAGTGGACGGCACGAAACCGGCTGGCCGGCATCGCCGGCCGGCACGTTCCTAGGACCTCGGAGAGCCCATGCACAGGATCGTCTTCCTCGACCGGTCCACCATCGCGCCGAGCACCATCCTGCGCCCGCCCGCTTTCCCCCACCAATGGACCGACCACGACCGCACCGCGCCGGGAGAGGTGGCGGCCCGCCTGGAAGGCGCGGCCATCGCCGTGGTCAACAAGGTGCCCGTGCGGCGCCAGGTGATCGAGCGGCTGCCGGACCTGCGCCACATCGCGGTTGCCGCCACCGGCACCGACAATCTGGACCTCGACGCCTGCGCGGAGCGGGGCATCGTGGTCTCCAACATCCGTGGCTATGCGGACCATACAGTGCCCGAGCACACCTTCGCGCTGATCCTGGCGCTGCGCCGCAGCCTTCCCGCCTATCGGGATTCAGTGCGGGCCGGCGCCTGGCAGAAAGCGGGACAGTTCTGCTATTTCGACCACCCCGTCATGAATCTCAGCGGCCAGACCCTCGGCATTATCGGCGAGGGCGCGCTCGGCCAGTCGGTGGCGGCGCTGGGACGCGCCTTCGGCATGCGGGTGCTGTTCGCGGCCCATAAGGGCTCCACCGGCATGGGCCCGCTCTACACGCCTTTCGAGGAAATGCTGGCGGTGAGCGATGTGATCACGCTCCACTGCCCGCTCACGCCCGCAACCCGCAACCTGCTCTCGGCGCGGGAGTTCGATCTCATGGCGCGCCGGCCGCTGGTGATCAACACCGCGCGCGGCGGCCTCATCGACGAGGCCGCGCTGGCGGATGCACTGCGCGCGGGCAAGATCGCGGGAGCCGGCATCGACGTGTGCTCCGCCGAGCCGCCGCCGCTCGACCATCCCCTGATGGCGTTGACCGAGCTTCCCAACTTCATTCTGACACCGCACGTGGCCTGGGCGGGCGAGCAGGCCATGCAGGTGCTCGCGGACCAGCTCATCGACAATATCGAGGCCTTCGTTTCCGGCGCGCCCCGCAACGTGGTTACGCGATAGAGTGCCGGCCTCAGAAGCCGTAGAGCGGCCCCAGGGACCGCCGGATGGGATCCGACCCTATTCGGCCGCGCCGCGGGTCAGCCGCGCGTAGCTGCCGGCCCAGTAGAGGAGCGGCTCCGCCCCCTCCGTGACCCGCGCAGCGACCACCCGCCCGAGGATGATCGTGTGCGAGTGGCGCTCGATGAGGTCGTCGATGGCGCAGTCGAACACCGCCAGCGCGTCCGAAAGCACCGGTGCGCCGGTCTCGAGCGTGGTCCACTGCGCCCCCTGGTAGCGCGCCGCCCCCTTGATGCCGCCGCGGCCTGCGAACCGGTCGGCGATCTCCTGGTGTTCGGGGCGCAGGAGGTTGATGGCGAACGCATTGCGCCTCTCGATCTCGGCGCGGGCCGAGGCGTCGCGGTTCACGCAGATGATCAGCACCGGCGGGTCCACCGAGAGCGAGGACACCGAGGTGGCGGTCAACCCGGTGCGGCTCTCGCCCTCGCCGACGGTGAGGATGGAGACGGCTCCTGCAAGCTTGCGCATGGCCGCGCGGTAGATCAGCGGCAGCGAAGCCTGGCGATCATCCACTGCGGGGTGGGGGCTCACATGGAAGGTCATGACATCAGGCTCCTGAGGAGACGGGCGCGCCTTCAGCGCGTCAGCTCTTTGTCGAAGCGCCCGTCGAACTCTTCGCGGACGTCCAGCGGCTTCACAAGGCCTTGGTCGGCGAAGGCGTTGGCGAGTTGCTGCTGGTAGGACGCAAGCGAGCTGTCGCCGACAGGCACGAGCTTGGAGGGAAGGATCTTCGCCATCTCGGTCAGGAGGTTCGGCGGGATGCCGAGCTTGGGGGCGAGATAAGCGACCCGTTCCTGCGTGTGGCCCGGGATCCAGGCCATGTGCTTGCTCAGCGCAGCGACGAACCCGGCGAGCGCGGCCTCCTTGGTGCGAATGGTCTCCGGCGTGGCGAGATAATAGAGCGAGCTGTTCACAAGCCCCTCGCTGTCCAGCAGCAGCCGGGCGCCGCGGCTGAGGGCGATCTGCGTGGTCGGCGCCGTGAGGCCGATTGCGTCCACCTGCCCGGAGAGAAGCCCGGGCAGCGCCTCGCTGCTGCTCAGCAGGACCGGCTGGATATCGGCCTGCGTCAGCCCTGCCTTGGAGAGCGCCTTCAGCGTCAGCCAATGGGTGTTCGTGCCCTTCACGAAGGAGATCTTCCTGCCCTTCAGGTCCGCGACGGTGCGGATGGGCGAATCCTCCTTCACCAGCAGGCTGGTGAGCCGCGCCGGGGCGCTGGCGGCGATGATCTTCACGAGGCGGCCGGCATTCTGCGAGAAGATGGGCTGCGGTTCCCCAGTCTCGCCCACATCAACCCGGCCGGCATTCACGGCTTCGAGCACATCGTTGCCGGTCTCGAACGGGTAGAGTTCCAGCTTCACGCCCGGAATGTTCACCGGCTCCACGGGGAAATCCATGATGAAGCCCTGGGTGCGCAGATAGCCCACCTTGAGGACGGTCTCCTGCGCGGAGGCAGGCAGGAGGCCGCCGGCGAAAAAGGCCGCGGCGAAGGTGACACCCAGTGCGGCGCGTCGGGACAAAACGGTCATGTCAGTCTTTCAATGATGGGATGCACGGCTCGCCTCAGCGGCTCGTCTGCTCTTCGATGAGGGTCTCGATGATCCGCAGGCCGAGCGAATAGCCCGGCACGCCGGCGGTGATGAGCGCGGTCTCCGCGACGCCTGCGAGGTCCTCAAGGCTCGCCCCCGCCCGCAGCGCGGCGCGGGCATGCAAAAGCGCCGAATCAGCATGGCTGAGGACAGCCAGCTGGCCGAACTGCACCAGTTGCTGCGTCTTGAGGCCGAGGGGATTGTCCGCGATGGCGACCCGTCGAACGTGTTCGACCGCATCGATGGTCGCAGCGCGGCCGAGATGCTCCTGCACCAGCCAGCGCTTCTGCACCTTCTCCGGCACATGACCGAACAGGGTCTTGTAGACCGCCTCGCGACCCGGCGATCCAGTGCCGGCGGGCGCCGCGGCAAGGGCGTGAGACGACTTCGACATGTCCATTTCTCCTTCAGCCGGCACGCCGCTCCAGGCGCCGCACGCGGGGGATGATCTCTTCTGCGAACCGCTTCATCTCCGCCTCGAAGGGCTGGAACTGGAGCATGAAGGTCTCGATGCCGATCTCGTTGAACTGGGCGATGCGCCGCGCCACCTGCTCGTAGCTGCCGACGAGCCCGGAGGCGGTGCCGCCGCGAATGCCGATCTGCGGCAGCTTCTCATGGGTCTGGAACAGCATCCGCGACTTCGCGTCGGTGTGCTTCTCCCGGTTCAGCGCCACCGGCAGGTCTTTTACGAACAGCTCGCGCGCATAGGCGATCTCTTCTTCCGCCTCCACTTCGGTCGGCCGGGCGATCACGAAGGCGGGCATGGCGAAGCGCAGCGGCGCGCGGCTGCGGGGACGGGCGGACAGATCGGCGATGAATTCGGCGATTTCCTCGAGCGGCCGCGAGTTCAGGAAATAGACATCGCCCGTCTGCGCCGCGATGGCCCGCGCCGGCTCGGATTCGCCGGAGACATAGACGGTCGGCCGCTCGCGGTATTCCGACTTCGGGCTCAGCACATAGTCGCGGACATCGAAGTGCTTCCCCTTGAAGGTGACCTTTCGACCTTCGATGAGGCCCGCAGCGACCTCCAGCCACTCGGCGCCGTATTCATAGCGGTCGTCGTGGTCCGGGAAGGGAATGCCGGCCCGCTCGATTTCCGGCTTGTACCAGGCATTGACGAAGTTGATGGCGAAGCGGCCTCGGCTGATGGCCTCTATCTGCAGCGCCATCTTGGCCAACACTGCAGGATGGTAGAGCAGCGGCTTGATGGCCGCGATGATCTCGATGCGGCTGGTCGCTTCTGCCAGCGCGGCCGCCGCCGTCCAGGCTTCGATGACGTCGTTGTCGTCGCCCTGCGGACTGATGGTGTGCTGGAGGATGAGGGTGGAATCATATCCCAGCCGCTCGGCCTCGATGACCTGCGTGCGATTGCGCTTCCAGGACGCATCCACGACTTCGCCGGGATGATGGCGCGAGCCGAAGACGCCATGGGCCAAGGCCCAGATGCCGAAGCGGGGCGGACGGCCACTCATGATGTCCCTTTCGATGGCCTGTTTAGACCGGGTGAAAACCCGAGATAAATCAGTTAATTGATTAATTGACTATTTCGATAGATTTCATATTTTCCATTCGATGTCGAGAGGCTGGCGCATGCGGCCGACCGCCGACGCGCACAGGTTTCCAGGATGAAAAGCACAACCTCTGACCATGACCGCCCCGCTTCAGCCGAGGCGGAAAAATCCGCGCTGGTGCGCTCATGAAAGGCGCATCCCTCGCGGCGCGCGCTGCGGTGCCGGTCGCCCTCTTGGTGGCGTGGCAGGCGGCCGTTGGGGCGGGCCTTCTCTCGAAGGACTGGTTCAGTTCGCCCGCAGGTGTCGTGCAGGCGTTTCGGGAGCTGAACGATCAGGGCATCCTGTGGGGCTCCGTCGCCGTCTCGCTGGGGCGGGCCTTCCTGGGACTGTTCCTGGGTGGCCTTGCGGGCCTCGCAACCGGCATTGCCGTCGGGTTGCTGCGGGGTGCGGAGACTGCGCTGGACGCCACCATCCAGATGGTGCGCACCCTGCCCCATCTCGCGCTGGTGCCGCTGTTCCTCATCTGGTTCGGCATTGGCGAGGAATCGAAGGTCGCCCTGGTGGCGCTGGGCAGTTTCTTCCCACTCTATCTCAACACCTTCAAGGCGATCCGCGGCATCGACCCGAAGCTGATCGAGCTCGCCAAGGTGCAGAAGCTGAGCCGGTTCCAGCTCATCCGGGAAATCATCCTGCCGGGCGCCATGCCCGGCATCCTGGTGGGCCTGCGCTATTCGCTCGGCACCGCGTGGCTGTCGCTGATCGTCGCCGAGCAGCTGAACGCCCAGTCCGGCATCGGCTTCCTCACCATGCAGGCCCGCATGTTCGCGCAGACCTCGGTGATCATGGCCTGCCTGTGCCTTTACGCACTTGTCGGCATCCTCGCCGACGTACTGGTCCGTTCCCTCGAAAAGTCGGCCCTGAAATGGCATCCCAGCGCGCGAACCTGAAGCTTGCCCCCGCTCCTCTGGCGCATGGCGGCGCCGATGCGCGTCCGCTCGCGGTGGACGTGCGCGACCTCCGGAAGGCCTTCTCCGGCCGGACGGTCCTGAAGGACGTGAACCTCGCCATCCACCAGGGCGAATTCGTCGCCCTCGTGGGCCGCAGCGGCTGCGGAAAGTCCACCCTGCTGCGCATCCTCAGCGGGCTTGAAGCGGACGTCACCGGCTCGGTGACCAGCGACCCCTCCTTCAGCTACGTGTTCCAGGATGCCCGCCTCGTCCCCTGGCGGCGGGTGTGGGAGAACATCACGCTCGGCGACAAGGGCTCGAAAGCCGATCGGCGCACGCGGGCAAAGGCGGCGCTGGAGGAGGTGGGCCTCAGCGCGCGCCTCGACGACTTCCCCGTCACCCTCTCTGGCGGCGAAGCCCAGCGGGTGGCGTTCGCCCGGGCGATCCTCAACGAGCCGAAGGTGCTGCTGCTGGACGAGCCCTTCGGCGCGCTCGACGCCCTCACCCGCATGCAGATGCAGGCCCTGCTCATGGCCCTGCACCGGCGCCACGGCTTCACCGCCCTCTTCGTCACCCATGATGTGGAGGAGGCGATCCTCCTCGCCGACCGCATCCTGGTGATGGCCGAGGGACGCATCGCCTCCGCACACGACGTGTCCCTGCCGCGCCCAAGGCAGCGGACCAACCCCAAGCTCCTTCCGCTCCGCCGGGGCCTGCTCAGCGAGCTGGGCGTCCCCGACGAATAGGCCGGCAGCCCTGCCCCGCCCGACCACACTTGAAATCTGATACCTGGAGATCACGAATGAAGATCGCGGTTCTCGCCGCAGCGATGGCGCTGTCCATGGCGACCATCCCGGCGCAGGCTCAGGAGACCCTGAAGATCGGGGCGCCCCTGCCGGTGACGGGCGCGCTCGCCCCTGAAGGGGCGAAGCTTCGCCAGGGCTATGAGCTCTGGCAGGAGAAGGTGAACGCCGCCGGCGGCATCAAGGTTGGCGACAAGCGGCTGAAGGTCGATCTCGTCTATTACGACTACCAGTCGGCCACGCCGAAGGCGGTGCAGCTGGCGGAGAAGCTCATCACCGATGACAAGGTGAACTTCCTCTTCTCGCCATTCGGCTCGGGCGCCACGAAGGCGGTGAGCGCCGTCGCGGAGAAATACCAGATCCCCCTCATCGCCTCGTCCGCCTCCTCGGCGGAGGTGTTCGACCAGGGCTATAAGAACCTGTTCGGCGTCTACACCGACAATTCCACCTTCAGCGAGCCCCTCGCAGACCTCGTGAAGACCAAGGTGCCGGAGGTGAAACGCGTCGCCATTCTCGCGCGCAACGACCTCTACCCGCTCTCGCTGGCGAACGAGTTCGAGAAGAGCGCGAAGAAGCGCGGCTTCGAGGTGGTGTTCTTCGAGAAGTACCCGATCGGAACGCTCGACCATTCCGCGGCGCTCTCGCAGCTTCGCGCCGCCAAGCCCGACTGGATCATCGCCACCGGCTACATCAACGACCTCATCCTCGTGCGCAAGCAGGCGGGCGACCTGCGCATCGGCGCCAAGGTGTTCACCCTCATCAACGGCCCCGCCTACAAGGAATGGATCGAGGCGGTGGGCCCGCTGGCGGAGAATGTGACCACCGCGAGCTGGTTCCACCCCGCCGTGAACTACACGAGCGAAGACGTGTTCGGATCTACCAAGGCCTTCGTCGAGCAGTTCAAGGCGAAGTACGGCACGGAACCCGACTTCACCCAGGCCTCGGGGTCCGCGGTCGGCGTCGTGCTCCAGCTCGCCATCGAGCGCGCCGGCTCCATCGACCATGCCAAGGTGCGCGAGCAGCTCCGGAAGGGCGGGTTCAAGACCTTCTTCGCGCCCATTTCCTTCTCCCCCATCGGCATTGCGGACAGCTACGTGCCGCCCGTGCTGCAGATCCAGAAGGGCAAGGTGGAAGTGGTGCTGCCGGCGGACGTCGCCACCAGTTCCTTCCGCACCGGCATCGGCGAATAGCGCCATGCCGTCCCGCAGGTCGTTCGCCGCGCGGCGGACGACCCGCATCTGTGGCCGGGCGTGCGGGATCGATGGGCCAGGCCCTCGATCCGGCATCGACCGCTGACCGGAAAACACCATGCTGTGGTTGCAGGTTCTCGCCAACGGCCTTGCGCTGGGCGGGCTTTATGCGTGCGTCGCCGCCGGCTTCTCGCTGGTGTGGGGCGTGCTGAACATCATCAACATCCTGCACGGATCGCTGGTGGTGCTCGGCGCCTATCTGGCCTTCTTCGCGCACGCGACGCTGGGCATCAGTCCCTTCCTGTTCGCGCCGATCGCGGGCGCCCTGCTGTTCGTGCTGGGCTTCGCCATCCAGAAGGTCGCGGTCAATCCGGTCATGGGCCGGCCCGTGCTCATGAGCCTGCTGCTGACCTTCGGGCTCAACCTGTTCCTCGACAACCTCATGATCGAGGGTTTCAGCGCGGACTACCGAAAGGTGATCCTCAATCCGCCTCTCGGTATCCTCGACCTCGGCTCGGTCATCGTCCCGCTGGACCGCATCTACGCGACCGCATGCGGGCTCATCATCGTGGCCGCCCTATGGGCGCTGCTGCGGGGAACGCAGCTCGGGCGGGCCATTGTCGCCGTGCGGATGGACCGCGACGCCGCCGAATTGATGGGCATCGACGTCAAATCCACCTATGCCCTCGCCTTCGGCCTCGGCGCCTTCATGGCCGGCGCCGCGGGCGCGCTGCTGAGCGCCATCTTCCCCATCTCGCCGCTCGCCTCGAGCCTCTATCTCGGCAAGGCGTTTGTCATCTGCGTGCTGGGCGGCCTCGGCAGTGTGCCGGGCGTCATCATCGGCGGTTTCTCGCTCGGGCTCCTGGAGAGCTTCGGGGCCCTGGTGTTCGGCTCCGAGCATGCGCTGACGGTGGCCTTTCTCGCGCTCATCGCCCTGCTCATCGTGCGCCCCCAGGGCCTCCTCGGGCGGCGGGGGTTCCAATGAGCGTTCGCATCATCGTAGGCCTCCTTGGCGGCGCGGTCGCCATCGCCCTTCTCGCGCTGTTCGCGGACAACTACCTCCTGCGCCTCGCCACGACCTTCGCCATGTATTCCGCGCTCGCGCTGTCGTGGAATCTCATCGGCGGGTATGGCGGCTATCCCTCGTTCGCGACCGCCGCATTCTTCGGGCTTGGCGCCTATGGCACCGCGGTCGCGCAGACCTCGGGGCTGCCGCTCCCGCTGGCGTGGGCCGCCGGCAGCGCCGTCTGCGCAGCCTTTGCAGCACTGCTTGGCCTCGCGATCCTGCACCTGCGCGGCCACTATTTCGCGATCGCCAGCCTCGTGGTGGCGGACGTGCTGCGAGAGGTCACGAATTCCTGGACCGCGCTCACCGGCGGCGGCATGGGCCTCAACCTGCCCCTCGTGGGCGGGAGCGTGGAGGCGCAGGCCCAGTTCTATTTCTGGGTCATGACGGCGCTGGCCCTCGGCGCCGTCGGCATCACGCTGGCGGTGGACCGCTCGCGGCTCGGCGTGGCGCTGCGCTGCATCGCGCAGAACGAGGACGCGGCCCAGATGATCGGCGTCGATACGCGACGGGCGAAGGTGGAGGCCTTCATCCTGTCGGGCATGCTCGCGGGGGCGGCCGGCGGCGTCTACGCCTCCTGGGTCACCTATATCGACCCGACCGATGTCTATGATGTCTCCCTCTCCGTGAAGCCCATCCTCATGGCCCTCCTGGGCGGGGCGGGAACGGTCCTCGGGCCGCTGGTGGGGGCCCTCGTCTTCCTGGGCCTGGAGGAGCTTCTCTGGCGCAACCTGCTCTCCTTCCATGCCGGCCTCCTGGGCCTCCTTGTGGTGGCCCTCGTGCTGTTCCTTCCCGACGGACCGAAATCCATCCCATGGCGCGGGCTCGTGGGCTTGCAGCGCGCGAAGAAGGGAGGGCGCTGATGGCACTGCTGGAGATCAACGGCGTCACCAAGCGCTTTCGCGGGCTGGTCGCTCTCGACGACGTCTCGCTCAGCGTGGAGGCGGGGGAGGTGATCGGGCTGATCGGCCCCAACGGAGCGGGGAAAACGACGCTCGTGAACGTGATCAGCGGCGTGTACCGGCCCGATGCCGGACACCTGGCCTTCGACGGCGCACGCATCGACGGCCTCCGGCCGGACCTGATCGCACGGCGCGGCATCGCCCGGACTTTCCAGATCGTGCAGCCCTTTCCCCGGATGACAGCGCTGGAGAACGTGGCGGCCGCCGCCCTCTTCGCGGGAGGGGCGGCCTCGCTCGAAGAGGCCCGGCACCGGGCCGGCGAGGCCATGGAATTCTGTGGGCTATCCCAGGAGGCCCACAAGCGCGCGTCGACACTCACGCTCGCGAGCCGCAAGCGGCTCGAACTTGCGAAAAGCCTCGCCCAGCGCCCGAAACTCTTGCTGCTGGACGAGGTGAATGCCGGCCTCAATGCGGCAGAGATCGACCACGCCATCGCGCTCATCCAGGCGATCGCCGCCCGTGGCATCACCGTGCTCGTGATCGAGCACCTGATGAAGGTGGTGACGCGTGTCTCAAGCCGCATCGTGGTGCTGCACCAGGGGCGCCTCATCGCCGATGGCGGCGTCGCGGAAGTCATGGCCGACCGGAACGTGGTGGAAGCCTATCTGGGGCAGGGCTACGCCCAGAGGATGAGGGAGGCGGCATCGTGAACGATCACCGGGAAGCCCCTCTTCTCGACGTCCGCAGCCTCGCGGTTTCCTATGGAGATGTCGAGGTTATCTGGCAGGCGGATCTCATGGTGCCGAAAGGCAGCATCGTCGCCCTCATCGGCTCGAACGGCGCCGGCAAGACGACGCTGCTGCGGACCATCGCCGGTGCGCTGCCGCCCCGGCAAGGCGCCATCCGAGTGGACGGCACAGATGTCACCGGCGATACGGCCCGCGACCGGGTTCGGCGCGGCCTTGTGCTGGTTCCTGAGGGGCGCCGCCTGTTCACCGGGCTGTCGGTCTACGACAACCTCCTGCTGGGCGCCTATGCCCGCGCCGACAAGGCCGAGGCGAAGCGGGACGTGGAGCGCATGTATGCCCTGTTCCCCAGGCTTGCGGAGCGGCGACGGCAAGACGCCTCCACCCTCTCGGGCGGCGAGCAGCAGATGTGCGCTATCGCACGCGGTCTCATGGCGGCACCCCGTCTTCTGCTGATCGACGAGCTTTCACTCGGCCTCGCCCCCTCGGTGGTGGAGGAATTGATTACCGCCCTGAAGCGCATCAATCGCGACGGGACCAGCCTGCTCGTGGTCGAGCAGGACGTCGCTGTAGCGTTTGATTTTGCCGACCTCGCTTATGTGCTCGACCAGGGACGCTCCGGTGCGGGCGGCCCTGTCGCAGACGTCGCGGCGGATCCCGCCGTCCGCCGCGCCTATCTCGGCATCTGAAACCCTTCTTGCCCTGGAGCACGCAATGTCCGGACCGAAGCGCAAGGTTGAGTATTATTTCTCGTTCATCTCCCTCTGGTCCTATGTGGGGAGCCTCGTCTTCCAGGATCTGGTGCGCCGGCAAGATCTCGAGGTCGAATACAAGCCCATTGACCTGCTTGCCGTATTCGCGGCGGGCGGGGGAAAGCCCGTCAAGGAGCGGCCGATCCAGCGGCAGGCCTACCGCCTGCTGGAAATGCGCCGCTGGCGCGACCTCCGGGACATTCCCCTGGTGCTGCACCCGAAGCATTATCCCGCCGATCCGAGCCTCGGCCACCGCATGTTCCTCGCGGCGCAGGCCGGCGCGGGAGGCGCTGGAGATCTCGGCGCCTTCGCCCATCTCGGCCTGAAGGCGGTGTGGGCGGACGAACTGAATGTGGAGGATCCGGAAACGCTGGTCGGCCTCGCCGAACGCGGTGGATTCGACGGGCGCGCGCTGCTCGCCGCGGCCGACGCCCCTGCCTTTGCCGAGAAGGCCGCAGGCCTGACGCGAGAAGCCATCGCCCGCGATCTGTTCGGCGCGCCCTTCTATTTCTACAAGGGCGAACCGTTCTGGGGACAGGACCGGCTCGATCTGCTGGAGGCGGCAATCACCTCCGGGCGCCCGCCCATCCTGCCACCGGCGCGCTCCGAACTTTAGCGCCCCGGTCTGCACGCGGCCTTGAAGGCATCTCTTCACCAGACCGGTTCATGGCTCGGGACGCCCGAGGCACGGAAATGCTTCGTCCATCAGGCATCCAGCTATTATAAACTTATTCCATAGACTTAATTGACATACGATTTCCCCTAGGTAATCTCTTTCTTCCAGGCTCGAAGAGCGGGCCATGCGAAGGAAACCCCCATGTCAATCTCTCGCTCCATCGCGGGGGTGCTTCTCGCAGGCGCCCTCGCTCTCTTCCTCCCCGCAACGCCGGCGGCGGCGCAGCAGGGGCCGTTGGTGGATGCCGAATGGCTCTCGAAGAACCTCGACAATCCCAAGGTCCGGGTGTTCGAGGTGAGCGTCGACCCGGGCGTCTATGAGCGGGGCCACATCCCCGGGGCCGTGAACATCAACTGGCACACGGATCTCGTGGACACCGTGCGCCGCGACATCGCCTCCTCCGCCAAGTTCAAGGATCTGCTGGAGAAGGCCGGCGTCACCAAGGACACCACCATCGTCCTCTATGGCGACAACAATAACTGGTTCGCGGCCTGGGGTGCCTGGGTGTTCAACATCTATGGTCTCGGCGATCAGGTGAAGCTGCTGGATGGCGGGCGGAAATACTGGGAGAAGCTGGGCCTGCCACTCGACACCAAGGTCCCGGCCTATGCCCGGTCCGACCTCACCGTATCCGCCGCGAACCCCCAGCTTCGCGCCCGCTTGGCAGACGTGCTGGAGGTGGTCGACGGCAAGAAGAACGCGGTGATCGTGGACATCCGCTCGCCCGACGAATTCTCCGGCAAGCTGTTCGCGCCGGAAGGCTCGCGCGAGCTGTCGATCCGCGCCGGCCACGTGCGGGGCGCAAAGAACGTCACCTGGTCGAAGGCAGTGGATCCCGAGACCGGCAAGTTCAAGTCGAAGGAAGAGTTGAAGAAGCTCTATGCGGAGGCCGGCGTGGATGGCTCGAAGCCGGTCATCGTCTATTGCCGCATCGGCGAGCGCTCCAGCCACACTTGGTATGCGCTCTCCCGCATCCTGGGGTACGAGGTGCGCAATTATGACGGCTCCTGGACCGAATACGGGAACTCGGTCGGCGTGCCCATCGCCAACGTTGCCGGGACGGTGTGGCAGGGCAAATAGCCCAACCACCGCGACACTCCATTCACCTCACCGCGCAGGGACGGACGGCGGCGCTTCGGCGAGCGCCGTCTTCCCGTTTCAGGCGTGACCCATGGCCCGCTCCGTCTCCATCCTCGCAGCCTTTGTCCTCACTGGCGCGATCCTCCTTGGAATCCTCCATCTCTCTGCCGGCGATGCCGCCTCTCGCGCGCTTGGGCTCTCCCTCGCACTGGGCGCAGTGTTCGGTGCCGTGCTCCAGCGCACGCGCTTCTGCTTCTTCTGCCACACGCGCGATCTCATCGAAGGCGGTGACCCGCGCGGCGTGCTCTCCATCCTCCTCGCACTCGCCGTGGGCACGGCCGGCTACGTCCTGGTCATCGGCGCATGGCTGCCCGTGCCGCTTCCCGGACGTCTCCCGCCCGATGCCCATATCGGCCCTGTCAGTGTCGCCCTTGCGGCCGCCGCGTTCGTTTTCGGCCTGGGCATGGCCGTTTCCGGTTCGTGCATCTCAGCCCACCTCTACCGGCTGGGGGAAGGTTCGCCCACCGCGCCGTTCGCGCTCCTCGGGACCACCGCCGGCTTTGCCCTCGGCTTCTTCACCTGGAACTCGCTCTATCTGGCCGTGATCTCGGACGCGCCGGTGGTCTGGCTGCCGTACCATCTCGGCTACGCGGGCACGCTGGGGGCGACCTTCGCGGCTCTCGTCCTGCTGGCACTTCTGGCGCTCCGCGCCTCGCGGACCACAGCCGAACCTGCACGTTCCCGCCCGCTCGACATATCCGGCGCGGCGCACGCGATCTTCGTGGCGCGGTGGCCCGCGCTGGTGGGCGGCGTAGCCGTGGGTGTGCTGTCCGCGGCGAGCTATCTGCGGGTCGGCCCGCTCGGCGTCACCGCCGAGATCGGCAGCCTCGCGCGCACCGCCGCGAACGGGGCTGGCTGGCTCCCCGACACATTGCATGGGCTGGATAGCTTCCGGGGATGTGCCACGGCAATCCAGACCGTGCTCCTCTCCGAGAACGGCGTCTTCATCGCCGGGCTCGCCGTCGCGAGCTTCGCCGCGGCGCTGGCCGCAGGACAATTCACCCCGAGGCGCCCAACGGGCCGGGACATATTTGCCGGCCTCGCCGGGGGCGTCCTCATGGGCTGGGGCGCCATGACCGCACTGGGCTGCACCGTGGGCGTCCTGCTCTCCGGCATCCACGCCGGTGCGCTATCGGGATGGGTCTTCCTCATCGCCAGCTTCTTAGGCGTGGTGGCTGGACTCCCTCTGCGGCGGCGCCTCGCCGGCGGACGCATAACGCATTGATCCAGATCAGCCACTTCAATATCTGATAATATCAATTGACTTTATCGACAATAATATCGATCTTGCATCCTCCGGCTTTGAATGTGGAGGGGAGAACGCATGCGCGCTCGCGCTTTGTTGGCTGTGGCAGCGCTCATTCCGGCGCTCGCCTTATTGCAGCCGGGACGGGCCTCGGCTGAAATACTGCAGCTGCGTATCGCGCAGCAGTTCGGCATCGCCTACCTGCCCTTGATCGTCGCGAAGGAGCAGAAGCTCATCGAGAAGCATTCGGTGGCCAACGGGCTGCCGGAGACCAAGGTGGAGTGGCTGCGGCTCTCCGGTGCGGCGGCGATGAACGATTCGCTGATCTCCGGCGGGCTCGATTTCGCCACCGCCGGCGTGGCGCCCGCCATCCTCACCTGGGACAAGACCCGGGGGAAGACGGACATCACGCTCATCTCCTCGCTCGGCTCGATGCCGAACATCCTCACCACCAACAATCCCAGCGTGAAGACCATCAAAGACTTCACCGACAAGGACCGCATCGCGCTGCCTTCGGTGAAAGTGGGCTTCCAGCCCATCGTCCTCCAGATCGCCGCCGAGAAGGCGTTCGGCAAATACGACAAGCTGGACGATCTCACGGTGAGCCTGCCCCACCCGGACGCGACGACGGCCATCCTCTCCGGCACCGGCGGCATCACCGCGCACTTCACCTCTCCGCCTTTCATGGAGCAGCAGCTGGAAAGCGGGAAGGCGCACGCCGTGCTCAACAGCTATGACGTGCTGGGCGGGCCGCACACCTTCAACGTGGTCTACGCCACCAAGAAATTCGCCACCGACAATCCGAAGACCATCGACGCCTTCGTGGCCGCTCTCGATGAGGCGAACGCCTGGATCAAGGCCAATCCGAAAGAGGCCGCCCAGCTCTACATCGCGGCGGAAAACTCCAAGCTCGATCCGGCCTTCATCGAACGCATCATCCGCGACCCGCAGATCAACTTCACCACGGCGCCCGAGCGGGTCGACGTGTTTTCGGACTTCGAGTACCGCATCGGCCTCATCAAGCAGAAGCCCACCTGGAAGGAGCTGTTCCAGCCCGGCCTGCACGCCAAGGGCGGGAGCTGACCCCATGGCCCTGCCGGCCTGGAGCGACGCGGCGCCCGCGTCCGCGCCGCTCGCGGTCTCGGGCGTGACGCTCCGCTACGGGACGGAGGCCGGCACCGTCACCGCCGTGGAGGATGTCTCCTTCACCATCGCCAAGGGGGAGCGGCTCGCGCTGCTCGGTCCTTCCGGCTGCGGCAAGTCCACTTTGCTGCGTGCGGTGGGCGGCTTCCTGAAGCCCGCCACGGGGGAAATCCGCCTCAACGGCGCGCAGGTGAAGGGACCAGGGCCGGACCGCATGATGGTGTTCCAGGAGTTCGACCAGCTCCTGCCGTGGCGCACCGTCTCGGGCAATGTGGAATTCGCGCTGCGGCGGGCCCGACGGCTCGCGGCGGCCGAAGCGAAGGGCGTGGCGCGGGACTGGATCGGCCGGGTGGGCCTCGCCAAGTTCGCCGATGCCTTTCCCCACACCCTCTCCGGCGGCATGAAGCAGCGCGTCGCCATCGCCCGCGCCTTTGCCGTCCAGCCTGCCATCCTGCTCATGGACGAGCCGTTCGCCGCGCTCGACGCCCTCTCCCGCAGAAAGATGCAGGACGAGCTGCTGGGCCTGTGTGAGGAAACCGGCGCCACGGCCCTGTTCGTCACCCATGCCATCGACGAGGCCGTGCATGTGGGCACGCGCATCCTCGTCATGTCGCCCCATCCCGGGCGCATCGCCGCCGAATACCTGGTGCCGGAGGCGGCGCGCCGGCGGGGTTCGGCGCAGTTCGGGGCGCTGGAGGCCGACATCCAGTCGCGCATCTTCGCCGACCAGGCCACCCCTTTCGATCTGGAGGCCGCCCATGTCTGACGGCGCGCTGCACCTTCGCGCCGCGCCGCGGCCCCTGGCCTTCGGTCCCGGCACGCGGAAGGCCATCATCCTTGTCTTCCTGGCCGCCGGCTGGGAGGCCTATGCCCGCTGGCTCGGCAATTCCCTGCTGCTGCCCACCTTCTCCGAGACGGCGCTGGCGCTGGTCACGTCCACGCTGAGCGGTGAGCTGCCCCAGCGGGTCTGGGCCTCGCTTGAGGTCCTGTTCACCGGCTATGCCATCGGCATCGGGATCGCGGCCCTCATCACCGCCCTCGCGGCGCTGAACCGGTGGGGGGAGAGCCTGCTCAGCCTGCTCACCTCCATGTTCAATCCGCTGCCGGCCATCGCCTTGCTGCCGGTGGCGCTGCTGTGGTTCGGCATCGGCTCCGGAAGCCTCGTCTTCGTCATCATCCATTCGGTGCTCTGGCCGCTGGCCCTGTCGTGCCATGCGGGCTTCAGGGCGGTGCCGCAGGCGCTGCGCATGGCAGGGCGCAATCTCGGCCTTTCCGGGCCGGCCTATGTGCTGGAGATCCTGATGCCGGCCGCCCTGCCGTCTATCCTGTCCGGCCTGCGCCTGGGATGGGCCTTCGCCTGGCGTACCCTGATCGCCGCCGAGATGGTGTTCGGCGCCAGCGCCCGCTCGGGCGGGCTCGGCTGGTTCATCTTCACCAACCGCGCCCAGCTTGAGACCGCCAACGTCTTCGCCGGCCTCCTCGCCGTCATCCTCATCGGCCTTGTCGTCGAGACAGTGATCTTCGCGACCCTCAGCCGGGTGACGGTCCAGCGCTGGGGACAAGAGGTCTAGCGGTCCTTATTCTCCGTTTGGCGAGAATGAGGACCGCCAAGCGTGGCAGGAGCCACGCGATACCCTTGACCCGCCGGCCGCTCGGCTCTGCCTCAATCGCGCAGCAGCGGCAGCACGAGATCGCCTTGCCGCTTGATCTCCGACAAATACGGCGTGTCGGACAGCACGAAGTGGGTGATGCCCAGATCCCGGTATTTGCGCAGCGAGCGGGCGACATCCTCCGCCGAGCCGACCAGCCATGTGGCGCCCGCGCCCCCTCCGCCGAACTGGGCCGGCGCGGTATAGAGATTGTCGTCCAGCACCTCGCCGCGCGCGTGCAGATCAAGTAGCCGCCGCTGGCCCACCGCGACCGCCTCCCGGTGATCCTGCCAGCCCTCGCCCTTGGTCTTGGCCATTTCGGCAACTCTCGCCTCGGCGTCAGCCCAGGCCTGATCCGTGGTGTCGCGGACCAGCGTGGTGATCCGCAACCCGAACTCCAGCGGAGGAAGGTCGCGGCCCAGTTCCGTGCTTAGCCCCTTGAGCCGTTCGATCCGCTCCCGGACGCCGTCGAGCGGCTCCCCCCAGAAGAGCTGCACATCGGCCTCGGTGGCGGATACGCGCTCCGCCGCTTCCGAAGCACCGCCGAAATAGAGCCTGGGATGCCGGCGGTCGCCCCGGACCTGGATGCGCGGCTCCACCGTGGCCCCAGTGACCTGAAAGTGCTTGCCCGCGTAGGTGACGTTCTCTTCGGTCCACAGCCTGCAGACCAGCCGCATGAATTCCTTGGTGCGAGCATAACGGTCTGCCTGGTCGCCCTCGCTGTCGCCATAGGCCGCGAGATTGTCCTTACCCGACACGATGTTGATACGCACCCGGCCGCCGGTCAGCTGGTCCAGGGTCGCCACGGCGGAAGCGAAATGAGCCGGCCGCCAGTAACCCGGGCGGATCGCGATGAGCGGCTCGAAGGTGGTGGTCCGCGCGGCAAGCGAGGTCGCGAGGGTGAAGGTATCGGGCCGGCCCCAGCCGGTTCCGATGAGCGCGCCCTTCCAGCCGTGCGCTTCCAACGCCTTCGCTTGACTGGTCAGAGTGTCCAGGCTGTTGTGGTTCTCGGCGGCGGTGTCGCCGCGGTGGCCGGCTTTGACGTCGTTGGGGATGTACCAGAGAAATTCAGAATTACTGCTCATTCGATCAGCCCGGAGTTCCGTGGATTGGGCGCGTGCAGCAATATCGTGCACGGCATGAACCTTATTTCCCGCAAGAGTCCTTAGCGCTCGCCCAAGGCCCCCTCGGCAACGTTGGTGCGTCGGCGACGATCACGCGGATCTCCCCCTCAGCGTGGGGCCAAGACGCGGGCGCCGTCCCGCTCTTGCGCGTGTGCCGAGTGGCCTACGGCCACCCGCGCGTGGTCCGGCGGTCCTTGCCGGCGGCCAGCAGACGCACGGCCTCCTCGGTCGTGATCACCGGGGCAAAGAAGGTGTTGATGCGCTCGAGCGTAGGAGCCTCGTCGATCTCGCGGCCAGCTCCGGTCGCGTCGCCGACGACGATGGGATTGTAGCCAAGGTCACGGGACGTCCGCGCCGCCTGCTCGATGCACCAGTCGAGATGATAGCCCGCCAGCAGCAGCGTCCTCACGCCCCAGGCCGCCAGATGTTGCGTCAGCAGCGTGCCGAGAAAGACGTTGCCCAATGTCGCATAGAAGAGGGTGAGATCGTTGGGATGGCGGACGGCCTCGATCTCGGCGACCAGGTCCGCATCTCGCTGCCAGTCATCCTGCGTCCAGTCCGCCTTGTCCTTCACCCAGTAGTTATACTGAGCGCGGTCGACCAGCGTCTGCGGATACGGCGTGCGGATGAGGTCATAGCGGGTCCAGCCGACCCGCTGGTCGGCCGCCCGCGCCGCTTCCACCAGCCGCAGCGTATTGGGCAGCGGCCCATCGACCGAACGCGTGCGCTCCCACAGTCGCTCGTGCGCCTGAGCACCGGTCGCGGTGAGGATGCTGTTCGACTGGCCGATGACCAGGAGGAGCGTCGGATATGCGAGCGCCTCGGCGAGATCGAGCGTGTTCCATTGCGCATGCGGAACGGGAACCTTCGAAGCGTTCAGATTGACCGCGACGTTCATGGATGGGCGTCTCTCGTTGAAAAAACTGAGGTTTCCGCCCGCCGGACGTTGCCGTCGTGAAAAGCGGGCAAGCCAGATTGACATAATCTGACTCATTCTATCAAGTAAGTAGACATTTCTTTGCGGAAGCCTCCATGCCGCCCTCCCGCCGAACATCATTTCCGATATCTTTCGGCCGCCGCGCGAGAGCCCGGCGGCTTGAAGTGCGGTCCTGATCGTGGCCGCAAGCCCTTCCTCTCGCGCCGTGCCACCGCCGCCCCTCGAGGTGTCGAATGTGGCGCTGAGCTTCGGCGGCGTCACCGCGCTCCAGGACGTGAGCTTCGCCTGCGCGGAAGGCGAGATCTTCGCTATCGTCGGCCCGAACGGCGCCGGTAAGACCTCGCTGCTCAATGTGGTGAGCGGCACTTACCGGCCGAGCCGTGGCACCCTGCGCTATTTCGGCACCGAGATCCGTCGGGCGCGCCCGCATCAGGTGGCCAGGCTCGGCGTCGCGCGCACGTTCCAGAACGTGGCGCTCTTTCCGGATCTCACGGTGCTCGAGAACGTGCTCGTGGGCCGGCACGCCTTCGGCGGGGCAGGAGCGGGCTTCTTCGCCTCCGGTCTGTCAACGTCCTCGGCACGGGGCTGGGAAAGCCGCCAGCGGGCCACCGCCGAAGAGGCGCTCAAGGCGCTCGATCTCAGTTCCGCACGCGATCTTGCCGTCGAGACGCTGCCCTACGGCGTGAAGAAGAAAGTGGAGCTCGCAAGGGCGCTCGCCATGGAGCCGCGCCTGATGCTGCTCGACGAGCCGCTCGCCGGCATGAACCCTTCGGAGAAGGAGGAGATCGCCGATATCATCACGGCCATCCGCGCCCGCTACGGGCTGACGATGGTGATGATCGAGCACGACTTCCCGCTCGTGATGTCGCTCGCCAGCCGCGTCCTGGTCCTCGACTACGGCGTCGTCATCGCCGAGGGGCCGCCGTCCGAAATCCGCCGCGATCCCAAGGTGATGCGCGCTTATTTCGGCGCCGCCGGAGGCGTCGACTGAGATGAGCGGGGATCTGGTCTACGGGACCGAGCTCGCAATCACGGGCCTGCTCATCGGCGTGATGTATTCGATGGTCGCCCTCGGCTTCGTGCTGATCTTCAAGGCGTCCGCGGTCTTCAACTTCGCCCAGGGCGCGATGACCCTGTTCGGGGCCCTGACGGTGGTCGGCCTCAGCCCACTGGTCGGGCTGCCGCTGGCGCTCGCCGCCGCCCTGGTGGCAATGGCGGTCCTCGCCGTGGCCGTGGAGCGCTGGGTGCTGCGGCCGCTGATCGGCCGCTCGGCGCTCACCGTCTTCATGGCGACGGTCGGGGTCGCCTACGCGCTTGAGGGACTTGCCCAGCTGATCTGGGGCAACCAGCCGCGCGGACTGAAGCTCGACATCCCGCAGGCACCTTTACAACTCGGCGGTGTCTACGTCTCGCCACCGGATCTGATCGGCGCCGCCATCGCCGGCGTATGCGTGATGCTGCTGGTTCTGTTCTTCCAGCGCACCAAGCTGGGATTGGGCCTGCGGGCGATGGCCGACGATCCTATCGCCGCGCAGGCCATGGGCGTTCGCGTGGGCCGCATGTGGGCCGTGGCCTGGATGCTTGCGGGGGCGGTGGCGATCGTCGCCGGCGTGCTGTGGGGCAGCCGGATCGGCGTGCATTTCGGCATGACCCAGATCACCCTTAAAGCCTTGCCGATCCTGATCATCGGCGGTGTGGACAGCATCCCCGGGGCGATTGTCGCCGGCCTCCTGGTGGGGGCCGGCGAGGCGTTGGGTGAAGGATTTCTCGGGCCTTTCGTCGGCGGCGGTGTCCAGGAGATCGTCGCCTATCTCGGCGCGCTGCTCATCCTGACCTTCCGCCACCAAGGGCTGCTCGGCGAAAAGACCATTGACCGGATATGAGTGAGATCACCGTTCCCTCCCCGCCTGCGCGGCGCACGGCACCGGCCCCCACGCGCGGCTCCGTCTCCGCCGCGGCCCGTGCGTTCGGGCTCGCCGCGCTGCTCCTGCTGCCCCTGGCCGGGGATGAGTATTGGATTAAGAGCGTCGCGCTGCCGACCCTCATCTTCGGGCTCGCCGCGCTCGGACTGAACCTCGTGGTGGGCGTCGCCGGTCAGATTTCCATGGGCCAGGCCGCATTCATGGCGGTGGGCGCGTTCATCGGGGCCATCGCCTACGGCCGCTACGGCCTCCCCCTGCCCTTCGCCATCCTTGCCGCGGGCTTCGCCTCGGCGGCGATCGGCATCGTCATCGGCCTGCCCTCCCGGAGCATCCGCGGGCTCTATCTCATGGTGTCGACGCTCGCCGCGCAGTTCATCGTGCTCTGGCTGCTGCAGCGCGTCCCGTGGTTCGGCGCCGCCTCCCACGGCATCCTGAGCATCCCCAAGCTGGCGCTGGGGCCCGTGGCGTTCAACACCCCGCACGCGCGCTATCTGCTCACCCTTGCCGTGGTGGTGCCGCTGACGCTGTTCGCCGCGAACCTGGTGCGCAGCCGCATCGGGCGGGCATGGATCGGTATCCGCGAGCGGGAAATCGCCGCCGAGGTGCTGGGCGTGCCGGCGTTCCGGTACAAGCTCATGGCGTTCGCAGCGGCGGGTTTCTATGCCGGCGTCGCCGGCGCCCTCGTGACCTTTGCCTGGACCGGCGCGGCCACGGTGGAGGAGTTCCGGCTCGAGCTGTCGGTCAAGCTGCTCGGCATGATCATCATCGGCGGGCTCGGCTCCGTCCTGGGCTCCTATCTCGGCGCGGCCTTCATCGTGCTCGTTCCGATCGCGATCAGCATCGCTTTGCACGCCGCTGCCGGCCTGCTGGGCTGGTCCGCCGTCAATGCAGGCACGCTCGCCAACGCGGAACACCTAGTCTTCGGGCTGCTGATCATCGCCTTCCTCATCGCCGAGCCCAAGGGGCTCGCCCCGCTTCTTCTGCGCGGCCTGGACGCCGTGCGGAACATCATCCGGCCCAGCTTTCGGCGTGCCGGCGCCGGTCCTCAAGGAGAGAAAGAATGATCCCCCAAGATATGGCGCGGTGGCACATGGCGCGGCGGCGGGCAGCGCCCACGCGCGGCCCCATCAGCGCCTTTTTGCTGGCCCTGTCGGCTGCCGCGTTGCTCACGTCCGCGTTGCCGGCCCGCGCCCAGGATAGCGACAAGGAAATCCACCATCCCATGCTCGTCACCCGGACCGGCCCTTACGCGACGGGTGCCACGGGGGTGAGCAGCGGCCAGCAGGACTATTTCGCGCTCGTTAACGCGCAGGGTGGCATCGGCGGGGCGAAGATCCGCTGGAGCGAGTGCGAGTTCGGCTACGAGACACCACGCGCGCTTGAATGCTACGAGCGCTTCCGCGGCCAGTGGAAGGTGGTCTATCCCAACAGCACGCCGGCGGTGGTGGCGCTCTCCGAGCGGCTCGCGGCCGACAAGGTGGCGGGCATCAATCCCGGCGGCAACCGCGCCGACGCGACCGACGGCAAGACCTTCCCCTATCTCTACCCCGTCGTCGCGAACTTCTGGGCGCAGGCCTCCTCCACCATCCGCTACATCGCGCAGCAGGAAGGCGGGGAAGACAAGCTCAAGGGCAAGAAGATCGCCTTCCTCCACATCGACAATGCCTATGGGCGGGGTGCCATCCCCGTGCTGGAGGCGCTCTCCAAGCGCTTCGGCTTCGAGTGGAAATCGTTCCCGCTGCCATTGCCCGGCCTTGAGCAGAGCGCGGCCTGGGTCGACATCGCGCGCCGCTACCGAGCCGACTGGGTGATCCAGTGGAATTACGGGCAGTCCTGCTCCGTGCCCTTCACCGAGATCCAGAAGGTGGGCTTCCCGGTGGAACGCTTCATCGGCACGCTCTGGTGCGGCTCGGAGGAGGACATCTCAGCCGCGGGCGACCTCGCCAAGAACTACGTCTCGGCAAGCTACCAGGGCGTCGGCACGGGCTTTCCGGTGATCCAAGAGATTCTCGGCAAGGTCTATGGCGCGGGCAATGGCGCGCTCCCCCGCGAGCGTGTCGGAACGGTGGCCTATAATCGCGGGGTGTTCACCGGCATCGTGATCGTCGAGGCGTTCCGCAATGCCGTCCGGGATCACGGCCTGCCGCTCACGGGCGAAAAGGTGCTCGACGGGCTCAACAAGGTGCAGCTCACCAAGGCGCGTCTGAAGGAACTCGGCGCCGAGGGGCTCGTGCCCGAGATTCTGCTGAGCGCCGACTATCATGGCGGCGTGGACCCGCAGGTGTTCCAGCGCTGGGACGGCAAGACCTGGACGACGATCAGCGGCTGGATTCCGCCTTACGAAGACGTGGTGTGGGAGCAGATCAAACGCTCGGCCGAGGCGTATCGCGCCGAGGTCGCCAGCAAGAAGTGATCCGGTGACCTCCGCACCGCTCCTCAAGCTCGATGATGTCGAGGTTGTCTATCAGGGCAACCTGCTGGCGCTTCGCGGCATCTCCTTCGATCTCGCCGAGAGGGGCATCACCGCCCTTCTCGGCGCGAACGGGGCCGGCAAGTCCACAACGCTGAAGACCATCTCGCGGCTCCTCGCGGCGGAGGGAGGTGCGGTTCGCCGTGGCTCCCTCCACTTGCGGGGAGCCGATATCAGCCGCCTCACCGCGGCCGACCTCGTCCGGCGCGGGGTGGTTCATGTCCTTGAGGGCCGCCGGCTATTCCGCCATCTGACGGTGGAGGAGAACCTGAGGATGGGCGCCTTTTCCCGCTCCGACACGGCGGCGGTGCGCGCCGACCTCGAGGCCGCCTTCACCCTGTTCCCGCGCCTCAGGGAGCGACGGGGTATGAAGGCCGGCTATCTCTCCGGCGGCGAGCAGCAGATGGCCGCCATCGCGCGCGGCTTCATGGCGCGGCCATCCTTGATGCTGATCGACGAGCCGACCATGGGCCTTGCACCAGGCATCGCGCAGGAGGTGTTCGCGGCCATCCGCGATATCAACGCCACCGAGCGCGTCGCCTTCCTCATCGCTGAGCAGAACACGGCTTTGGCGCTGAGCGTGGCGGATCGGGTTCACGTCCTTGAAAGCGGCAAGCTCGCTTTGTCCCGGAAGGTGGCGGACTTGTGCAGCCAGGAGGAGATCCAGGCCCTTTATCTCGGGCGAGCATTGCAGTGAAGGGACGATGATTCTGCACTGGGAGCCTCGACCATCACCATATGGCTTTCGGCGTTGTCAGGGGATGAGGGAGGGCTTCGCGGTCAGGCTGGGATGCGCTTTATCCCCCGCCCCACCGAAAGCTCCACCCCGTTTCGTTTATTTCCATCGGGTGGTGTAAAGGACCGGCCAATCATCCGCGGACACACCCATGCACTCGCTCATCTCCGCAAAATAGGCGAGCTCGAATTCGGTGCCGGTCCACGCCCATGCCGCATCTGAGCCGCAATCGCTCAAGCCACGTCCCTTGACAAATGATTCAAGCAAACGGCCGTCCCTCGTAAGATCCAGGTTGATAAGCACCGAGGGGCCACCTCCCTCATTCTGGCGGCCCGGAACGACCAACGATGCTTCCTTCGCTGTTCCTTCGCCCACGATCCAGTAGCGCGCCGAGTAGTTGTGAGAATTCTTGAACTCGCACACGCCCCACAGCTCAAGTTGGGGAGAGAGCCGGATCACGTCCGGTGACGGAGGGTCCTCGCAATTATCGGCAGGCGGTTTCATGACCCCCTTCGGCAGCGCAGAGGGCGGATCTTTCACCTCCCGCATGACGACGGATTTCAATTGGGGCATGGGCGGTGCGGCGGGGATGGCGCTGGCAGGCGCCGTACCAGGGTTCACAATTGCCGTGACCGTACCGACGCGCTGTTGGGAGTCGTCGATGTAAAGCAGGGCGGCGGCGGCGCCTCCAAGGGAGATGAGGCTGTCGAAAGGATCCTGGCCTTTGCCCGTCACCGTGAGACCGAGCACCTTTGCGTCGTGCAGCAGGCGCAGCAGAATGGCGGCATCCCGGTCCTTGATTTCGATCCTTCCGGTTTTCTTTTCGGTATCGGTGTCATCCAGGAGGACTGGCCAGGCCGCCTTCGACATGCCGGGGACCTTGTCGCCGTCAACCTGGATCGACATGACGGCGGGGCCCTCGATCTTGGCGTCTCCTCTCGCTACGAGCGAAACCTGGACTTCCGCCTCCGCTGCCGCGTCGCGCTTGACCACGATGTACCCCTCGAACTGGCGTGGGGCGAAACCGATGGCGGTACAGCGCCGGATGTTGTCACAGCCGACCACCCAATCCCTGAACTTCTTGAGTTCCGGCACCTTCGTGGGGGCATCATCGGCTGACGCCGGCCCGGCGAGAGCGGCCAGTACGAACGCGGCTCGCGGGAAAGAACGGATCAATCGAAAATATCTCATTGAAATTCCCTCCTCGGGAGGCCCGTAGGCGAGGCTGCTCGCCCCGCTTGAAGGTCAAGCACAGCTCAATGGTCAGATCAGATAGCCGCTGCCGGAAGCGGAGGTGAAGTCCAGCTGGACCACCAGGTCGTTGAAGTCCTGGTCTCCGCCACCGTACAGGTCCTCCCAGCCCCAGGTGTTGAGGCCGTAATTCCAGATGTGCCCGACGGATTGCCCGCCCACCTGCTCATTGGCCTGGGTGAAGGCATAGAAGGTGTCCGTGCCGTTGGAGATCTTCATGGCGATGAGATCGCCGGCATCGACATTGACCAGTTCCGACTGCCCGTAGATGCCGTAGCCGCCGCCATCCATCCAGGTGCCGCCGGTCTTGAGGTGATAGGCGCTGGCATTGGTCGCCGCGTCATATCCTCCTTGGCCGGGTGCGAGCCCGCCGATCGTGCCGTTGAAGTCGTCCACCTTGTAGAACATGACGGACAGGTCGTTGATCCCGTTCTGGCGCAGGCGCACCACCACGTCCTGGTCATCGGCCCCGCCTGCCGTCTCGGCGACGGCCACCGGCCGCGCCACGTGCACCGACCCGTCGGCGCCGGCAAAATCGGCGAAGCCGAAGTCGCTTGTCATGGTGGCGCGGGGCAGAACGGTCGCAGCGCCGTTCTGGGTGATGGAAAGGTGCGCGCCCGCGCTCGTCTGTGCTTGCGTCACCTGGCCGAGTCCCTGGCCGTCGAACATGGTGACGAGGTCTGGCGAGAAGTCGGCCTGGAGGCTCTGCTGCGCGAACCGGCTGGTCCAGCCATAGGCATCCGTGCCCACGCCGGAGAGGGAGATGAACTGCGTGCCCAGCGAGACGCCCCAGCTCGCAGCATTCCCTGAGACCGGCTGGAAAAGAAGGGTCTGGCTGGCGCCGCTGAGCCAGCCAGACCCGGTTTCCTCGAGCATGGCCGACGTATCGGAGAAGTACATCTGCGAATGGGCGATGGCCGTCAGGGCCCGGGCGAGAAGAAGGCCGTTGGGCGAGCCGAGGCCGGTGGCCAGGTCATAGCCCGGCCCCGCCTCGTAACCGATGCCCGTGGCGGAGATGTTTTCGAACGTCAAAGTGTTTGCGATGCGGGTCGGCGTGCTGCCGCCAAGGATGAATGAGGACGTACTGTTGCCGGAGGTCACATCGTTGAAGGAGGCAGGCGCGATGGCCGAGGCGATATAAAGAAGATCATTCATATAGCCGAGCTGCGGCAGGCCCTGGTCCGCGAAGATGGTGTTGATCTGGAGTGCCAGGGAGGCCCAGAGCGGCGCCGCCGCGCTGGTTCCGATAAACTGCGCGGTACCGCTCATGTCATTGCCGGGCACCGTGTATTGCATGTTCCCGCCTGAGAGGGCCGAGACGTCCGGAACGCCGCGTCCGATGCCTGCGTTCGGGCCGGCGGCCGTGGGCGTGAGGCCGTAATCAGCCTGATAGGATGGAACGCCTTCGCGGGTGTCGACCCCGCCCGCGCCCGCATAGTTCTCCGTGTATCCCGGATAGAGATATCCGTTCTTGTCCAGGGCATAGTCGTTCCACACCGTCTCCACGAGAAGCCTGTCGGCAGTGAGGCTCGACGGGGAGGTGGTGAGCCCCCCCTCCACCAGCGACCAGATGGTCCCGAGATCCTTGGCGTGAACCGCCGCCAGCAAGTGGGTGAGCGTGTCGTCGGACACGGCCGCTCCGGCCGTGGTGAGGGAGGTGCCGCCAACAAGAACCGAGTAGGGGTTCATGTTGGAGAGTGTCAGGTTGGGCAGCCCGTTGGCGACTTGCGCGCTCGACCCGCCGTCGCCGGCGGCGATGAACAGCGATTGGTTGCGCAGCGCCGCGTCCAGGAACAGCTCCTGGACCGCCCTGTAGAAGGGCGAATCCGGTGCTGGCAGCATATTCTGGACGAAGGACGACGACAGCACGGAGGGATTGTGGACGAGATCCCAGATGGCTGCCTGATAAGCGGCATAGACTAGGCCGTTCTGCCCCGAACCGGCATAAAAGCCGTAGGTCGCGAACGGATTGACCGCCGCGGTCACGCCGATATCCAGCGACCGCTCCGCCTCTCCGGCAGCCGATGACTGGCCGCCTTTATCGACGGTGTAGAGCGAGGGATGCCCCGTCACCCCGGCGCTGGCCAGATAGGCATCCAGAAGCTGCGCGAACGTCTGCGTCGCGCCACTGGACAGTGCCGTTCCGACCCCTGGCTGGATGAGCCCGAGGACGCCGTCGACGGCCGCATTCCCGGTGAGAGGGAAGTTGTAGAGCGCGGCAATGTCTTGCGGGAAATTCGGCTCGGGCGTGCCGTTGTTGCCGATGCTCTGGCCGCCGGATGGGATGGGTGCCGTCTCGGTGAAGAGCGGTTCGACGGGGGAAGCGGCTAAGCTGTAGAGCATGAGGCCGGTGGTGGGAATGCCGGCCGGGAGGGAGAGGTTGCCTTCGTAGAACAGGAGGGGTTTGTCGGGTTGCATGCTCAGATAGACGGGCGAGCTGAACAGCGCCTGGAACTGCGCCACATCGAGCGACACCCAGATGGTGCGCGATTCAGCGGAGGAGATGTAGCCATTGGTTCCAGCCGCATCGCCCAGCACGCCGATGCCCATGCCCGACAGAGTGTCCACGGCCGTCTGGTAGACACCGGGATCCGTGCCGTACCAGGCACCGACATTGTTTCCATGCGCCGCCAGGATGGCCTGCCGCTCGGCCCAATTTGCCTCAAGGAAATCCGCGGGATCGTGCGCTCTGGGCAGAGTCAGGGCGACGGTCACGAAGTGGCCCGAACCGTTTGCGAGCACCACGTTTGCCGGGTCGATCCCGAAGGCCCCCTTCACCGTGGTCTGTGCGGTCTGCTGCCAGCCGACTTGGTCGAGATAAGACGAATTCGCAAGTACAGTCATGGAAACCCCCGTTCCTGCCGCAATTGAGAGTGTTGAAACGGTCGACAACGCTTAAATCAGGCCCCCACGTTCGCGCTCCGCCGGGTCAAGAGCGGAGCGGCAAGAACCTAAGGGGCCGGCCGAAAGACAATGGTGGCGCGCTGATCGGCGACGAAGCCGTAGATCAGTTGCTCGAGGTCCGGATATTGCTCGGGAGCGTAGACGTTGCCATCCAGCACGACCCGGCGCATCGCCGTGAAGCCGTTCGCGGTCGCCTCGTAGTACGCGCTCACGTGACCCGCCGAATTCCGGATGTCCAGTGCCGGTGGCAGGCGCTCGATGACGGCGCCATTCGGCAAGGCGAGATGGTACGTGGATTGGTAGTCCCGCGGACCGACGATGAACGGAAATTTCCGGGTTCCGGCTTCGGTGAGGTACATGCGCAAAGCGCCATTCGGCCTCAGGTCTATGCCCAGCGGCACGGTCATGTAGGTCGACGGCGACGAGATCGCGACACCGTGCGGGCTCGTCCATTTGCCGTCGATCCGAAGGGGCCGCGAAAGCTCACGTGGGTTGGTGCTCTTCCAGTCACCGAAGCCGCCTTCCTGGGTGGGCATCAGGTTCGCGCGAGCGACCTCGGAAGCGGGACCGCTCTCGAGCACCTGTCGCACCAACGGGTCGAGACCTGGAGAGATGAGAATCTCTACCGTGCCCCTGACGGTGCCATCGGCCTGCACGTCGATCGTCGAGGTGGAGCGGTAGGTGTTCGATGCGGCGGTGAGTGCCGGCGTGCGCCGAAGCTCGCCCTTCGCGGAGGCGATGATCACCGGCTTGTCGGCCAGCATGCTGTCCAGCACCCCGAAGCCCGCGAAGGGGCTCGTCGGATTTGCATAGAGGTCGAAATCCGGCAGGTAGACGATGGCGTGGTTCGTGGATGCCGCCGACCAGAGCGGCAGTGGCACCATGCTGTTGCTCCAGTGGACCAAAGCGGGCTCTGCGCGGATTCCCACGGCGCCAAGCAACGCCTGCATGAGCACGACGTGATCCTTGCAGTCTCCGTAACCATTGCGCAGCACCGTGGCGGCATCGTGGGGCACGAAGCCGTCGCTGGGGTCGAGGAAGACGGCGACGTAGCGGATATGCTCGGCGACCCAGTCATAGACGGCGCGGGCCGCCTCCTTGCCCTGAGCCTCGCCGACGATGGAGCGCGCGAGCGTGACGATCTCCGGCGTTGCCGTCGCCTTACCCGCGCTCCGCGCCGCATAGATCGCTCCGATCTCCTCGGGGCCAGCGAGCGTGGTGGCGATGAACGCCGGCCCGACATCGTCGGGCGAGACCATCTGCGGCTCGGCGTGTGCCGCTCGGCCGACCTCGATGGCGGCTTCGATGGTGCGTGTTCCGGCCGCGCTCGTGTCCGTCGTGGTAAACCCGCCTCGCTCACCGAAATGAAGTGGCAGGCTCACCGGGGACTGGATCTGAATTTCCACCCGGCTTTTGCTGGCAAGGCCCAGGCGAAAGGCGACATTGAATCCAAACACGTCCGGCTCGATGGCCGTGTGCTTGAACTTGGTGTGGACGATGCTGCCGTTCTGGAGTGCGGGAAACTCGATCGTGGTCGTCTGCGTGCCGACGAAGCCGGGCGATGCTTGTGCGGCTGCGCTCGGCCGGGTGAAAATGTGGTTCGCCGGCACCTCGACTTTGGTGCCGTCAGGATGAAGAACCCATGCTTCCAGCACGATCAGCGTTTCATCGCTGGGATCGAACGTAAACGACGCCTTGCTGAGCGGCGCCATATCGCCCGCGCCACCGACGCGGTTTTCCAGCGTCTGGACCTCAACAAAGGTCTTGTCCTGGGCGACTATGTATTCGCTCCGCTGAAACCGATTTAATCCAGCGGGAATATCCGCCCGGCCATCGGTGGTCGCTGCAAGAGCGCAGACCACCAGCACGCTGCCGATGGCGGATCGAGTGGCCCTATGCATATTTTCCCCCGAAAGAATGCATCAAGAAATAACTTCACCAATGCCGCATGGGCGCATTGAAACGCGATGACCTGGATCAAGCGCGTGACGTCAAACTCGTCATCATCATCGGGCTCTCGCGAGCCGAAATACGGCGTGCGCGGCACCTCGGGGGAAGCCCGAGCACGGAGCCGCCGGCGCGATGTGGGATCGACATGATCCCTAGAGATCCCGGCGATAGCTCCGCCGCCGTTCCGATCATTTCCATTGGCTGGTGTGCATGACCGGCCAATCGGCTACGGGCACTCCCCTGCAGTCGGTCATCTCCGCGAGAAAGGCCAGCTGAAATTCAGTGCCGGTCCACACCCACATCGTGTGGGTGCCGCAATCTCCCAATCCGCGACCCAATGCGAAGGATTCCAGCACGCGCCCACTCTGTGCGAGCTCCGCATTCACGAGCACCGCGGGACCATCCGCCCGGGGCTTGCGGCCCGGAACGATAAAGGATGCTTCCTTCACCTGTCCCCGGTCCACGATCCAATAACGACGCAGCAGATTGTAGGCGGCGCTGACGTAGCACATGCCCCACAGCTCAAGCTGAGGGGAAAGCCGGATCAGGTCCGGCTTCGGTGGATGATCGGTGCAATCATCAAGGTTCGGCGCGACCCCCGCCGGCAACGTCGCCGGCAGGTCTTTCACGTCCCGCATGAGAACAGGTTTCAGGACAGGGACATGCGGCACATGAGGAACAGTGCTTGCGGCCGCCCAGCCGCTCCCTGCGAGCGCAGTGACCGTGCCGGCGCGAAACTGGTCGACGTCCATGTAGAGAAAGGCAGCGGGAGCGCCTGTGAGGGAGATGGTGCTTTCGGCGGGCGCCCGGCCAGGGCCCGTCACCTTGAGATTGAGTTCCTTCCGGTCCTGAATCTGGCGCACCAGGTTCGCAGCGTCCTCGGCGGGAAGTTCCAATCTCGCGGTATTGATGTCGTTCTTGTCCACTCCTGCCGGATAGGAGGCTTGGGGCATGCCGAGCACCGGCTCTCCGTCGATAAGGATCGACAGCTCGATGGGAGACTTGATGGCATCCTCGGTTCGCACCACAAGGGACACCTGGGTGCTCGCCCCGCCCGCCCCATCGCGTTCGACGACCACGTACCCGGAAGCCTCTCTCCCGGGGGGAAGGCCAATGGCGGTGCAGCTCCGGATATTGTCGCAACCGACCATCCAATCCCGGAACGTCTTCAGCTCCGCAACTTTGGTTTGGGCGTCATTAGCCAACACGGGTCCGGCAACGAGGGCGGAAAGGACGAGGCCGGCACGCCCAAAAGAACGGATCAAACCGAAATATCTCATGGCAATTTCTCGGGTGCGATAAGACGTTTATCGGGCTCGAAATACATAAAATCGCGGCGCCTAACGGGCCGCGGACTGTCCTTCGGTCAGGAAGCTTGTGGGAAGCTGGCTCCGGCGCGCTGAGCGTATCGATACCCTTAAGATCGGAACGATGTTGAGGATCCTGAGCTCCGAAAAATTCCGAAACAAGTTCAGGAATATCGGGGGCTATGACGTTAGTGATATCGGGAAGATCATCGGGGAAACATGATAGGGCTGTTGCAGCTCGGTATCCCGTCGTTCTGCCCGGTCGCCCTTTCAATCAACGGGCCGTCACAGAAGAGCCCGCTTCATTGATCTCCGATAATTTCGGAGGCGTGCCATGGGCGCGTTGATGCCTGGACTACGGCAATGCTCAACCCGTTTCCTGCAGCGCCGCCGGATGATCATTTCCAGTTCTAGAGGATGCTGGTAACCTTCTGCGCAAGGGTGTCGTCGACGCGCTGCGGAGAGCTTGGCGCAAACCGTCCGCACGGCGGCGGGTATTCCCACGATAGTCTCGTGAGCCCTGGGAATTGTGAAGCGCTCCCCCTCAGCTCGATGCGGCATCTGTCCGTGTGGACCGACGAAAAACGTACATCGCAGGGTCTCTTGATCTGCATCAGCAGCCTCGGAGGGCATCCGGCAATACTTCCTCCGGCCTGCGAAAGGGAGGAAACACCATGCAAGCCCGTAACATCATGACGACACCGGTCATCGCGGCGAAGGTGTCAGCTCCCATCGGCGACGTCGTCGGCCTCCTGGTGACGAACAGGATCAGCGCCGTACCCATCCTCGATGAGGACGGAAAGCTTGTCGGCATCCTCAGCGAGGGGGATCTCCTGCGCCGCGCCGAGGCTGGAACGGAGCGGCAGCATTCCCGGTGGCTGCAGGCCTTCATCAGCGACGCGGCGCTGGCCGCGGAATACATCAAGGATCACAGCCGGAACGTGGCGGATATCATGACCCGGCATGTGATAACCGTCCCGCCCGACATGCCTCTGCGCGACGTCGCCGCGGTTCTGGAAAGGAACGGCATCAAGCAGGTGCCCGTGGTGGAGAACGGGCATGTCATCGGCATCGTCAGCCGCTCGAACATCGTCCAAGCCATCGCCGGCGTCGATATTTCACTGAACGTTCCCCCCTCGGACGAGCTTCTGCGCGAGCAGATCATGAGGCGTCTGGAAGGCCAGCCCTGGGCCCACGCCTGGCGCCTCAACGTGACCGTCACGAATGGGGTCGCCGATGTGTGGGGCATCTCCAACAGGGACGTCGAGCGGCGGGCCATCCTCGTTGCCGTGGAGACCGTGCCCGGCGTGAAGGCCGTCAACGATCACCTGATCAGGAACGCGGCAGGCATGTGGGCCTGAGGGCGACACGGGGAAGTGAAGCGTGATCACGCCTCGTCGCGCGCCCCGCTCTACCCATGGCAAACACAGACCCGCTAGGGAAAACCCTTAGCCTCCTCCAGGGGTTTTCTCCCTCCTGGTCGGGTCATCGCCCGATGTCCCTTGGCCACTCCGCAGCGCGATAGTTCTCCCCGTCAGCGAACTGACGATGGAGTCGATCATGAACGGCGCTTCTTCACCTGTCGTTGGCTACCCGCGCAGTGCCTTCGAACCCTACGAGAAGCTCAGCCCGTTCGAGATCAAGGACAAGCTGGCGCAGCTTGCGAAGGAGAGCGCGAAGAAGTCCGCTCTCGCCTTCCTGAATGCGGGCCGGGGCAACCCCAACTGGGTCGCGACCACGCCGCGCGAAGCGTTCTTCCTGCTGGGGCAGTTCGCGGTGGAAGAGTGCAAGCGCGTGATGGATATGCCAGATATCGGCGGGATGCCGCAGATGCCGGGCATCGCCGGGCGGCTGGAGCAGTTCCTGAAGGTGCACCACGACGCGCCCGGCGCCGAGATGCTTCAGGCCATGGTCCCATTCGCCGTGAAGAAGTTCGACTTCCAGGCCGACGCCTTCGTCCATGAACTCGTGGATTCCATCATCGGCGACAATTATCCGGTCCCGGATCGGATGCTGGTTCATGCCGAGAAGGTCGTCCATGAATACCTGATGTGGGCCATGTGCGATAACCGCCCGCCTGCGGGGAAGTTCGACCTGTTCGCGGTCGAAGGCGGTACCGCCGCCATGTGCTACACATTCAAGTCCTTGATGCAGAACCATATCCTGAAGAAGGGCGACACCATCGCGCTCGGCGTCCCCATTTTCACGCCCTATATCGAAATTGCGGAACTCAACGACTACGAATTCAAAGTGGTGCACGTGCGGGCGACGCAGGAGAACGTCTTCCAATATTCCGACGCGGAACTGGCGAAACTGGAAGATCCGAAGGTGAAGGCCTTCTTCATCGTCAATCCCGGCAACCCCTCCTCCGCCGCGATCTCGCAGGACGTGATCGACAAGCTGGCCAAGCTGGTGAAGACCAAGCGGAAGGACCTGCTGATCCTTACCGATGATGTCTATGGAACGTTCGTGCCAAATTTTCGGTCCCTCATGGCCGACCTGCCCCGCAACACCATCGGGGTCTATTCCTACTCCAAATATTTCGGCTGCACGGGATGGCGGCTCGGCGTCATCGCCCTCCACGAAGACAACATCATCGACGAGATGATCCGCGATCATCCGAAGCAGGTCACCAAGCAGCTTAACAAGCGCTACGGCTCGCTCACCTTGGAGCCGGAGAAGCTGAAGTTCATCGACCGCATGGTGGCCGACAGCCGCGACGTGTGCCTCAACCATACGGCGGGCTTGTCGCTGCCCCAGCAGGTTCAGATGACCCTGTTCTCGCTCTTCCAGATGCTCGATGACGACGACAGCTATCGCCAGTCCACCATGGCGATTTGCCACCGCCGCTTTACAGCAACCGTCGAGGGGCTGGGCGTCGATTCAAAGGCCGGAAGCAATCCGCTGTTCGCCGCCTATTACGGGATCATCGACCTCGAATTCTGGATCAAGAAGTATCTCGGCGAGGATGTCGCAGACTTCGTCAAGAAAAACTACCACCCGCTCGACATCACTTACCGTCTCGCACATGACCACGCGCTGGTTCTTTTGAACGGCGGCGGGTTCGAGGCGCCGAACTGGTCCGTGCGGGTGTCGTTCGCAAACCTGCCGGACGACGTCTATGACGATATCGGCCGCAGCGTGCGCGCCGTCGCTGCCACCTATGTGGAGGCCTACCGGTTCGCGCACCCGGAGAAGCCGCCGAAATCCTGAACCGCAGCGCGCCCGCCGAGACTGGCGGAAGGGTCAGGCGGATCGATGCCAGAAGCCTATCCACGCTGTCCATGAGCCTGCACTGCCACGCCAGATGAATGGGTGACGTCATGGTCGACTGGTTCGTCCAAACGCTGCGGAGCTATCCCGAGATAGCGATCTTCCTGTCGCTGGCCATCGGGTACTATGTGGGCTCCTTCACCTATAAGGGCCTCGGGCTTGGGGCGGTGACGGCCACCCTCATCGCGGCTGTGTTCATCGGGCAGTTGGGAATCACGATCTCGCCTCCGCTGAAGGCGACATTCTTCCTCATGTTCCTGTTTGCCATCGGCTACGGGGTGGGGCCGCAATTCGTGCGAGGCATCGCGAAGGACGGGGTGCCACAGGCGGTGTTCGCCGCGGTGGTCTGCGTATTCTGCCTCGCTGCGCCCTTCCTCGCTGCCAAGATCGCCGGATACGACGTCGGCTCTGCGGCAGGCCTTTACGCGGGGTCGCAGACGATCTCGGCGTCCATGGGCCTTGCGACCGACGCCATCAACCGCCTGGAGCTGCCCGCCGACCAGACAAAGCAATTGCTGGATGCCATGCCGGTGGCCTATGCCGTGACCTATATCTTCGGCACCATCGGCTCGGCGATCATCCTTGCCCTTATTGGCCCGGCCCTGCTCGGCATCGATCTCGAAGCCGAGTGCAAGCGCTATGAGGCCGAGCACGGCGGCAAGAAGGCGGGCGACACCGCAGGCACAGCCTGGCATCGGTTCGAGCTCAGGGCGTTCGAAGTGCGCGAGGACGGGGTCGTGGTCGGCAGGACCGCGCAGGAGGCGGAATCGCTCATTCCGGACCACCGCGTCTTCATCGAGCGCATCCGTCGTGGCGACAGGGTCATGGACGCGACGGCCGACACCGTGATCGAGGCCGGGGACATCCTGGCGATTGCAGGCCCGCGCGAGGTGCTGGTGCAGTTGATCGGCCCACGGGCGCGGGAGGTCAACGACCGGGAGCTCCTGGCCGTGCCCGTCGAGGGCGTCGACGTCTTCGTGACCAGCAAGAAGGCAGACGGAAAAACCCTCGCCGAACTGGCGACCTGGCCAGAAGCCCGAGGCGTCTTCCTGCGCAAGATCACGCGCGGGGCGACTGCGACGGACATCCCGATCCTGCCGAGCACGCAGGTCTATCGCGGCGATATCCTCACGCTTGTCGGGCGCACCCAGGACACCACGGCCACCACCAACGCCCTCGGACGCCCGGATCGGCAGGTGGACGTAGCAGATGTGGCCTTCATCGGTGCGGCCATTGCCATCGGTGCCCTGGCCGGGGCGCTGGTGTTCAGGGTGGGAAGCGTTCCCCTCACGCTGTCCACGTCAGGGGGCGCGCTGATCTCGGGGCTGTTCTTCGGATGGCTACGGTCCGTGCATCCGACCTTCGGCAGGATACCTTCGCCCACCGTATGGTTCATGAATTCCGTCGGCCTCAACGTATTCATCGCCGTGGTCGGCATCTCCTCCGGCCCAGGCTTTGTGGCAGGTCTCCAGCAGCTCGGCTTCAGCCTGTTCCTGTGGGGCATCTTCGCGACCACCGTGCCGCTGATCCTCGCCATGTATGTCGGGAAGTACGTCTTCCGGTTTCACCCCGCTCTCCTGTTCGGATGCTGCTCGGGTGCGCGCACGACGACAGCGGCATTGGGCATGATCAACGACCGCGCCAAGAGCCAGATCCCGGGGCTCGGCTACACGGTCACCTATGCGATCGGGAACACTTTGCTGACCATCTGGGGAATGGTGATGGTCATGCTGCTGACCTGACCCCTCGGGCCAATCGGATTACACGAGAGGACGAGCCTCGCCGTTTGTTCAGAATTTCCCGAAGAGCGGGTCGGGTGATTCCCTGAGTGGGGTCATAATTGGTGTATTTCCCCTAGAAACATCAACTAGATTACGGATATTTATTGAAAATTACTTCACATCGGGTGGCGCGAATGCCTCCCGATGATGGACATTTTCGCAGCTAACGATACACTCTCATATCTCTCGAACGGGAGTTCGGCTTCGGAGGCAAGTCGGATGGTGGTTCGAATCCTTCTCGCCGATGACCATACGATCGTGCGCCGAGGCCTTCGGGCGCTCCTGGAAACCCGCTGCGACTTCAGCGTTTGTGCGGAGGCGAGCAATGGAAGGGAAGCGGTGGAACTGGCCATCCTTCACGCACCCGACGTCGTGATCCTCGACATCTCCCTTCCGCTGCTCAACGGCGTCGATGCGACGAGCCAGATCCGGAAATCCGTGCCGGGTGCGCAGATCCTGATATTCACCATGCATGACAGTCCAACCATCATCCATGAAGTTCTCCAAGCCGGTGCCCGCGGCTATTTGCTGAAGTCGGAGGGGAATGATGACGTGATTGCGGCCGTCGATGCGCTGTCACGGCGCCGCACCTACTTCTCCAGCCAGGTATCCGAGGCGATGCTTGATGTGCTCCTCCAGGACGGGCATCTCAGGCGTCATTCCGACAGCCTCTCCTCGCGCGAGCGGGAGATTGTGCAACTGATCTCCGAAGGTCAGAGCAACAAGCAGATCGCCGCCGCGCTCCAGATCAGCGTGAAGACCGTGGAGACGCATCGATCGACCTCCATGCGGAAGCTGAAGGTCCATTCGACTGCCGAGCTCGTCAGATACGCCCTTCGAAACAAGCTGATCCAGTCCTGATGAAGGCCTTGCTGTTTATGTGCGGGGAAAAGCAACCGGGCTCGTCCGGTGATCGAGCGGGCATCCAGCCTATTCGCCGTGGCATTTCCCGGTCATGGAACGCGCTGTCGTCGTCTTGCTCCGGCGGCGCGGCGGGCAATGGCCTGGGGGATGGCGGCTCTGACCACCACGCCACGCCGGCCGTTTCGTATCAGGAGCTCTCCTCTGAGCTGAGCGACGCGCGCGCGCATGCCGGGTATTCCAACGCCCAAGGTGCCGATGTCGCCTCCGACGCCTGGAGCAGCGCCCGGGCATAGGCCCCTGCCGTCATCTTCTATGGTCAGGATCGCCGTATCCCCGCCTGAGGCAAAGGAAACCACGACGTTTTCTGCGCCGGAATGACGATAGACATTCATCAGCGCCTCTTGAGCGATCCGCATGATCGCTGCGGCGATGTCTTTTGACCGACAGAATACGGCGGGCGCAATGTCGAGATGAACGGCAATGCCCGTGCGCCGGGAGAAGCTCGCCGCGAACTGGCGGAGGGCATCGCCGACATTATTATGTTCCGGCAGGGGCGGATGGAGCATGAGGCTCAAGGTGCGGATTTCGGCATGCGTGCTTGCGAGAGCGGCCCGCATGTCCGCGATCAGCAACTTGGTATCCCGCCGGGTATCTGCGGTGCTTTGATCCTTGCCCATCGTGATCTCGAGCCGTGAAAGGGCGATCCCCAACGCGACGAGGTGCTGCAAGGTGGAGTCATGCAGTTCCCGCGCGATCCGCCGACGCTCTTCTTCCTGTGCATGCAGGATTCTCTCGGTCAGTACAGCAAGATCGGACAAGGCCTGGCGATGCAGGGTGACATCGCGACCGTGACCGACCACCTGCCGATGGAACGTCCCTGACTGGCAGACGGGCGTGAGCACGAATTCCCATCGGCGGCCGTCTCGTCCCCCGACCGGCAGATCGAAGCGGATCGCGCGTCCCCTTTCCGCGCATTTCCTGATCTTCGCGGCCAATTTCTTCAGCACATCAGCTTGGAGCGGGGCGCACGTCCTGTCGACCGAGCGAGGATCAGGATCCGCCCGAACGAAATCTTGAAATGCCTGATTGTACGTCTCCACCTTCAGGTCGCTGCCGGGATGGGCGGACATGATGAAGAAAACACCGTCTATTCCGTCCAAAGCGATATCGCTGGGGCAACGCTGAACTGCGTCGCTCGGAAGCGCTGCAATCGAAGCCATATGCTCCGGTACATGCATTATCTTCGCGGCCGAACCGCCGCTGAAGCGGGAGGACGTGCCAAGCCTTGCCGTCACCATTTCCTCCCTCCGTTCCGCAGAAACGCATCAGATCGTCATCATCGCGACGAGTACCGGTCCCCAGGCCGTCAGAAGGATGTTGCCGACCGCATAGGGAACGGTATAGCCAAGTGCTGGATAGCTGCTCTGCGCTTTGTCCTGCACCGCGCGAAGGGCGGCCGTTATGGTGCCGGCCCCGGCGCAAGCGCCGAGAACGATGAGAGGGTTCATCTTCAGGACGTAGCGGCCAACAAGAATGCCGAGCGTGTGCGGTATCAGCGCCGATGCCAGCCCGACGCCGATAAGGGTGACACCCGTGGCCTGAAGGCCGGTCACGAAGCTGGGCCCGGCGCTCAGGCCGACGATGGCAATGAAAATGCACAGTCCGAGCGTATCGAAGATCCAGACCGCGGCTTCTGGGATGCGGCCGAAGAAGGGATAGACGCTGCGCAGCCAGCCGAACACCAGCCCCATGACCAGAGCCCCGCCACTGGCGGTGAGCGTCAGCGGGACACCCCAGACCACGACGGAGAGCAGCCCCACGAGGCCGCCGAGGAAGATGCCGGTGCCGACGAAGATCATGTCGGTCGCAGCGGTCGGGCGGTCGGGATAGCCGATGGCCTGCACCGCGCGCTCGACATCGGCGACGGTGCCGATGAGCCGCATGACGTCCCCGCGATCCACCCGGGTATCCGCCGCAACCGGAATCTCCAGCCCTGCCCGGAACAGCTTCGCCAGGAACACGCCGTGCGCCAGATCGAGCCCGCTGAGCTCCGAGAGCTTCTTTCCCACGATCGTTCGGCTCGTGACGACGACGTCCAGGGATTCAACGGGCAAATCCAGCAAGGCCTTGTCGCTGACCTCGGGCCCGATCACGTCGCCCCGGAGCGCATGAGCCTCGTGGCGGGCAATGACCGCAGCGACGTCCCCCTCAAGGATCACCAGATCAGGGGTGGGATCGAGAAGGGTCTCACCGCGCCGAACCCGCACGATGAAGGCCCGAACGTCTTCCGGCATCGCCTCAAGCTCGGCGATGCTCCGATTGAAGAGTTTGGTGTTGGTGACGCGGTAGGCGCGCACGTCGAAGGGCCGCGCGGCGGAGAGAAGACCTTCCCCGGACCCGCCTGCTGCGCCGGATTGGGCGCGCATCCGCGCTGCCTCGGCCAGCAGATCCACGCGCATCAGCTTTGGGCCGATGGTCGGGATGTACCAGACAAGAATCGCGGTGCCGACGAGATAGGTCACCGCATAGGCAACAGGGATATTGTTGATCAACGCCGCCCGCTCTGCTTCCGGAAGGGCGAGGCGGTTGATCGCGTCGCCGGCCGTCCCGATTACGGTCGATTCCGAAAAGGCGCCGGCGAGCAGTCCGGCTGCTGTCCCGACATCATAGCCGAGCAGCTTGGAGAAGCCGAAAGCCGTCAGCAGGCAGGTCACGCATATCAGAACGGTGAGCATGAGCTGGGGCATGGCATCAGCTTTCAGCCCACGAAAGAATTGCGGCCCGACCTTGTAGCCGGTGGTGAACAGGAACAGGTCGAAGAACAGGGTTTTGACCAGAGGCGGCACCTGGATTCCGAGCTGGCCGATCAACACGCCGGCCAAAAGCGAACCCACGACGATGCCGAGGCTGAAGCTGCCGAACTTGATCTGTCCGATCAGGAAACCGACCGCGATCGTCAGGAAGATCGCGAGCTCCGGATTTTCCCTAAGTGCGGACACCACATAGCCCATGATCCGGCTCCCATCATGCGCCCGCGGGACCAGCGGGACCGCCGCCCGGATCCATCGCGGGTCCCACAGCCTGTGCCGGCGATGGAATGAAGCCTGCCATCCCTGTGTCTCCCCATCCCCGCTCAGTTCGCCGTGTGTTCGAGGGCGTCGGTCCGCAGGAGCTTCAGCCCCTTGGCGGCCTCGTAGCCGTGGATCTCCTTCACATCGAGCTTGCGCATGAAATCGATGGTCTCGCGCGTCAGGACCTGGCCCGGAACCATGATGGGGAACCCGGGCGGGTAAGGGATCACGAAGTTCGCGGAGACGAGATCAGGCCCGTTCGCCAGACGCTTGTCGATCGCTGCACCGAAGAGCGGCACGTACTCGCATTCTTCCTCCACATAGGCGCCATAGAAGGCACTGCGCATGTCGCCTTCGGGGGTCTTCTTGCCCGCATCCTTTCGGAAGGCTTTGTGGAAATGGCTGAAGTTCGGCAGGTCCGGAACGTCGTCCATCAATGACTTGACCCGCGCCTTGAAGGCATCTTGCACCCCGCTGCCGCCGGTGTTCAGACTGTCCTCGATGCCGCGGGAAATTTCGACGAGCACGCGGACCAGATGGGCGATGTCGCTCCGCGTGTTGTTGATGTTGGACTGCAACAACACCGAATTCCGCGACGTCTTGTTCAGTTGGATGTTGTACTTGTTCGCTAGAAGTCCCTTGAACTGCGTGCCGTCGAACCCGGCCGCTCCGCACACGAGCGTCATGCGCGTCGGATCGAGATAGAATTCGTCCTCGCGCATCGCCTTCGCGACATCGCCCCAGTTCACGCCCGGCGTCAGGAAATCGACGAAACCCGACCTGCGGAACTCTTCTGGGATCATCTCGTCGGCACCCAGAATCCTGAAATATTTGGAGATCAGCGGGTGCTGGTTCACGGCGGCGCGTATCTTCAGCGCAATGGAGATCGCGTTCATCACCAGCCCGTAGCCTTCGAGCTCCATCTGCCGGCGTGCGACGTCGAGGCTGGCGATGAGCTGCTGGTTGGGGCTGGTCGAGGCGTGCGTGAACACGGCCTCATGGAACTGGCTCTCCACGTGGGAGAAGTCCACGTCGTGCACGAGCACCATCGAACCTTGCCGGATCGCCGACATGGATTTGTGCGTGGAGTTCGTCTGGTAGACGCGCAGCCTGATCTTGTGCGGATCGGGGATCAGGCGCGTCTCCAGAAGTGTCTCCTCGGTCGGCTTCTTGCCAAGCTTCGCCTGCTGCTTCTCATACGCTTCGATCGAGCCCGGCTGGCGCATCCACTCCTTGATCGCGGCGGCGGCCCCCATGGCCGTGCGCGGGCGCAGGAACGGGGACCAATGGGCGAAGCCGGACCAGGCTTCATCCCAGAGGAAGATCAGGTCCGGCTTGAGGGCGAGGCACTCCTCCATCACGCGGCGCGTATTGTACATGTGGCCGTCGAACGTGCAGTTCGTCAGATCGAGCAGGCGCAGCCGGTCCAGCCGTCCTTCCGCACGAAGCTGGAGCATCACCTTCTTGATCGCGCTCAGCGGCACCGCCCCGTACATGGAGTAGCGGGTCAGCGGAAACGCCTCGACATAGATCGGCTGGCCGCCGCTGAGCACCATGCCGTAATGGTGCGACTTGTGGCAGTTGCGATCGATGATGGCGATGTCGCCGGGCTTGATGAGGGCTTGCACCACCATCTTGTTGCTGGTGGAGGTGCCGTTGGTGACAAAGAAGACTTTGTCGGCGCCAAAGGCGCGCGCGGCATATTCCTGCGCCTTCTTGATATTTCCGGTGGGCTCCAGCAGGCTGTCGAGACCGCCGGTGGTCGCGCTGCTCTCCGCGAGGAAGAGGTTGATGCCGTAGAACTCCCCCATGTCCCGGATCCATTCGGACCTGAACACCGACTTGCCGCGGGCGATGGGCAAAGCGTGGAAGGTGCCGATGGGGCGCTGGGTGTAATGCTTCAGATTGTCGAAGAACGGTGTCTCGAAGCGGGCCGCGATCCCCTCCAGGATCGAGAGGTGCAGCTCCAGTGGCTCCTCGATGGCGTAGAAGATCCGCCGGACGCAATCGGCCTGCGGGTCGCCGGCGAGCGTTTCGACATTGCGATCCGACAGGATGTAGAGATCGAGTTCCGGCCGAAGGTTCTTCAGGATCCGGGCGAGATCGATGCCGGTGGCCTGGTCGCGGGAATAGTTGAGGATCGGATCGAGGACCGAGCGCAGCACCGGTGCGTCATGACGCGACCGGTAGGGCATGTCGTCTGTCGTCACGACGGCGGCGATCCGCGGGTTGACGAGCGCCGCGCAGACCGCATCCTCCAGCGATGCCACGAAGATGCTGTCATAGACGAATGCGTCCTCGCGGCGGCGCAGACGCCTGACTTCGTCCCTCATGGCGGGCCAGCGGGCCGGCGGCTGCAGGGTCACGAACAAGGTCTCGAAGGACGGGCGCCCGCGCTCCTCGGCTGCGAACGCGCCCGGCAGGAGCTCAGGCATCTCTTCGCCACTGCCGGCGTGGGCCAGCGTATCCGCGTTCTCGCGAGCGGTGATGATCGCCTCGGAAATCTGCCGGATGATCGCCGCCGCACCCGTCGCGTCGTCCGAGGCGATATGCTGTTGGAGCACCCGCATGGCCTGGGGGCCGGGATAGGCGTGGAACTCCTCCATCAAGGCGACGTCGGCCAGCGCGGCCTTCACGTCCGCTCGATCCGCGTCTCCCGCGACCCAGCTTTCGGCCGCGCTATGGACCATGCGCCAGCGATCCGCCCGGGCGGAGTGCAGAACGAGGAACTGATCGATGCGAGTGGTGGCTGCTTCGCTCATGGCTTGCTCCACATCGTGTTCAAGGCCAATGCTTCGCAAAGGTGCACCGGCGCTTAGCCCGGACCTGCGTCCCCGATGGGTCTAGCGAAACCTCCGTGCATCATTTGCTTTCGGATTGATCCGCCACATCACCATCAGTCCCTTTCGTCCCCTCCGGCGGAAAGTTTTCTAGCCGTGAGATCAAGTGGCTGTTCCAACACCTTCCTCGGCCCGGATCGATCCGTCAGAGTGTATCTTGCTCAATTCCAACCATGCCTGAGCACGATCCACTGCGCTGAGCTCCCGATATCTTGGCCATCTCAGCCTCGGCCATGGAAGTGCGCAGATGGGTTACGGACATGAATGCCTCGTCGCCGAGCGTCGCCCTTTTCCGCACCGCTCCGCTTTCAGACATGTCCGGCTCCTCCTTCAGGCCACGTTGCGCCCTACTAAAACCCGAACCTGGATGGCTGATGCACACGAACCGTTGGGCTTAAATGACATTTCGTTCAGATATTGGCGGCGGACACGCAGGTACCCTGCAGCCAACATTTGGCACTCGTTCCAGATCTAAGCAACAATGATTGAAGGAGAGCATTTTTACTATAAAATTAAATATGATAATACAATGCTTACCTTACGAAAATTAAGTGCGTAGCATGAACAAGGCGCCCCTCACCCCCCTCCAAACAGAGGGCTCATCTCGAACGTGAATGAGGGGGCGTCACGACATGCGGACGATGCCGTCATCCCGAGCCGGCGCGAGCGCACCGGACACAGGGGCTGGCACCAGATTCTAACAACCGCCGCCGTCTCCAGCGCCTTTGCGCCACCTGTGCAATCGCAGGAGCTCAGGAGGGAGCCCCCCGCGACGCCTATATCCCGAGTGTCAGCGACCTCATGGGCATGACACAGCTTCGGCACCTGAAGCTGTGGTTCGCCGGCAGGCTGGAGAACTGGGAGCTTGCCGAGATCAAGGCGAGCCTCCAGGACCCGGCTACGCTCTCGTGCCAGGAATGTCCGATGTCCGAGATGCGGC
Source organism: Aquabacter albus (assembly GCF_040049275.1). Classification (NCBI taxonomy): domain Bacteria; kingdom Pseudomonadati; phylum Pseudomonadota; class Alphaproteobacteria; order Hyphomicrobiales; family Xanthobacteraceae; genus Aquabacter; species Aquabacter albus. The sequence continues at coordinate 247,294 of NZ_JBDZDT010000002.1, read as the reverse complement.
TGAACCAGCCGCCTGAGCCGACCTCGAGCTTCACCAGAAAACGCATGGCAGTTTCGGTCAAGCAGGGGCGCGCAGGCGTCTCCGGCCTGCCTTTTGCGTGACTTCACCACTCATCACGACGGACAGATCGGCGCCTTTCATCACTGACTTCTTGCGGCGTGAAGGGCGCTTTCGCAACTTCAGCTCGACCTGCTCGGTGTTCAGAGATACCCCTGTATATAGGGAATCCAGATAGGCTAGCTTTCCCTCGAAATGCGCCGTCAGGAGGCGTACGGCCTCCGCGCTGTCCCGCCGCATCGTGGCCTCTGCAATCTCGCGGTGCTCGCGGTCCACGGTGGCGGCGGTCTCGGCGGACATTGCCATTCGCAGGAGGATGGTCCGGCGATAGCGCTCGAATTGGTCGCAGAGCACGGAGCAAAAATGCTCACGCCACGGAGCGCCGCAGCCCGAGGTGAGGCTGCGATGAAACTGTGAATGAAGCCGCTCCCACCACTCGATGGCTTCGAAGTCGTCCGGCGAGGCCGGGAGGGTGGCTGCGCTGAGTTGCTCGGCCGAGGACTGGACGTGCGCCGCCCAGGCTTCATCGCCCCGCTCGATGGACATGCGGAGCGCGACGGCAGAGAGCTCCGCCCACAAGGTGCACACCTCGTGTAGCTCCTCGCGGGAGACGGGCGCGACAGCAAATCCCCTTTGGCCTTCGAACGAGACAAGGCGTTCCGAGGCGAGCTTCGAAAGCGCTTCCCGCAGCGGTGCGATGCCGAGGTCGTAATGCTGCACCAGCGGGCGGAATTGCAACCTGTAACCGGGCGGCAGACGACCTGACAGAATGTCTCGCCGCAGCAGCCGATAGGCTGCCTCGCCGAGGGTCTTCGACACCTCTCCGGTGCGCCGCGTCGGCTGCGAAACTTTTGCGACACGCTTGCTTTCTGGAGAATTTTTCTCTTTAGGCATATAAGCTTATCTCCGGAATCGCAAAATGTTCGAATTTTTCCGTTGCCATTAAATCCGATTTGTACCTAAATTTCGAACATAAGAAAGATCGGGCTGCACTGGGGCGTTCAATCCCCCCGGAAAGTGGCACCGCTCTCTAGGAGGAACGCCATGCCGACAGCCACTTTCCGGTGGCCCGACGAGGCTATGCCGCCGGGCGACGCGTCAGCTTCTCTTCTCTCTTTTATCGACACGGCTGAACCTGCCTCCGCTTAAGTGCGGGACGGGATCATATGGGGCTTGCGACGGCGACGGCCAACCGGCCAGTGCGTGATCGTCCCCTGCCATCTGCATTGCTTTGTATCCCGCTGGCGCGAGGTGCCGGCGTAGTGAGCGTGTGCGCCTTGACGTCACCTCTTCCTCTGCATCTCGATTCAAGAAAAAAGGACGATATTCCAATGAGCTACCGTGAAGTCAGCGAGATCCGCGACGGCATGCGCATCGACTGGGACATGCCCATCGCCATGGAGGACGGCCTTGTTCTACGCGCGGATATCTATCGGCCCACCGATGAGGGCAAGTATCCGGTGCTCCTTACTTACGGCCCCTATGCTAAATGGCTGCATTTTGTGGACGGCTACGAGACCGCGTGGAAGCGGATGGAGGAGAAGCATCCGGAAGTCATGACCGGCACCAGCAACCGCTATGCGAGCTGGGAGGTTTGCGACCCGGAGAAATGGGTGCCCCACGGCTATGTCTGCGTGCGCGTGGATTCCCGCGGCGCCGGCCGTTCGCCCGGCTATGTGGAGCACTGGTCTCCGCAGGAAACGAAGGATTTTGCGGAGTGCATCGAGTGGGCGGGCGAGCAACCCTGGTCCAACGGCAAGGTGGGCCTCAGCGGCATCTCTTATTATGCCGTGAACCAGTGGCAGGTGGCGGCGCTCAACCCGAAGCACTTGGCGGCCATCTGCGTGTGGGAAGGGTTTGCCGATTTCTATCGCGAGCTCAGCCACAATGGCGGCATCTACTCCACCTTCGCCCAGAACTGGTACGACATGCAGATCCGGACCGTGCAATACGGCCTGGGCGTCAACGGCCATCGCAGCCGCATCACCGGTGACTGGGTCTCGGGGCCGGAAACCCTGACCTCCGAGGAGATGGGCGCCAACCGTTTCGATCTCGGCCGCACCTATTTCGAGCATCCCCTCGACGACGACTATTGGAAGGCCATGACGCCGGATCTCACGAAGATCACAGTGCCGCTCCTCTCCGCCGCCAATTGGGGCGGCCAGCCGCTTCATCCGCGCGGCAATTTCGAGGGCTTCGTGCGCTCCTCTTCCAAGGACAAGTGGCTGGAGGTGCATGGCATCGAGCACTGGACACATTACTACACGGACTATGGCCTCGATCTGCAGCGCAGGTTCTTCGACTACTTCCTGAAAGGGGAGAAAAACGGCTGGGACAAGCAGCCGAAGGTGCAGCTCAACATCCGACATCCTGGCGAGAAATTTGAGATCCGCCACGAAAAGGACTGGCCGCTTCCCAAGACCAAATGGACCAAGCTGCATTTGCGGCCCACCCATAAGCTGAGCTCGGAGGCATCGGGGAAGGACGCCGAGGTGGCGTTCGAGGCACTCGGCGAAGGTGTCAGCTTCATCACAGAGCCCCTGCCGGAAGCGACCGAAATCACCGGGCCGGTGGCGGCGCGGCTGAACATCTCCTCCTCCACGGAAGACGCCGACCTCTTCCTAGTGCTGCGCGTGTTCACGCCGGACTTCAAGGAAGTTGTGTTCCAGGGCGCGCTCGACCCCAATACGCCCATCGGCCAGGGCTGGCTGCGCGCCTCCCACCGCAAACTCGATAAGGCGCTGACGCTGCCCCATCGCCCCTACCACACGCACGATGAGAAGCAGCCGCTGAAGCCCGGCGAGGTCTATGCACTCGACATCGAGATCGTGCCTACCTGCATCGTGGTGCCGAAGGGCTACCGCATCGCGCTGAGCGTGCGGGGCAAGGACTATGTCTATCCCGGCGGTTCGGGCGGCAAGCTCTCCAACATGAAGAACGTGTTCACCGGCTGCGGGCCGTTCATCCACGACGATCCGCGCGACCGCCCCGTCTCCATCTATGGCGGTACCACCACCATCCATTTCGGCAAGGACCGCGAGAACTACCTTCTGCTCCCCATCATCCCGGAGTGATCCCCAACCAATAAGAACACTGGAGGAACCCATGGCGGCACATGCACGGCATAGAGGCGAGCGCACCTCGGCGGAGGCGTTGGCGCGCCTGCGCGACGGTGTTCTGATTGCAGCATTCGGAGTGGGGCTGTGCCTCGCCGGGGTTCCGCAAGCAAAGGCGCAGGCGGTGTCGCCGCCTGCGGGGCAGAAGCCGCTCATCGCCAAGTGGCTGGACGGCGAGGCGCAGGCCAATTTCCCGAAGATCACCTATGACGGGCCGCCCATAACCCTCAAATACTCTTCCTTCGTGGTGGCCGGCACTCCGCTGGCGAATCTCTTCATCAAGAGCTTCAAGCGCCTTGAGGAGGTGAGCGGCGGCAAGCTGGTGGTGCGCCCCTTCTGGGGCAGTACCCTTTCCAACGCCCAGCGCGGCGCGTTCGAGGCCATCGGGGGCGGCATCGCCGATTTCGGCAACTGCTACACCATCTTCAATCCGGGCGGCTTCAGCCTCCACCACGGTCTCGCCATCCCCTTCATCTTCTCGACGTCGGGTGCTTCTTCCACCGTCGCGCAAGAGCTTTATGTCAAATATCTGAAGCCGGAATACGAGGCGAAGAACGTCTATCTCCTGCGCGTGGCGACCACGCGGCCCAACAAGATCCTATCCAAGGTTCCGGTGGTGAAGCTGGAGGATGTGAAGGGCAAGAAGATCTGGACACCGGGCGTGCTCCAGGCGCAGTTCGGCGAGGCGCTCGGCGGCATTCCCACCAATGTGCAGACCAGCGAGCTTTATTCCGCCTTCCAGAGCGGCGTGGTGGACCTTGCCACCATGCACGATGCCGGCTCGCGCCTGTTCAAGCTCATGGAGATCGCGAAGAACCGCAACGACGTCAATCTCTGGATCAATCCCACCGAGTATTGCGTCAACAAGGCGAGCTTCGACAAGCTGCCGCCGGACCTGAAAGCGCTCTTCTATCACTGGGCCCAGCTCTGGAACCAAGTGGACGCGCAGCTCTATTACGACAAGGAGGCCGATGAGGCGCTCGCAGACATGAACAAGCGCGGCATCGTCTCCGTCACCATGCCGCCGGAGCAACTGGCCCGGTGGAAGGCGGCGACCCAGCCGGTGGTGGACAACTGGATCAAGGAGAATGAGGCCAAGGGCGCACCCGCCGCCAAGTTCATCGGCGACATGAAGGCCCTTGCGGACAAATACGAGAAGACGCCCGCCGACGAGATCACCCAGCAGCTCATGGACAAGCCGCTGCCCGGCATCATCGTGTTCTGAGGCGGGCATGGAGATCGAGCCTCCCCCGCCTCATCGCGAGGCCAGGCTTGAAGAGGCAGCGCGCCGCCTCTTCAACCTCACCGCCGCCGTGCTGGTGCCCGCCATCACACTGCTGATCACGGCGGACGCCGTCATGCGCTATGCACTCGACCGGTCCTTCGCCTGGGCGCAGGACATTGCGGGTCTCGGCCTGTTCATCCTGTTCTGCGCCGGCCTGCCCTATTCCTGGTACGGCCAGTTCCACGTGCGCATGGACCTCGTCTACGACATCCTTCCGCGCATCGCGCGCAGGAGCGTCGACGTGATCTCCTTCCTCGCGGCGGTCACGGTCGCGGGGACGCTGGCGGCATATGCCATGGAGGCCGTTTTCACATCCTACACCAACCAGGTGACCATGCCGCTGATGCCGCTGCCCATCTGGCCGGTGGTGCTGTTCGGCGCGCTCTGCTGCGTCTTCTTCTGCCTCACCATGATTGCCTGGATCTATGGGCGTCTCACAACTCGCAGGGGCGCCACATGGAACTGACCATCGGCTTCATCGGCTGCTTCTTCCTTGTTCTCTTCATCACCGCGGGCGTGCCGCTGGCCTTTGGCATCGGCCTCGTGGCCATCATCGGCAATTCCATCCTGGTGGGGTTCACGCAGACCGGCATCCAAATCTACCAAATCACCTTCCAGACCACGACCGAGTTCGTGATGACCAGCATTCCGCTGTTCATTTTCATGGGCCAGCTGGTCTCGGAAGGACGGCTCGGCAAGGATCTCTATGAGTGCGTCTATAAATGGCTCGGGCGCATTCCGGGGGGCCTTGCCGTGACCTCTGTTGTCTCCTGCGCCAGCTTCGGGGCGCTCACCGGCATCAGCTCCGCCGGCATCTCCACTATGGGCCCCATCGCCATGCGCGAGATGCGGCGCTACGGCTATGCGGAGGGGCTGGCGGCGGGGAGCCTTGCGTCGGCGAGCACGCTTGCCATCCTCATCCCGCCGAGCGTGCCGTTCATCGTCTATGGTATCTGGACCGACACCTCAATCGGCCAACTCTTCATGGCCGGCGTGGTGCCGGGCATCATCCTGACCCTGGTGTTTTGTGCCTATGTGATTGTGCTGTGCATCTGGAAGCCGGAGCTGGGGCCGGTGGCCGCGCGCTTCGCGCTCCTCGACCGCCTGCTCTCCTTGGTGCGGCTGTCGCCCCTGATGCTCGTCTTCACGATCATGATCGTCGGGCTCTACCAGGGCTGGTTCACGCCGGCGGAAGGCGCCGCCGTAGGCTGCACTGCCGTCATGCTCATCCTCCTCGTGATGGGCCGCCTGAACTGGGCCTCGCTCGCCCATTCGGCGCGGGCGTCGGCGCAGCTCTCCATCATGATCTTCATGATCGTGATCACTGTGCAGCTCTTCACGCGCTTCCTGGTGCTCACCGATGTACCAGGCTATCTCATCGCGCTTATCGGCGATGCCGGGCTCAACCGCTACATCGTGCTGCTGATCATCATCATCATGTATCTGATCCTCGGCATGATGCTGGACAGCCTCGGCATGATGCTGCTGACTCTGCCGTTTGTATTTCCCATCATCCTGCATCTCGGCTTCGATGCGGTGTGGTTCGGGGTGATCCTGACGCTGATGGTGGAGATCGGGCTACTCACGCCGCCAGTGGGCATGAACTGCTACATCCTGAACAAGGTATCGCCCGAGACATCGCTCGGCACCATCTTCAAAGGCGTCCTGCCTTTCGTCTTCCTGACACTGGCGATGGTGGGGGTATTCGTGGCCTTTCCGGACCTCGTGCTCTGGCTGCCACGACAGATGTTCAGTTGACCGCCTTGTACTTTCCGCATCGATACCCTTTTGAAGGTGGAGGGAATCGAACCCGCCAGGATGGGGCATCGATTTGGACGGCTCGCGACGATCCGCAATATCGTCGAGGCACGCTATGAAAGCCACAACCAGCTCCGCCAGCACCTCGTAAACTTCGCCTCGGCCTACATTTCGCCCGCACGCTCCAAGACCCTCACCGGTCTCACGCCCTACGAGTTCATCTGCAAAATCTGGAGCTCCCAGCCCGAACGCTTCACTTTCAACAAGTCGGATCTGATGTTATTTCGGGCGAAGCCAGCCCAACGGCCAGCTTTGGAGTCGCGCACGAGAGAATGAAGACCTTCAGATGCTAATGGATCGCGCCGACCGTGCTCTTTACCTAGCGGAAAACGACGGGCGCGATTGTGTGCGACTGGCCGAGTAATAGTAGATACTCTCGATAGTTGGTACACGTATCCGCCTGCCACGACGCGCGGGCCAAGATGGAATGCATTGGCGGGGCGGTGGCGCCATTTTGGGCGTCCACCACCTTGATGCCATCTCCCGTTGTTTTCCCGCCGCCGCAGAGAGCGGCTGAAACGACGATCAAGGCGGTTGAGCCCGTTGCCGCGCAGCGGGTGACGATCAACTTAATTACTGGGCGAGCCATCTGGTTGTCCGCGGCTTGGGCTGCTCGGTTCGGTTCAAGCTGACCGCGGCCCAACGTGGCGACCCTCCCCCAAGCCACCCTGCTGAGTGAAGGGCTTGCAGTAGAGGCGGTCACGGCCGACACTCCCTGTGATAGAGATAGGCAGCCGCCTATATCCGCTAGATATTCGCCGAGCATCCGATCCCGTCGAGCTTGCTCTGCCTCGGCGAGACCTTCCCGAAATCGGGGTCAATTAGTACGATGCTTTTTTCCTTTGAGGCTGCCCGCGCCAGATAGCTGTAGAGGGCAACATCCGCGATAGTCGGCCCAGCGCCGACTAGCCAGTCACGGCCGTCGAGATGGGGCTCAAGGTTCCGAAGCAGGACATGTGCCCGACCGATGACCTCTTCCGGATTGTGCTTGGAGCCGAAGACGGTGACGAGGCGCGCCGCCGCTGGACCATATAGGCCAGCTCTCCGGCTGCAACAGATAACCAGCGCTGGATCACCGCGTTTCCTTGGGCGTCTTCGGGAAGCCAGTCGGCGCGGCCAAGTTTCTTCGCGAGATAGCCCAGGATGGCATTTGAATCAAAGACGATCGTGCCGTTATCGTCCAGGGCCAGTACCTGACCGAAGGCGTTCCTAAGGCGCTATCAACCTAGGAAAATCTCCGAAGGTGGAGGAAATCGAACCTGTGGCCTGCACGAGGAATGGCCTCTCGCTGTCTCCATGGAGCGGTCGCGGCGATGATCTGAGTCTTACGTTGTGAGCCCGACCGCGTTCATGAGAAGCCGGAACAGGCCCGCTGCGAGCGCAAGGGTGGCGACACTGGCGGCCCAGATCAGGACGAGCCAGCCGGTCCTGCTCAGCCACAGTCGGCAGGTGGGCGGGGAGAAGCTTGTGACGGACATCCAGTTCGTTCCGCGCAAGGCACCCGCCGTCTATTGAGCCGCTTCCTCCAGACGAAGAAAGCGCCCGCAGAAATCGCACGGCCTTAAGGAATGGTCTGCCGGATGGCGTGGGGGACCCGCCGGCTCGGGTACCCCCAACCTGCCCTCTGTCCGTAAAATCGGTTCTGGGGGGCGATCGGGCCTTGCTGAAGATCGGCCGGTCGCGGGAAGCCCGGCCGCCCGGAGGCGGCCGGCGGCCTCAGAAGCGGGTGGCGAGGCGCAGGCTGCCCTCCTGGCCCAGGAAGTGCTCGCCGATCTGCGCCTTGTATTCGCCGCGCAGCTCGTACTTGTCCTGCGCGAACAGCTGGAGTCCCACCCCTAGATCGACCAGAAAATCGGGCATGTAGGTGGTGGAGATGAAGGCGTTGCCGTCCCTCACGTTATCGTAGATGTCCACCTGAGTGCTCAGCCCGTCATTGGTGAGATAGGTGATGCCGGTGGTGAAATAAGGCCGCAGCCAGGTGTCGGGGCTGAGATCCAACCGCGCGCCGATCTCCACCGCCGGATGGACCGCGAAGGTCCATTCGCTCACGTTGCCGACCTGCATGTCGAACAGCTGACCCTGAGCCGTATAGCCCTCCGCATGGGTGTAAATGACGTCGAAGTCCACGAACGGGCGCACATACCAGCCCGAGAAGGCGAACTCGTAGGCCGCCCGCGCCCGCAGGCCGCCGGTCCACACGGTGGAATCGTTGGAGGTCTGCCAGCTCGCGTCACCCACATCGAACAGGTTCTGGATGGTGTTCACCCCGTAGCCGAGGTGGGCCGAGCCGGCGAAGAGCCACGGGCCCACCTGGTGCTTCAGGGCGAGCGAGACATCGCCGCCATTGCCCTGGAACGAGGTGTAGCTGTCGGTGGTCTCGCCCCAGCTCGAGGTGTAGCCGGCGGTGGCGCCCAGGAACCAGCCCTCGGCGATCTCCCACTGGCCGCCGATGCGGTAGGTGATGGCGTTCTGGGTGGCGCCATCGAAGCTCCAGGTATCGTCCGTCTTCGCCTGGCTGCCGATGATGCGGGTCCACACGCACTGGCTCTCGTTGATCATGGTGCCGGTATCCACAAAGACGGGGCAGCTCATGGCGGCGGAGAGGGACGTGGAGACGTTCTGGGTCTGCACCATTGCCGGCTGGCCGAGGCCTTCCGGCGAGGTGCTCTCGAGGACGTCCTGGTAGTCCTTCACCGAGGTGATGTTGGCGAGCTTTCCGAACAGCTTCGCCGGATTGGTGTTGCTCTTGTCCCAGTCGCCCTGCCAGCTTTCCACCATCGCGCGCTCGGTGTCGCTGAGCGGCCGATGGGCGGCGCCCGCAAAATCCGCCGACGTGGCCTTCAGCTCGATGCGGGCGGAGTTTCTGTCGATCGCCCACGTGATGGGACTGCCGGGAGTGGGCGCAACGGTCAGGCTATACGATGCATCGAAGTGCCCGCCATAGTACGAGATGCCGTTGGTCGCCTGCGCAATGGTAAAGCTCGAGAAGGGGGTGAGGTTCTCAACCACATGGGGCAGGATCTTGCCGCCTTGCAGCAGGATCTGGCCGTCCACCGTCAAAAAGTCGCTCTTCTGCCCGGACGCGAGACTGTCCACATCGACCCTCATGGTTCCGCCGAAACGCATCTCCGCCACGCCGTTCGGATCGGAGCCCCCCGAGAGGATGTGAAGCTTGCCGATCGCGCCATCCCCACCGATGCTCAAGATGCCTGTGTTCTCAAACAGGCCACTGTTGCCGAGCTTCATGACCCCATCCAGGCCGGCCCGGCTGTTGTAAACACCACCCGCATAATTGAAGAAGACATTGCTCTCGTTCGAGCCGCCTTCGACGAGATTGAGATCGCCGGTGATGGTGCCGTTATTGTTGATCTGTTCCCTGCCGAAGGTGCCGATGACGGCCGTTCCGGAGGCGGCGCTGATCTTTCCGCCCTTCTGGACATTGATGCTGTTTATGTTGTTGAGCAGCCCGCCTTCGACCCTTACGGCCGCGCCCTTGCCGGACCCGCCGGTGATGGAGCCGAACGTCTCCACCGTCATGACCCCGCCTGCCCGGGTGGGGTCCAGGGTGCCATCGGTCTTCTGCACGCCGCTCTGGAGGAAGACGCCGTAGGCATCCTCCCCCTTCGCCGAGATGATGCCGTTGTTCGTGATGGTGATCGCGCCGCCCACGCCCGTCATGAGCGCGCCGCGGCTCTGCCCCTCCACCGGAGTGGACGTGCCCGTGAAATAGGTGGTCCCGCCGCCGGCGCCGAGGCTCTGGGCGTAGATGCCGTGCGCGCGCTTCCCCGTGGTCTTGATGGAGGTCTTCTCCTCCAGATCCACCTTGATGGTGCCGCCATTGCCGTCGGCGCCCCTCATGACCTTGCGCTCGCGGAGGACGCCGGACGGATCGACGAAAAATTCCGTGACCAGCGTCGCAACCTGGATGGGCAGGGCGGGCCGGCCGGTGCTCACGCCGCCATACCCCCCGCCGCCGCCGATGGACTGCACGAACACGCCGTGGGCGGCCTCGCCGGAGGTGGACACCGCGCCGGCCTTCTGCAGCAGGATGGCCACGGGGCCGCCATTGCCACCGGTGCCGCCGGTGCCGCCGAGCTTGGCGGTGTTGGCGAGGAACCCGTCCGAGCCGGCATCGGCCCCGAAGCCGCCGCCGCCGCCGATGCTCTGCGCGAAGATGCCCATCGCGCCGAGACCGGTGGTGGTGATGGTGCCGGTGTGGGTGACCTTTACCTCGCCGCCGGCGCCACCGCCGCCGCCGGTGCCGCCGATGGAGCCTCCCACGCTGGGGGTGGGCAGGATGGTGGAGGAGACGTCGCCGGTGCCGCCGCCGGCAGCTTCGGACCGGTTCTTCGCCAGCTGGTTGATGATCTGCTGGGCGCTCGCCTTCTCCACCTCGGTGGCGTTGGCGGACTTCAGGGTGGTGTCGGCCACGGTCTTCAGCATGTCCTCGGCCTCGCGCAGCGCTTCGGCGGCCTCCTTGGAGGTGGTGAGCACCTCGGGCGCGTCAGGATCGACCCGGCTGATGAGCAGCGCGCCGCCGCCGCCGCCCACGCTCTGGGCCACGAGGGCGTGGGCGTCCCGGCCGGAGGTGGCCAGGACGCCGCTATTCTCCACCGTCACCGTGCCGCCCTTGGAGCTCTTGCCGCCCGATCCGCCGACCTTGGCGTCCACGTGCAGGGAGATGGAGTTCGCGCTCGATGCCGCGCCGCCGATACCGCCGCCGCCGCCCACCGATTGCGCGAACAGGGCGAAGGACGCGTCGCCATGGGTCGTCACGATGCCGCCGCCGGTGGCGGCGTCGCGGACGTTCCTGATGGTCACGGTGCCGCCATCGCCGCCGTCGCCGCCGGTTCCGCCGATGCTGAGGTTGATGTTCAGCTTGTTGTCGCCGGCGGCCACCGCCGCGCCGCCGCGTCCGCCGCCGCCGCCCACCGACTGTGCGAGGATGGCCGTGCTCGTGTTGCCCCGGGTGGTCACCGTGCCCGCATTGACGATGGTGACCTCCCCGCCATTGCCGCCGGCGCCGCCCTTGCCGCCCACGGCGCCGGTGAGGTTCACGTTGGGAATGCTGGGATTGAACTCAGCGAACTTCTGACCCTTGTACCAATCCTTGATGATGCTCTCGAAGGCATTGAGCAATATTCCCGCCGGAATCAGCGGGAGGGCATTGAGCAGATAGGTCGTTCTCTGCGAAGGATCGAGGCCCTCTGCACCCTCTTTCAATTCCAGGCCAACCTTGACGATCTTGAAGATAGCCTTCAGATGCTTCATGGTGTCTTGGACGGAAGAATCCTTGTCCAAGGGATTGAGCGCCTTCTTGGCGTTCTCCTTGTCTTCCACGGTGATGGTGGTCTTCGCGTCCTTGCTTTCGCCCTCGTCGGCCTTCTCGGTGGCGACCCGCGACCTCACATAGGTCGCGACGTCGTTGGCCTTCAGCAGCTCGCCGCCGAGCTGGACGACGAACTTCCAGGGATCATCTCCGATCGTCGGGGCCGCCTTGATGGTCCCGGTGAAGCTGCCGCCATCGCCACCGCCGCCGCCCACGCTCTGGGCGAAGATGCCCACCGAGCCGTGGCCCTGGGTCCCGATGAGGGCGCCCAGATGGTTGTCGACGGTCACCTTGCCGCCCGCGCCGCCGCCTCTCCTGCCGTCCGTGCCTTCCTTGCCCGCATCTCCGCCCAATTGCAGGGTGCCGGTGAGCATGCCCCCGCCGCTCGCCAGATAGCCGCCGGCGTCGCCGCCGCCGCCACCGACGCTCTGGGCGTGGATGGCCTTGGCGTTGGCACCCTCGGTCAGAATGCTGCCGGCATTGACGACACCCACCGTGCCGCCCGCGCCGCCCTTGCCGCCGCCGCCGCCCAGTACGAACTGCCCCCCGACGGAAACGGCCGTGGGGAGGATGCCCGTGACCGTACTGGTCACATCGTTCCAGGATATGCCCTGATTTGCCTTGGCCTCGCCCGAGCCACCCTTGCCGCCGCCGCCGCCGATGCTGATGGCACTGATGCCGCGGGAAAAGCCGCCCGAGGTGGTGATCTTGTCCCAGTTGGTGGCGGAGACGGCGCCGCCGTCGCCGCCGTCGCCGCCTTTGCCGCCGAGGGTGATGGCGATGGGGACGTCGATGAGGAAGCCGAGCGCGTCCGAGACCGAGCTTGCCGCACCGGCATAGCCGCCGCCGCCGCCGACGCTCAGCAGGTCCATGCCTTCGGAGCTCGCGCCCGTGGTGGTAATGGACGCGCGGTTGTTCACGGTGACGCTGCCCCCCGCGCCGCCCTTGCCGCCCGTGCCGCCCACGGTGAAGGTCAGGCTGAAGGTCGGCATGTTGGGGGGCGCGACCGCCAGGGCGTAGGCGGAGGCGTTGCCCCCCACGCCGCCGCCGCCGCCGATGCTCGACGCCGAGATTCCGGCCGCCTCCCTGCCGGAGGTGTGGATGATCGATTCGTTATCCACCACCACCTTTCCGCCTTTTCCCCCGTCGCCGCCCGCGCCGCCGATGGCGACCGAGATGTCCGCGACGCCTGCGGTTCTCGCCGCGGCGCTTCCGCCGAAGCCGCCGCCGCCGCCCACGCTCAAGGCGAGGATGCCGGCCGCCTTGTCACCGGTGGTGGTGATGGAGGGGACGGACCACTTCTCGCCCGTTGCGCGGCCGGTGCCGGACGCGAGGCTGAAGGCCCATGCCTTCTCGTCGATCAGCGTGGCGTCCGCCGTCGCGTCGTCGAGATGGTTGCTGGCGCGGATATAGACCTCGCCGCCGTCCCCGCCGCCGCCGCCCCGGCCGCCGAGGGCGATGCCGTGCCACGGCGACACGCCGTTGGCGCTGCCGCCGTCCCCGCCGCCGCCGCCCACGCTCTGCGCCACGACGCCGACGGCGCCCTTGCCGTCGGTCTTGATGGTTCCGCCCTGCACGACGCGGACGGTGCCGCCATTGCCGCCCGATCCGCCATCGCCGCCGACGAACAGGCCGAAGCCGCCCCTGCCGCCGCCGCCCGTGGACATGCCCGGCACGATGGCCGTCATCTGGAAGGCGTCCGCCGGATTGCCGCCGGCGACGCTCTGGGCCACCATGCCCACGGAGCCTTCGCCATTGGTGGTGATGGTGCCGAAATTGCTGACGGCAAGGGTGCCGCCCGGCCCCCCCGGCCCACCATCGCTCCCGAAATATCCCACGGCGCCCCTGCCGCCATTGCCGCCCGCGGAGAGGGCGAACAGGCCGAAGCTGTACATTCCGGACGTGGCGATCGATGCACCGTTGGTGGCGACCACATCCCCGCCCTTGCCGCCCTTACCGCCCGTGCCGTCCCACCCGACCGCGACGCGGCCACCCGTGCCGCCGGCGCTCTGGATGAGCACGCCCGGCGAGGAATCCCCATTGGAGGTGATGGAGCCCGCATTGCGGAAGGTCACCTTGCCGCCGTCGCCGCCCTTGGCGCCGATCAAGGTGGTGAAGCTGCTGCCGCGGTTCTGGTCATAGGCCCACCCGGCGAGGCTTTCGACGATGATCGCCGGCGCGGACGCACCAATGGTGCTGACACTGGCGTTCTTTCCGACGGTCACGGAGACCGTGCCGCCATTGCCGCCGGCGTACGTCGCCTCATCCATGTCTTTCGTCCGGGCGCCGGGCGCGGAATTGCCGCCCACCGACCGGGCCCAGACCCCACCATAGTACTTGCCTTCGGCGGCGACGGCGCTGTTCACGGTCAAATCGATCGTGCCGCCCTGCCCGCCGGTGGAGGCGAGGTATCCGGTAGAGTTTCCGCCGTTCCCACCCTGGGAATAGACCATGAGGAGGGCGCCGCCGCGGTTGAGCCAGCGCGAGTCCGTATAATATTTCGTGGCGCTTATTCTACCGACGACCGACAGCAGGCTCTCGATGGTTTGCTTCGTGGAGCAATTGTACGTGCGGTCGAGATGCTGGGCCTTGCCCCTTGCTCCGCAAAGGTCGCTCAGGGTGCTGCCGGGATGTCCCCAGCCCAGCTGCTGATTCTGCCGCCCGACCAGGGCGCCGTTCTGGACGAGGCTTATGCTCCCCCCGTTCCCGCCGGCCGCCCCGTGCAGGCCGCGGCCTTCATGGCCGTTGCCCCCGTCGCCTCCCATGGCCCCGATCTGCACCGCGACGCCGCGGGTATTGTCCCTGGTGGTCGAGTAGCTGTTGATGATGTTGATGTTGCCGGTCGCAGTGCCGGGGGTGGGATTGTTCCCGGTGTTGTAGGAATCCGTTCCGTAAGTCCCGAAGAGCTCATATCTCCCCACGGACACCGGCGAAGGGCTCTGCGCCGCAGCCGGCATGGATGCCAGTGCCAGAGGCGTGGCCAAGGCCAGCAGGCTGATCCCCGTAAGACACTGCGCGCGAAAAAGCCCCGGGCGACGCCCAGCCGGAATGCGAAAGCACATGGATATCCCCCCTAAACCCATCAAGAAAAGAAGGCGCCAGCACCCCTTGGGCTTCGTCACCGAGGGTGCTGATGCTTTTGGTATTGGTGACGAGCACGGACCCGCCGCTGTTTCTGAAGAAGATGCTGCTCTTCCCGCCGCCGCCGTAAATCGTGGGTGCGGTCGCCTGGAAGGCGTCGAGTGCGTGTGCGCCGCCGACGCTCTGGGCGAGGATGGCGGTGGAGCCTTTGCCCCTGGTCTCGATGGTTCCGTCCTGGGTGACCGAGACGGGCCCGGCGAGGCCGGTATCGCCGCCGTTGGCGCCGGAGACAAAGATGCCCGTGCCGCCTGCCCCGCTTACGGACTGGTCCATAACGTCGAAACTGTAATCGCCCCTGGTCGAGATGGTGCCGGTATTGTGTCGTTGGACCCGGCCGCTATTCCCACCCCGGCCTCCGGGAGCCGTGAGCAGGGCTGCATGGCCCGCGTTTCCACCTGCTCCGTCGACGCTTTGCAGCGTGATGGCGGAAGAGCCATCGCCAGTGGTGGAAATGCCGCCCAGGTTCGTGACTGTCACCAAACCTGTGGAGCCTCCGTAGCTCGGATAGCAGCCCTCTGTGTCTGCGTTACCGCCATTCCCGCCGGTCGATCCGACCTCGAACGCCGCCGACATCGCGTCCGTGATCACCGGATTGATCCAAATGTAGATCGCTGGAGGCGCGTCGGAGCGGGCCCCACGTTACTGCTATGGACAAGGCTCTGCGACACGGAAGCCCGGCCGTTCTGTCCCTTTTGCGTGACTTTGACGGCCTGAGCCTCACTCGCCGTGGAGGCGATGACGGCGAACAGGCTTGTGCCGCTCGGCAGCAGGGCCAAAGTCAATGTGCGGCCTTTTCGCGAGCCCGCATGCCTGCGCAGATTGGCAGGACTCGATGGGACAGCGTTTTCGAAATCGGATAGAATATGAAAGAAATGCGCCCCCGAAGACCCACGCTTATGCAATTGCATGCGCCCCGCTCCCCCTGCCAGCGATGCAACGTGCAAATTTAATGAACCCCTATTGCACCCATTCGTGGATTAACACGGCCTCCGACTGTACGCAGCAAGAGAATTGTTTCATTTCCCTACCATATTCCGCCCGGAAAAGCAGTAAGTTATTGACATCTCTCAGCGTCAGTGCGGATTATATAGACTGGGCGGGCAAGAGCTTTTCGACGCGCCCAGCCTTCGTCTTGGCTCTCAAGCCGGGATCAGAACAAGAGCTGCTCAAAATCGTAGGCCACGACCGAACAAAACATGAACACTATGCTGCCCGTCGGCGGAGTACGCGGTGAGTGGAGGATATAGGCCCGACAATTCAGTGATCGTACTGCGTGGTGTTGGGCCAGTTCGAGATGGTTGCGATGTTGTGTCGTACTCCGATCGAAGCCCGCATTCATTGTTGCGCTTCACCAGCAAAATGAGCCTGTGAACGAAAGCAACGGCTCTCGATCATCCATCACCGTTGCTTACAATTTCAGTTGGACGCCACTTATGTATATTGTTGAGATTCAAGATTAACCCATCGCGCTTGGAATTAGTAATCTTACAAAATCGACGGAAACCTTTAAATTTCAATCCATGACAATGCATCGCTCGTACGCGATTGTCGGCCACGACCGAGCCGGTGGTTGGGCGAATCCGTGCAAAAGGCACCGTCCCTAAACTCAAACCGCTAGGAGACGCTTCCGGCAGTTCGGCCGTGAAAGCTCGCCTTCCATGAAGAAAGGGCCGCCGCGAAATGCAACAGCCCTTCTTGCGAGCGCCAATCCAAAACGCAACTACGAATATATATTTCGCAACTGGGTCAAACCAGATGTGCGATTGAACTCAAACTGAGCGACCTTTGGGTGCAAACCAACACGCCACTCAGAATCAGGCAGCCAGCCCCCCACTCAGCTGCAGCCCGTTGTCGACCCACACGTGTCACACTTCATGCATGTCCCATTCCGCACTAGCGTGAAGTTCATGCATTCCGGGCACGCCTCGCCCTCATAGCCGCGGGCGCGGGCTTCGGCGCGGCGTTCGGCGGTGCGGGCCGCGGCGCCCCAGGGGAGCGCCTTGTCCAGAACGCTCTCGGCGGCCGCCTCAAGCTCCTCCACCTCTTCGGCGAGGCCCTGCTCGGGCTCCGGCTTCAGGGCGGTGGCGCCTTCGGTGCGGCGCAGCATGGTGACGTTGTCAGCGGCGCTGCGCACGTCCGGGGTCGGCGGCACGAGGTTCACGGTCTTCCCGCGCACCAGGCCCTTGGACACCACGCGGGCCGCCGGGGACGGGGCCTTGCCCTCTTCCACCCCCTTGCCGAGGGCGTCGAAGCCGGTCTCGGAGGGCTCCACATGGCCGAGGTCGCTGCGGCCGAGATAGGACACCGCCAGCTCGCGGAACACATAGTCGATGATGGAAGTGGCGTACTTGATGGTGTCGTTGCCCTGCACCGGGCCGGCGGGCTCGAAGCGGGTGAAGGTGAAGGCGTCCACATATTCCTCCAGCGGCACGCCATATTGCAGGCCGAGGGAGATGGCGATGGCGAAGTTGTTGAGGAGCGAGCGGAGCGCCGCGCCCTCTTTATGCATGTCGATGAAGATCTCGCCCAGCGCGCCGTCATCATATTCGCCGGTGCGCAGATAGACCTTGTGGCCGCCCACAACCGCCTTCTGGGTGTAGCCCTTGCGGCGGTCGGGCATCTTCTCCCGCTCGCGCACGCGGTGCTCGACGATGCGCTCCACCACCCGCTCGACGATCTTCTCGGTCACCGCAGCCGTGCGGGCGGCGTTGGGCTGGGCCACCAGGGCCTCCACCGCATCCTCCTCGTCCTCATCGTCCGCAACGAGCTGGGCGTTGAGGGGCTGGGAGAGCTTGGAACCGTCGCGATAGAGCGCGTTCGCCTTGAGCGCGAGGCGCCAGGAGAGGAGGTAGGCCTCCTTGCAGTCCTCGACGGTGGCGTCGTTCGGCATGTTGATGGTCTTGGAGATGGCGCCCGAAATGAAGGGCTGCGCCGCCGCCATCATGCGGATGTGGCTTTCCACAGAGAGGAAGCGCTTGCCGATGCGCCCGCAGGGCGAGGCGCAGTCGAACACGGCCAGGTGCTCGGCCTTCAGGAAGGGCGCGCCCTCCAGGGTCATGGCGCCGCACACATGCACGTTCGCCGCATCCATGTCGGCCTTCGAGAAGCCGAGATGGGCGAGGAGGTCGAACTTGGCATCGGCGAGCTGGACGGCGGTGACGCCCAGCGTCTTCACCAGGAACTCCTCGCCGAAGGTCCAGCGGTTGAAGGCGAACTTGATGTCGAACGCCGTCTTCACCGCCGCTTCCGCCTTAGCGATGGCCGCGTCGTCGAAGCCCTTGGCACGGAGCGAGGAATGGTTGATGGCCGGGGCCTGGGCGAGCGAGCCGTGGCCCACCGCATAAGCCTCGATCTCGGCGATCTGCGCCTCGCCATAGCCGAGCGCGCGCAGCGCCTCGGGCACGGCGCGGTTGATGATCTTGAAATAGCCGCCGCCGGCCAGCTTCTTGAACTTCACCAGCGCGAAATCGGGCTCGATGCCGGTGGTGTCGCAATCCATCACGAGGCCGATGGTGCCTGTGGGGGCGATCACCGAGACCTGGGCGTTGCGGTAGCCATGGGTCTCGCCGCCGGCCAGCGCCCTGTCCCACGCCTTCTTGGCGTGCTCGACAATGCGGGCGTCCTTGCACGAGGCATGGTCGAGGGGCACCGGGTTGACGGAGAGGCCCTCATAGCCCGCCGCCTCGCCATAGGCGGCGCGGCGGTGGTTGCGGATCACCTTGAGCATGGCGTCGGCGTTCTTCGCATATTGCGGGAACGTGCCGAGCTCGGAGGCCATCTCGGCGGAGGTGGCGTAGCAGATGCCGGTCATGATGGCGGAGATGGCGCCGCAGATGGCGCGGCCTTCTGCCGAGTCATAGGGAATGCCCGACGACATGAGCAGGCCGCCAATATTGGCGTAGCCGAGGCCCAGCGTGCGGTACTGGTAGGAGAGTTCGGCGATCTGGCGCGAGGGGAACTGCGCCATGAGCACGGAGATTTCCAGCACCACGGTCCACAGCCGCACCGCATGCTCGAAGCTCTCCACGTCGAAGCGCTTCTCGGCGTCGCGGAACTGGAGGAGGTTCAGCGAGGCGAGGTTGCAGGCGGTGTCGTCCAGGAACATGTATTCCGAGCACGGGTTGGACGCCCGGATCTCGCCGCCCGCCGGGCAGGTGTGCCAGTCGTTCACCGCGGTGTGGAACTGGATGCCGGGGTCGGCGCAGTGCCACGCCGCCGAGCCGATCTTCTCCCACAGCTCGCGGGCCTTGATGGTCTTGTGGACCTTGCCGTCGATGCGGCGGATCAGGTTCCAGTCGGCGTCCGCCTCGACCGCCCGCAGGAAGTCGTCGGTGACGCGCACGGAATTGTTGGAATTCTGGCCGGCCACCGTCAGGTAGGCCTCGCCGTCCCAGTCGGTGTCATAGATGGCGACATCGATGTCGGTATAGCCCTGGCGGCCATACTGGATCACGCGGCGGATGGCGGCGTCCGCCACCCCCGCCTTGCGGGCGGCCTTGATCTCGCGCTTCAGCGCCGGGTTCTTCTCCGGCTCGAAGCAGGAATCGCCGTCGCCTTCGCAGTTCACGCAGGCCTTGAGCACCAGCTTCAAGTGTTTGGCATTGATCTTCGAACCGGTGACGAGCGCCGCCACCTTCTGCTCCTCGATCACCTTCCAGTCGACGTAAGCCTCGATGTCCGGATGGTCGGCGTCCACCACCACCATCTTGGCGGCGCGGCGGGTGGTGCCGCCGGACTTGATGGCGCCCGCCGCGCGGTCGCCGATCTTCAGGAAGCTCATGAGGCCGGACGAGCGCCCGCCGCCGGAGAGCTTCTCGCCCTCTCCGCGCAGCGAGGAGAAGTTGGAGCCGGTGCCGGAGCCGTACTTGAACAGGCGCGCCTCGCGCACCCACAGATCCATGATGCCGCCCTCGTTCACGAGGTCGTCGGCCACCGACTGGATGAAGCAGGCGTGGGGCTGGGGGTGCTCATAGGCCGAGGTGGAGGAGACCAGCTTGCCGGTCTCGTGGTCCACGTAGAAATGGCCCTGGCCCGGCCCGTCGATGCCATAGGCCCAGTGCAGGCCGGTGTTGAACCATTGCGGGGAATTGGGCGCCACCATCTGCATGGCGAGCATGTAGCGGTGCTCGTCATAGAAGGCCTGGGCGTCGGCCTCGCTGGCGAAATAGCCGCCCTTCCAGCCCCAATAGGTCCAGGTGCCGGCGAGACGGTCGAACACCTGCTTGGCCGAGGTCTCGCCGATGAAGCGCTGCTCCTTGGGAAGATTCGCAAGGGCCGCCTCGTCGGGCACGCCGCGCCACAGGAAGGAGGGAACGGAATTCTCCTCCACCTTCTTGATGCGTGCGGGCACGCCGGCGCGGCGGAAATACTTCTGGGCGAGGATGTCGCTGGCCACCTGGGAGAAGTGCGCGGGCACCTCGATGCCGTCCTGGCGGAAGACCACGGACCCGTCAGGGTTGCGGATCTCGCTCGCCGTCTCGCGGAATGCGATGGCGGCATAGGGCGACTGACCGTCAGTGGTGTAGCGACGTTCGACGCGCATGTCCGAAACTCCTCAGCCCCCAGGGCAAGTATGGCTCAAAAAGGCGGCAGCCGCGACGCAACGATCGGGTGCAACGGCTCGCGCCGCCCCGGAACCTGGGCTGCTGTGTTTGGGAAGGACGACGAGCCGTTCCGACCATGTGGCCGAAATGTGCCCGCCGCCTAGGAGACGAACGCTAGTGTGAGTCTGGCGTCCGCGTCAAACACAGATTTAGGGCTCCGAAGGCCGTCCGCCTACTAAATATAGTGGCACAGGGGATGTTAACAAGAGATGAACACCCTTGCTCCGGCTGGGGTTTGAGCCCTTCTTTCGCCACGCTGAAGGTGAGGCGGCAAAGGGTGGCTTATGCACATCATCCACAGCCCCGATGCCCCAAAATATGGGGCCGCACCTACCGACGCGCGAACAATTTCTCCACATCACCCAAAGAGAGCGTGACGAAGGTGGGCCGCCCGTGATTGCACTCCCCGGCATTAGGGGTCGATTCCATCTCGCGAAGCAACGCGTTCATCTCTTCGACTCGAAGCCGCCGCCCGGCCCGCACGGAGCCGTGGCAGGCCATGGTGGCCGCTACATGTAGTAGGCGGCGCTCCAAAGGCAGCGCATCGTCCCATTCAGCGGCGTGCTCGGCCACGTCCAGCACCAGCTTGGTGACGTCCGCATTCTTCAGGAGCGCCGGCACCTCACGCACCAGAACGGCGCCATGGCCGAACGATTCGAGCACGAGGCCGAGGCCGGCAAGGTCGGTAGCGCGTTCCGCGAGCCGGTCCGCCTCCACGGGGTCGAGCTCCACCACCACGGGCACGAGAAGACCCTGGCGGGAGACGCCGTCGCGCTCCAGCGCGGCCTTGAGCTTCTCATAGACCAGGCGCTCATGGGCGGCGTGCTGGTCCACCAGAACGAGGCCCTCTCGGGTCTGGGCGAGGATATAGGTTTCGTGAAGCTGGGCGCGGGCGGCCCCTAGCGGCCGGTCGAGATCCACCGCGCTCGGGGCGGCCTCGGCGGGGCGCGAATCGGCGGAGGGCGCGCCGAGGTCGAAGCGGGACTGCGCGGGCGAGGGCTCGAAATCCCCCTGCCCCGCCTCGTCGAAGCTGGCGGGGCGGGAGGGCGAGGCGCGCCAGTCATAGAAGCCGGCGGGCACCGCCTCGGCCGGGCGGTAATAAGGCGCCGCGCGGGCGGGCGCCGGCTCCAGCTCCGGCGCGCGGGCCAGCGCCACCAGCCGGTCGGCGATGCTGGCGGCGGTGCGCGGCGCCCGCTCAGCCAGCGCATCGGTGAGGGTGCGCACGATGAGGGCGCGGATGTTGCCGCCGTCGCGGAACCGCACCTCGGTCTTGGCGGGATGGACGTTCACGTCCACCTCGCGCGGGTCGAGGGTGATGAACAAGGCCAGCAGCGGGTGGCGGTCGGAGGGGAGCAGGTCCGAATAGGCCGCCCGCACGGCGCCCATCAGCAGCTTGTCGCGCACCGGGCGGCCGTTCACGAACAGATATTGGGACAGCGAATTGGCCTTGGAGAAAGTGGGCAGGCCCGCCAGCCCCTCCAGCCTTGCCCCGCCCCGCTCGCCTTCCACGGGCACGAGGTTGCGCCCCGCCTCCGCCCCCAGCACGTCGGCGATGCGCTTGGTGCGGCCGTCCGCGTCGGTGTCGCGGGCGGGATAGGTGACGGGGCCGCGCTCCTCGGAGACGAGGGTGAAGGCGATGTCCGGCCGCGCCAAAGCGAGGCGGCGCACCACTTCCACGGCGGCGGCGCCCTCGGCGCGGTCGGATTTGAGGAATTTCAACCGCGCGGGGGTGGCGAAGAACAGGTCGCGCACCTCGACGCGGGTGCCGCCATTCAGCGCCGCCGGGCGCGGTGGGGTGAGGATGCCGCCATCCAGCCGGATCTCGAAGGCATGGGCCGCGCCGGGCGGGCGGCTGGCGATGGAAAGCCGCGCCACCGCGCCGATGGAGGGCAGCGCCTCGCCCCGGAAGCCCAAAGTGGAGATGGAGAGGAGATCCTCGGTGGGCAGCTTGGAGGTGGCGTGGCGCTCGACGGCGAGGGAGAGGTCGTCCGGCCCCATGCCGCCACCATCGTCAGAGACGCGGATGAGTCGTCGTCCGCCGCCATCGATCACCACCTCG
Source organism: Aquabacter albus (assembly GCF_040049275.1). NCBI lineage: Bacteria > Pseudomonadati > Pseudomonadota > Alphaproteobacteria > Hyphomicrobiales > Xanthobacteraceae > Aquabacter > Aquabacter albus. The sequence continues at coordinate 224,886 of NZ_JBDZDT010000002.1, read as the reverse complement.
ATGGCCCGCGCGCCGGCATCGATGGCGTTCTCCACCAATTCCTTCACCACCGCGGCCGGCCGCTCCACCACTTCGCCGGCGGCGATGCGGTCGATGAGGATGGGGGGCAGGCGGCGAATGGTCATGACGGCGCGACTCGGGGGTGGGCGAGCGGGCAGTATAGGGCAGAGGCGCCGCAGGGGTCTCCACCAAGAACAATCGTCATCCCCGGACTTGATCCGGGGATCCACGCCTCTCCGTTAAGCACCCACCCAGCGGAGCTCCGTGGATGGCCGGGACAAGCCCGGCCAGGACGATGGTGTTGGCGGAGGGGTGGGCTCGAAAGAGAGATCCCCGGGTCAAACCCGGGGATGACGAAAGACGGAGGATGGCGAGCGACGGGACGATGCCCCTTTCACGCGCTCACACCGTCACGAGCGGCTTCAGCCCGGCCTCGATTTCCTTGCGCTGCCCTTCCAGGAAGGGCGGGAGTGCCAGCTTCTCGCCCAATGTCTCCATGGGCTCGTCGGAGGCAAAGCCCGGCCCGTCCGTGGCCAGCTCGAACAGGATGCCGTTGGGCTCGCGGAAATAGAGGCTGCGGAAATAGAAGCGGTCCACCGGCCCGGAGGACGGCACCCGATATTTGTTCAACAGCTCGGTCCAGGCGTCATATTCGCCGAAGGTGGGCACGCGGAACGCCACGTGATGGACGCCGCCCGCCCCTTGCCCGGCCGGCGCCAGACCCGGCTCGACCCGCACATGCACCTCGGCGGCAGGACCGCCCTCCCCCATCTCGTAGACGCTCACCTCGGCGCCATCCACGGCGTCATAGGCGCGAACCTTCTTCATGCTCATGAGGACGGTCAGCACCGCATCGGTGGGCGCGAGATCGGGCACGGAGAGGGTGATGGGGCCGAGCCCACGGATCTGGTGCTCCGCCGGCACGGGGCTCTTCGCCCAAGGGACGCCCGGGCCTTTCCCGCCATCCACGACGAGGCTGAGGCGCTGGCCTTCCTTGTCCTCGAAATCCAGCGTCGCCCGGCCGTCGCGCACGGCGATGGCCTGCGCGGCGACGCCCTTCTCCCTCAGGCGCGCCGCCCAGTAATCGAGCGCCGCCTCGGCCCGCACGCGGAGCGCGGTGCGCACTACGGAATGGGTGCCGCGCTGCTCGCGGCCCACGGGCCAGTCGAAGAAGGTGAGGTCGGTGCCGGGATTGGCTTCCCCGTCCGCATAGAAGAGGTGGTAGGCCGAGGTGTCGTCCTGGTTCACCGTCTTCTTCACGAGGCGCATGCCCAGCGTGTCGGTGTAGAAATGGTGGTTATAGGCTGCATCCGCCGTGACGGCGGTGAGGTGGTGGATGCCGGTGAGCTGCATGGCTCGTCTCCTGCGGCGCGCGGCGCCGCGTTCAAAAGTGCGTGCCTTCGTGTAAGGCCCTCGCGACTTGAGGTAATGCGTGGGGCTCAAAGGTGCGAGCGGCGGTTTCGCAAGGTGAGCTTGCAGCACCGCATGGCGCTTTCCTCCCGCGCCCAGAAGCCGTAAGTCGTCGTCTCATGTCGTATGCCGTGAAGGAAATGTTCAAGACGCTCCAGGGCGAGGGCGCCCAGGCCGGGCGTGCCGCCGTGTTCTGCCGCTTTGCGGGCTGCAATCTGTGGTCCGGGCGCGAGGAGGACCGGGAGGAGGCCGTCTGCCGCTTCTGCGACACCGATTTCATCGGCATGGACGGCGAAGGCGGCGGGCGCTTTGCGGATGCGGACGCACTGGCGGAGGCGCTGGTGCGCACCTGGGCGGGCGAGGAGGCCCGGCGCTTCGTGGTCTTCACCGGCGGGGAGCCGCTCCTGCAGCTGGACGCGGCCCTCATCGCCGCCGCCCATGCCCGCGGCTTCGAGATCGCGGTGGAGACCAACGGCACGCAGGTTCCCCCCGAAGGCATCGACTGGATCTGCGTCAGCCCGAAAGCGGGAGCGGGGCTGGTGCTCACCCGCGGCCAGGAGCTGAAGCTGGTCTATCCCCAGCCCGAATTGCTGCCGGAGAGCGTGGCGCGGCTCGATTTCGCCCACTTCTTCCTCCAGCCCATGGACGGGCCGGCGCGGCTGGAGAACACGCAAGCGGCGGTCGCCTATTGCCTCGACCATCCGCAATGGCGCCTGTCTCTCCAGACCCACAAGATGATCGGCATTCCGTAAGGGGCGTAGACGTGCGGATTACCCAGGCGTTCAATTTCGAGGCGGCGCACCGCCTGCCCAACGTGCCCCAGACGCACAAATGCTTCCGCATGCACGGGCATTCCTATCGCGTGGAGCTGGTGCTGGACGGGCCGGTGGACCCGGTGACCGGCTTCGTGGCCGACTTCTTCGACGTGGAGGCGGCCTTCGCCCCGCTCCTGAAGCAGCTCGACCACTATTGCCTGAACGAGATCGAGGGGCTGGAAAACCCCACCGCCGAGCACATCGCCATCTGGATCTGGCAACGGGCAAAGCCGTTGCTGGACGCCCTGGCGGTGGTGCGGGTGTTCGAGACGCCCATGTCCTGGGCGGAATATGAGGGGCGGTAGTTTCTTGTCCTGGGGGCATGAAACGTCGCGCAGCGACGTGGAATGCAACCCGGGACCCAGCGCGAAGGACCGCCGAAGGCGCTTCAACCGGCCGGCGCCGCCACGCGGCGATGGCGCAACGGCGCTGGTCGCGGGATGACGGCTTCGCCGAAGTCTTGCGCTGGGTCCCGGATCTGCATTCGCGCTACGCGCTCACTTGTCCAGGACAAGCTGCCTACCCCCCGACGAAACCCTTGAACGCCGCCAGCTGCTTGCCAATGAAATCCAGGGTCGGCTGGTCGTTCAGCTCCCCCGCCTCGCTCACCTTCTTGTGGGCCGTGCTCACCATCACTTCCGGCACGTTCATCACGCGGGCGTCCAGGCCCACGAGGATCTGGCGCAGGTGATACTGGGCGCGGGCGCCGCCGAAGACGCCCTGAGAGGCCGAGAGGATCAGGAGCGGCTTGCCCTTCAGCGGCTGGGGCTTCACGCGCGAAGTCCAGTCGATGGCATTCTTCAGGCCGCCGGGGACGGAATAATTGTATTCCGGCGTCACGATCACCAGCGCGTCGGCCGCGCGGATGGCCTCGCCCAGCGCGACCACGGTCTGCGGCAGGCCCTCGGCCTCGATATCCCCGTCATAGATCGGCAGTTCGGCCACGGACGGCAGGCGCTCGATCTCGACCCCTTCCGGCGCCAGGCCGCCCAAGGCCCGTGCGACGGCGGCGTTGTAGGAGCCCTTGCGGACGCTTCCGACCCAGACCACCCATTTCATTGCTGGCTCCCCCATACGATGCGCGTTGTTAGCGCCAGTGGATCACGGCACGACGACGCTTCCGCCGCATGGCACATGGCCTGGAAACATCGCATCTTGTGCGGCGATCGGAAACCGGGCGGGGGCCAATGCTGGAAGACCTCAATCTGCTGGTGACGCAGTTCGTCACCCTGTGGGCCGTGCTGGAGCCCATCAGCCACCTCTCCCTCTTCCTCGCCACCACCTCCGACATGACCCCGAAGCAGCGCCACAAGGTGGCGGTGCTGTGCTGCGCATTCGCCTTCCTGATCCTCACCTTCTTCATCATTGCGGGGCGGGCGCTGCTGGATGCCATGGGCATCTCCGTGCTCTCGTTCCAGATCGCCGGCGGGCTTGTCCTGTTCATGTACGCCACCAGCATGATCTTCTCGGAGCCGCACACCCCGCCCGCTCTGGAAGTGAGCTCGGACAAGCACGTCGCCTCGCTCGCGGTCTATCCGCTCGCCATCCCCATCATCGCCGGGCCGGGCGCGATCCTCTCCGTGGTGATCCTCTCGGACAACAACCGGCACGTCCTGTCCCATCAGGCGGTGACCATCGCGGTGGTGGCGATGCTCATGCTCATCCTCATGGTGCTGTTCTGGCTGGGCGACTACGTAATCAAGGTCATCGGCACGTCGGGCGCAAACCTCATCCGCCGCATCATGGGGCTGGTGCTGGCGGCCCTCTCGGTGGACATTGTGCTCACCGCGCTCTCCCGTTGGCTCAGCCTGCCGCCCATCTGAGATGCGGTGAGACACCGCAATGGGCCACGTGCAAGCTGGAACATAACCGTCACGGGATCGCTATAAGCAAGGCCGGCATAGCAACCGGCTCAATCCAGGAGAGTGACATGCCGGCCAGGACCCCTCGCACCCCCGCCAAGACTGCCACCGCGAAGACGGTCGCCCCGAAGCCCGCCGCCAAGGCGCCTTCCGCCGCGAAGGCCCGGCAGACCGCTGCGCTCCAGACCCCGTCCAACCTTGTGGGCTCGAACGCCGTGAAGGATCTGGCCGGCGCGCTCACCGCCCTGCTCGCGGACGTGTTCGCGCTCTACCTGAAGACCAAGAATTTCCACTGGCACGTCTCGGGCCCGCACTTCCGCGACTACCACCTGATGCTGGACGAGCAGGCCGACCAGATCTTCGCCATGACCGACGACATCGCCGAGCGCGTGCGCAAGATTGGCGGCACCACGCTGCGTTCCATCGGCCATGTGGCGCGGCTCCAGCGCCTCAAGGACAATGACGCGGACTACGTGACCCCCGAGGACATGCTGGCCGAGCTGCGCGAGGACAACATCCAGCTCGTCGCCGCCATGAAGGAGGCGCACAACCTCGCTGACGAGCACGAGGACATCGCCACCGCCTCGCTGCTGGAGAACTGGACCGACGAGACCCAGCGGCGCATCTGGTTCCTCTTCGAGACCACCCGCCGCGCGGTGTGAGGGCGGGCGCTTTTTCGTGAGCGCAATTTTGTTGTCCTGGGCGCATGCAGCGTGAGCGGAATGCGACCCGGGACCCAGCGCAAGGGACCGCCGAAGGCGCTTCAATGAGCCTCCGCCGCCACGCGGCGGAGGCGTGTTTTAACGCTGGTCGCGGGTTGACGGCTTCGCCGAAGTCTTGCGCTGGATCCCGGATCTGCGCTCAGCCTGCGGCTTCGCTTGTCCAGGACAAAAGCTCAATCCCCCGAATAGCGCTCCTCCTTCCAGGGGTCGCCGCGCTCGTGATAGCCGCGCACCTCCCAGAAGCCGAGTTCGTCGCTCGCCACGAACTGAATGCGCTTCAGCCACTTGGCGCTCTTCCAGAAATACAGATGCGGCACCACGAGGCGCAGCGGCCCGCCATGCTCGCGGGTGAGCGGCGCGCCTTCCCAGCTATGGGCGAGGATGGCGTCGGGGGCGGCGAAATCCATGAGCGGCAGATTGGTGGTGTAGCCGTCGAAGGAATGCAGCACCACGAAATGCGCGTCCTCGCGCGGCTCGACGATGGCCAGCAGGTCGCGGGTGGAGACGCCGTCCCACCTGTTGTCGTAGCGCGACCAGGTGGTGACGCAGTGGATATCAGTCACCTCGCGGGTCTGGGGCAGCGCGCTGAACGCGTCCCAGGTCCAGTGCATGGGCTTGTCCACGAGCCCGTCCACGTCCAGCGACCAGCGGAACGGGGGCAGATGCGGCTGGATGCCCAGATCCAGCACCGGCCAGTCCTTCACTAGGTGCTGGCTGGGCGGCAGGCGCTCGGCCTCCGGACGGGCGATGCGGCCAGTGAGGAATTTGTGTTCCTGCGCCCAGCGCTGCTTGGTGGTGGTGAGCTTGGTCGGCGGGGCATGGACGCCGGACACCGGCGTATCGTCGTCCTCGGTCATGGGTGCCTCCGTGCGGAGCAGATCGACCGAGGCTAGGACAGAGCCGGCTCCGCCGAAAGGTCGGCGTGCACGTCCGCGAGGATTTCGTAGGAGCGCACGCGGGCAGCGGGGTCGTGGATGGCGGACGCCACCATCAATTCGTCCGCGCCGGTCTTCTCGAGGAAGGCGCGCAGCGAAGTCCGCAGCGTCTCCCGCGACCCGACGAAGGAGCAGGCCAGCATGCCGGAGGCGTGGGCCTTCTCCATGGGCGACCAATAGGTCTCGATATCGTCGATGGGCTCCGGCAGAAGGCCGCGGGTGCCGCGCACCATGTTGGTGAAGGCCTGCTGCGCCGAGGTGAACAGGCGGCGCGCCTGCGCGTCCGCATCGGCGGCGATGATGTTCACGCCCACCATGGCGTGGGGCTTGGCGAGCTGGGCGGACGGCTCGAAGCGCTCACGATAGACGGCAAGCGCCTGCATCAGCGCGTCCGGGGCGAAATGGGAGGCGAAAGCGTAGGGCAGGCCCAGCATGGCCGCGAGCTGCGCGCCGAACAGGCTGGAGCCGAGGATCCAGAGCGGGACGTTGGTGCTGGTGCCCGGCACCGCCTGCACCTTCTGGCCCTCCTGGAGGGGACCGAGCAGGGCCTGAAGCTCCAGCACGTCCTGCGGGAAGGTGTCCGCCGCCTGCGGATCGCGGCGCAGCGCCCGCATGGTGCGCTGGTCCGTGCCCGGCGCGCGGCCGAGGCCGAGATCGATGCGGCCGGGGAAAAGGGTCGCCAGTGTGCCGAACTGCTCGGCGATCACCATGGGCGAGTGGTTGGGCAGCATGATGCCCCCTGCCCCGACCCGGATGGTCTTCGTGCCCGCCGCCACGTGGCCGATGACCACCGAGGTGGCGGCCGAGGCGATGCCGATCATGTTGTGGTGCTCGGCGAGCCAGAAGCGCTGGTAGCCGAGCCGCTCCGCATTGCGCGCCAGATCGAGTGAGTTGCGCAGCGCGTCAGCGGGCGTGCCGCCGTGGGGCACGTGGGCGAGGTCGAGAATGGAAAACGGGGGCATGAGGCGGACGGCTCCTGAGGCAGGCCGGCAGATACGCGCCCCCGCCGGCGCCCTTCAGATTGGGGCGCGCCCGTCTGTTCGCAAGGTCAGCCGGGCGTGTGCCTCAGCCGGGGAGCGCGGAGAGCGTCACCGTGTCCCCATCCTGCGCGAAGGCGACGGCGAGGCCGCACTCGCGGGCGAGCATGCCGGCGTAGTAGGGCTGGATGGCGTGGGCATCGAGGCCATCCTCCGGCACCGTCCCGCCCAGAAGCGCGGAGACCGAGGCCGGGATGCGGGCGCTGGCGCCGCCGCTGGAGAGCACGAACCCCTCAGACGGGCCACCAGGAGCCGCCGAAACGGTGATCACGCCGCCGCGCGGAATGGTGGTGCCCGCCAGCAAGGTCAGGTTCAGCAGCAGCTTCACCCGGTTCTTGGGCTGCAATTCCCGCGGCAGCGTCCATTCGATCTTGGTGCGGCTGTCTTCCATCATGCCGCGCACCACCATTTCGGCATCGCCGAGGTCGATGGTGGCGCCGGCGGACCCGGCCGCGCCGAAGGCAAGGCGCGTGAACTGGAGCCGGGCGGAGGCCTGCCGGGCGCTCTTGGCGATGAGGTCGAGGGCCACCTCGCGCATGTCGGCGGCGTCCTCGTCCTCCAGAACTTCCAGGCCGTTGACGATGGCGCCCACCGGGCTGATCACGTCATGGCAGACGCGCGAGCACAGGAGCGCCGCAAGGTCGAGGGCCGAGATGGCGACTTTCACGGAAGCTTCGGACATGGCGGTTCCGCGTGGCAGCGGGGCCACCGGAGCGGCCCGGCGATTCCCGCGGAAGAAAGAAGGAAGGGTCTGATATACTGGCCTCCGCCGGGCCACAAGCCGGCGCAGGATTCCATGGCCCTTGCGGACGGCCTTTTCTGCGTCACAGTCGTTCGCGAAAGTTTCGCGCCGATTCGCGGCGCCCTGTCCATGACGCTCATTGCGAGACGCCCATGACCGCCAAAGCCGCTTCGCGCCCCGCCCTCGCTCGCTTCGCCGCGCTGGCCCTGTTCCTCACCGCGTTTGCAGGCGCGGCCTCGGCCCAGCAGCCGAGGGTTCAGCAGGCCCCCCCGCCCGGCCAGCCGGCGCCCTATTCCACCAACGAACTGGTGAGCAAGGGCCATTCCTTCTTCGGCAGCGTGTCGAAGGGCCTCGCGCTTTCCATCGAGAAGGCGGTGGGCGACAGGGGCCAGCCCAACGGCTACATTCTCGGCCAGGAAGGCGGCGGCGCGTTCGTGGGCGGCCTGCGCTATGGCGAGGGCGTGCTCTACACCCGCAATGCCGGCGACCTGAAGGTGTTCTGGCAGGGGCCCTCGGTGGGCTGGGATTTCGGCGGCGACGGCGCGCGCACCATGATCCTGGTCTACAATTTGCGCACGGTGGACGACATTTTCCGCCGTTTCGGCGGGATTTCCGGCTCCGCCTATCTGGTTGCGGGCTTCGGCATGACGGCGCTCACGGCCGACAATATCGTGGTGGTGCCCATCCGCTCCGGCGTCGGCGTCCGGCTCGGTGCCAATCTCGGCTACCTGAAGTTCACTCCCCAAGCGACCTGGAACCCATTCTGATCCGGAAACCGTTCTGGCATTTGCCATTTTGTGCAACGCCACGGCGGGGCGCTGGCACGCGGGCGCGCGGCATCGTATGTATGGTGTCCCACAGCGGTGAAAGCGCAGGTTCCGCGTGATCGAACAGATCATGATCTTTGTCCTCGGCGTCCTGGCGGCGACGCTCGTGGCCCTCATGGTGCTGCCTGCGGTGTGGAATCGCGCCGTGCGCCTCACCACGCGGCGCATCGAGGCGGCAGTGCCCGTCTCCATCTTCGAGATCCAGGCGGCCAAGGACCAGCAGCGGGCGCTGTTCGCGCTCAACCAGCGCCGGCTTGAGTTGCAGATCGATGCCCTTAGGGAAACCGTGAGCTCCGAGGCGCGCGTGCTGGAGCGGCACCGCCTGCGCATCCTCGATCTTGAGCGCGACCTTGCGGCGAAGACCGCCGAGCACGACGCCCTCGCGGTGCGCTTCGCGGCCGAGGAGGCCGCGCTGAAGGAGCGCACCGAGACCCTCGCCCTCACCGCCACCACCCTTGCCGCACGGGAAGCCGAGCTGGCCACCCGCACGGCCGAGCTGGCGGAGACCCGCGCAACCCTGGAGCGCACCCGCGCCGACCTCGCCGCCCAGACCGCGCGCGGCGACAAGCTCGACGCCACCCTCGCCGTCCGCGAGGCGACCATTTCCGAGCAGGCCGGCACCATCGACCAGCTGAAGACGGAAGTCGCGGGCCTGAGTGCCGACCTCACCGCCGCCCGCGCCAGGATCGCCGAGCTGGAAACCGCGCTCGCCGCCGAGCGCGAGGCCCATGGGACCCTGCGCACGAACACCGATGCCGAACGCACCCGCCTGGAGGCCGAGCTCGCCACCGAGCGCGCAGCGCTGGCGAAGGCGCTCACCACATCCGACGAGCGTGCCGGCGTCATCGCCCGGCTGGAAGGGGAAATGCGCGAGCTTTCAGCCTCGCTCGATGCCGCGCGGGTGGACCTTTCCGCCACCCAGTCGGTGGCCCGTGCCACCGAGGCGCAACGCGCGGGAGAATTCGCCGCCGCCGAGACCGAGGCGCGCCGGCTGCGCGACCAGCTGGAGATGGTGCGCGCCGACCATTCCATGATGGAAGCCGCGCTCACAAAGGCTCGCGAGGAGCGCGACGCACTTTCGGCGCGCGAGGCGGACCTCGCCGTGCTGCGCGAGACGCTGAGCGATGTGGCGGCCCGGGTGCTCGGGCAGGTCGATGGCGGTGCCGAGCCTCCCCCCACAGAGGTGGCGGAGGCGCCGGCCAACCTCGCCGACCGCATCCGCGCGGTTCGTCAGGAGCAGGCGGCAGCGCCGGCCCCCGAAAAGGTCTCCGCCACGCGGCGTTCGGCCAAGCGCTGAATTCCCTCGCGCGGTGTTGTCCTGGACAAGCGAAAGCGAAGCTTGAGCGCAGATCCGGGACCCAGCGCAAGAGATCGCCGAAGGCGCTTCACCCCATCTCCGCCGCCGCGCGGCGGAGATGCTCTTTACGCTGGTCGCGGATTGACGGCTTCGCCGGACTCTTGCGCTGGGTCCCGGATCTGCGTTCGCGCTACGCGCTCACTTGTCCAGGACAAGCAGCAAGCGTGAGCCGCCTTACCACCCCTCCAGCACCACCTTGCCGATGCTGGCACCGCTCTCCAGCGCGGCATGGGCGCGCTTCAGGTTCTCCGCATTGATGGTCCCGAAGTTCGCGCCCAGCGTGGTGCGCAGAAGGCCCTCGTCCACGAGGCCCGCCACTTCCGTCAGCAGCCGGTGCTGGGCCGCCATGTCGGGGGTTCCGAACAGCGGGCGGGCGAACATGAATTCCCACACGAAGGTCGCCGCCTTCTGCTTCAACAGGCCGATGTCCAGCGCGCCGGGATCGTCGATCACGCAGACCGCGCCCTGGGGCTTCAGCGCGGCGGCGATCTCTTTCCAGTGCTTGTCGGTCTGGGTGAGCGCGAACACCGCGTCCACCTCAGGAATACCGATGGCCTTCAGCTCCTCGGACAAGGGCTTGCGGTGGTCGATGACGTGGTGCGCGCCCAGCTCCTTCACCCATTTGGTGCTCTCGGGCCGCGAGGCGGTGCCGATCACCGTATAGGGGGTGAGGCGCCGCGCCAGCTGGGTGGCGATGGAGCCCACGCCGCCCGCCGCGCCGATGATCAGGAGGGCGCCGCCATCCCCGCCCTTCCCCACCTTCAGGCGGAGGCGGTCGAACAGGCCCTCCCAGGCGGTGATGGCGGTGAGCGGCAGCGCTGCGGCTTCCGCGAAGCTCAGAGTCTTCGGCTTCAGCGCCACGATGCGCTCGTCCACCGCGTGCAGCTCGGCATTGGTGCCGGCGCGCGGCAGGCTGCCCGCATAGAACACCTCGTCACCCACCTTGAAGAGGGTGACATCCGCGCCCACCGCCTCCACCACGCCCGCCGCGTCCCAGCCGAGGATGACTGGGGCCGCGTCCGTGCCCTGGCGGCGCATGCGGACCTTGGTGTCCACGGGGTTCACCGAAATGGCCTTTACCCGGACCAGCAGGTCGCGCGGGCCGACTTCCGGGGTGGGGGCGTCGAAATCGAACAAAGAGCGCGCCTCCGCAATGGGGAGGGAGGCCGTGTAACCAATGGCTTTCATGATGAACTCCAGACAGGATGGTCTTTGTGCCATCCATGTCGGAAACCTTGGGCCTTGCGCAAGACGGCACGTTTCCGTCACGTGGTATCGGAAATGATACGCCGGCTCAGCCCACCGCGCGCCGCTCGGCCACGTCGCCCATGAAGAAGTCCGCCGCCAGCGCCATCACCGGCGGCTGGTAGGCATGGGGGCCGTTATATTCCATATAGGTGATGTCGTATCCCGCCTGCTTCAGCAGCGCGGAATGGGTGCGCCCGCTGCGCTCGATGGGGATCTGCTCGTCGCCGATGCCGTGGGACATGAAGATGCGCGGCGCCCCCTCCTGGTGTTGTACCGACATGAAGCCCGCCGAGGACACGATGATGTGCGTCACGAACTGCCCGTTGGTGAGGCCCAGCGACATGGCATAGGAGCCGCCGTCCGAATGGCCGGCGAAGCAGATGTGGGTGGGGTCCAGCGTGTAATGGGCCGCCACCTCCTTCAGCGCCGTGTCGAGCCGCTCCCGGTCCGGCCCGTTGCCGACGATCACGATGTCCCAGGTGGGGAACTGGGATTGCGGCACCAGCAGCAGGAAGCCGCGAGAGAGCGCATGCTGCTCCATCATGGGCAGGATCTTCTCCGCATGCCCGCCACCGCCGTGGAACAGCACCATGAGGGGCGTCGGGACGGAGGGGTCGATGCCTTCCGGCACCACCAGCATGGCATCGCGCGGCTCGAACAGGCCGAGCGCGTTGCGGCCCGACGCCAGGGGCGGCTTGGTCGGCGCCACGGCCGCCGGCTGGAAGGTCAGGTGGCCGGCGAGGAAAGGATCAAGCATGACGCCCCCGATATGCGAACCTGCATACGGTATATCGAGCCCGGCCTGCGCTGGCAAAGCGCTGCGGCGGCAATGGGGGGCAGTGGCGGGGGAAGGCGCGTTGGCTTATCCTCACCGCGGGATTGAAGGACGTGGATGATGGCAAAGCGCCACGAAGGCTATCAATATGCCGGCTGCCCGGTGGAGGCGGCCCTGGAGATCATCGGCGCCAAGTGGAAGGGCGGGACGATCTACCACCTCCTGTCCGGCGAGAAGCGCTTCTCGGAACTGCGCCGGCAGATGCCCAGCGTCTCCCAGCGCATCCTCTCCAAGGCGCTGAAGGAATTGGAAGCGGACGGCATCGTCGTGCGCACGGTCTATCCCGCTTTGCCGCCGCAGGTAGGCTACAAGCTCACCCCCAGGGGCGAATTGTTGCGCGGTGCCGTGCTGGCCCTGCGCGCCTGGGGCGGCGACCATCTGCAGAGAGAAGAGCCGTTCGCAACGGCGGCGGAGTAGGCTTTTCCCGCGCGCTTTGCATGGGGACAGCCCCGCGGAAGGCCCGTTTCGGCGGAAACGGGCGGCCCCCGCCTCTTCCCCCTGCCTGCGGCTTTCTCTAAACCTCAGGCCATGATGTCTGATGTCGCGAGCTCCTTGTCGGCTTCACCCCTCCTCCGCCCTCCCCTGCAAGCGGGAGAGGGAGTCTGGCGCGAACACGCTGCCGTAAGGGGGAAGGGTGAAACCGGAGAGGGCGCCGCTCTGCTATGACCGACACCTCTTTCTCCGCTGCCCCCGCAGAAACCCTGCGCATCGCAGTGGCGCAACTGAACCCGGTTGTGGGCGATGTTGCCGGCAATGCTGACCTCATCCGCCGCACCCGCGACGATGCTGCCCGCCAGGGCGCCGACCTCGTGGTGTTCTCCGAATTGTTCCTGTCCGGCTATCCGCCGGAGGATCTGGTGCTGAAGCCCGCCTTCCAGCGCGCCTGCCGCGCGGCGGCCGAGGCGCTCGCGGCGGAAAGCGCGGAAGGCCCGGCGCTCCTCATCGGTACACCCTGGGTGGAAAGCGGGCAGCTCTACAATGCCGTGCTGCTGCTGGAAGGCGGCGCCATCTCAGCCGTCCGCTACAAGGTGGACCTGCCCAATTACGGCGTGTTCGACGAGAAGCGCGTGTTCACCCCCGGCCCCCTCCCCGGCCCCATCCCGTTCAAGGGCGTGCGGCTCGGCGTGCCAGTCTGCGAGGACATTTGGGGCTCGGACGTCGCCGAATGCCTGATGGAGACCGGGGCCGAAATCCTCATCGTGCCCAACGCCTCGCCCTATCGCCGCACGGTCTATGACGAGCGCGCTTCCACCGCCGTCGCCCGCGTGGTGGAGACCGATTTGCCGCTGCTCTATGTGAACCAGGTGGGCGGCCAGGACGAGCTGGTGTTCGATGGCGGCTCCTTCGCGCTGAACGCCGACCGCAGCCTCGCCATGCAATATCCGACCTTCCAGGAACGGGTGCGGATGACCGTGTGGCAACGCTTCGAGAATGGCTGGCGCTGCATGGAGGCGCCTCTCGCCGAGCGCATCGAGGGCGAGGAAGCGGACTATGCTGCCTGCGTGCTCGGCCTGAAGGATTATGTGAAGAAGAACGGCTTTCCCGGCGTGGTGCTCGGCCTCTCCGGCGGCATCGACAGCGCGCTGGTGGCGGCGCTGGCGGTGGATGCGCTGGGGGCCGAAAAAGTCCACTGCATCATGCTGCCCTACCGCTACACGTCCAATGAGAGCCTCTCCGACGCGGCGGCCGTGGCCGAAAAGCTGGGTGTGCGGTACGACGCGCTGCCCATCGCCCCCGCCGTGGAAGCGCTGGAAGGCGTGCTCGCCCCCGCCTTCGACGGCGCTCAGCGGGACGTGACGGAGGAGAACCTCCAGTCGCGCATTCGCGGCACCATCCTCATGTCGGTGTCCAACAAGTTCGGCGCTTTGGTGCTGACCACGGGCAACAAGTCGGAAATGTCCACCGGCTATGCGACGCTCTATGGCGATATGAATGGCGGCTTCAATCCCATCAAGGATCTCTACAAGACCGAGGTGCTGCGCCTCGCCCGCCTGCGCAACCGCTGGAAGCCCCTCGGCGCGAAAGGCCCGGACGGCGAGGTGATCCCTGAGCGGCTCATCGACAAACCGCCCACCGCCGAACTGCGCGAGAACCAGAGCGATGAGGACAGCCTGCCGCCCTACCCCGAGCTGGACGCCATCCTCGCCCGGCTGGTGGAGGGCGATGCCTCGGTTCAGGAGATCGCCGCGGACGGCATAGATGCCGAAACCGCAGCCCATGTGGAGCGCCTGCTCACCCGCGCCGAGTACAAGCGCCGGCAGGCCGCGCCCGGCGTGAAGGTCACGCTCCGCAATTTCGGCCGGGACCGCCGCTATCCCATCACCAACCGCTTCACGGACGAAGGCTGACAGGCCCATGCACCAGATGACCGCGCGCCAGCTCGATCCTCAAAGCGATGCGGCCATCGCCGGCAGCATCACGCCTTTGCCCATCGAGGAGGTGGCGTCGCGGCTCGGCATCCCTGCCGCCGGCATCTATCGCTACGGGCCCTACAAGGCGAAGCTCGCGCTGGATTACATCCACACGCTGGAAACCCGCGCGCCGGGCAAGCTGATCCTGGTCACCGCCATCAGCCCGACGCCCGCCGGCGAGGGCAAGACCACCACCACCATCGGCCTCGGCGATGCGCTGGCGCGGCTCGGCAAGAAGGCCGCCATCTGCCTGCGCGAGCCCTCCCTCGGCCCGGTGTTCGGCGCCAAGGGCGGGGCCACCGGCGGCGGGCGGGCGCAGATCATCCCCATGCAGGACATCAACCTGCACTTCACCGGCGACCTCCACGCCATCTCCGCCGCCCACAACCTCCTCGCCGCGCTCATCGACAACCACATCTATTGGGGCAACGGGCTCGACCTCGACGCCCGCCGCATCTCCTGGCGGCGCGTCCTCGACCTCAACGACCGGGCGCTGCGGCAGGTGAATGTGGGCCTGGGTGGCCCGGCCAACGGCTTTCCCCGGGAAGACGGCTTCGACATCACGGTGGCGAGCGAGGTGATGGCCATCTTCTGCCTCGCCAAGACCCTCAAAGAATTCGAGGAGCGCCTGTCCCGCATGGTGGTCGGCCAAACGCGGGCCAAGCGCATGGTGGAGGCCGGTGCGCTGAACGGCATCGGCGCCATGCTGGCGCTGCTGCGCGATGCCTTCCAGCCCAACATCGTGCAGACCATGGAGCACACCCCCGCCTTCGTGCATGGCGGGCCGTTCGCCAATATCGCCCATGGCTGCAACTCGGTCATCGCCACCCGTTCGGCTTTGGCGCTGGCGGATTATGTGGTGACGGAAGCGGGCTTCGGCGCCGACCTCGGGGCGGAGAAGTTCCTCAACATCAAGTGCCGGCAGGCGGGCCTCGCGCCCTCCGCCGCCGTGGTGGTGGCCACCGTGCGCGCGCTGAAGATGCATGGCGGCGTCCCGGTGAAGCAGCTCGGCGCGGAGGATGTGGAGGCGGTGCGCATCGGCACCGCCAATCTCGTGCGGCACGTGGAGAACATGCGCAAATTCGGCCTGCCGGTGGTGGTGGCGCTGAACCGCTTCCTCTCCGACACGCCGGCCGAGATCGAGATGGTGACGCGCACGCTGGCCCCGCTCGGCGTCGCGGTGCATGTGTGCAGCCATTGGGCGGAAGGCAGCGCCGGTGCCGAGGCGCTGGCGCGGGACGTGGTCGCGCTCGCCGACCAGCCCGGGGGCTTCCACACGCTCTATCCCGACGCGCTGCCGCTGAAGGCCAAGATCGAGACCATCGCGCGGGAGATCTACCGCGCCGACGGCGTGAACTTCAGCCCCGCCGCCTCCGCGCGGCTGGACGAGATGGAGGCCGCCGGCTACGGCCGCCTGCCGGTCTGCATGGCGAAGACGCAGTATTCCTTCTCCGCCGACCCCGCCTTGCGCGGCGCGCCCACCGGCCATGTGATCCCGGTGCGCGAGGTGCGCCTGTCTGCCGGCGCCGGCTTCGTGGTGGCGCTGACGGGGGATGTGATGACCATGCCAGGCCTGCCGTCTGTGCCGGCGGCGGAAGGGATTTTCGTGGATGCGGAGGGGGTGATCGGGGGATTGTCTTAGGGGGCGCTTTCGGTCTCCGGCATCTTTCGGCTTCTCAAACCGGGCGTTGGAGGTGGCTCCCGCTACGCCCTTTTGAAGCACGCCAACCCTCAGCTCGTGTGATAAATTCAGCTTGTCTCCGGCTCGCTTGCGCGCCGAGACCGCCGAAGCCGCTCAACGTAGCTCGTTAAATGCCACCGCGCGGAAAAGTCAGCAGCTCCATCCGCGGTCGGCCGCTGATCACTGGCGACGGCCCGCGGCCCATGTCGGCCCGGCTCCGCCACTCTCTAGGTACCGCAACCTAAGGAGCCAAGCATGAGCAACACGCAAATGCAGAGCGAGGCCATCGCTGCGCGCGCCGTCGAGCCGACGAAAACGCGAATGACCGACATGAAGCTCGAGATCGTCGTCATTCCCGTTTCGGACGTCGATCGCGCCAAAAACTTCTATGGCGATCTCGGTTGGCGGCTCGATGCCGACTTCGCCGATGGAGACGACTTCCGCGTGATCCAGTTCACGCCGCCCGGCTCCGGCTGCTCGGTCATCTTCGGCAAGAACGTCACCGCGGCGGCACCCGGCTCCGCCCAGGGGCTGTACCTGATCGTCTCCGACATCGAAGCGGCCCGCGCGGACCTGCTGGGTCGCGGCGTCAAGATCGGCGAGGTGTTCCACGATGCCGGCGGCGTGTATGCGGGCAAAGACGAGCCCTATCTGTTCGGGCGCCAGCGGGTGAATGGCCCGGACGCCGAGCATCGCAGCTACCGCTCGTTCGCCTCGTTCAGCGACCCCGATGGCAATGGCTGGCTGTTCCAGGAGATTACCGCGCGCTTGCCCGGACGGGTGGATGCGGACGTGACCACATTCACCTCCTCAGCGGAACTTGCGGCTGCGCTCAAGCGTGCGTCGGCGGCACATGGCGAACACGAGAAGCGAACCGGGCAGCGCGATGAGGACTGGCCGGATTGGTATGCCGAGCACATGGTCCGGGAACAGGCCGGCAGGCCGCTGCCGTCATGAACAGCTACGATGCCATCGTCATCGGGGCCGGACAGGCAGGACCGTCCTTGGCCGAACGCCTGACCGCCGCCGGGATGAAGGTGGCGATCATCGAGCGCAAGCTGTTCGGCGGAACCTGCGTCAACACCGGCTGCATGCCCACCAAGGCGCTGGTGGCCAGCGCCTACGCGGCGCACCTTGCCCGGCGGGGCGCCGATTATGGGGTCGCCATCGAGGGCCCCGTCAAGATCGACATGAAACGGGTCCAGGCCCGCGCCGAGACAGTCTCCACCAATGCCCGCAACGGGGTCGAGGGATGGCTGCGCGGCATGGACGGCCTGACCGTCCTCGAAGGCCATGCCCGCTTCGAGGGGCCGGACACCGTTCGCGTCGGCGACGACCTGCTGAAGGCGCCGCGCATCTTCATCAATGTGGGCGGGCGGGCGAACGTGCCCGACATGCCGGGTGTCGGCACCATCGACTATCTTACCAACGTGTCGATCCTGAAGCTCGACACCGTCCCCCGGCATCTGGTCGTGGTCGGCGGGAGCTATATCGGGCTCGAGTTCGCCCAGATGTACCGGCGCTTCGGCGCCGAGGTCACGGTGGTCGAGATGGCGCCGCGGCTCATCGCCCGCGAGGATGAGGACGTGTCGGAAGCGGTCCGGAACATCCTCACCGATGAAGGGGTCGCGGTGCGGACCAACGCCACCTGCATCGCGTTCGAGGCCCGGGCGGACGGCATCGCGGTCAAGGTCGATTGCACGGCAGGGGCGCCTGTGGTGGACGGCTCGCATGTGCTGCTCGCCGTGGGGCGCCGGCCCAACACGGACGATCTCGGGCTCGACAAGGCCGGAGTTGTGGTGGATGCCCGGGGCTATATCACGGTGGACGACGGCCTTTCCACCAACGTTCCTGGCATCTGGGCCCTGGGCGATTGCAACGGGCGGGGCGCCTTCACCCACACCTCCTACAACGATTACGAGATCGTCGCCGCCAATCTCCTCGATGGCGCCAATCGCCGGGTGAGTGACCGGATCCCCGCCTATGCGCTCTACACCGATCCGCCGCTGGGGCGCGTCGGGATGTCGGAGGCGGAGGCGACGCGCACGGGCCGCAAGCTGCTCGTGTCCAAGCGGCCGATGACGCGGGTCGGGCGGGCGGTCGAGAAAGGCGAGACCAAGGGCTTCATGAAAGTGGTCGCCGATGCAGAGACCAAGGAAATCCTGGGGGCGGCCATTCTGGGCGTGGGCGGCGACGAAGCGATCCACGGGATCATCGACACCATGAGTACAAAGACGCCGTATCCGGTGCTGCAATGGGCGGTGCCCATCCACCCGACCGTTTCGGAACTGATCCCGACGCTGCTGGGCGGCCTGAAGCCCATCGCTTGAGCTGCCGCCGTGCCGGCGCTCCCCCAGCGCTGCATCAGCCGGTGGGCGCGCGCGTTCGGCCGATCGACGGCGGTGACGCGGCGCCGACGCCTGCAGGGCGCCCGCGCATCTGCCGCAGCAGCCAGAAGGCGATGGCCATGTTCGCCATATTCCAGGCAATGCCATTGACGATCGCCGCGGCGTACGAGCCCGTCCAGTCGTAGATGGCGCCGGCCAGCCAGCCGCCCAACGCCATGCCGGCGAGCGTGGTCGAGATGGCGAGGCTGACACGAAAACCGGCCTCCCGGGCCGGGAACAGCTCACGGATAATCACCGCATAACTGGGAACGAGGCCACCCTGCGCCAGGCCGAAAATGGCGGAGACGACGTAGAGCGAAACGAGCCCGTCGAAAGGCAAATAGAGCGCCAGAGCGAGCGTTTGCATGGCCGAGCCCAACAGCAGCGTCGGCAGGCCGCCGATGCGGTTCAGCACCCAGCCGAAGATCAGCCGGCTCACCACGCCAAAGCCGAGCATGACAGCCAGCATCTCGGCGCCGCGGGCGGGACCGAAACCGAGGTCGCCGCAATAGGCGACCAGATGCACCTGCGGCATCGCCATGGCGACGCAGCAGCACAGGCCGGCGAAGGTCAGCAGCGCATGTATGACATTGGGCGGCAAGTCGATGACCCGGCTGGCATTGCCGGTGCTTGCAGCTTCAATGGCAGGCTTGTCGAAGACGGGCCGTCGCCGCAGAACGAGAGCCAAGGGCAGCATCGTGGCCAGGCAGAAGATGCCGATGCCGATATGGGTCTGGCGCCAGCCGACCTCTGAGATGAAATGCTGGATGACCGGCGGCCAGACCACGCCGGACAGAGAGCTGCCGATGGTGGCCAGGGAGATGGCGAGGCCGCGGTGCCTGTCAAACCAAAGTGAGGCGTCGGCCACCAGCGGCGCGAAACTCGCCGCGCTGCCAAGGCCGATGGTCAGACCGGAGACCACAGCGAATACGGGCAGGGTCGGGGCAGAAGCCGTCAGGATGTAGCCGAGGCCCATGAGGATCGTGCCGCCGGCAAACGGCGGCAGGATGCCGAAGCGGTCCGCAAACCGGCCGACCGTGATGCCGCCGATCATGAAGCCGATCATGGTGAGCGTGTATGGCAGGGAAGCCTCGGCCCGCTGCACGCCGAAATCCGCCTGCACCGCCGGCAGCGCGACGGCCAAAGACCACAGGCCAACGCAGCCCAATGTGCTGAGAGCAATCGAGGCGAGGAGGCGGACCCAGGAATACGAGGTCTCGATGGAGGGCGTTTGGGTCGGCACGGCTGAATCCCTTGGCGGGTGCGAAAGCTGCCCATCCGTACGGACTGGCGTCGCCTCCGACAAAGCAGGATTTCTCCTTTGTCGCACGCGCGGGCCTCATGCATGCTCGCGGCCCGCACGCCCGGAGCCAGCCATGACGTACCTGCTGCCGCCCCTCAATGCCCTGCGCGCCTTCGAGGCGGCGGCGCGCCACCTCAGCTTCAAGCAGGCTGCGCACGAGCTGCACGTCACGGCCGGCGCGGTCAGCCAGCAGGTTCGCCTGCTGGAGGAGCGGCTGGGCGTGCAACTGTTCGAGCGGCTGACACGGCAGGTGGTCCTCACCCCCGCCGGGGAAGCCTATCTGGCGCCAATCCGTCAGGCGTTCGGCCGCATCGCCGAGGCGACCGCCGACCTCAAGCCCGAGGGCATCACGGACCTGTTGCATATCGGGGTCCATGGCGGTGTCGACATGGACGATTTGCGAAAGCGGCTCGCGCAGTTCCGCCGGGGCCAACCGCAAGTCGCGGTTCGCGTCAGCCAGCCGACGGGCCTTCACGAATTGCTTGAGGGCAAGGTCGATGTGCTGATCGAGGGCAGCCCGCGGCGCCATCCGGGCACCCGCTGCGACCCTCTGGAGAACGGTTTTCTGATCGCCCCGCTCGGCACGGCCGATTGTCCGGAGATCGAAACCCTGCGGTCCTGCCTCCTCGCGGCCGGTCCGCCATCGACGGCGTCGCGCCGAACAGCGCGATTGCGCCTTACCGCGTAGCGGGGTGGAGGTCATTTCCAGCAATGCGTGACAAATTGCTCCCGCGTTGGAAATGCGACCCGCCTGCGCGCAGAGAGAAGACGTTCGCAAAGACCTTCGACACGGTGCGCCCCGTTCGGGCAGAAGCCCGAGCCACTGGAGAGCGGTGTGACCGCTCAGGGGGCCACATGATGACGTCCATTGCCAGATCGCTTCTCATCATCGCAGCTGTGACTTCGGCCGGCGCCGGCGCCGCCTATGCGCAGCAAACCGCGGACGATGCCAAATGGATCGCCCAGTGCGTGACCGACAATAAGGACGAGGGCCAGTCGGCTCCGGTGGTCCTGGCTTATTGCACCTGCATGACCAACAAGATGTCCTCCGGCGAGACGCGCTCCGTCAGCCAATGGGAGAAGGCCAATCCGCGCACGCAGGAAGCCTGCAGCGCCGAGGCTGGCTGGAAGGGCAAGTAAGCCGGGATAACCGGAACGCGCCGCCCGCGGCCGAGAGGGCCGCGGGCGGCGCGTTTTCCCCTTCGTAACATCCCACTGTTCTCCGGCCCAAAACCGGCATAAGAGTCACGCGCTCATCTTTGGCCGCTGTGACCATGCTCAGCTTCAGCACGGACGATCTTCGCCCCCAGGACCGCTTTGATCATTGGTGCGAGGTTCGGGGCAAGAATCTGTTCGGTGTCACCATCGAGCTGGAGCGTGAGCGCCGAGCCGACTTTCGCGGCGCGTTCTCGGCGTGGCAGGTTGGCAATGCCGTCGCCTCCGAGATGCATGCCTCTTCCTACCGCATCAGCCGGACCACGGCGGACATTGCCCACCGCGCAGGAAACAGCTTGTGCATCAGCCTGCAGGTGCGCGGGCCCGGCTGGCTGGATGTGGGGCGCCGGCCCCATCAGTATGTCGGCGAAGGCCAACTCGTCATCAGCCATTCCGACCTGCCTTATCACGGCACACCGCAGCGGTCGGATGGCTTTGAATTTCGTATGCTGAAGATCCCGCTGTCCGGCGACATCCTGCTGGGTGCGACGGCGGATGATCTTCATGCTGCCCTGCTCCCGCACAGTGCCCCGTCCGCGCGACCTCTTGCGGCGCTGTTCCGCGCCCTGACGCGGTCCGGCGCGCACATGTCGGATCCTGCCGCCCACATCGCCCATGCGGCGCATCTGGCCCTTCTTGCCCGCGGACGCCTGGGGGCGGGCTCACCCGAAGGGCGGGCGGCGCTTCGTGCGGGTTTTCTCGAGGCCGCCCGGGAGATCATGATCCGCGACCTGCGCCGGCCAGACCTCTCGCCGGAGACGGTTGCGGGGGAGCTCGCCATCTCGGTCCGGCAGGTGCATGTCCTGTTCGAGCCGACCGGCCTTTCCTTCACGCGCACGCTGACGGCGGCGCGGATCAAGGAAGCTGCCCGGCTGCTGCAAGCCGAGCCGCAGACATCCATCGCCGACATCGCCTATTCCTGCGGCTTCGACAGTCTTTCCGCCTTCTATCGCGCCTTCCAGAAAGCCTATGACATGACGCCCCGCGAGCAGCGGAGGGAGGGCGGAGCCTCCCCCGGCCGGGCGCGAAGGTAACGATGAGGTGGGACTGACCATGGCAGGCCTCACGCAAATTGCGCGAGGCCGTGGCCCACGGACCAGTTCTCCTTAGCGGCTTCGAGAATGGTCACGAACACATCCTCCGGCCGGATGCCGGGACTTTCGCCGAGCAGCTCCGCGATCCGCGCGAACAGCGCCCTCTTCTGCTCCGCGGTGCGGGTGTTGAAGACGGTGATCTGGATGAACACGAGATCATCGCTCCGGGCGATGCCAAATGCGGCGCCATAGCGGAAGTTCGCGGCGTCTTGCTCGCTGATGGTCATGAACTGGTCGTCTTCCGGCACGTCGAGCGCGTCGCGCAGGGCACGATAGAGGCTGTCGAAGATGGCTTGCCGGTAGGCCTCCGGCTTTCCGGCACGCAGGGAGATGTGACTGATTGGCATTGCCGGGACCCTTTCCATTTTTTGCCCTGGCTCGACGTTAGATGCCGTCTGATTATTTTGGTATGATATGGATGCTGATATCAGTGATAACGATTGGAAATGATGAAGCGCCCCCTCGATCTGGATGCCGTGCAGGCTTTCGTGCGCATCGCCGAGCTTGGGAGCTTCACGCGCGCGGCTGAAGCCATGCGGACGACGCAGGCCGCGGTCAGCCTGAAGCTGAAGCGGCTTGAAGAGCGGCTCGGCAGCCGGCTGATAGAGCGGACGCCCCGCTACGTGCAGCTCTCGGCGCAGGGCGAAGCCTTCCTCGAACACGCCCGCGACCTGCTGGAGGTGCACGATCGCGCGCTTTCGGTGTTTGCCGGCGCCCGGCAGCGGCTCACCATCGGCATCAGCGACCATGTGGCCGGGCCGGAACTCCCCGCACTGATCGCGCGCATGAACGCGCAAGACCCGCAGCTTTTGATCGAAATCCGGATCGGGTCGTCGGGCGACCTGCTTCAAAGCTTCGACCGGCGGGAACTCGACACGGTGATCGTCCGCCTGCATGTGGGCCGGAGCGACGGGGAAGTTCTCACTGAAGAAAAATTTGGCTGGTTCGCTGCGCCGAGCTGGCAGCATCGCGCGGGCGAGCCCCTGCCCCTTGCCACCATGGCCGAGCCCTGCGGGGTGCGCGCCATGGCCGGCCAGCTTCTCGATGCGGCGGGCGTGCCCTGGACGGAGATTTTCGTGGGCGGCGGCGTTGCGGCGGTCGCTGCGGCCGTCATGGCTGGGCTCGGCGTTGCGGCATTGGCGCCGCGCATGCTGCCCTTCGGCGCCGTCGATGTTGGCCGCAAGCTCGGGCTACCCGATCTGCCGCGCTTGCCGGTCCTGCTTCACACCCGGGTCAAGGGCGGCCGGCCGCGCGATGCGCTGGCCGCGCTTTCAGCCGCCTTCAGGAGCACCGTGCGTGGCTAACCGAGGTGCCCTGCGTCATGGGTTTGCCGCCGGCCTTCTTTGACGGCTTCCCCTTACGGGCGCGTTCGCCGCGCGCATCACGCCCGCTTAACACCCAGCGCTAAGACGGCTGCTTGCCTTGCGAGAGGCCGCTCAGCAGAAAGAAGATCTCTCGCGCCGCATAGATGTCATGCATTATCAACGACTGCTTGATGTAGATGCGGCCTTCGAACGCGCCCGTGCGGTGCACTTTCCGGCAGGCCACCACGTCATCCCACTCCAGGATGCCGGGCATGGAGATTTCCTGCTCGTTGTAAGGGATCGCGCCGGTGTCACTTCCGACCGTGACCACCGTCCCTTTGGCTGGAATGACAAATCCGCCTTCCACGAGGCAGACATAAACCCAGCCGGCGTTGCGTGGCCCGCCGTCGACCACCGTTCCGTTCGCGTTCGTGGCGAAGGCCTTTGCCACACCATAAGATTTAGAGACCGAGCAATAACCGCCATAGAACTGGTTATTGATGAATCTGGGAAGATTCAGAGCTTGATCGTCCGGAATAGGCTTATCTTCGGAAGATCCCAAAGTTTGAATATCTTTTGCGACTTTCTTGTTATTTTTTCTCACAGCCTTGATGTGCCCGGGACGCGTGTAGTGTAGTTCACGAGGAAGCCACCGAACTCTTTGATTTCGCTCGGCGGACGGGAATCGCCACGGAAGCCGTAAGCGATGACCCGGGGCAGGTTGATATGCGCGGTCTCGGCCGCATACGCGAACTGTCCGTTATGCCTGTGTTCTATTTGGCTGAAGATGTGCGGGATGTGGCGCCGATCCCCAGGCAAATTGGGATTCGATGTCACTATCGGCTTGTCCTCGGTGAGCGTTCCAGACGGATCGGGGGCGAATTCGGAAAAATCATTCACCAATGCCGCATCGGTGGGCGGCGGCGTGGCGGCCACTTCCCGCGCGCGAAGATATTGAATCACATCCGCCAAGGTGAAGCTGCTCATCCGAATGGTGGCGTATGTTGAAACCGAGATACCGACGGCGTCGAAACCGGTCTTCAGCGCCTTCATCACGAAGCTCGGACTGGACATGTCCGTGGAGAACGTCAGGCCCTTGGCAAAGCGTTCGGCGGTGGCGCTGGTGAAGCCCCTCCAGGCGGTGCATATGGCGCGTTGGAAATGATCCACCTTGCGGATCGTGTCGCCGAAATCATACGTTTGATGTCGGTATTGATTGGCGATCGCGGAGTTTATCGCATGCCACCCGGAGCTGGTTTCCACAGCGCCGATCAGCGCCGTCACGAACTTCTGGTCGTGCCCGCCGGTTATCCAGTCCGTGTTGGTCAATTCGAGCCAACCACGGTCCCGGTTTTGTTGCTGCAAAGCACCACGCGCTTGTCGGCCGTGGGCAGCGCGTCAGGTGCCATCGGTAGCGTGTGATAGGGCATCAGGCGATCTTTCCGGCAGCCACGCTCAAGGTCCCGCGCGACTACCGAAGCAGACTTCCAGGGAGAGTGCAACTCGGCCGACCAGCGACTGTAACAGCATAGAATCCCGTCAGGAAGGCCCGGGCGGCAGGGCCATTTTCCACTCCGGGAAACCCTTGTCACGCGACCTCATATCCCGATCCCGGAATGGACCCAGGGCTCTCTGCCGCCTCCCCTTACGCCGCCTGCGCCTTCAGCTGCACGGCTCCCGCCCGCGACCTTCCGATCAAGAGCGACAGCACCGCCGCCACCGCGCCCGTCGCGCCGGCGATGACGAACGCCTCCAGATAGGATCCGTTCGCCTCGCGCATCACCCCGGCGAACACAGCCGCGCTGGCCGCGCCCAGTTGGTGGCCGGCGACGATCCAGCCGAACACGACCGGGGCGTCGCGATCGCCGAAGGCCTGGGTGGTGAGCTTCAGCGTGGGCGGAACGGTGGCGATCCAGTCGAGGCCGTAGAAGACCGCGAACAAGGACAGGCCGTAGAAGGAGAAGTCCGAGAATGGCAGGTAGATGAGCGAAAGCCCGCGCAGGGCGTAATAGGCGAACAGCAGCTTGCGGGCGTCATAGCGGTCGGTGAGCCAGCCGGACGCCGTGGTGCCGAACAGGTCGAAGAAGCCCATGAGCGCGAGGAGGCCGGCCGCCTTCACTTCCGGGATGCCGTTGTCCGAGCACAAAGCGATCATGTGCGTGCCCACCAGCCCATTGGTGGTGAAGCCGCAGATGAAGAAGGTGGCGAACAGCAGCCAGAAATCCCTCGAGCGCACCGCCATGGCGAGGCCCTTGAAGGCGGCCACGATAGGATTGCCGCGCGGCGGCGCGGGCGGGGCCGCCTCGGTCGCGCCATAGGGCAGGATGCCGATGCTCTCGGGCCGCTCGGGGACGAGCAGCCACACCAGCGGAATCAGAAGCGCGGAAGCGCCCGCCACGGTCCACACCACGGAGCGCCAGCCGGCATATTCGGCGAGCGCGGCGAGACCCGGCAGGAACAGCAGCGTGCCCGTGGCGGTGCTCGCCGTGAGCAGCCCCATGACGAGGCCGCGATGGGTGGTGAACCAGCGGTTGGCGATGGTGCCCGCCAGCACGATGGCGAGCCCGCCGCCGGCAATGCCGGCCACAATGCCCCAGGTGACAATGAGGTGCCATGGCTCGCTCATGAAGCCGCTGGTGAAGGTCGCGAGCGCCATCAGTGCCAGGGCGCCCATCACCGTGCGGCGGATGCCGAAGGTCTGCATGGAGGCGGCGGCGAATGGCCCGGTGAGGCCGTAGAGAAAGATGCCGAGGCCCGCCGAGAAGGAAATGACGCCCCGGCTCCAGCCGAAGGTGTTTTCCAAAGGCAGCAGCAGCACGCCCGGCGCCGAGGCGCGGCCGGCCGAGACCAGGAGGGCGAGGAAGATCACCCCCACCACCACGAATGCGTACTTCTGGCCGAGGGAACGGGAGACGGATATTGTCATGTGACTGACCGGTACGTATATTGGAGGCCGGAACATACGTACCGGTCAGTAACATTGCAAGGCCGAAAATGGCGGACCACCCGACACTCCCTCCCCAAGCCCCCAAGCGCGCAGCGGACCGCATCCGCGAAAGCGCGCGCGAGCTGTTCTATGCGCAGGGCATCCGCGCGGTGGGGGTAGACCAGATCGTCACCAAGGCGGGCGTCACCAAGCCCAGCCTCTACCGCGCCTTCCCGTCCAAGGACGCGCTCGCGGCGGATTATCTGCGCACCTATGACGAGGGCTTCTGGCAGCGCTTCGAGGAGGCGGCGGCGGAAGCGCCGGGCGATCCACGCGGGCAGATCCGCGCCTTTTTCGCCCGCCACCGCTCCCGCGTGAACAACAACCTCTATCGCGGCTGCGCACTGACCAATGCTGCTGTGGAGTATCCCGATGCCGACCACCCCGCCCGCAAGGTGGCGGAGGAGGCGAAGACAGCTCTGCGCACCCGCCTGCGCCAGATGGCGATGGAGATGGGCGCTCGCGACCCCGAGGCGCTGGGCGACGGGCTGATGCTGATCATGGAAGGCGCCTTCGTCACCAGCCAGCTTTTCGGCAAGGGCGGGCCGGCGGTGGTGGCGGCGGAGATGGCGGACCGGCTGATCGAAGCCAGCCTCAAGCCCGCTGAGACGGCCGATTGACCTTCGCCCTCGGGCGCGCTTGGGTGCGCATCCGGCTCGGAACAAAGACATGCGCGAAGAGCGCGCACAGGAGGATCACATGACCAAAGCTGCCATCGTGGGCTGGTCCCACTCCCCCTTCGGCAAGCTGGAGGATGCCGATACCGAGGCGCTCATGGGCCGCGTCTCCGGCGCCGCCATGGAGCATGCCGGCATCGAGCCGGGCCAGGTGGACGGCATCTTCGTGGGTGTCTTCAATTCGGGCTTCCAGAAGCAGGATTTCCAGGGCGCCATGCCCGCGCTCTCCGTGCCGGAGCTGGCCTATACGCCGGCGACACGCGTTGAGAATGCCTGCGCGACGGGTTCCGCCGCCATCCATTCGGCACTGGACTTCATCGAGAGCGGGCGCGGCAAGGTGGCCCTCGTGGTGGCTGCGGAGAAGATGACCGCCAAGCCCACGCCCGAAGTGGGCGATATCCTGCTCAACGCCTGCTACCGCAAGGAGGAGGCAGACATCCAGGGCGGGTTTGCCGGCGTGTTCGGCCGCATCGCCCAGTCCTATTTCCAGCGCTATGGCGATCGCTCCGAGGAGCTGGCGCATATCGCCGCCAAGAACCACAAGAACGGCGTCTCCAATCCCTATGCGCAGATGCGCCGGGATTTCGGCTTCGACTTCTGCAATACCGTGTCGGAGAAGAACCCCTATGTGGCGGGCCCCCTGCGCCGCACCGACTGCTCGCTGGTCTCAGACGGCGCTGCCGCCCTCGTGATCGCGGCACCCGAGGTGGCCGAGGGTCTTGCGCGGGGCATCGCCTTCCGCGCCCGCACCCATGCCAACGACATCATGCCCATGTCGCGGCGCGACCCCACCACCTTTGAGGGCGCCCGCCGCGCCTGGGTGAAAGCGCTGGAGATGGGCAACATCACCCTCGACGACCTCGACCTCGTGGAGACCCACGACTGCTTCACCGTGGCCGAGCTTCTGGAATATGAGGCCATGGGCCTCGCGAAGCCCGGCGAGGGCTACAAGGTGGTGCGCGAGGGCATCGCCCAGAAGGGTGGCCGGCTGCCCATCAATCCCTCGGGCGGCCTGAAGGCCAAGGGCCACCCCATCGGCGCCACCGGCGTCTCCATGCACGTGCTCTGCTCCATGCAGCTCATGGGCGAGGCGGGCGACATGCAGATCGAAGGGGCCAAGCTCGCCGGCATCTTCAACATGGGCGGCGCGGCGGTGGCCAATTATGTGAGCGTGCTCGAACGGGTGAAGTGAGCGGGCTCGACGGTTGAAGCGTCATGGCCGGGCTTGTCCCGGCCATCCACGTCCGTCCGCTCGCAAAGACCTCTGAAGTCGAGCCCAGCCGCACCGCGTGGATGCCCGGGACAAGCCCGGGCATGACGTAAACTCAGAAGAATCAGCCCTTGGCCTTCGCCCGCTCGATCCCCTCATTGATCAGCCGGAACGCCTCCTCGGCATTGCCCCAGCGGACGATCTTCACCCACTTGTTGGGCTCCAGATCCTTGTAGTGCGAGAAGAAGTGCTCGATCTGCTGGAGCGTGATCTCCGGCAGGTCGGAATAGGTCTGCACCTTGTCGTAGCGCTTGGTGAGCTTCGGCGCGGGCACGGCGATGATCTTCTCGTCCTCGCCGGCCTCGTCCTCCATCAGCAGCACGCCCACCGGCCGCGCCGCGATCACCGCGCCGGGGATGATGGGGCGGGTGTTGGCGATCAGCACGTCACAGGGGTCGCCATCGCCCGAAAGGGTGTGGGGAATGAAGCCGTAATTCCCGGGATAACGCATGGGCGTGTAGAGGAAGCGGTCCACGAAGAGCGTGCCGGCTTCCTTGTCGAGCTCATACTTGATGGGCTCGCCACCGATCGGCACCTCGATCACGACGTTCACTTCGTGGGGGGGATTCTTGCCGATCTTGATCGCGTCAATGCGCATGTCGCCACTCACTTGAAAGCCTCGGTTCCTTCACGCTGCGATGCAGCACGGCTACCGCTGCCAAGCGAAGGCGATCTTGTCCAGGGTTTTTGTCCCGAAGCGCTCCGTTGAGGCTGCGACCCGTTGCCCGCCCAGGGCCTCGTAGAAGCCCACCGCCCCCGTATTGTCCTTCAGCGCCCACACCACCAAGCCGTTGAGCCGGGCGAGGGCCAAGTCGCGGCGCGCCGCGGAGAACAGCCGCTGGCCGAAGCCCAGCCCCTGATAGACCGGCTTCAGGTAGATCTCGTAAATCTCCCCGCCATAGGGCAGGGTCTTGGCGCGGTTGCCGCCGTAATTGGCGTAGCCCACCACCTCTTCCCCGGCGATAAGCAGGGAGACCCGGCTGCCGCGGCGGATGGCCTGCTCCCACCAGAGGGGGCCGCGCCGCTCCACCATGCGCTCCAGTTCGAGGCCGGGAATGAGCCCGCGATAGGCGGTGCGCCACGCGGCGTCGTGAACCTCCGCCACCGCAGGGGCGTCCTGCAGCCTTGCGCGTCGGATCTCTATGAGGCCAGTGCTCATGGGGGAATGGAAGCAAACAAGCAGCCGCTCATCAAGTGTTTTGGGGGCGCCGCCCACGGCCACGTCGCTGCCTTCCCTTACGGCCACGCTCTAAGCCCTTGAGGGCGAACACGCTTCGCGTCTTCCCCGAAACCCGTGTCATGATAAAAGGACGACGCCGCGCGGGGACGCGGCTGGCATGGCACAGGCGTAGATGATCCGTTTCCTGTTTCGTTTCTTCGGTTTCTGGATCCTGGCCGGCGGCTTCGTGGCCCTGGTGGTGGACGGCACGCGCTCCATTGCGGGCTCGCGGCTCGTCTTCACCTCCGCGCGCGATGCCTGGAATGCGGTCTCGCCGGCCACCCTCGCCCAGGCGCAGGAACAGGTATCGGGCCTTGCCCCCTGGGCCTGGGCCGACCTTGCCGCGCCGGTGCTCGGCCTGCCGCTGTTCGCGGTGCTGGCGGTGGTGGGCTTCCTTCTGCTCGCCATCGGCCGGGTGCGCCGGCGCTCGCGCTACGAGGTGGGGTGAGCCGCTCCAAGGCATCGGGCCGCAGGAGGCACCTCCCGCCGCTTTTCCTTTGCCCGCATCCCTGAAGCATTGATCCCGGCGCGATTAGCGCCTTTTATGCCGCGCCGCACCTTGCGCCGGGGCCCTGGTCCCCGGCCGTTCCAGAGGACCCTCCATGGCCAGCGCCTTCGTCATCCCCGCCCCCCAGGTCCCCACCCTTCCCGTGGAGGGCACCGAGGCGCTGTTCCCGGTCCACCGCATCTATTGCGTCGGCCGCAACTTCGCCGACCATGCCATCGAGATGGGCCATGACCCGAGCCGGGAGCCGCCCTTCTTCTTCCAGAAGAACCCCGACAATCTGGTCCTGAGCGGCGCCACCATCCCCTACCCCAAGCGCACCTCGGACGTGCATTACGAGATCGAGCTGGTGGTGGCGCTGAGGGAGGGCGGCGAGAACATCCCGCTCGAAAAGGCGCTCGACCATGTCTACGGCTACGGCGTCGGTATCGATCTGACCCGCCGCGACCTCCAGGGCGAGGCGAAGAAGCTCGGGCGGCCGTGGGAAGTGGGCAAGGCGTTCGAGCAGTCCGCCCCCGCCACCGCCCTGGTGCCGGCCGCGCAGATCGGCCACCCCGCCTCCGGGCGCATCTGGCTGTCGGTGAACGGCACGGTGAAGCAGGAGGGCGACCTCAACCAGATGATCTGGAAGGTGCCGGAGATGATCGCCGAGCTGTCCACCCTGTTCCGCCTCGCCCCTGGCGACCTGATCTTCGCCGGCACGCCGGCCGGGGTCGGGCCGTGCAAGGCCGGCGACGTGCTGGAAGGCGGCGTCGAGGGCGTGGGCGCGCTGAAGGTAACCATCGGCTGAGACGGACGCCTGCGATCTCGTTCGTCGCAGGCCCCAGGGGCGAAACCCGGATGCATCAGGGTTTCGCCCCCGGCACGCCTCAGGCGGCGTGCGAGGTCGCCGCGGGCGTCACGTTCTGGTTCATGCGAAACAGGTTCATGGGATCGTAGAGCTGCTTCAGCTCTGCAAGGCGACGATAGTTGCCGCCATAAGCCGCCTGCACGCGGTCGGGTTCGTCGGCGGGCATGAAGTTGATATAGGCCGTCCCCACCGCATGGGGCTTCATGGCCTCGAACAGGGCGCGGGCCCATCCGATGCAGGCTTGGTCCATGTCGGGCGTACGCCACCGCGCATGGACATTTATGACGAAGTGGGAGCTCCGCTGCGGGAAGGCCGTCGCTTCCGGAGCGACACGGCCGGCCGCCCCGCCCACATGGCCGATGAAGATCTCGCATTCCGGGCCGGGAAGATTGCGGATCGCATTCAGCAGGATGTCGATCGCCGCGTCGGACAGCTCGACGAGGTCGTGGCTTTTCCAGTAGTTGCGCGCGCCCGGCGCGAGCAGCGGGTCAAAGGCCTGCTGCCACCCGGTAAAAGGATGGGGGCCGACCACGTCAGCGATGGGCGTGCCGATGGCGCGCAGGCCTGCAGCGGCTTTTTCCCCCGCCTGCATGTCCCCGCAATAGCACATGGCGAGGACGACGATTTCCCGGCCGTGCCACTCCTCGGGAAGGAACGGCAAAGGCGGCGCCTGCCGCAGCACCGCCCAGCATGTCATTTCGTCGGGTGCCGCTTCCAGTTCCCGCCGATAGGCCCGCAGAACCCTCTCGGCATCATCGAACGGATGCACCACGAGGCCGGACAGGACCTCCGGGCCGACCCTGTGAAGCTGGAACTCGAACGCCGTCACCACGCCGAGATTTCCGCCCCCGCCGCGCAGCGCCCAGAACAGATCCGGGTTTTCCGATTGACTGGCGCGCCTCAGCTCGCCATCGGCCGTCACCACGTCCACGGACAGCAGATTGTCCAGCGTCAGGCCGAACTTCCGCGTGAGCCAGCCAAACCCGCCGCCCAGCGTGAGGCCCGCAATGCCGGTGGTCGAATTGATGCCGGTCGGCACCGCCAGCCCGAACGCCTGCGTTTCCTTGTCCACGTCGGCAAGGGTCGCCCCGGGCTCCACCCAGGCCCGCTGCGAGGCTACGTCGACGCGCACCGACCTCATCGGCGACAGGTCGATCATCAGGCCGCCATCGCAGACGGCGTTGCCGGCAATGCCGTGTCCCCCGCCGCGCACGGCGACGAGCAGGCCATTGTCACGCGCGAGATTGACGGCGGCGATCACATCCGCCGCGCCCGCGCAGCGCAGGATGAGGCCGGGCCTGCGGTCCACCATTCCGTTCCAGATGGTGCGCGCGTCGTCATACGCCCCGTCACCCTCGCCGATCAGGCTACCACGCAGTCCCGCGGCGAGCGCTTCGAGGGCGGCTGCGGGAATAGTGGTTTTCCCTGATACCAATGTGGTCAGGCTCTGGGCTTGCATGATTGTTCCTCCCGTCACCGGAAACGAACTCTCAGCCCCAGGATGTCACAGCCGGGCCATGATTGTGCGCGCACGCATGCCGTCGCTCAAGCGACAGTGCGCCGCCCTCGCCCTCGCGCCTTAGGGGCACGGGGCCACCATCCGGTGCCGCCGCCAGCATCGGCATCCCCCGGATGGAGGGTGGTCCTCTCCGAAAGGGGGAGGTCCCCGCTTATTCCACGTCCTCCACCTGCGCCGGCCCGCCGCCATAGGCGCGCTGGGCAAGAGCGGCTTCCATGAACGGGTCGAGGTCGCCGTCCAGCACCTCTTGCGGGGTGCCGGACTGCACGCCCGTGCGCAGGTCCTTCACCAGCTGATAGGGCTGGAGCACGTAGGAGCGGATCTGGTGGCCCCAGCCGATATCGGTGCGGGCCGCCTGCTCGGCAGCGGCCTGCTCCTCGCGCTTCTTCAGCTCCATCTCGTAGAGCTTGGCGCGCAGCATGTTCCAGGCGGTGGCCTTGTTCTTGTGCTGGGAGCGGTCGCCCTGCGACACCACCGCGATGCCCGTGGGGATATGGGTGAGGCGCACCGCCGATTCGGTCTTGTTCACATGCTGGCCGCCGGCACCGCCGGAGCGCATGGTGTCGATCCGCACCTCGCTCTCGTTGATCTCCACTACGATGCGGTCGTCGATCACGGGATAGACGTCGACGGAGGCGAACGAGGTTTGCCGGCGCGCGTTCGAATCGAACGGCGAGATGCGCACGAGGCGGTGCACGCCCGATTCCGTCTTCAGCCAGCCATAGGCATTATGGCCCTTCACCATGATGGTCGCGGACTTGAGGCCCGCCTGCTCGCCGGCGGATTCGTCCACCAGTTCCACCTTGAAGCCATGGCGTTCGCACCAGCGCCGGTACATGCGCAGCAGCATCTCGGCCCAGTCCTGGCTGTCGGTGCCGCCGGCGCCGGCATGGACTTCCAGATAGGTGTCGTTGGAATCCGCTTCGCCCGAGAGCAGCGCTTCCAGTTCGCGGCGCGCCAGCTCGGCCTTGAGGCCGTCGAGGGCGGCGGACGCCTCGGAGATGACGCCCTCATCGCCTTCGGCCTCGCCCAGCTCGATCAGCTCGACATTGTCTGCAAGGTCGCGATTGACCCGGTCGATGGCGCCAAGCGCATCCTCAAGGGTGGTCCGCTCCTGCATGATCTTCTGCGCACGTTCGGGCTCGTTCCAGAGGTTCGGGTCCTCGGCGATGGCGTTCAGCTCGGCGAGGCGCCGGCGCGAACGGTCCACATTGAGATGCTGGCGCAGCAGATCAACGGATGCGTTGATCTCCTCGACCTTCGCGGCGAGTTCCGCGCGCATGGCAAACCTGTCTTTCGGTTAAGGGCCGCGGAAAATAGCGACGGGGGTGGGACGTGTAAACGGGCGGCCGGCTAAAGGTTGAAAACCCGCTCTTAAGAGCCGCCGTCATGGCCGGGCTTGTCCCGGCCATCCACGGGGCTCCGCCGGGTACGGGCTAAGGGAAAGACGTGGATGCCCGGGACAAGCCCGGGCATGACGACGGTTTTAACGGCTCGAAGTCCTCAATACAGCCCGCCGGTGCCCGAGCGCACGGCCCGGTCGGCTTCCGGCGTCACGCCCAGGGACGAATCGGAGGAGCCGATGACGGAATAGCTGTCGGGCGGCGCCGTGCCGGGCTTGAAGGCTTCGAGGATGGCGTTCTCGCCGGTTCCCGCGCGCAGGCCGCTCTTGGGGTTGATGCGCACCAGCTTGATGCCGGGGGGCACGCGGAACGGAATGGCCGGACGGTCCGCCAGCGCGGTCTTCATGAAGTCGCGCACGATGGGCGCCGAGAGCACGCCGCCGGTGGCGCCCTTGCCCATGGGCTTGGGCTTGTCATAGCCGAGATAGACGCCCACCACGACTTCCGGCGTGAAGGCGACGAACCAGGCGTCCTTCTCGTCGTTGGTGGTGCCGCTCTTGCCGGCCACCGGCTTGCCCACTTCCTTCAGCGCCGTGCCGGTGCCGCGCTGGATCACGCCCTCCATCATCTCGGTGATCTGGTAGGAGGTCATGGGGTCGAGCACCACCGGGCGACGGTCGATGAGGGTCGGCTCGGGCTGGTTCTTCCAGCTCGTGGCATCGCAGCCCCGGCACTCGCGCTCGTCATGGCGGTAGATGGTGTGGCCGTAGCGGTCCTGGATGCGATCGATGAGCGAAGGCGTCACCTTCTTCCCGCCGTTCGCGATCATGGCGTAGGCGCCGGTCATGCGCATGAGCGTGGTCTCGCCCGCGCCCAGCGCCATGGAGAGCACCGGCAGCATGTCGTCATAGATGCCGAACTTCTTCGCGTATTCGGCGACGATGGGCATGCCCACGTCCTGCGCGAGGCGCACGGTCATGACGTTGCGCGACTGCTCCAGGCCGAAGCGCAGGGTCTGCGGGCCGTAGAACTTCTTGGCGTAGTTCTCCGGCGCCCAGACCGGCATGCCCGGGCCCTGGTCGATCTCGATGGGCGCGTCGAGCACCACGGTGGAGGGCGTGTAGCCATTGTCGAGCGCGGCGGAATAGACGAAGGGCTTGAAGGAGGAGCCGGGCTGGCGCAGCGCCTGGGTGGCGCGGTTGAACTGGCTCTCGTCATAGGAGAAGCCGCCGGAGAGCGCGAGCACGCGCCCCGTCAGAGGCTCCATCACCACCATGGCGCCTTCCACCTCGGGGATCTGGTGCAAGCGGTACTGGCCGTCCTTGCCGGCGAGCGGCTCCACATAGACGACGTCGCCCGGCTTCACCACCTGAGCCACCGAGGACACCGCCCTGCCGGCGTCCGGCCCGCGGGTCCAGCGCGCCCATTTCACGCCGTCCAGCGTGAGAAGGCCGATATCGCGCTGGGAGGAGACGCCGCCGCCCTTCTCGCGCGCCGGCTGGAAGCCGATGCGCGCCGAATCCTTGTCGGCGGAAAGCACGACGGCGAGCTTCCAGGGAATGTCGTAGAACGCCTTCACCTCGGCGAGCTTGGCGCCCCAATCGCCGGAAATGTCGATGGTCTTATAGGGGCCGCGCCAGCCGCGCTGTTCGTCGAAGCGGATGAGGCCGTCGGACAGGGTCTTCTTGGCGATCACCTGGAGCTTAGGGTTGAGCGCCGTGCGCACCGAGAGCCCGCCCTCATAGAGCTTGGTCTCGCCATAGCGCTCATAGATCTGCCGGCGCACTTCCTCGGCATAATATTCCGCCGCGAAGATCTGCGCGCCGGAGGGGCGCGGGGTCACGTTGAGCGGCGACTTGCGGGCCACCTCCGCCTGCTCGTTGGAGATGTAGCCGTTCTCGGCCATGCGATCGATGACCCAGTTGCGCCGTTCGATGGCGCGGTCGCGGTCGCGGAAGGGGTTGTAGGAGGACGGCGCCTTGGGCAGGGCCGCAAGATAGGCGGCCTCGGCCGGCGTCAGCTCGTCCACGGACTTGTCGAAATAGACCAGGGCCGCCGCGGCGATGCCGTAGGCGCCCATGCCGAGATAGATTTCGTTCAGATACAACTCGAGGATGCGGTCCTTGGAATAGGCGCGCTCGATGCGCAGCGCCAGGAGCGCTTCCTTGATCTTGCGGTCGATGGAGACTTCGTTGGTGAGCAGGAAGTTCTTCGCCACCTGCTGGGTGATGGTGGAGGCGCCCTGCGGCCGGCGGTTGGTGCCGTAATTCTGAAGGTAGACCAGGCCCGCGCGGAAGATGCCCGATGGGTCGATGCCGCCATGCTCGTAGAAATTCTTGTCCTCGGCGGCCAGGAACGCCTCGATCACCAGCTTGGGCACGGACTGGATGGGGATATAGAGCCGGCGCTGGCGCGCCCATTCCGCCACCAGGGCGCCATCGTCCGCATGGACGCGCGTCATCACCGGCGGCTCATAATTCTGGAGCTGCGAATAGTCAGGCAGGTCCTGGGAATATTTCCACACGAAATAGGTAGCCACGCCCGCCCCGACCATGAGCACGACCGTGCCCAGGGCGAACAGAAAGCCGAAGAATCTCAACAGCAGCCGCATTCGCCGGCTCCTCCCGCGCAAGACCCGCTCACGGGCCCCGCTGCAACCTGTTCCGCATGTTCCGCCGATCCAGCTCGGCGGCGTCCTCTGGCGCGTGTGTAACGCACGCAGCCGGCAATGGTCCCGCTATGTTGGCCAAAAGTGGCCGCTTCACGGCCACGGTCCACACCTGCGAGGCGATCGCGCGCAGATGATGCCCGGAAAGCACGCCCGCCGCCAGTCGCTCCGCTACTCCCCCGCTTGCGGGTCGGGGGACTCAAGACGGCATTCACTTCCCGGCCGGAGCCGCCGGAATGGAGCCGGTGATGCCGGCGGTGCGGGTGGCGAAGAAATTGTCGATGGCGTCAGACATGGCACCGGTGACCTTGTCGCGCCAGGCGTCGGAGGTCATGAGCTTCAGGTCCTCGCGGCTCGACATGTAGCCGAGCTCCACCAGGACTGACGGAACGTCATGGGCCTTGAGCACGCGGAAGCCGGCCGACTTCAGCGGCGATTTATGGATCTTGCCCGTCGCCTTCATGGCCCCCACCAGAGTGCGGGCAAACGTGGCGGAGAAATTCTTGGTCTCGCGCTGGGCGAGGTCGAACAGGATGCCCGCCACCTCGTCGCTTTCCTCGGACAGATCGACGCCGGCGATGAGGTCCGCCTTGTTCTCCACCTCGGCGAGGCGCGCGGCTTCCGAATCCGAGGCGGTCTCGGACAAGGTGTAGACGCTCGCGCCGCGCGCCTGCCCGTCATTGCTGGCGAGGGCGTCGGCATGGATGGAGACGAAAAGGGCCGCGCGATTGGTGCGGGCGATCTTCACCCGCTCGCCGAGCGCGACGAAGGTGTCCGTGGAGCGGGTGAGCAGCACGCGATAGCGCCCGCCTTGCTCCAGCTTGGTGCGCAGCGCCAGGGCCACGTCGAGCACGATATTCTTCTCGGCATAGGCGCTGGCGCCTGTGGTGCCCGAATCGACGCCGCCATGCCCCGGGTCGAGCACGATGACCGGCCGCGCATCGGTATCGGGCACAGCGCCGTGCAGCGCGGCGACCGTGGTGGTGGGCGCGCCCCGCGCCTCGGCGGCGGTGGCCACGTTGCTGGCGAAGCTTGCGGCATCGGTCTTCACAAGATCGAGAACCAGACGCGCGGGCTGGTCCTCCGCCGGATCGAGCACGAACGCCTTGTCGATGGCCACCGGCTCGGCCACGTCCAGCACCATGCGCGCCTTGCCCGGCGCGAACACGCCGTAGCGGTAGGTGGAGACCAGGCCCCGCTTCGTCTGGACCTTGGCGGGCTCGAACGTGAAGGTCACGTCGGAGAGGTCGACGATCACGCGATAGGGGTTGGTGAGGGTGAAGGCCCGGAACTCCACCTTGCGGCTGAGATCGATGACGAGGCGGGTGCGCTGCTCGTCGCCGGCAAGCCGGGCGTCCAGGGCGCGCACGGGGCCGGTTTCGGCCGCAACGGCCTCGGGTCGGGCGGCGATGCGCACCGGCTGGTCGGCCTGCTGGGCCGCGGCCGTGCCGACAGTGAAGAGAAAGGCAAGGGCCGCCAGGGAGACGCGACAGAACGCCGCGCCGGGCACAAGGCCGGCGAGCCTGTCATTCCGTGGACCGGACAGACCGGCCCCGGCTCGAAGCGCGCGCGCCGACATCGGCTCCCGACCTCCCGAACCCCCGTCCTGCGACGCTTCTTCCCGAAGCGATCTGTACCGGATAGGCCAATCGGCGTTAACCGGAGGTTCACGGCTGCCCACAGTTCTCTCCGTCTCGTGGCTCCGCCGCAACAGCGGGTCGGCAGATTATTGCCGACGAAAAAGGCATGAACCTTGCCAAAGCAGGATGTGCACGTCTAAGAAAGACGGGCATACGGTTCGCGTTCCGGAATTGGCTGTTCGGCCCCGGTGTCGCGGCTTCCGCCTGATGCCACCTACACCCGGACTTCCGGGCTGGCCGGCATCTTCCGTCGCAGGCTGCTCAACGATCATGCGTGGGGGCCGACGCGGCGAGCGCATCTCACCATGCGCTTGGACGGACGCCCGCGTCGCCTCGATCTACCGAAAAGCCCGATCCGAAGGGGGATCGAGCTGCCGTATGCCGGGTCGGACGCTCCGTCCGGTCCAAAGTTCGCTGAGGGACGAGTAGCCGAAGGCATGGACGTTCAAATGCACGACAGGCGCGCCCAGCGTGCCACCGCGTGCCCCGACGCCGAGGGCGTCGAGACGTTGCCTTCGTGCCTGCGTCCCCCACTTCCCTCCCTATCCTATTTCCGGCGTATCGGCGGTTCGCAGGCTTTGCCGCGCCGACCGTCGCGGGGCCTTGCCCCCGGCGCCGCCCAGAGAGAATTCCATGGCAAACAAGATGCTTATCGATGCCACCCACCCGGAGGAGACCCGGGTGGTGGTCGTGCGCGGCAACCGGGTCGAAGAATTCGACTATGAGGCCGCGTCCCGCAAGCAGCTGCGGGGCAACATCTATCTTGCGAAGGTGACGCGGGTGGAGCCCTCGCTCCAGGCGGCGTTTGTGGAATATGGTGGCAACCGCCACGGCTTCCTCGCCTTCAGCGAAATCCATCCCGATTATTACCAGATCCCCGTCGCCGACCGCCTCGCTTTGATCGAAGAGGAGGAGCGCGCCGCCCGCCTCGCCGATGAGGAGGAGGAGCGCCGCGACCGCCGCCGCTCGCGCCCCCGCCGCTCGCGCCGGGACGAGACGGTCTCCGAGACCGCGGAGGACGAGGACCAGGACAGCGGCTCCGGCAATGTGGAGGAGATCGACGATTCCGACGTGGTCGAGACCATCGAGGACGGCCAGATCTCCGGCGGCGACCGGGACGACGACGAGGACGACGACCACGACGATACGGACGACCACGCGGAGGCGGACGACCGCGAGGAGGCCGAGGCCCGCACTGAGGCGGAAGCCCGGCCGCACATCGCCGAGGAGATGTTCGCGCACGTCGAAGAGACGGTGACCGTCGAGGCGCTGCCCGCTCCGCAGGAGCAGGCCGCGACCGACGAAACCGCAATCGCCGCAGAGGCCCCCGAGGCCGAGCGCGAGGAAGCCCCGGCGCTTCAGGCGGAGCCCGTGATGGCGCCCGCCGGCGATGCCGAAGCGGCACCCGAGGCCGAGGCCGGCGCCGAGACTGATACCTCCGAAGAGGCCCGCCGCACCGATGACGGCGAGGATGAGGACGACGACGAAGACGACGAGGAGCATGAAGAGGACGAGGTGGAGCAGATGGGCTCCGCCGACGCCATGGAAGAGGTGCCCGTGCGCTCCCAGCAGCGCCGCGCCCGCTCCTACAAGATCCAGGAAGTGATCCGCCGCCGGCAGGTGATGCTGGTGCAGGTGGTGAAGGAGGAGCGCGGCAACAAGGGCGCGGCGCTCACCACCTATCTCTCCTTGGCCGGCCGCTATTCCGTGCTGATGCCCAACACCGCGCGCGGCGGTGGCATCTCCCGCAAGATCACCAATGCGGTGGACCGCAAGCGCCTGAAGGAAGTGGTGCAGGACCTGGAGGTGCCCGAGGGAATGGGCATCATCCTGCGCACCGCCGGCGCCAACCGCACCAAGGTCGAGATCAAGCGCGACTTCGAATATCTGCTGCGGCTGTGGGAGACGGTGCGCGAGCTCACCCTCTCCTCCTCCGCGCCGAACCTCGTCTATGAGGAAGGCTCGCTCATCAAGCGCGCCATCCGCGACCTCTACAACAAGGACATCGACGACATCCACGTCGCCGGCGAGGACGGCTATCGCGAAGCGCGCGACTTCATGCGCATGCTGATGCCGACCCACACCAAGAACGTCATCGCCTATCGCGAGCCCCAGCCCATCTTCGCGAAGTATGGGGTGGAGCATCAGCTCGACGCCATGTTCTCGCCGGTGGTGCAGCTGAAGAGCGGCGGCTACATCGTCATCAACCCCACCGAAGCCCTGGTCTCCATCGACGTGAATTCCGGCCGCGCCACGCGCGAGCATCACATCGAGGACACCGCGCTCAAGACGAACGTGGAAGCCGCCGAGGAGATCGCCCGGCAGCTTCGCCTGCGCGACCTCGCCGGGCTCATCGTCATCGACTTCATCGATATGGAGGAGAAGCGCAACAACCGGGCGGTGGAGCGCAAGCTCAAGGATTGCCTGAAGAACGACCGGGCGCGCATCCAGGTCGGCCGCATCTCCCATTTCGGCCTCATGGAGATGTCCCGCCAGCGTATCCGCACCGGCGTTCTGGAAAGCTCCATCGAGGTGTGCCCCACCTGCGGCGGCACGGGCCATGTGCGCTCCGCCGCCTCGGTGGCGCTCCAGCTGCTGCGCGCGTTCGAAGAGCAGCTGCTGCGCAGCGCGACCCACAACCTCATCGCCCGCACCCGCTCCGAAGTGGCGCTCTATGTGCTGAACCAGAAGCGCTCGCACCTGCGCGAGCTGGAGGAGCGCTTCTCCGTCACGCTCACCATCAGCGCCGACGAACGCGTCACCGGCCACCAGCCCTTCATCATCGAGAAGGGCGACCAGGCCGTTCCTGCCCCCGCCGCGCCGCGCCCCGGCAAGGTGGTGCAGCCTGATTCCATCCTTCCGGACGAGGAGTTCGAGGAGGAAGACGAGGAGAATCTGGAGGAGGTCTCCGGCGCCGAACCCGAAGGCGATGAGCCCGAGGAGCGCGGCGAGACCACCGAGGAGGCCAACAACCGCCGCAAGCGCCGCCGCCGGCGCCGTCGTGGCGGCGAGCGCGAGGGCGAGCCCCGCGAGGCGCGGCCCGAGGGCGAAGCCGCCGAGGAGGGCGATGAGCCCGCCGGCGAAGGCGAGGCCGAAGAGGGCGACGAGGACGAGCGCGGCGAAGGCCGCGGGACGGAGGCCGATCGCCGGCGCCGTCGGCGCGGCCGTCGTGGCGGCCGTCGCAACCGGCGCGAGGGCGAGGATGCCCCGCTCCAGGCCGATGGCGAAGGCAGTGAAGGCGAGGCCGGAGAGGATGACGGCGGCGCCGAAGACGATGCCGTGATCCACGTCTCCATCGAGCCGCTGGCCGGCGCGCCGGAATCCGTGGCCGAGATCAGCGCTCCCACCCCGGAGCCGGCACCGCCCGCCCCGGCCCCCACGGCCCCGGAGCTTCCCGCCGCCGAAGAGCCCAAGCCGACCCGCCGCCGGTCCACGGTGCGCGAGAAGGCGCCGGTGGTCGGCAGCCTGGTGCCCGAGCCCGCGCCCGTCGCCGAGACTGCCGGCGAAGAGACCTCCGGCGTGGAGACCGCCTCGGTCCCCGTCGCCGATGCGGACATCGTCGCCGCACCGGTTCAGGAAACCTCTGCTCCGGCCCAGGACCTGCCGCCCGAAAAGCGCCGCTCCGGCTGGTGGCAGCGCAAGCTGTTCGGCGAGTGAGCCTCTAGGAACAGCGGTCATCCCCGGGCTTGACCCGGGGATCTCCAGGAATGACGGGAGATGGCCGGGTCAAGCCCGGCCATGACGGCTGGGAGGTTACGGCTTCCCGGGCAACCTGCCCTGAGATTGACTTCCCTCCCCGCCCACCCTTTAGTGGCCCGGTCGAAGGTTCCGGTCCGGCAGAGTCGGATCGGTGAAGAGGGAATGCGGTGCGGCGCGAGGAAGCGCCAATGCCGCGGCTGCCCCCGCAACTGTAAGCGGAGAGTCTCGACCGAAAAGCCACTGGAGACCGGCCGCGCCGGCCCCTCCGGGAAGGCGGCCCGAGACGGTGACCCGCGAGCCAGGAGACCTGCCCTCGACACAATCGCGCGCCGGGCGGGGTGCCCTGGCAAGGCGGTTTTGCGTCGGCTTTGGCGCGCTTTCCGCACCCGCAGGACCCGCTTTGGAGCGACCCGCGCCCACCGAGACGCCCGACGACCGGCCCGATGACACGGCCTCCGCAGGCCCGCGCGATGCGGCGCCCGCCGTCACCCTGTTCGTCTGCCAGACCTGCCGCACGCCCGGCACGCCGCCCGAGGATGCGCCCCAGGGCGCCCGCCTCGCGGAGGCTGTGCGCGCCGCCGCCCATGACCCTGATGTGGAGGTGAAGCCGGTGCGCTGCCTCTCCAACTGCAAGCGCGGCCTTTCCGCCGCCATGGTCCGGGCCGGCGGCTGGTCCTACGTGTTCGGCGATCTCACCCCTGCGTCCGCGCCCGACCTTCTCGCGGGCGCTACCCTCTTCGCCGGCTCCACCGACGGCCTCATGCCGTGGCGCGGCCGGCCCGACTGCCTCAAGCGCGGCATGATCGCCCGCGTGCCGCCCCTCTTCTTCACCGAGGAACCCCGATGACCAGCCTCGCCCGCGTCCCCTGCACCATCGTCACCGGCTTCCTCGGCGCCGGGAAGACGACCCTCATCCGCCACATCCTCGAGAATGCCGGGGGGCGGAAGCTCGCTGTGATCGTCAATGAATTCGGCGACGTGGGCATAGACGGCGAGATCCTGAAGGGCTGCGGCATCGAGAGCTGCCCGGAGGAGAATATCGTCGAACTCTCCAATGGCTGCCTGTGCTGCACCGTGGCGGATGATTTCGTGCCGGCCCTGGACAAGATTCTCGCCCGCCCCGGCATCGACCACATCCTCATCGAGACCTCCGGCCTCGCTCTGCCCAAGCCGCTGGTGCAGGCGTTTCATTGGCCGGCCATCAAGAGCCGCGTGACCGTGGATGGCGTGGTGGCGGTGGTGGATGGCCCCGCGCTTGCCGAAGGCCGTGTCGCCGATGATCTCTCCGCCCTCGCCGCCCAGCGCGCGGCGGACGACACGCTCGACCATGACGATCCCGTGGAAGAGGTGTTCGAGGACCAGATCGCCTGCGCCGACCTCGTCATCATCGCCAAGTCCGACCTTCTGGACGCGGCCGGCGCGGAAATCGCAGCCGCCCGCGTGGCGGCGGTACTGCCCCGCGCGGTGTCCGTGGTGCGTGCGGCAGGCGGAAAGGTGGACCCGGCCATCCTGCTCGGCCTCGGCGTAGGCACCGAGGACGAGATCGAGAACCGCAAGACCCATCATGACGACGAGCTGGACCACGACCACGACGATTTCGATAGCTTCGTCCTTCCCATTCCCGAGATCGCCGAGCCGGCGGCGCTGGCTGCGCGCGTCTCGGAAGCCGCCGCTCTGCCCGGCGTGCTGCGGGTGAAGGGGTTTGCCAGCGTCTCCGGCAAGCCCATGCGCCTCCTCGTGCAGGGGGTGGGCACCCGCGTCTCGCACCAGTTCGACCGCGCCTGGGGGCCGAACGAGGCCCGCAGGGGCGCGCTGGTGGTGATCGGGCTGAAGGGCTTCGACCGGAACGCCGTGGAAGAGGCGGTGCTGGCGGTTACGCCCGCCGCCTGAAGGTTTAGAGTGGGCTGATGCATCTTCTTTCGAGCACATCGGCCACCATCGAGGATCTGGCGGAGCCCATCGACCTCCGCCAGCCCCCGGCCGACCTGCTCGCGCTCTCCTTCACCGACAGCGACCTGCTGGCGCTCGGCGCCGCATGGCGGGCGGAGCGGGCGACGCTGCCGAGCCTGCGCCTCGCGCGCCTGAAGGATCTGCGCCACCCCATGTCCGTGGACCTCTGGCTGGAGCGCTCCGCGCGCCACGCCAAGGTGATCGTGGCGCGGGTTCTGGGTGGGCTCGACTGGTGGCGCTACGGGGCGGAGCGGCTGTCAGCTCTGGCCTGGGCGCAAGGGATCAAGCTGGCGCTGCTGCCGGGGGAAGACCAGGACGACCA
This sequence comes from Aquabacter albus, assembly GCF_040049275.1. NCBI lineage: Bacteria > Pseudomonadati > Pseudomonadota > Alphaproteobacteria > Hyphomicrobiales > Xanthobacteraceae > Aquabacter > Aquabacter albus. Next base: position 181,053 of record NZ_JBDZDT010000002.1, on the reverse strand, counting down.
CCGCCTCGCGGCCCTTTCGACTTTGGAGCGGGAGGAGTGGGCCTTGTGGCTCGCTTATTTCCGCGCCGGCGGCCCGGACAATATGCGCGCCTTGCTGCGGCTGATGGCGGGGCAGGCGGAGGTCCTGCCACCGCGGGATGTGCCGGCGGCGGCATTTTATTCTTCTCGTTCTCCGTCATGGCCGGACTTGATCCGGCCATCTCCCGCAGAACCGGGTGCGGCCGGATCCCCAAGAGATCCCCGGGTCAAGCCCGGGGATGACGTCGTGGGGGTGTCCCCCTCCCCCCTTGAGGGGGAGGGTCGGGGTGGGGGGTATGGCGCCGCCAGCACCACCCCCGCCGGCACAAGCGGAGAGATACCCCCCACCCTGCCCTCCCCCTCAAGGGGGGAGGGTTCCCAGCGCGGGAGGGAAGGCACTGGCGTCGCGCGGGAAGACACACCCCGCGCCCTCATCCTCTTCTACCGCTCCATGTGGCTCGCCGGGGACGCCGCCCCCATCGACGCCCTCTGCGGCGCCCTCGCCGCGCGCGGCATGGTGCCGATCCCCCTCTTCGTCTCCTCCCTGAAGGATCCCGCCGCCCGCGCCTTCGCCCGCAGCGCCATTGCCGCGCACGCACCGCACGTCATCATCACCGCCACCGCCTTCGCCGCCGGAGACGCGGACGACCTCTTCCCTGCCGGCGGCCCGCCGGTGCTCCAGGCCATTCCCGCCACCACCGCCCGCTCCGCCTGGGCGGCAAGCCCGCGCGGCCTCGCCGCCGCCGACCTCGCCATGCATGTGGTGCTGCCGGAACTGGACGGGCGCGTGCTGGCGGGCGCCCTCTCCTTCAAGGACACGGCCGCCCGCGACGACGACCTCGCCTTCTCCGCCGCCCTCAACCGCGCCGAGCCGGAGGGCGTCGCCCATGTGGCGGGCCGCGCGGCGGCGTTGGCGCGGCTCGCCTGCACGCCGCGCGTGAAGCGGCGGCTCGCCATCCTCATGCCTGATTATCCCGGCGCGCCGGGGCGCACCGGCTATGCAGTGGGCCTCGACGTGCCGGAAAGCGTGCGGCTCCTGCTCCGCACCCTTGCCGCCGAGGGCTATGATGTGCCCGCCGCGCCCGCAACGGCCCGCGCGCTTCTGGACGGCATCGCCCCATCCGGCGCCTTCCCCCTCGCGGACTATCGCGTGCACCTCTCCATCCTCCCCGACACGCTCCAGGCGCAGATGACGGTCGCCTGGGGCGCGCCCGAGGATGACCCGGACGTGAAGGGCGCCGCCTTCCAATTCCGCGCCGCCCGCTTCGGCAAGGCGCTGGTCGCCCTCGCGCCGGACCGGGGCACCTCGCTGGACCGGCGGGCGGATTATCACGACCCCGCTTTGCCGCCGCGCCATGCCTTGCTCGCCTTCGGCCTGTGGCTTCAGCAGCACTTCGATGCGCTCATTCATATGGGCGCCCACGGCACCCTGGAATGGCTGCCCGGCAAGGCGGCGGCGCTTACGCCCGCCTGCTTTCCCCGCGCGGTGCTGGGCGCGCTGCCGGTCATCTATCCCTTCATCGTCAGCAATCCGGGCGAGGCCGCCCAGGCCAAGCGCCGCATTGCCGGCGTCACCCTCGGCCACCTGCCGCCGCCCCTTGCGGGAGCGGAGCTCACGGAGGCCGAGCGCCGGCTGGAGCGGCTGGTGGACGAATATGCCGGCGCCGACGGCCTCGACACCCGCCGTCGGGACAGGCTCGCGCGCCTCATCGTGGAAGCGGCCGGCGAGACGGGCCTCGCCCGGCAGGCCGGCGTCGCGGCGGAGACCGACCCCGACGAGGCGCTGAAGCGCATCGATGCCTGGCTGTGCGACCTGAAGGATCTCGCCGTCAAAGACGGCCTTCATATCTTTGGTGCCGCCTCCGGCGATCCGGAGCGTGACGCCAGCGGAGCGGCGGAGCGGGCCGCGCTCCTCACCGCGTTGGACGGCCGCCATGTTGCCCCCGGCCCTTCCGGCGCTCCGGCGCGCGGGCGGCGGGACGTGCTGCCCACGGGCCGCAACCTCTTCACCGCCGATCCGCGCCATCTGCCCACCGCCACCGCCATGGATCTCGGCCGCCTCGCGGCAGACGAGGTGGTGCGCGCCTATCTCCAGGAGCATGGCGAATATCCCCGCGCGGTGGTGATCGACCTTTGGGGCAGCGCCACATTGCGCACCGGCGGCGAGGAGATCGCCCAGGGGCTCCACCTCATGGGCTGCCGCCCGGTCTGGGACGGCGACAGCGGCCGTGTCACCGGCATCGAGGTGCTGCCGCCTGCGGTCCTCGGCCGCCCGCGCGTGGACGTGACTTGGCGCATCTCCGGCCTGTTCCGCGATGTCTTCCCCGCCCAGCTCGCGCTGCTCGATGCCGCCGCCCGCGCTGTGGCGGCACGTGAGGACGAGGCGGACGACAACCCGCTCGCCGCTGCCATCCGAGCCGGGGGCGATGGCGCCCGCATCTTCGGCTCCGCGCCGGGCAGCTATGGCGCGGGCATCGAGGACCGCCTCGCCACTGGGCGCTTTTCCGAGCGCACCGAGCTGGGCCGCGCCTATCTCGATGCCACGGGCTTTGCCTATGGCGGCCCCGAGGGCACGGCGCGCCCGAGCGAGGCTTTCGCCGGGCGCATCGCCACGGCCGATGCCTTGATCCACGGCGCTGACGATCCCGGCCGCGACCTGCTGGACGGCGGCGAGGACGCGGCCTTCATGGGCGGCTTCGCCTCCGCCGCCGCTTTGCTCGGGCGCGCCGCCGACCTCGTGGTTCTGGATACAAGCGACCCGCACCGCCCCCGCGCGCGCCGCCTGAAGGATGCGCTCGCGCGGATCGTCCATGGCCGCGTCTCCGCCCGCTTCATCGCCGGCCAGATGCGCCACGGCCCGCGCGGCGCGGCGGAGCTGGCGGAAACCGTGGACCGCCTCGTCGCCTTCGCCGAGACCACCCACCAGGTGCCTGGCGAATTGCTGGACCAGCTCCACGCCGCCTATCTGGCGAACGCCGAGGTGCGCGCCTTCCTGCTGCGCGAGAACCCCCAGGCGGCCCGCGCCATGGCGGCGCGCTTCGAGGATGCCCGCCGGCGCGGCCTCTGGCACCCTCGCCGCAACGACCTCGACGGCGACCTCGCCGCCTTGCGCGCGGAGGCTGTCGAATGAACGCCCACGCCCGCCGCCGCGGCGCCTGCCCCGCCTTGAGCGCCCCCATGGAGACGGGCGACGGGCTTCTGGTGCGGCTGATGCCGCAGGACGGCACCCTCTCGCCCGCCGCCTTGGCCAGGCTTGCCGCAGCGGCGCGGGATTTCGGCAACGGCATCCTGGAGGTGACCGCGCGCGGCAGCCTGCAATTGCGCGGCCTGCGGGCGGAGACGACGGGGCCGCTCAACGCCGCCGTGAACGCATTGGGCATCCGCGCGCGGGAGGGGCTCTCGATCGACATCTCCCCTCTGGCGGGACTGGATGCCACCGAGATCGCCGATGCGCGGCCTTTGGCGGAGGCCGTGCGCGCGGGTGTCGCCGGGATTGCGGCGCGGCTCGGGCCGAAGGTCTCCGTGGTGATCGATGGCGGCGGGGTGGTGTCCCTCGATGCGCTGAAGGCCGATGTCCGGCTGAAGGCGCGGGAGGATGGCGCCTGGGATGTGGCGCTGGCGGGGGATGCGGAGGGAGCGGTTTTTCTGGGCGTTGTTGATGCGGTGGAGACGGCAGACGTCGTCGGCACCCTGCTGGAAAAGATCGCGGCGCTCGGGCCGACCGGGCGGATGGCGGATGTGGTGGCAGCCGGGGATACCTCCCTTTTCGATGCCGCGTTCCCCCTCCCCAACCCTCCCCCGCAAGCGGGAGAGGGAGTCCGGCTGCGCCCGGCCGCAGATCAATTCTCATCCAACTTCGAAGCCCATCCCCGCCCCACTCCATCGCGCCCCCTCTCCCGCTTGCGGGGGAGGGTTGGGGAGGGGGAAAGGCGCGGCCTCCGGACTGGTGCGCCCATCGCTCTCACCGATGCCACCTTCGCCCTCGCCATCGCCCTCCCCTTCGGCGTGGCCGATGCGGAGATGATGGCCGCCCTCGCCCGCGCCGCCGCCCGTCACGAGGCCCGCGACCTGCGCCCCGCACCATCGCGCACCCTCCTTGCCGTCGGCCTCTCCCGGAACAGTGCCGCCGCCCTCGCCCGGGACGCCGAACGCCTCGGCTTCATCCTCGATCCCGCAGATCCGCGCCGCGCCGTCATCGCCTGCCCCGGCGCGCCCGCCTGCGCCTCCGGGCGGATCGCCGCGCGGGCCATGGCGCCGCAGATCGCCACCGCCCTCGCCCCGCTGCTGGATGGCTCGGTCACAATCCATGTCTCCGGCTGCGCCAAGGGGTGCGCGCACCCGGCCCCCGCGACCCTCGTCATCGTGGGGCGCGACGAAGGACCCATGGACTCCGCCGCCGCCCTTATGCGACACGGCACAGTCGCGTCCCCGCCCGAACGCGTCCTTGCCGAACGCGGCCTCCTCCCCGCCCTCGCCTGCCTCGCGCAGGCGGAGCGGAAGGCGGGGGAAAGCGGCGCCGACCTTCTCTCACGCCTCGATCTCGCGGCGGTTCTGGAGCCTTCGTCCTGATGGGTGCCACGTTTGATTATGTCCGCGACGGCACCGCCATCTATGAGCGCTCCTTCGCCATCATCCGCGCGGAAGCCGACCTCTCGCGCTTCTCGGAGGACGAGGCGGACGTGGCCGTGCGCATGGTGCATGCCTGCGGGCTCGTGGAGGCGGCGCGGGACTTCGTGTTCGGCCCCGGCTTCGTCGCCGCCGCCCGCGCCGCGCTCAAAGCCGGCGCGCCCATCCTGTGCGATGCGCAGATGGTGGCGCACGGCGTCACCCGCGCCCGCCTGCCCGCCCATAACGAGGTGATCTGTACTCTGCGGGATCCCACCGTGCCGGCGCTGGCGGAAAAGCTCGGCACCACCCGCTCGGCGGCGGCGCTGGAGCTGTGGCGCGAGCGCTTGGAGGGCGCTGTGGTGGCCATCGGCAATGCGCCCACCGCCCTCTTCCACCTTCTTGAAATGCTGGATGCCGGCGCGCCCCGCCCCGCCGCCATTCTCGGCATGCCCGTGGGCTTCGTGGGGGCGGCGGAATCCAAGGATTCGCTGGCGCAGGATTCGGGTGGCGTGCCCTTTGCCATCGTGCGCGGGCGGCTCGGCGGCAGCGCCATCACGGCGGCGGCGCTCAACGCTCTGGCGAGGGCAGGCGTATGAGCGGGCGGCTGATCGGGGTGGGCGTCGGGCCGGGCGATCCGGAACTGATGACCTTCAAGGCAGCGCGGGCCATCCGCGAGGCGGATGTGGTGGCCTATTTCGCCAAGGCGGGGAACGGCAGCCACGCGCGCGCCATCGCCGCGCAGCACTTCACTGAGGGCGTGCAGGAACTGCCCCTGCTCTATCCCGTCACCACCGAGATCCACCGCCACGATCCCGCCTATCGCGAGGCCATCGCCGCCTTCTACGAAGCCTCCGCCATGACGGTGGCCGCGCGTTTGGAGGCCGGTAAAACGGTGGCGGTGCTGAGCGAGGGCGACCCGCTTTTCTATGGCTCCTACATGCATCTGCATGTGCGCCTGTCCCAGCGCTTTCCGGCGGAGGTGATCGCCGGGGTGACGGGCATGTCCGGCTGCTGGTCCATGGTGGGCGTGCCCATCGCACAGGGCGACGACGTGCTCATGGTGCTGCCCGGCACGCTGGAGGAGGCCGAGCTGGCGCGGCGCCTTCGGGAGGCGGACGCGGCGGTGATCATGAAGGTGGGCCGCAATTTGCCGAAGATCCGCCGGGCGCTCGCCGCCGCCGGGCGCCTCGGCCGCGCGCATTATGTGGAACGCGGCACCATGACGGGCTGCGCCACTGTCCCCCTCGCTGAGCGGCCCGATACGCCCGCGCCCTATTTCGCCATGGTGCTGGTGCCCGGCTGGGAGCGGCCGGAATGAGCGGCCATCTCTGCGTCGTCGGCCTCGGCCCCGGCGCGCCGGAGCAGATGACGCCGGAGGCGGTCGCGGCCCTCGATGCGGCGGACGAATTGTTCGGCTACGGCCCCTATCTCGACCGGGTGGTCCTGCGCGAAGGCCAGGTCCGCCACGCCTCGGACAATCGTGAGGAGCTGTCCCGCGCCGGCGCCGCCCTGGCCCGGGCGGCGGCGGGGGCGAAGGTGGCCATGGTCTCCGGCGGCGATCCCGGCGTGTTCGCCATGGCGGCGGCGGTATGCGAGGCCATCGAGGCGGGGCCGGAGGACTGGCGCCGGGTGGAGATGCAGGTGGTGCCCGGCGTCACGGCCATGCTGGCGGTGGCCGCGCGGGTGGGTGCGCCTTTGGGCCATGATTTCTGCGCCATCAACCTCTCCAATAATCTGAAGCCCTGGGAACTGCTGGAACGGCGCCTGACGGCGGCGGCGGAGGCCGGCTTCGTAGTGGCGCTCTACAACCCCGTCAGCCGTGCCCGCCCCTGGCAGCTCGGCGCGGCGTTCGATCTTCTGCGCGGGGTACTGCCGGGCACGGTGCCGGTGGTGTTCGGCCGCGCCGCCGGGCGGGCGGACGAGCGCATCACTATCGTGCCTCTGGCGGAAGCCGACGGGGGTATGGCGGACATGGCGACGTGCGTGATCATCGGCTCGGCGGCGACGCGGGTGGTGGAGCGGCCGGGGCTCGCACCGCTGATATATTCGCCGCGGAGCGCAGAATGAAGGCGCGTGCCTTCTCCCCCACCTCGTCTCTCCCTCCCCCCTTGCGGAGGAGGGTGCGCGCCGTACAGGGGGGCAGCGCTGTCAGAAGCTCAGGATCTCTCCGCCATCACCCGCTCCACCCACGCCACGGCCTCGTCCAGGCTCTCCACCGCCTCCACCTCCGGCATGTCCGGCCGGCGCAGCAGCAGCACTTCGATACCGAGCGCGCGGGCGGCCGCCATCTTGGCGTAGGTGGCCGCGCCGCCGCTGTTCTTGGCCACGATGATCTCGATGCCATGGCCGCCGAGCAGCGCCCGCTCATCGTCTTCCGCAAACGGCCCGCGCGCCACCACATAGGCCGCATCCGGCACCGCCAGAGGCGGCACCACCGGATCGACGCTGCGGATGACATAGGAATGCTGTGGTGCCGCCGCAAAGGCGCGCACCTCATTGCGGCCGAGGGCGAGGAACACCCGGCGCGGAGCCTCCCCCAAAGCTTCCACCGCCGCCGGAACGTCCGCCACATCGCGCCACAGATCGCCCGCCTGCCGCGCCCAGGGCGCCCGGCGCAGGGCGAGCAGCGGCACGCCCACTGCCGCGCAGGCCGTAGCGGCATTGCGCGAGATCACGGCGGCATAAGGATGGGTGGCGTCGATGACCGCCCCGATGGCGTGATCCCGCAGAAACTGCGCCAGCCCTTCCACCCCGCCGAACCCGCCGGTGCGCACCGGAACGGGCTGGGGAACGGGATTTTCCGTGCGTCCCGCAAGCGAAAGGGTCAGCTTAAGATCATCGCGCCCGGCGAGGCGGCCGGCGAGGCGGCGCGCTTCCGCCGTGCCGCCCAGGAGGAGCAGCGGCATGGGTGATGCGCGCGGGATGGAGGCGGAAGCAGGCATGGGGCCGGAGACTGCCCCGGCACGCCCCTGGCTGTCCATCGTCGGCATTGGCGAGGATGGCGCCGCCGGTCTTTCCCCCGCCGCCTGCGCGCTCATCTCAGGGGCCGATCTGGTGTTCGGCGGCGCGCGCCACCTCGCTCTGGCCGGCGATCTGGTGAAAGGCGAAGCGCGGGCCTGGCCGGGCCCCTTCAGCGAGGGCATCGCCCAGGTGATCGCGGCGCGGGGGCGGACCGTGTGCGTCCTCGCCTCGGGCGATCCTTTCCTGCACGGCGTCGGCGCCACGTTGGCGCGGCATGTGCCGGCGGCCGAGATGCACGTCATTTCCGCTCCTTCCGCCTTCAGCCTCGCGGCCGCCCGGCTGGGCTGGGCGTTGCAGGATGTGGCCTGCGTGTCGCTGCACGGAAAGGAGATCGGCCGCATCCGGCCCCATCTCCATCCTGGCAGCCGCATCCTCGCCTTGACCTCGGATGAAAACGGCCCGGCGGCCGTCGCCGCGCTCCTGGCGGCGCTCGGCTTCGGCGCCTCGCGCATCATCGTGCTGGAAGCCCTCGGTGGCCCGCGCGAGCGGATGAGGGAGACGCGCGCGCAGGATTTCTCCCTGGCCGGGATCGACCCGCTGAACCTCCTCGCCATCATCGTGGAGGGCGCGGCGCCCGTCATTCATTTCGGGCGGGGCCTGCCGGACGATCTGTTCGAGCATGACGGGCAGATCACCAAGCGCGAGATCCGCGCCGTAACCCTCTCTGCCCTCGCCCCCCGCCGGGGCGAACTGCTCTGGGACATCGGCGCGGGCGCCGGCTCCATCGCCATCGAATGGCTGCTGTGCGATCCCTCGCTGCGCGCCATCGCCATCGAGGAGAATGCCGCGCGCGCCGCGTGCATCGCGCGCAATGCGGCCACCCTCGGCGTGCCGCACCTGCGGGTGGTGGAAGGTGCAGCACCTTCGGCCCTTCTGGGTCTTCCCCCGCCGGATGTGGTCTTCATCGGCGGCGGGGCGAGCGAGGAGGGCGTGCTGGACGCCGCCATCTTCGACCTCAAGCCCGGCGGACGCCTCATCGCCAATGCGGTGACGCTGGAGACCGAAGCCCTGCTTCTTGGCCTCCAGGCGCGGCTCGGCGGCGATCTCTTGCGCCTCGCCGTCACCCGCGCCGCGCCGGTGAAGGGCATGACCGCGTGGCGCCCCGCCATGCCGGTCACCCAATGGGTGTGGGGAAAGCCGCTGGAGGCCGCGGAATGATCGTCGCCGGCATCGGCAGCAAGCGCGGGGTGAGCACGGAAGACGTGCTGGCCGCCGTGGACGCGGCCCTCGCCCGCGCGGACCTCGGGCGCGGGGCGCTGGGCGCCATCGCAACGCCGGCGGTGAAGGGCGGGGAGCCCGGCATCGCCGCAGCCGCAGCCGCCTTGCGCCTGCCTTTGGTTCTGGTGCCGCAGACCCAGCTGGAGGCGGCAGCCGAGCGGGCGCAGACCCGCTCCGAGCGCGTCATCGCGCTGCTGCGCGTGCCGTCCGCCGCCGAGACCGCCGCCCTCGCCGCCGCCGGCCGCGAGGCGCGATTGCTGGGGCCGCGCCTCGCGCTCGGCCCCGTCACCTGCGCCCTTGCCACAGGGGGAGAGGCATGAGGGGAGCAGCCGCGTGACCGTCCATTTCATTGGCGCCGGCCCCGGCGCGGCGGACCTCATCACGGTGCGCGGGCGCGACCTGCTCGCCCGCTGCCCGGTGTGCCTCTATGCGGGGGCGACGGTGGCGCCCGAACTGCTGAGCCACTGCCCGCCCGGCGCGCGGCTGGTGGACACCGCGCCCCTCGACCTCGACCGCATCGAGGCGGAATATGCGGACGCCCACGCCAAGGGCCTCGACGTGGCGCGGCTGCATTCCGGCGACCTCTCGGTCTTCAGCGCGCTCGCCGAGCAGGTCCGGCGGCTGGAGCGGCGCGGCATCCCCTATACGCTCACTCCCGGCGTGCCCGCTTTTGCGGCGGCCGCGGCGGCGCTGGGGCGGGAGCTGACCGTGCCCGAGGTGGCGCAGAGCCTCGTCCTCACCCGCATTTCCGGCCGCGCCTCCGCCATGCCGGAGCGCGAGACGCTCCCGGCGTTCGCGGCGACGGGGGCGACGCTCGCCATCCATCTCGCCGTCCATGCCCTTGACCGGGTGGTGAAGGAGTTGATCCCCTTCTATGGGCCGGATTGCCCCGTGGCGGTGGTGGCGAGGGCCACATGGCCGGACGAGCGCATCGCGCGCGGCACGCTCGGGACCATCGAAAAGCTGCTGGCGGCGGAGCCCATGGCGCGCATGGCGCTCATCCTGGTGGGGCCGGCTCTGGGCGCGGAGGGTTTTCGCGAGAGTGCGCTCTACGACGTTGACTATGTGCGCCGGTTCCGGGGGAACGGGGAATGAGCGCTCTCCATTTTTCGGCGCGGCATCTCCCCTCGTTCCCCCTCCCCCTCAAGAGGGGGAGGGTTGCTAACGGCGAGGCTCCGCCCTCAGGCCCGTGCGAACTCTGCCCGGCCCACCTGCGCGCCCTCGCGGTCGAACACCACGATTTCCAGTTCCATGCCCTTGCCGGAAATCACACCGGCGGCGGCGGCCCAGGCGCGCTGCGCCACCACATCGCCCAGCGCCACCCCCTCGGCGGCGGCGAGTTGGAAGGCGTGGGCGACCGTGTTGGCGGCGGAGATGCGCGCCGCCAGTTCCGCAGAAGCGCCGGCGCCGAGGGCCAGCGCCGCAAGCGCATCGAGATCGGCGGCGCCGCGCTTGGAATGGAGGTCGAGAAGACCCTGCGCCAGCTTGGTCATCTTCGCCACCCCGCCGGCAATTGTGATGCGCGGGACGGGATGGCTGCCGAGATATTTCAGCATGCCGCCGACGAAGTCGCCCATATCGATGAGCGCCTCTTCCGGCAGGCCGTGGAGCTTCTGCACCGCCGCCTCGGAGGCGGAGCCGGTGGCGCCTGCGAGGTGCGTGAGGCCCATGGCGCGGGCCACATCGATGCCGCGATGGATGGAGTGGATCCAGGCCGAGCAGGAGAACGGGATCACGATGCCCGTAGTGCCCAGCACGGAGAGCCCGCCGAGGATGCCGAGGCGCGGGTTGAGGGTCTTCTGCGCCAGCGCCGCGCCGTCGAGGATGGAGATCTCCACCTCCGCGTCCGCCGGCACGCCCGCAGAAGCCGCCACCTCGGCGATGCCCTCCGCGATCATGCGCCGGGGCACGGGATTGATGGCCGGCTCGCCCGGCGGCAGAGGCAGGCCCGGCCGGGTGATGGTGCCCACGCCGTCTCCCGCGCGGAAGGTCACGCCCGCACCCGGCGCGCCGCGCCGCACCCGCGCCTGAACCAGGGCGCCATGGGTCACGTCCGGATCGTCGCCCGCATCCTTGACGATGCCGGCCATGGCGGTGTCCGCCTCCCGGCCGGTGACGGCCAGAGCGAAGGCCGGGCGCCCGCCGCCGGGCAGGGCCACTTCGACGGGATCAGGAAAATCGCCCGTCACCAGGGCTGCGAAGGCCGCCTTGGCCGCGCCCGCCGCGCAGGTGCCCGTGGTCCAGCCGCGCTTGAGTGGCCGGTCGGGCGGGGGGTCGAGGGCGATGTCTTCGTCCATGCGGCCCCTTATAGCGCAGCGCGCTTCATTCGCCCTCTCGCCTGCAAGAATGAAAACTCCCCGCCGGTTTTCCCCTCTCCCTCAAGGGCAACGATGCGATATTCGCCTAAGGACGTGAATGGGTTGGGTTTTCCACCTCTCCCCGAGGGGGAGAGGTCGACGCCGCAGGCGGCGGGTGAGGGGGCTCCGGCGTTTCAGGACTGGAGAGGGTGGCGCCCCCTCACCCCACCCCTCTCCCCCTCGGGGAGAGGGGGCACGGCGCTCACCCTCGAACTGTCCGATGAATATCGTAACGATCCCCCTCGGGGGGAGGGAGACTGCCCCACAGGGGGAAAGCCATGACCCGCGGCCTCATGATCGCTGCGCCGCGCTCCGGCTCAGGCAAGACCACCGTCACCCTCGGGCTCCTCTCCGCGCTGCGCCGGCGCGGGGTGGCGGTGCGGGCGGCGAAATCCGGGCCGGATTATATCGACCCCGCCTTCCACGCCGCCGCCACCGGGCAGCCGGGACTTAATCTCGACTCTTGGGCCATGTCGCCCGATTTGCTCGGCGCCATCGTCGCCGATGCGGCGGCAGGCGGGGAGATGCTGGTGGTGGAAGGGGCCATGGGCCTGTTCGACGGCGTGCCCGGCACCCCCGGCCGCTCGGGCGCGGGGGCTGACGTTTCCGCCCGCCTCGGCCTGCCCGTTCTGCTGGTGCTGGACGTCTCCGGACAATCCCAGACCGCCGCCGCCGTGGCGCGGGGCTTCATGGTGCACGATCCCGCCGTGCGCATCGGCGGGCTGGTGCTGAACCGGCTCGGCAGCACGCGGCACGAGCGGCTTATTCGCGAGGCCATGGCCCCCCTTGGTCTGCCCGTGGTCGGCGCCATCCCACGCACCGAGGCATTGGTGCTCCCCGAACGCCATCTCGGCCTTGTCCAGGCCGACGAGCACGGCGACCTGTCCGCCCGGCTTTCGGCCCTCGCCGACATGGCCGAGCGCCATCTCGACCTTGACGCCATCATCGCCCTCGCCGCACCAATGGAGACGCCGCAGGCCGATGCACCGCACCTGCCTCCGCCCGGCCGGCGTATCGCCCTTGCCAAGGACGATGCCTTCTCCTTCGTCTACGGCCACCTGCTCGCCGCGTGGCGCCGGCAGGGCGCGGAGATCATCCCCTTCTCCCCCCTTGCGGACAATGGGCCGGACGAGAGCTGCGATGCCTGCTGGTTGCCGGGCGGCTATCCCGAGCTTCATGCCGGCCGGCTTTCCTCCGCCGGGCACTTCAAGGCGGCCATGACCCGGTTCGCCCAGACACGGCCGGTGCATGGCGAATGCGGGGGCTACATGGCCCTCGGCACTGCCTTGGTGGACGCCTCCGGCACCGCCCACCCCATGCTCGGCCTTCTCGATCTTGAAACCAGCTTCGCCAAGCGAAAGATGACGCTGGGCTATCGCGAAGCTCACCTCCTCGCCCCCTGCCCGCTCGGGCCGGCGCGCGCGCGTGTGCGCGGGCACGAATTCCACTATGCCACTGTCACCGCACGCGGAACCGACGCGCCACTCGCCGAGTTGTCGGATGCGCAAGGCGTTGCTCTCGGCACAGAGGGCAGCCGGCGTGCGCATGTCACCGGCAGCTTCTTTCACGCCATCGCCCCTGCCTGACCCAACGGCAAGCTCCCGAAAGCTGCAGAATTTCAGCCGAAGACTTGCATTTACGGCATGTCTCGGCGGGGCAAACCGCGCTATACTATGCGTCAACGAGCCGGAACGGCCGTGTCGAGGAAACGTGCAGAATCGGAGGGCCTTAAATGCGGTGCCAGATGAAGGACGACGATTTCCGGGAAGCCATCCTTGAGATTGTCGGCGCGAAGGACGGACAGGCTATCATCATCCAGGTGGTCGGCGGCACGACCATCACCGGCTATGCGCCCTTGAGCGTCGGCCGAGACTATCTGCGCTGCCACATCTCCGGCGGCGACCATCACAAGGAGCAGATCGTCCCCTTCCATTCCATCACCTGCGTGCGCTAGTCCTTCTGCGGCACGTCACGTCGCCGCCCTGCCGAGAGGCGGGGGCCTTTCATTCGCCCAGAGGTTCCCCATGACCGTCCACGCGCCCATTCCCGGTGATGCCCCCGAGTTTCCCCTGATGCGCGAGAAGATGCTGATCGGCGGCCAATGGGTCGATGCCGATGGCGGCTCCACGGTGACGGTCATGAACCCCGCCACCGGCACCCTCATGGGCACCATTCCGAATGCCGGCGCGGCCGAGACGCGCCGCGCCATCGAGGCCGCCTCCGCCGCCTTCCCCGCCTGGCGCGCGAAGACCGCCGCCGAGCGCTCGGCTCTGCTGCACAAGCTTGCCGACCTTCTGATCGAGAACGTGGAGGAGCTGGGCCTCATCCTCACCACCGAGCAGGGCAAGCCGCTGGCCGAGGCCAAGGGCGAGGTGGGATCCTCCGCCGCCTATGTGCGCTGGTTCGCCGAAGAGGCGCGCCGGCTCTATGGCGACACCATCCCCTCCCCCTGGCCGGACCGCCGCATCCTCGTCACCAAGGAGCCGGTGGGCGTGGTGGCCGCCATCACCCCGTGGAACTTCCCCTCCTCCATGCTCTCGCGCAAGATCGGCGCGGCGCTGGCGGCGGGCTGCACGGTTGTGTGCAAGCCGTCCGAACTGACCCCTTATTCCGGCCTCGCCTGGGGCGTGCTGGCGGAGAAGGCGGGGATCCCGGCGGGCGTCATCAACATCGTGACCGGCGATGCCAAGGCCATCGGCGGGGAGATGACCTCCAACCCGCTGGTGAAGAAGGTGACGTTCACCGGCTCCACCCCCGTGGGCAAGCTGCTCATGAAGCAGTCCGCCGACACCATGAAGAAGATCTCCCTGGAACTGGGCGGCAACGCGCCCTTCCTGGTGTTCGACGATGCCGACCTCGACAAGGCGGTGGAGGGCGCCATCGCCTCCAAATACCGCAATGCCGGCCAGACCTGCGTGTGCGCCAACCGCTTCTACGTGCAGGCGGGCATCTATGACGCTTTCGTCGCCAAGTTCGCCGAGGCGTCCAAGGCGCTGAAGGTGGGGAACGGCCTGGAAGAGGGCGTGGTGCAGGGTCCGCTCATCGAGGAGCGCGCCGTGGGCAAGGTCGAGCGGCTGCTCAAGGATGCTTTGGACAAGGGCGGCAAGGTGGTCACCGGCGGCCACCGCCATGCGCTGGGCGGCACCTTCTTCGAGCCCACCGTCATCGCCAATGCGACGCCGGACATGGCCTTCGCCCGCGAGGAAATCTTCGGCCCCATGGCGCCGGTCTTCAAGTTCGAGACCGAGGCGGACGCCATCCGCCTCGCCAATGACACGGAATACGGCCTCGCCTGCTATTTCTTCACGAAAGACCTCGGCCGGGCCTTCAGGGTCTCCGAGGGGCTGGAATACGGGCAGGTGGGCGTCAATGCCGGCGTCATCACCACCGAGGTGGCGCCGTTCGGCGGCGTGAAGGAGAGCGGCATCGGCCGCGAAGGCTCGAAATATGGCTGCGACGACTATCTGAACATCAAGTACGTCTGCATGGGCGGGATCTGAGGCTTCTTCCCCCTTCCCAAGACAATCGTCATCCCCGGACTTGATCCGGGGATGACCCTCCCCCGTTAGCTCCACCTTGCGGCGCCACGTGGATGGCCGGGTCAAGCCCGGCCATGACGACGAAGGGCCGGAAAGCTCCTGATGAGAGTGCATCTCACCGCCTTCGCCCTCCTCCTCGCGCTTCTCTCCCCCTCTCTCGCCGGCCCCATCGCCGTCGATGTGCGCAATGACAGCGAGCCTGTCCTCTGCGCCGAGAAGGACAATGTCGCTCTCACTTTGACCTCATCGAAGGCCCGGCGCTTCCGCATCGAGGCCATGCATCCGGCCTATATCGGGACCATCAGCGCGGATCGCACCGCTGCCGACTGGACCCAGTGCGACATGTCCGGCGACCCGCGCGTGCCGGCAAAGCCGCGCACGCAGGTGCTCTACCGCTCGGCAAAATTCCGGCTCGTGGGCTTCACGTACGCTTCCTTCTGGCGGGCGCCGACCGTGCCGGTGAATATCGCCGGGCGCACGTTCGAGGGCCTGCACATGGTGCAGCTCTTCGTGCCGACGCCGCGCGGTTTCTATGAAGCGCTGGTCTTCTATCCGCCGGACGGCTATTGGCGCGCCCGCCCCTTGCCGCCCGCCCACCTGCCCATCGCCGCCTATGGCTCGTCCTTCCTGGTAGGCCCGGTGGAGACCGACGTGCGGCCGCTGGTGAAGCTGAAGGAGGTGGCGTTCGATCCTGATACCGCCACCTTCACCCTCGCCTTTGTTGCCGGCGGCAGCGCCCGCATGCGCCTTGCCGCCCTCGACCGGGAGCGCCTCGCCCTCGACGTGACGCTGGACGGCACTATCGACGGCCGCCCCTTCGCCGCGCTCCGCTCCATGTATGTGACGGCCTTCAACAATGATGCGGCGGCGGTGGCCTGGAAGCCGCCCGAGGCGCGCGGCTGGCGCGAGAGCCCCATCATGGACTTTCCGGGCGGGCCGGCGCTGGAGCTGTGGGCCGGGCGCACCACGCCCTCGCGGCACAATACCAGCGCGCCGGACATGGTGTTCGGGCCGTTCGGGGACTGAGCGCTTTTCCCAGAAGCACAACGCAATTCCCTCTCCCGCTTGCGGGGGAGGATTAGGGAGGGGGAAGTGTCGGCTCCTAAAGCTTGCAAGCGCCGTTCTATTGAGGGCCCCCTCCCCAGCCCTCCCCCGCAAGCGGGAGAGGGAGCGAGGCAGCCGTCGCCGGGGAGAGGTCGAACCCTACTCCCGCCTCACATCGCTTTCGCCGGCAAGGCGGCGATGTCGCGCACCGTGCCCTTGACGCCGTCGATCTTCGCCGCGGCCGTGCCCTTGCCAGTGACAAGATCCACCACATAGAGCGTGTCGCCGGACATGAGCCAGGCGGCATTCCCGCCAGTGCCGTCGGTGACGATGTCGAAGGCCGCGCCCTTGCCGGACATGCCGAGCTTGCCCACGGTGTTGAGCACGCCGTCATTGGGCGGGGCCTGCTTCAGCACCGCGCCGGTGGCGTCGATGTCGTAGAGAGCGGTCTCCTTGGTGCCCTTCATGGAATTGGTGTAGGCGCCCGCCACCACGCTGGGCTTTATCTCCTTCATGGGGTCCGAGCCGGCGAAGTTGAGATTGCCATCGCGGGTGACCTTGCCGTCATCCACATTCACCCGAAGGTTCGTGCCGTCCGAGCCGATGATGCGCAGGCGGTCAGCGACGGGGTTGAAATCGACGGTCGCCACGACGCCGGCCGGAAGCATGCTTTCCAGCTTGGATTTCTGCGTGGCCTTGCCGGTGGCGGTGTCCACCGTGACCACGGAGCCGTCATCAATCACGGCATAGAGCATGCCGTCGGCGGGGCGCACGTCGATGCCCAGCACTTTTCCGGAGATGCCGGAGATCTTCCAGCTCTTGTCCACCTTCTTGGCCTTGGTATCGACCATGGCGATGGTGTCGTCGCCCACCAAAGCGGCGACGGTCTCGGCCTTGGCGCCCGCAATGGCCACGGTGGCGAGCAGCGAGGCGAGGAGGGTCTGTCTCAGCATGTTCGTGTCTCCCGTTGAAAGCCGGCCCGATCAGCCGGTCGAAGGGGCTACACGGCAGGAGCGGGGGCGGATGCGGGCCACCTCAAAAAAAAATCCTCGCTAAAAATTCAGCCGCAAAATCGCTGCCCCCTGCATCCGTTTGCCCTCCCCGCGTGTAGGCTCTCCCAACGGGAGCGAAGGACGGCACATGAAAGCGGCATCCGGGAGCGCAGCGGAGGGGGGCTTCGATATGGAAGCCTCCATCATCGCCTGCGCGCGCGGTGAGCGCGCCGCCTTGCACGCCATCTATCAGCGCGAGGCCGCGCAGATGCTGGGCGTCGCCCGGCGGATGCTGCGTCGGCAGGCGCTGGCGGAGGAGGCGGTTCACGACACCTTCGTCCTCGTCTGGCGGCAGGCGGCGACGTTCGATCAGGCGCGGGGCGGCGGGCGCACCTGGATCTACGCCATCCTGCGCAACCGCTCCCTGAACATCCTGCGCGGCGAGAAGCGCACCGAGCTGATCGAGGATTACGAGCCGCTGGGCCTTACGAGCGAGGAGGAGAGCCCGGAGGGCGCCATGCTCCGCCTGTCCGAGACCGGCCGGCTCAAGAGCTGCCTGGAGCGCCTGGAGCCCCTGAAGCGCACCGCCATCGTGCTCGCTTATGCCAACGGCCTCACCCATGGCGAGCTGGCGGGGCGGTTCGGCGTGCCGCTGGGCACCATGAAATCCTGGATCCGCCGCGCATTGCTCACCCTGCGGGAGTGCATGGCATGAGCGCGCAGGATCTCACCCCCGAAGACTTCGACCGCCTCGCCGCCGAGCATGTGCTCGGCCTGCTGGATGCGGACGAAGAGGTCCGGGCCGCTGCCCTCGTAAAGGACGATCCCGCCTTCCGCGCGGCGGTCGAGGACTGGCGCGCGCGTTTCGCTGAGCTGGATGCCACCGCTTTGCCCCTTGAGGCGCCGGACGCTTTGCTGGCGCGCATATCCGCCACCCTGGATGCGACGCCAGCCGCGGCGCCGGAAGCCGAAGTGGAGCGCGCACGCCTGCGATCCGTGGAGACGCCCGCCGGCACGGCCGCCCGGCCGGCCACCTTGCCCCCGCTTGTGCCGAGCCCGGCCGGCGCCTTCTCGGCCCTGTGGCGCAATCTCGGCTTCTGGCGCTTCGCGAGCTTCGCCGGCGCGGCGGCGACCGTGCTGCTGGCTCTCGGGGTCATTATCGGCCCGCTCGGCCGGGGGCCGGCACCGGCCTTCGTGGCGGTGCTCATGAGCCCCCAGGGCGAGCCGGCGGCGGTGGTGAACGCTTTCGCCGACGGCACGGCGGAGCTGATCCCGCTGCGGACCATCCCCGTGCCGGAGGGGCGGACCCTGGAAGTGTGGACCCTGTGGGACCCGGCCCGCGGCCCGGTCTCCATCGGTCTCACTGGCGAGGCCCGCACCATCCGGCTGAATTTGAGAGACCTGCCGCGCACCGCGCCGAACCAGCTGTTCGAGATCACCCTTGAGCCTCAAGGCGGCTCGCCCGTCGGACGGCCCACGGGGCCGGTGCTGATGAAGGGAACCACCAGCGTGGCTTTGTGAGGACCGGGCGAGGCTTGCGCCTCGCCTTCCCCCTCCCTGCCCTCCCCCGCAAGCGGGAGAGGGTGAAATCGGAGGGGCCGGACATCATCTCCAACCGCGCCGATGCGCCCCCTCTCCCGCTTGCGGGGGAGGGCTGGGGAGGGGGAAGGCCGGAAGAGACAGCGCCGCCATTGTCTCGCCCGCCTTCCGGTGCTAAGAACGCGCCCTTCAAGAGGACGGCCACGCCGATCCAGCCGACCGGGACCTGATCCCGGAGGCCACCGCCCGACAGCGCGTTGCGCCCTCGGGCGCGTTCGGCGTTGGGCGCATTCTCGCGAAACACCTTCGGTCGCAAGACCGGAGATCACCGGACGGACCCATGTTCGACAGCCTTTCCGACCGCCTCGGCGGCATACTCGACAAGCTCAAGCGACGCGGCGCGCTCAGCGAGGCGGACGTCGGAGAAGCCATGCGCGAGGTGCGCCGCGCTTTGATCGAGGCGGACGTCGCCCTCGATGTGGTGCGCGAGTTCATCGAGAAGGTGCGCGCGCGGGCCGTCGGCGTCGAGGTGGTCAAGTCGGTGACCCCCGGCCAGCTGGTGGTGAAGATCGTCCATGACGAGCTGGTCGCCGTACTGGGCTCGGACGCGGATCCCATCGACCTCAACGCCCCCGCCCCCGTGCCGATCCTCATGGTCGGCCTCCAGGGTTCGGGCAAGACGACGTCCACCGCCAAGATCGCCAAGCGCCTGTCCGAGAAGGGCAAGAAGCGCGTGCTGATGGCCTCCCTCGACACCCGCCGCCCGGCCGCCATGGAGCAGCTGGCGACGCTGGGCACACAGGTGGGCGTGGCGACGCTGCCCATCGTTCCCGGCCAATCCGCCGTGCAGATCGCCAAGCGCGCCATGGAGGCGGGGCGCTTCGGCAATTACGACGTGGTGATGCTGGACACCGCCGGCCGCGTCACGCTCGATGAAGCGCTGATGGCCGAAGTGGCCGAGGTGAAGGCCGCCACGAGCCCGCATGAAGTGCTGCTGGTGGCCGACAGCCTCACCGGCCAGGACGCGGTGAACACCGCGAAGGCGTTCGACGGGCGCGTCGGCCTCACCGGCATCATCCTCACCCGCGCCGACGGCGATGGCCGCGGCGGCGCGGCGCTCTCCATGCGCGCCGTCACCGGCAAGCCCATCAAGCTCATGGGCACCGGCGAAAAGATGGACGCGCTGGAGGATTTCGATCCCAAGCGCGTCGCGGGCCGCATCCTCGGCATGGGCGACGTGGTGGCCCTGGTCGAGAAGGCCGTCGAGAATATCGACATCGAGAAGGCCAAGGCCACCGCCGAGAAGATGCGCAAGGGCGCATTCGATCTGGAGGACCTGCGGGACCAGCTGGCCCAGATGCAGAAGCTCGGCGGCATGTCGGGCCTCATGGGCATGCTGCCCGGCGTCGCCAAGATGAAGAACCAGATCGCCTCGGCGAACATCGACGACAAGGTGTTCAAGCGCCAGACCGCCATCATCAATTCCATGACGCGGCACGAGCGGCGCAACCCGAAGGTGCTCGACGCCTCCCGCAAGCGCCGCGTGGCCGCCGGCTCCGGCACCAAGGTGGAGGAGATCAATCGCCTCCTGAAGATGCACCGCCAGATGGCGGACATGATGAAGGCCATGGGCTCGGCCGGAAAGCGCGGCCCCATGGCCGGGCTCGCCAGCATGTTCGGCATGGGCGGCGGCGCGCCCTCGCCCGAGGCGCTCCAGCAGATGGCAGAGAAGCTGCCGGGCGGCGCCGGCGGGCTGCCGCCCACCATGCCCGGCCTCGGCAAGGGCCTGCCCCCCACCTTCCCCGGCAATCTGCCGGGCCTGGGCGGCGGCCTGCCGCGCGGCCTTCCTGGACTGGGAGGCTCGAAGAAGAAGTGAGCTCCGGCTCCCCATGAACAGCCGTCATGCCCGGGCTTGACCTGAAGTCGGATGTTTCCGACTTCAGCTCCCCAAGAGGGAAGTCGGCAACAGCCGACTTCCCGGGCATCTCCGCGACCACCGGGGGATCCCCGGATCAAGTCCGGGGATGACGAATGTGAAAACGACGAAAACGCAGAACCCGAAGACTTGAAAGGAAGAAGACCATGTCCCTGAAGATCCGGCTCGCCCGTGGCGGCGCCAAGAAGCGTCCTTACTACCGTATCGTCATCGCCGACGCCCGCTCGCCCCGCGACGGCCGTTTCATCGACCGCATCGGCACCTTCAGCCCGCTGCTGGCCAAGGACGCGGAGAACCGCGTGGTGCTCGACGTGGAGAAGGCCAAGGCCTGGCTCGAAAAGGGCGCCCAGCCCACCGACCGCGTCGCCCGCTTCCTGGACGCCCACGGCCTGCTGAAGCGTGACGCCCGCAACAACCCGAAGAAGGCCGAGCCCGGCAAGAAGGCCCAGGAGCGGACCGCCGAGCGCGCCAAGAAGGAAGAGGCTGCTGCCGCCGCGGCTGCTGCCCCGGCCGAGGAAGCCGCCTCCGCCGAGTGAGGCTTTTCGCCTGACGGCATGCCATGGCCGGGCTTGACCCGGCCATGGCCGCTTACAGGGTTAGGGTTCCGTTATAGGGTTCGCCCATCCAATGACCGACCGTGTCCTCATCGCCCGGATCGGCGCGCCGCACGGTGTGCGGGGCGAGGTGCGGCTGTTCGCCTTCGGCGACGACCCGCTCGCTCTGAAGCACTATGACCTCACGGATGCGGGCGGGAAGCGCGCCTTCCACATCGCGACGATGCGCGCCGCCAAGGACCACTTCGTCGCCCGGCTGAAGGGCGTCGACGACCGCAACGCGGCCGAGGCCCTCACCAATACCGATCTCTACGTCTCCCGCGACGCCCTGCCTCCGGCCGATGACGAGGACACCTTCTACCATGCCGACCTGATCGGCCTTGCCGTGGAAGACCCGGCGGGGATGCGGCTCGGCACCGTCACCGCCATGTTCGATTTCGGCGCGGGCGACATCCTGGAATACGCCCCCGAAGGTGGCGGCAAGACGCGGCTTATCCCCTTCACCAAGGAAGCGGTGCCGGTGATCGATATCCCCGGCCGCCGTGTGGTGGTGGTGGAGCCCGCGGAAACGGAAGGCGAGGAAGAAGCGGAAGAGGACAAGCCGGATTGACGGCGGCGCGCGGGTTTCCTCCCTAAGGAGACGTTGCGAAACCAGGACGTCCCGGGTCTGATGGGTGCCTGAAGGCCGCTGGGAGAGGAAGCATGAGGCGCCGCCATCTCATTGCCGGCCTTGGAGCCACGGCGCTCGCTGCCACCGAACGGCCCGGCTCTGCCGCAGCTCCCGACTACCGCGTCGGCTCCGCCCTCCCCGACCCGCCCTTCGAGCTGATGACCGATAAAGGCCCCATCGGCTTCGACATGGACCTGACCCGGCTCATCGCGAAGGCGCTTGGCCGCCCCTGGCGCCTCGTCCCCTATGAGGGGGCCAACTTCAACGACATCTTCGCCGGCCTCGGCGCCGGCACTTATGACTGCATCGCCTCCGGCACCACGGCGACGCGCGGGCGTGCGCAGATCGTGGATTTCTGCGCGCCTTATGCGGTTTCTGGCCAGTCGCTGGTGGTGAATGCGAAGCGCCTGCCGAAGGTCAAATCCATCGATGACTTGAAGGGCCTCACCATCGGCGTCCAGGCCGGCAATACCAGCCAGCCGGTGGCGGACAAGCTGGTGGCGGAAGGCCGCGCCGCGGCGGTGAAGGTCTATGCCTATGACCAGATCGAGACAGCCCTCGGCGATGTCTCAGCGGGCCGCTGCGATGCCGTCATGAAGCTCGCGCCGGTGATGCAGTATCTGCTGCGGTCCTATCCCGACCTCAGGATCGTCCAGACCGCCATCACCTGCGAATTCCTCGCCATCAGCGTGCGCAAGGGCGATCCGCTGCGGGACGATATCAACCGCATCCAGGCGGGCTTCGCCCAGGACGGGACGCTGGACCGCCTGATCGCCAAATGGCTAAAAGCGGGCACGGCAAGCATCGCCGGCGCGGACACGCTGTTCCCGCCGGAGATGCTGAGCGCCGCGTTCCGCTGAGGGCTCTTCACCTGGACGAACCGTCATGCCCGGGCTTGTCCCGGGTATCCACGTCTCGCCCCTAAGCAGGCACCCAGCGGAGCCTCGTGGATGACCGGGACAAGCCCGGCCATGACAGCCGGCACTTGGGCACGGCCGATGCTTGGCAGAACTGCCCGTACCCATCATCACACACTGCCGTGTGTGACCTTCCCGTTCATCAGCGTCAGGTCGATCTTCGTATGGGCGATGTCGTGGACGCTGCCCTCGAAGATGTTCTTCTCCAGCACGACGAGGTCGGCCAGCTTGCCCGCCTCCAGCGAGCCGATCTTGTCTTCCATGCGGATCTGGTGGGCGCCGCCCATGGTGCTGGCGTGCACCGCCTGGACCAGCGTAAGGCGCTCCTCCTCGGGGCCGAGCACCGGGTTCGTCGCCTTGCCGATGAGCTGGCGCGTCACCGCGATCTGGATGGAATCCAGCGGCTTGTAAGTGGAAAAATAGCCCGCCGCCGGCCAGTCGGTGCCGAACGAGACGCGCCCGCCGGACTTCAGCGTGGACGCGACGCGGTAGAGCTTCTTCTGCCGCTCACCATAGCGGTCCTTCAGGATCTCGGACGTGTCTGGGTCCGCCGAGAACCAGTTGGCGGAAAACTGGGAGTTCACCCCCAGCTTGGCGAAGCGCGGAATGTCCTGGTCGGTCACATAGACGAGGTGGGCGATGGAGTGCCGACGCTCGCGTGGCGGATTGGCCTTGATAGCCTTCTCGATGGCGTCGAGCGCCACACGCGCGGTGCGGTCGCCGCAGGCATGGATATGGACATCGAAGCCGGCGGCGTCCGTCATGCCCACCAGCTTCGCCCACTCTTCTTCTGAGAAGGGCGAGGCGCCGGAGAAATCGGGCTTGTCGGAATAGGGTTCCACCAGCCAGGCCGTGTAGCCCTCCTGCGTGCCGTCGCCGATGATCTTCACGAAATTGACCTGCACCAGCTCGGACGACACCTTCTTGCGGATGTCCTGGATCTGCTGGACCGCATCGTCGATGGGCGGCGACTTCACGATACAGGAGCCGACCACGCGGAACGGCAGGCGGCCGCGCTTCTCGGCGTCCACATAGACGTTGAGGATGGTCGCCTGGTCGCTGCCGATGGGCGGCACGCCCGCATCGAAGATAGAAGTGATGCCCGCCGCCGCCGCCTTGGGCAGCCACGCCTCCATGAGGCCGCCGAGGGCCGTGAGCGAGATGGGCTCGATGGCGTTCACCACGGCGAGCACCGCGTTCACCTCCAGCACATAGCCGGTGGGATAGCCCTTCTCGTCGCGCACATAATAGGAGAAGCGCGGGATGGGATCCGGCGTGTCCTTGTCCACCTTGGCCATTTCCAGCGCCTTGCTGTTGGCCCACAGGCTGTGGCCGTCAATGGCGATGAAGAAGGCCGGCCGGTCCGGGATGATCTTGTCGAGGTCCTGCCGGGTGGGCCCCTCGGGCGGGAACATGTCCACCCGCCAGCCGAAGCCGCGGATGGTCCCCTTGGGGTTCTCCTTGGCGAAGCGCGCGATCGCGGCAAGTGCCTCCTCGCGGGTCGGCACCTGGAGGTCCACGCCGGCGGTGAGGAAGGAGCCGAGGAAGGGATGGATGTGCCCTTCCACGAAGCCGGGCATGACGAGGCGGCCGTTCAGCTCCACCACCTTGGTGCCCGCCCCCTTCAGCTTGTCGATGTCAGCATTGGAGCCCACCGCCGAGATGGTCTTGCCGCTCACGGCCAGCGCCTCGGCCCAGGGCTGCGCCGGGTTCTGGGTGTAGACCTTGCCACCCCGGAAGATGATGTCGGTGCCGGCGGGCGCGGTCTGCGCCAGGGCTGCAAAGGGCGCGGAAGACACCGCTGCCGTGGTTGCCACCGCGGTGCAGGCGATGGTGCCGCCCATGAAACGCCGGCGGCTCATCCTGAAGCGGGGCTCCGTCACGGCGTCCGCTGCGAAACCGCCCAAGGCTTCATTCAGGCTGCAATTGATGCACATGTTCCGCTCCCGCTCGCGGCCCCCGCCGGGCCGCCGGCATGTTGGACCGGGGGCGGACCCCGCCGCAAGACTCCCGCGGCACCGTGACCTCTGCCGGTGCTGCATCCGGCATCACCTGCCATTTTTTTGCGCATGCGAAAGGATAATTTCGCACCTGCTCACATCTTGAGCATCGGCGCTTTCCATAACAATTCCAATTCATTGGTGCACCGCACACCAATTGGCACGCCTCTTGAATAAGGAATACCGAGCGCATCGACGAAGATCGCGCCGATCCAATTGTCCCAATGGCGGGACCCGCAGCAAAGCCGCTGACACCCGATGGCCAAGGCGCCGTCGTGAGTCCGCGGCTTTTTTCGTTTCGGGCCGTCGTAAGGCGACCAACAGGGGAACAGAATGACCGACGCTTCCGACCAAAAGCCCGGCCCGGCCGTGGCCCCGCTGTCCCGCCGCTCGCTCCTGAAGGGCAGCGCCGCCGCCCTCGGCACGGCCGCCCTGTTCGACGCCGCGCGCCTGATCTTCCCCGGCGGCGTGCCCTCCGCTCATGCGGCAGCGCCGGAAACCACTAAGGCGGTGCTCGGCTATATCGCGCTGATGGATGCGTCTCCTTTGGTGATCGCCAAGGAGAAAGGGCTGTTCGCCAAGCATGGCGTGCCCGACGTGGAGGTGGTGAAGCAGGCCTCCTGGGGCGCGACCCGCGACAATCTCGTGCTCGGCGGCGCGGCCAACGGCATCGATGGGGCGCACATCCTCTCGCCCATGCCCTACCTCATCTCCACCGGCAAGGTGACGCAGAACAACACGCCCGTTCCCCTTTATCTGCTGGCGCGCCTGAACCTCGACGCGCAGGCGGTCTCGGTCTCCAACGAATACAAGGACCTGAAGGTCACCACCGACGCCTCCGCCCTGAAAGCCGCCTTCGCCAAGAAGAGGACGGACGGCAAGGAAGTGAAGGTCGCCATGACCTTCCCGGGCGGGACCCACGACCTCTGGATCCGCTACTGGCTTGCCGCCGCCGGCATCGACCCAGACAAGGACGTCTCCACCATCGTCGTGCCGCCGCCCCAGATGGTGGCGAACATGAAGGTGGGCAACATGGACGCCTTCTGTGTGGGCGAGCCGTGGAACGAGCAGCTCGTCAACCAGGGCATTGGATTTACCGCCTGCACCACCGGCGAGATCTGGAAGAACCACCCCGAGAAGGCGCTGACCCTGCGCGCCGACTTTGTGGACAAGAACCCCAACACCACCAAGGCCATTCTGAAGGCGGTGATGGAAGCCCAGCAATGGTGCGACAAGATGGAGAACAAGCAGGAGCTCGCCGAGATTGTCGGCAAGCGCCAGTGGTTCAACGTCCCCGTCGCCGACATCATCGGCCGCCTGAAGGGCGACATCAATTACGGCAACGGCCGGGTGGTGAAGGGCTCCGACCAGTACATGAAGTTCTGGATGGACCATGCGTCCTATCCCTTCCAGAGCCATGACACCTGGTTCCTCACCGAGGACATCCGCTGGGGCAAGTTCGAGCCGACGCTCGACGTGAAGGCGCTCATCTCCAAGGTGAACCGCGAGGACCTGTGGCGCGAGGCCGCCAAGGACCTGTCGGTCGCCGCGGCGGACATCCCGGCCTCCACCTCGCGCGGCAAGGAGACCTTCTTCGACGGCAAGGTCTTCGATCCCGCCGATCCGGCCGCCTATCTCAAAACCCTCACCATCAAGCGCGTCGAAGTCTGACCGTCGGAAGCTCGGGAGCCACACGCATGTCCGTCACCGCCCTGAAGGAAACGCCGCAGCCGACACGGCGCGCCAGCGCCGAGGTGGTCCGCCTCGCCCCGGCGCGTCCACCCGCCTCTTCGCGCCTCATGTCCGCGCTGAGGTGGTTCGCCGCGAACGTCATTCCCCCGCTGGTGGTGACGGTCCTGCTGCTCCTGCTCTGGGAGCTGCTCTGCGCGGGCCCGACGGCGACGCTGCCGCCGCCGAGCCGCATCTGGACGGAATCCAAGGACCTCATCCTCGATCCGTTCTTCGTCGCCGGCCCGCAGGATATCGGCCTCGGGCTGCGCGTGCTGGTCTCGCTCCAGCGCGTGGCGGTGGGCTTCGGCCTCGCCGCCGTGGTCGGGGTGCTGATGGGCGCCATCATCGGCCAGTCGGTGTGGGCCATGCGCGGCCTCGACCCCCTCTTCCAGATGCTGCGCACCGTGCCCCCGCTCGCCTGGCTGCCGCTGGCGCTCGCCGCGTTCCGCGACAGCAACCCCTCGGCCATCTTCGTGATCTTCATCACGGCCATCTGGCCCATCATCATCAACACGGCGGTGGGCATCCGGAACATCCCGCAGGACTACCGGAACGTGGCGCAAGTGTTGCGGCTGAACCCGCTGGAATTCTTCTGGAAGATCATGCTGCCCTCGGCGGCGCCCTACATTTTCACCGGTCTTCGCATCGGCGTGGGCCTGTCCTGGCTCGCCATCGTGGCGGCGGAGATGCTCACCGGCGGCGTCGGCATCGGCTTCTTCATCTGGGATGCGTGGAACTCCTCCCGCCTGCCCGACATCATCGTCGCCCTGGTCTATATCGGCGTCGTGGGCTTCGTCCTCGACCGCCTTGTGGCCGGCATTTCCGCCATCGTCACGCGCGGCACCGCGGCGTCTTGAGGAGGCCCACAATGACCAACGCCCCCTATCTCCAGTTCAGCCAGATCGGCAAGACCTTCACCCGCGGCGCCGCGACCACCGAGGTGCTGAAGGACATCTCGCTCGATATCGCCAAGGGCGAGTACATCTCCATCATCGGCCATTCCGGCTGCGGCAAGTCCACCCTGCTCAACATCGTGGCGGGGCTGACCGAGGCCACCACCGGCGGCGTGCTGCTGGAGGGCCGCGAGGTCAACAGCCCCGGCCCCGACCGGGCGGTCGTGTTCCAGAACCATTCCCTACTGCCCTGGCTCACCGTCTACGACAATGTGCGCCTCGCGGTGGACAAGGTGTTCTCGGGCACCCGCTCCCGCGCCGAGCGCAACGACTGGACCCTGCACAATCTCGAACTGGTGCAGATGGTCCACGCCAAGGACAAGCGGCCCGCCGAGATTTCCGGCGGCATGAAGCAGCGCGTCGGCATCGCCCGCGCGCTCGCCATGGAGCCGAAAGTACTGCTTTTGGACGAGCCCTTCGGGGCGCTGGACGCGCTCACCCGCGCCCACCTCCAGGACAGCGTGATGCAGATCCACGCCACACTGGGCAACACCATCCTCATGATCACCCACGACGTGGACGAGGCAGTGCTGCTCTCCGACCGCATCGTGATGATGACCAACGGCCCCTCGGCGCGCATCGGCGAAGTACTCGAAGTGACATTGTCCCGTCCCCGTCGGCGTCTCGAGCTGGTGGCGAACCCCATTTACCTTAGGGCACGCGAGGCGGTTCTGAAGTTCCTCCACGAGCGCCATCGCTTCGTGGAAGCCGCTTGATCGCATTCACGAGCCAAGGAGCGTTCCATGCTTCCCAGCCAAGTGGACCTGATCCAATCCTCGTTTGCCAAGGTGGCGCCCATCTCGGAGACGGCGGCGACGCTGTTCTACGGCCGCCTGTTCGAGATCGCACCCGAAGTGAAGCCCATGTTCAAGGGCGACATGACCGAGCAGGGCCGCAAGCTCATGAGCACCCTCGCCGTGGTGGTGAGGGGCCTGTCCAACCTCGATGCCGTAGTGCCCGCCGCGCAAGTGCTGGCGAAGCGCCACGTGGCCTATGGGGTTAAGGACGCGCACTACGTTCCTGTGGGCGCGGCCCTGCTCTGGACCCTGGAACAGGGCCTCGGCCCGGACTTCACGCCCGAGGTGAAGGACGCCTGGACGGAGGCTTACGGCCTCCTCTCCTCCGTGATGATCGCGGCGGCCGCGGAAGCGCCGCCCAGCGCGGCGGAGTGAGAGGAATGGGCGCGCCTGGCTTCAGCATTGTGGACCGTTCCTCCCGCGCACACCCCCATTCCCTCTCCCGCTTGCGGGGGAGGGCTAGGGAGGGGGCCGGCCGCTGGGCGGAAAACGCCGGGAACAAGGAGAGGTCGCGCGCCCTCGCTTCGCTCGCCCCCCTCCCCCACCCTCCCCCGCAAGCGGGAGAGGGTGCCCGTCGCGCGAGCGGAGGCATCCATGGCTGAGCCCCTCATCATCGTCGGAAACGGCATGGCCGCCGCCAAGCTCTGCGAGGAGCTGACCAAACGGGCGCTCGGGCGCTATTCCATCGCCGTGGTGGGGGCGGAGCCGCACCTCGCCTATAACCGCGTGCTGCTCTCCGACGTGCTCGCCGGCAAGACCACGGCGGGCGACACGCAGCTGCGCACGGCGGACTGGTGGCGCGCGCGGGGCGTGACGCTGATCTACGGCACCCCCGCCGCATCCATCGACCGCGACGCCCACGCGCTGGTTCTGGCGGACGGCCGCCGCCTGCCCTTCTCGCGCCTCGTGCTCACCACCGGCTCCCACCCCATCCGCCTGCCCTTGCCGGGGGCGGATCTTCCCGGCGTCACCACCTTCCGTGACCTCGCGGATGTCTCCGCCCTCATGGCCGCCGGCAAGCCCGGCACGCGGGCGGTGGTCATCGGCGGCGGCCTTCTCGGCCTTGAAGCGGCGAGCGGCCTTGCCCGCGCGGGGGCGCAGACCACCCTCGTCCATCTCATGGACCGCCTCATGGAGCGCCAGCTCGACACCCGCGCCGCCGGCCTGCTGCGGCAGGCCGTGGAGGCGCAGGGCATCACGGTGGAACTCAACGCTTCCTCCACCGCCATCGAGGGCACGGAGCGTGCCGAGGGTCTGCGCCTGAAGGACGGGCGCCTGCTGCCGGCCGACATCATCGTCATGGCCTGCGGCGTGCGGCCGAACGCCGATCTTGCCCGCGCGGCCGGGCTCGCCTGCAATCGCGGCGTCCTCGTGGATGACGGCCTTGCCACCGACGATGCCGCCATCTTCGCCATCGGCGAGTGCGCCGAGCATCGCGGCGCCTGCTACGGCCTCGTGGCGCCGGCCTACGAGCAAGCGGCCGTGCTCGCCCAGCGGCTCGCCGGGCGGGACGCGCACTATGCGGGCAGCACCGTCTCCACCAATTTGAAAGTCTCCGGCGTGTTCGTCTTCTCCGCAGGAGAGATCGACGCCGAAGGCGAGGAGATCGTCCTCGCCGACCGGGGCCTCGGCCTCTACCGCCGCCTGATCATCAAGGACGGGCGGCTCGCCGGCGCGGTGCTCTATGGCGACACCACGGATGGCCCCTTCTATCTCGACCTCATCACGAACCGCACCCCCATCGCCGCCATGCGCGCGGACCTGGCCTTCGGCCGGTCCGCGCTCCCTGTGGCGGCCTGAAGGCTAAGAACCATGAGCGGCGATTTCACCATCGACCAGAAGCGCTATCTCGAAGGCTTCGTCTCCGGTGCCCAAATAGCCGGCGCCCAGGTGGCCCGCGCAGGACGGGGCATGGGCGGCGCGCCGGCTCCTGCGCCCGAGCCCACCGGCCCGGACGCGGCCAGCCACAAGGCCATGGCCCGCACCGAGGCGGAGGGCAAGAAGCTCACCCCCGAGGAGAAGGCCAAGCGCGAGGAGATGGGCCTCGACAGCTATGCCCGCATGAAGGACGCGGCCGTGGAGGGGGCATTCCCCAAGGGCCCGGACGTGATGCGCTGGAAGTATCACGGCCTGTTCTACGTAGCCCCGGCGCAGGACAGCTTCATGTGCCGCCTGCGCATGCCCAACGGCATCGCCACCCACTGGCAGTTCCGCGGCATCGCCGACATCGCCGAGGCCCATGGCGGTGGCTACACCGACGTGACCACCCGCGCGAACCTCCAGGTGCGCGACATCCCCGCCACCGACGGCGTGATCCTGCTGGAGAAGCTGGTGGATCTCGGCCTCACCGCGCGCGGCTCCGGCTCCGACAATATCCGCAACGTGACCGGCACCCCCACTGCCGGCATCGACCCGCAGGAATTGCTGGACACCCGGCCCTTCGCCAAGGACTGGCACCATTACATCCTGAACAATCGCGACATGTACGGCCTGCCGCGCAAGTTCAACGTGGCCTTCGACGGCGCGGGCCGCATCGGCGCGCTGGAGGACACCAACGATATCGGCTTCCAGGCCATCGAGGTGAAGGACGGCTTCGGCATCGCGCCTGGCGTATGGTTCCGCCTCGCGCTGGGCGGCATCACCGGCCACCGGGATTTCGCCCGCGACACCGGCGTGATCCTCAAGCCCGAGGAGGCCACCAAGGTGTCCGCCGCCATCGTCCGCGTCTTCATCGAGAGCGGCGACCGCACGGACCGCAAGAAGGCGCGGCTGAAATACGTGCTCGATGCCTGGGGCTTCGAGACGTTCCTCGCCGCCGTGGAAGAGAAGCTCGGCGCGCCCCTGCTGCGCTGCCCGGCGGAGGCCGTGGCGCCGCGCCCCGAGCAGGACCGCATGGCCCATCTGGGCGTCCACCCGCAGAAGCAGCCGGGCCTCAACTGGGTGGGCATCGGCCTGCCCGTGGGCCGCATGACGGTTGCGCAGATGCGCGGCCTCGCCGACATCGCCCACGGCATGGGCGACGGCGACCTGCGCCTTACCGTCTGGCAGAACGTGATCCTCTCCGGCATCCCGGACGCACACGTGAAGGCGGTGAAGGAAGTGGTCGCCGGCCTCGGCCTCACCGCCGAGCCCAGCGTGCTGCAAGCGGGCCTCGTCGCCTGCACGGGCGCGAAGGGCTGCCGGTTCGGCAATGCCGACACCAAGGGCACCGCGCGCGCCATCGGCGACCATTGCGGGCCGCGCCTCGCGCTCGATGCGCCCGTGAACATCCATGTCACCGGCTGCCACCATTCCTGCGCCCAACATTATATCGGCGATATCGGCCTCATCGGCGCGCGCGTCGCCATCAATGACGAGGGCGATACGGTGGACGGCTATCATCTGCTCGCGGGCGGCGGCTTCGGCTCGGACGCCGCCATCGCCGACGAGCTTTATCGCGACGTGAAAGCCGAGGACGCCCCCGTTCTGGTGGAGCGGCTCCTGAAGGCGTGGCTCACCAATCGCGAGGCGGGCGAGCCCTTCGCGAAATTCACCCGCCGCGTGCCGGCGGACACCCTGAAATCCCTGGTCGATGCGGAGCCTGCGGAATGACCCTCCAGTCCCCGCCCCCCGTGGTGCCCTATCTGCCCGAAAGCGCCCCCTTCACGCCGGAGCAGCGCTCCTGGCTGAACGGCTTCTTCGCCGGCCTCTTCTCCGCCGACGCGGCACCCGGCGCCACCCCCCTCTCCGCCGAAGCCTCGGCAGCCCTGATGCCCGGCGCCGCGCCCGTCGAAGATGACGGCGCGCCCTGGCACGACGCCGCCATGCCCCTCGATGAGCGCATGAAGCTGGCCGAGGGCAAGCCGCTGCCCCGCCGCATGATGGCGGCCATGGCGCAGCAGGATTGCGGCCAGTGCGGCTATCTCTGCGAGAGCTATTCCAAGGCCATCGCGGACGGCACCGAGAAAGCGCTGAACCTGTGCGCCCCCGGCGGCAAGGAAACCATGCGCATGCTGAAGACGTTGGCCGCCGAGATGGACGGCAGCGCCCCTGCCCCCACAGCAGCACCCGCGGCCGCCGCGGCGCCCACCGGCGCGCCGCTCGGCACGCGGGAAAACCCCGGCGAGGTCACCTTCCTCGGCCGCACCCGCCTCAACAGGCAAGGCTCCGAGAAGGAAACCTGGCACATCGAGTTCGATCTCGAAGGCTCGGGCCTTACCTACAAGGTGGGCGACAGTTTCGGCCTGTTCCCGGTGAACGATCCGGGGCTGGTGGAGGCGACGCTGGAGGCGCTCGGCGCGCCCGCCGACTATCCCGTGGGCGACAAGGCGCTGGGCGACGTGCTCACGCACGATGTCTGCCTGAAGTCGGCGCCCGATGACCTCTTTACCCTATTCTCCTATCTCACCGGCGGGGCCCGCAAGGCCAAGGCCCGCGCGCTGGCATCCGGCGAAGACCCGGACGGTGACGCCGCGACCCTCGACGTGCTCAGCGCGCTGGAAAAATTCGCCGGCGCGCGGCCGGACCCGGAAGCGGTCATCGAGTGCCTGGAGCCGCTCCAGCCGCGCCTCTATTCCATCTCCTCCAGCCCCCTCGCCACCCCCGGCCGCCTGCACTTGACGGTGGACGCGGTGCGCTACGAGATGGCCGGCCGCGGGCGGCTGGGCGTCTGCTCCACCTTCCTCGGCGGGCGCGTGCCGGAGGGCACCCGGCTGAAGGCCTATATCCAGAAGGCCCACGGCTTCGGCCTGCCGGAGGATGCCTCCAAGGGCGTCATCATGGTGGGGCCGGGCACCGGCATCGCCCCGTTCCGCGCCTTCCTGCACGAGCGCATGGCGGCCAAGGCGCCGGGGAAGAACTGGCTGTTCTTCGGCCACCAGAAGCGCGAGACAGACTTCTTCTACGAGGATGAGCTTTCCGGCATGCAGGCGAGCGGCTGCCTGACACGGCTCGACACCGCCTGGTCCCGCGACGGCGCCGCCAAGGTCTACGTGCAGGACCGCATCCGCGAGGCGGGGCCGGAGCTATGGGCGTGGCTGTCGGAGGGCGCGCATTTCTACATCTGCGGCGATGCCAAGCGCATGGCCAAGGACGTGGAGGCGGCGGTGATGGATGTGGCGGCGTCCCATGGTGGTCATTCCAAGGAGCAAGCCGCCGCCTTCCTCGCGGAGCTGAAGAAAGCCGGCCGCTATCAAGCCGACGTGTACTGAGGGGGATGTGATGGGGCGAGCACGCGCCACGGCACCGCTCAGCGGACGAGGCATGATCTTTCACTACCCCTCCCGCTACTCCCCCTCCCCCCTTGCGGGGGAGGGTTGGGGAGGGGGGTATGTCTTCGCCAGTTCTGACAGCGGGCGTCACGCGCAGGCCGTTTCACCCCCCTCCCCAACCCTCCCCCGCAAGGGGGGAGGGAGTGAAATGCGGCCGGGGGGAAAAACGCCATGAACGCCCCCCTCGCCACCACGCCCGCCGTCCGCACCACCTGCCCTTATTGCGGCGTCGGCTGCGGGGTGAAGGCGACGCCCGACGCCTCGGGTGGTGCGCTCATCGCCGGAGACGAGGCCCACCCGGCCAATTTCGGACGGCTGTGCTCCAAGGGCGCGGCACTGGGGGAGACCATCGGGCTCGAAACCCGCCTGCTGCATCCCATGATGCGCACGGGCGACACCCCTCTCGAACAGACCAGCTGGGACGCCGCCCTCGACCGCATCGCCGCCGGCATCCGCGAGACCACCGACCGGCACGGCCCGCAGGCGGTGGCGCTCTATCTCTCCGGCCAGCTCCTCACGGAGGATTATTACGCCGCCAACAAGCTCGCCAAGGGCTTCCTCGGCACGGCGAACGTGGACACCAATTCGCGCCTCTGCATGGCCTCCTCAGTGGCCGGCCACAAGCGCGCCTTCGGCTCGGACACGGTGCCGGGCAGCTATGAGGATCTGGAGCGCGCGGACCTCATCGTCCTGGTGGGCTCCAACACCGCCTGGTGCCACCCCATATTGTTCCGTCGCATGGTGGCGGCCCGCGCCGCGCGCGGCACGAAGATCGTGGTGATCGACCCGCGCCGCACCGCCACCGCCGACGATGTGGACCTGTTCCTGCCGCTCGCCCACGGCACCGACACCGCTCTCTTCTGCGGCCTCCTCGTGCATCTCGCCGAGACGAGCGGCTTCGACGGCGCCTTCATCGAGGTGCATACGAGCGGCCTTCCCGAAGCGCTCGCCCGTGCCCGCGAGATCGCCCCGAGCCTTGCCGCCACCGCCCGCGCCACGGGGCTGGCAAAGGAAGACGTCGCCCGCTTCTTCGCTTTGTTCCGTGACACCGAGCGCACCGTCACCTGCTATTCCCAGGGCGTGAACCAGTCGGCCCACGGCACCGACAAGGTCAACGCCATCCTCAATTGCCACCTCGCCACCGGCCGCATCGGCCGCGAGGGCATGGGACCGTTCTCGTTGACCGGCCAGCCCAACGCCATGGGCGGGCGCGAAGTGGGCGGGCTCGCCAACCAGCTCGCCGCCCATATGGGCTTTGCGCCGGAGGAGGTGGATCTTGTGCGCCGCTTCTGGGACGCGCCGGCCATGGCGACGAAGGAAGGGCTGAAGGCGGTGGACATGTTCGCCGCCATCGACCGCGGCGAGATCAAGGCGCTGTGGGTGATGGGCACCAACCCCGCCGTCAGCCTGCCCCGCGCCGACGATGTG
This sequence comes from Aquabacter albus, assembly GCF_040049275.1. Lineage (NCBI taxonomy): Bacteria > Pseudomonadati > Pseudomonadota > Alphaproteobacteria > Hyphomicrobiales > Xanthobacteraceae > Aquabacter > Aquabacter albus. The sequence goes on along the minus strand of NZ_JBDZDT010000002.1, from coordinate 146,482 downwards.
CGCGCCGCGCTCTCAAAGCTCGACCTGTTCGTGCTGTCGGAGAACGTGCGCAGCAACGACACGTCCGGGTGTTCGCCCCATGTGCTGCTGCCCGCCGCCGCCTGGGGCGAGAAGGACGGCACCGTCACCAATTCCGAGCGCCGCATCTCCCGCCAGCGCCCGTTTTTGTCGCTGCCCGGCGAGGTGAAGCCAGACTGGTGGGCGCTCTCCGGCGTCGCGCGCCGGCTCGGCCATAACGCGGCTTTCGCCTGGACCTCGCCCGCCGACATCTTCCGCGAGCATGCGGCGCTGTCCGGCTTCGAGAATGACGGCGCGCGCGACTTCGATATTTCCGGCCTCGCGGACCTCTCGGACGCAGGCTACGAGACCCTCGAGCCGGTGCAGTGGCCGGTGCAGGCAGGCGGGACCGGGCAGGCGCGCTTCTTCGCTGAAGGCGGCTTCTTCACGCCCGACCGGCGCGCCCGCTTCATCGCTCCGCAAGCCGTTCCGGCGGCGACTGCCACGGCGGAGTATCCCTTCCTGCTCAATACCGGCCGCATCCGCGACCAGTGGCACACCATGACCCGCACCGGGCTTTCCCCGCGCCTTTCGGCCCATTTGCCTGCGCCTTTCGTGTGCATCCATCCCGAGGACGCCGTGCCGCTCAAGCTGGGGGCAGGCGCCCTGGCGCAGGTGGCAAGCGCCCATGGCAGCGTCGTGCTGGAGGTGCGCCTCGATGAAGGCCAGAAGCGCGGCACGCTGTTCACCCCCATCCATTGGAGCGGGATGAATTCCTCCGGCGGTCGCGTGGGCGCGCTGGTGCACGACATCACCGACCCCGTCTCCGGACAGCCGGATTCCAAGGCGACGCCAGCCGCCATCACTGCCTTCGACGCACCATTCCACGGCTTCGTTCTCTCCCGCACGCTGCTGTCCCCGCCCCCCGGCGCATGGTGGGCGCGTCTGCCGCTGGAGGGCGGCTATGCCTGGCGCGTCGCGGCACAAGAGAGCCCAGAGACCTGGCAGGATTGGGCCGCGGCCCAGATGGGCGACCATGACGTGGCCGACCTCGTCGACCGGGCCGGCGGCCATTACCGCGCCGCCGCCTTCGATGCGGACGGGCACCTCGCGTTTGCCATCATTATCGGGCCGGCCGGCACTGCTCCATCCTGGGATGCGCTCAAGAGCCTCCTGACCGCCGGCGCCGTCTCCGCCGCCGACCGCCGGCTCATCCTCTCCGGCCGCCTCGCGGGGCTCGATGCGGATGCCGGCCCTCTGGTCTGCGCGTGCTTTGGCGTTCCGCGCGGGTCCATCGCGGGCGCCATAAAGGGCGGCGCCTGCACCGCCGCCGCCGTGGGCGAAAAACTCAAAGCGGGCACCAATTGCGGCTCCTGCCTGCCGGAAATCCGGCAGATCATCGCGGACGTCCTTGCGCCGGCGTGATGCGCAAATGAACACCCCGGCTTGCCGAATTGACATGGGACGGCGCGGAGCCTGCTGCACTAAGCTGCGGCCCTGAACCGGCGCAGCAAGCGCCGGGATGCAGCACGGAAACGCATCCCCATGTGGCCGTCTTCCCGCTTCACCGACCTCGTCGGCATCGAATATCCCATCGTCCAATCCCCCATGATCGGCCCGAAGCCGGAACTGGCGCGCCATGTGAGCGCGGCGGGCGGCCTTGGCTCGCTCGGCTGCGCCTCCATGACGCCCGACCAGGTGCGCGCCGAGGTCGCGGCGCTCCGCGCCTTCACGGACAAGCCGTTCAACCTCAATTTCTTCGTCCACCGCCCCGCGCCGGCCGATCCCGCCCGCGACGCCGCATGGCGGGAGGAGCTGAAGCCCTATTATGCGGAACTCGGCCTCAACCCGGAGGCGCTCATCGCCGTGACCAACCGGGCGCCGTTCGACGCCGCCATGTGCGCGGTGGTGGAGGAGGTGCGCCCCAAGGTGGTGAGCTTCCATTTCGGCTTGCCGGCGCCGGAGCTGATGGCGCGCGTGAAGGCGGCGGGCGCGGTGGTGCTCGCGTCCGCCACCTCCGTCGCAGAGGCGCGCTGGCTGGAGGAGAACGGAGCGGACGCGATCATTGCCCAAGGCTCCGAGGCCGGCGGCCATCGCGGCATGTTCCTGAACCTCGACCCGGCTTTCCAAGTGGGCACCTTCGCCCTTGTGCCCCAGGTGGCGGACGCGGTCTCCGTGCCGGTGATCGCCGCGGGCGCGGTGGCGGACGGGCGCGGCATCGCCGCCGCCTTTGCGCTCGGTGCCGACGCGGTGCAGATCGGCACCGCCTATCTGCTCACCCCCGAAGCCGGGATCTCCGCCGTCCATCGCGCGGCGCTGAAGGGGGCGCCCGACGATGCCACCACGCTGACCAACGTGTTCACCGGCCGACCTGCGCGCGGCATCCTCAACCGCCTCATGCGCGAGCACGGCCCCATCAAGGCCGACGCCCCGGCCTTCCCCACCGCGGCCCCGCCGCTGGGGCCCCTGAAGGCGGCAGCGGAGGCGAAGGGCTCCGGCGATTTCTCGGCGCTCTGGTCCGGCCAGGCCGGGCGGCTGGCGCGGGAGATCGGCGCCGGGGAGCTGACGCGGACGCTGGCGAAGGACGCGCTGGAGGTGATGGGGCGGCTGAAGGGGTGATGGCCCGAGCGCCGCGTCATTCCCTCTCCCGCTTGCGGGGGAGGGTTAGGGAGGGGGCACCTCAAGCAGAGCTAAGCTGGGATATCTCAGAGGGAGCACCCTTTCCCCCTCCCCAGCCCTCCCCCGCAAGCGGGAGAGGGGGCGCGTCGCACTCCCGCACAGGCACTCACCCCCTGCTGAGCCCCTGCTCTTTTAGCGACTCCAGATACCGTCCGAAGCGCTCCTCCTGCTCCTCCCCAAGGGTCCGCAGATAGGGCCATGCATAAAGGCCGGTCTGGTGGCCGTCGTCGAAGACGAGCCGCACGGCATAGGCGCCCACAGGATCCACCTCGACGATGCGCACCGCGCGTTTGCCGGGAACCGTTTGCTTCTCATGCGGCGCGTGGCCCTGAACCTCGGCCGACGGGCTTTCCACCCGCAGATATTCTGCCGGCAAAGTAAAGCTCGGACCGTCCTCGAAGGTGATCACCAGCGCATGCCGGTCCTGAACGAGGCGCAGCTCGGTGGGCCAGGGATCGGACGGGTTAGACATGGCGGCACTCCCTATGGGCACTTTTCGGCATCAGAAGACCGGCCCGCGCTCACTTACCCGCGATACCCTTGCAGGCTCAAGGCATCGGCCCTACCAATTTCCCCCAGGCATACGATATATAGAGCCTGTCCAAGGACGGCTTGAGACCGCCTCGCTTTGCCACGATGGGAGCCGCCAGGGTGCGTCCGGTACTCCGAGACCTCAGCGATCGCAGCATCGGCGCGGCTTCACCGCTCGGGCCGCTGATGGATACGTTCGGCCGGCACGTCACCTATTTGCGTGTCTCGGTGACGGACCGCTGCGACTTCCGCTGCGTCTATTGCATGTCCGAGCACATGACCTTCCTGCCCAAGCAGGACCTGCTCACGCTTGAGGAGCTGGACCGGCTGTGCACCGCTTTCGTGGCGCGCGGGGTGAAGAAGCTGCGCCTCACCGGCGGCGAGCCCCTGGTGCGCCGGGATGTGATGACCCTGTTCCGCGCCCTCTCCCGGCATCTGGAGACCGGCCGGCTGGAGGAGCTGACCGTCACCACCAACGGCTCCCAGCTCGCCCGCTACGCGGCGGATCTCGCGGCCTGCGGGGTGAAGCGCATCAATGTGTCCGTGGACACGCTGGACCCGGACAAGTTCCGGACCGTCACCCGCTGGGGCGACCTCGGCAAGGTGATGGAAGGCATCGGCGCCGCGAAAGCCGCCGGTATCCGGGTGAAATTGAACGCGGTGGCGCTGCGGGACGTGAACGAAAGCGAGATTTCTTCGCTCATGGAATGGGCGCATGGCGAGGGGCATGATCTGTCCCTCATCGAGGTGATGCCTCTGGGCGAGGTGGGCGCCGAGCGCGTAGACCAGTACCTGCCCCTCTCCGAGGTGCGCGCGAAACTGGAGGAGCGCTATACGCTCACCGACATCCCCTACCGCACCGGCGGTCCGGCCCGCTATGTGGAAGTGAAGGAGACCGGCGGCAGGCTCGGCTTCATCACGCCGCTGACCCATAATTTCTGCGAGGGCTGCAACCGCGTGCGCGTCACCTGCACCGGCACGCTCTTCATGTGCCTCGGCCAGGAAGACGCCGCCGATTTGCGCACGCCTTTGCGCGCCTCGCCCGATGATGGCGTGCTCCAGGCGGCCATCGACGCCGCCATCTTCCGCAAGCCCAAGGGCCACGACTTCGTCATCGACCGCAAGACCCACATCCCCGCCGTGTCCCGCCACATGAGCATGACCGGCGGCTGAGGATGGCAGAGGGCAACGGGGCGGCCGCCCCGATCGCATTCGACGATTTCCTGAAGGTGGACGTGCGGGTCGGCACCATCCTTGCGGTCGAGCCGTTCCCGGAAGCGCGCAAGCCTGCCTTCAAGCTGCGCATCGATTTCGGGCCGGAGATCGGGGTGAAGAAGTCCTCCGCCCAGATTACCGTCCATTATTCGGCGGACGAACTGGTGGGCCGTCAGGTGGCGGCGGTGGTGAATTTCCCGCCGCGCCAGATCGGCCCCTTCATGTCCGAAGTGCTGACACTGGGCTTTCCGGATGAGACCGGCGCCGTTGTGCTGATCAGCCCGAGCCTGAAGGTGCCGGACGGCGGGCGGCTGTTCTGAGCCGCTAAAGACCCATAGCCTTGCGGAGCGCCGCGTTCATGCGCGCCTGCCAGCCGGGGCCGGAATTGCGCAAGGCTTCAAGGACATCCGCGTCGAGACGCACAGACACGTGCTGCTTTGGATGGTCCGCCTTCGGCCGGCCGCGCGGCCGCATGAGCGTGCCCGCCGCCTTCCTCACCACTTTGCCGCCGACCGAGAGTTCAGCCCGTGAAAGCTGGTCGTCTGTCCATTCCGGGCCGTCGTCCGGATCAATCGAGGTAGGATCGGACTTTGCGTGCCTCGCGTTCATGGCAATGCCTCATCGATATGATGTGCCGCGCCGCGTCCCGGGGCGTCCAGACCACCATGACGACGCGGCCCGCCAGCAGCCCATAGGTCTGGTAGCGGCTCTCTCCGTAGTCCCGGCGATCGTCCTCAAGCGTCAGCGTGACACCCGCAACACCTCGGCCGCGTCCATGAAGTCGATGCCGCGATGCTCCAGGGTCCAGTCGCGCTTGGCAGGATCGCAGGTGATCTTCATGTGCGCAGAACATAATCTGCGGAAATTAATGTAGCACTAAAAATAAGGCAATCAAGGCAGCTAGGGACGGCCAAAGATCCCCGGATCAAGTCCGGGGATGACGCCGCTTTCAAAAGCCTCACGCACTCATCTTGGCAACCATGGCCTCGGACAGCTCGAAATTAGCCGTGACGTTCTGCACGTCGTCATTGTCTTCCAGCGTCTCGATGAGGCGGATCAGCTTCTCGGCGGTCTCGTCGTCCACCGCGATGGTGTTCTGGGGCCGCCAGACGAGGCCGGCCTTGCGGGGCTCGCCGAACTTCGCTTCCAGCTGGCGCTGCACCTCGGCGAGCGCGTCGCCGGGGCACACCACCTCGTGGCCGTCTTCGTCGGAGGAGACATCGTCCGCGCCGGCCTCGATGGCAGCTTCCATCATGGCGTCAGCATCGGCCTTCTTGACATCGAACTCGATCACGCCGACCCGGTCGAACATGAAGGAGACGGCGCCGGTTTCCGCAAGATTGCCGCCGGACTTGGTGAAGTAGGAGCGCACCTCGCCCGCCGTGCGGTTGCGGTTGTCGGTGAGCGCCTCGACAATCACGGCGACGCCGCCGGGCCCGTAGCCCTCATAGCGGATCTCGTCGTAATTCTCGCCGTCCGCCCCCGACGCCTTCTTGATCGCGCGCTCGATATTGTCCTTGGGCATGTTTTCCGCACGGGCGGCGAGGATCGCGGCGCGCAGGCGGGCATTCATGTTGGGATCGGGCAGGCCCATCTTGGCGGAGACGGTGATTTCGCGCGCCAGCTTGGAGAACAGCTTGGAGCGCATGGCGTCCTGCCGTCCCTTGCGGTGCATGATGTTCTTGAATTGTGAATGTCCGGCCATGGACGCCTCCAGTTTCTTGCCTGGCCCCGCGCGCCGCAGGTGCGGCGCCGCCCGGACCAGTGATTGGTGTTCTGATGCGGCCTTATAGGTCGGCAAACCGCCCGAGGGCAAGAAAGGGCGGCTAAGCGTCCCAAAAATCCGGCCGCGCCTCCGCCAGCGAGCCGCCGAGGCGCACGGGGGCGACCTTCAGGGCGTGCCCGGTCTTGTCGCAGCTCTCCACCGCAAGGCCCGAAAGCGTCGCCGGCCCCGCTGCCGGCTCGAACCGCCCGGAGCCGATCTTGCGGGTGAAGCGTCGCAGGGGCTCGTCCTTGTCCATGCCGATCACGCCGTCATAGCAGCCGCACATGCCCACATCGGTCATGAAGGCGGTGCCGCCGGAAAGAATGCGGTGGTCGGCGGTGGGCACATGGGTGTGGGTGCCCACCACAAGGGTTGCCCGGCCATCGCAATAATGGCCGAAGGCCTGCTTCTCGCTGGTGGTCTCGGCGTGGAAGTCGATGATGACGGCATCCATGTGGGCGCCCATCTCCACCCCGTCGAGGGTCTTGTCCAGGGCCGCGAAGGGATCGTCCAGCGGGTCCATGAAGGTGCGGCCCATGATGTTGGTCACCAGCACCCGCGCCCCGTTCTTGGCCTCCACCAAGGCGGTCCCGCGTCCCGGGGTGCCGGGCGGATAATTCGCCGGACGCACCAGCCGGTCGGCGCGTTCGATGAAGACGAGGGCCTCGCGCTGGTCGAAAGCGTGATTGCCGAGGGTCACCGCATCGGCGCCGGCGGCGATGAACTCGTCATAGATGGTCTCGGTGATGCCAAAACCTCCGGCGGCGTTCTCGCCATTGACCACGACGAGGTCGAGCTGCCAGCGCGTGATGAGGCCGGGCAGGTGTGCAGCCACCGCTTCCCGGCCGGACCGGCCAACCACGTCTCCGAGAAATAAAATACGCATGTCTAGCCGCCGCAGGAAAAGGCCCCGGCCTCCGTTATCATCCCATCCACCCTCTCGTCATGGGGCTCGACGGGCACTTCGTCCACTTCCTGGCAGGCGAAGGCATAGCCGAAGGCCCGCACCGGCACCTGCGCACGCAGGAGCGCAAGGGTACGATCATAATGCCCTGCCCCGTAGCCGATGCGATAGCCGCGCCGGTCAAAGGCCGCGAGCGGCACGATCAAATCCTGAGGGACAAGCTGGGGGGAAGACGGGAGCGGCGTCGGGATGCGGTAGGCGCCGACGGGCTCCAGCACGTCGCCCGGCCGCCAGATGCGGAACAAAAGAGGCAGGTCGCGGGCAATGACCACCGGCAGCGCCACCTGCGCGCCGGCATCCCAGAGCAGGGCAGCCAGCGGGGCGGTGTCGATCTCGTCCCGGAACGGTGCGAACAGTGAGACCACACGCCCCGACACGTTTTCCAGCAGAACCGGCGCATGCTGGGCCGCCGCAGCGGACGCCGCCACGCGTGCCGCGGTGCCCATGGCGGCGCGGCGGGCAAGAGCCTCGCCCCGCAGGCGGGCTTTTTCCTGCACGTCGCTGGAGGGAAGGGTCATGGGATAGTGCCGGATAGATAGCCGGCCAAGAAAAAGGTGGGAGCGGAGCCGCAAAAGCCGTCGGAGGTCGATCCCGGGAAACCTACAGCGTAGGTGGGCGCCGTATGTCCAAGCCCACGGGCAAGGTCAGGTACAGCTCCCTTAAGGATCGATAAGGCCCCGGGGAAATGTCTCCTAACGAGCCCCGCAGCCCCGCTTGAGAGCTAATGTAGGAGGTCATGGGCGGATGCGCCAGTGGGAAGGTGAGCCGTCCCCAAATCACCCCATGCCCACCACCCGCGCGGCGGGCGGGGCGATGTCGTGGGCAAGGCGCTCCAGGCGCTCGGCGGCCTCGTCGATGGTGCGGGCCACCGCCTCCTCGCTCGCCTCGATGCGCGCCAAGGCCGATGCGCGGGCGTCGCGCTGGCCGTCGAGATCGCTCTCTAGGGCCTTGATGCGCATGCGCGCCTCGTGCAACTCGTCGGAGATGGTCACGGCGGCCATGACGGTGAGGCGCTGATCGCCGATCTCGCCGAAGGCGGTTCGCAGCTGGCCGATGCGGGCGTCCACCTCGCGGGCGAGGCGCATCAGATGCTCCTCCTGCCCCTCGTCACAGGCCATCCTGTACTGACGGCCGGAAATGGTGACGCTCACCTGGGCCATTATTTCACCTGGGCCAAGTTATGGGCCATGTTCATCCGCCGTGGGTCGCGAGCACGTCGCGAATGGTGCCCATGGCCACATCCAGGCGCCGAGTCACTTCCTGCCCCACATCGCCCAGTTCCATGACGCGGGCGCAGGCGGCATCCAGCTCCTGGGCGAGCCGCGCGCGGTCATTTCCCATGGCGTGGAGTTGCGCCAGCAACGCCTCGTGCTGGCGGTCCATTTCCCGGCGGCGGTCGACCGCCGACGAGAGTGCGTCAAGCGCAGCGTTGAGCCGCTGGGCGGCGAGCTCGATGGGGCTGAGTTCCAAAGGGCGTTGCTTCACGGCATACATGCTGGGAAGTGTAGCTGAGTCGAGGCCGAAGCCACCACCAACTTCCCACTTGTCAACGCAATTAAGACGTGGCTGAGACAAGCTCTGGCGTCACCATGGCGCCGAACCCTGCTTCAAAAGCCGGGGCGGGATGAGGAAACGAGGCGCGCAGGCACGATGATGACGGGTTCTTTCTCACTCTTGCGGGCGTTGCGCCTGCTCATTGCCGCCTGCTGCGTGGGTGCGCTGGCGACCGTTCCGGCCGCAGCGCAAAGCGCCAAACCGCCTGCCCCCGCCCCCGACGCCGTCGTCCGCGCGCTCTACCAGCATTATCTCGATACCCGGCCTGATACCGCGGTGGCCTTCGACTATACCGACCCCTCGGTCGCCAAGGATTATTTCGACCCCGCACTCGCCAAGCTGCTGGTGGCGGACGGCAAGCGCGATGAGGCCCGGCTCGACTTCGACCCGTTCGTGGACGGGCAGGATTTCGAGATCACGTCCGTGGATTACGCCACCAAGACCGTCTCCTCGAAGGAGGCGCAGGTGAGCGCCCAGTTCCAGAATTTCGACGAGAAGAAGACCGTCACCTATAAAGTCGTGCGCACGCCCGCCGGCTGGCGCATAGCAGACGTGCTCTGGGGTGGGAGCCGGGATACCCTGCGGAAGCTTCTTTCGGCGCCAGATCGCTGAAACGACAGCACAGCGCGACGATGCGGCGCGGTGTTGAATCCCCTGGCGGACTTGACGTTCCGCCACCGCTGCGTTTGACACCCGAAGCGGCGCTGCTATCACTGCCGCCGCCGGGGCAGGCACGAACCCTGTCCCGCCTGGATTGGAATGAGGCGCCCCCCGCGCCGGAGATACGCCCCGCATGCTGAGCCGCACCCTTCATGACCGCATGGCCAATGCCATCCGGTTCCTTGCCATGGATGCCGTGGAAGCCGCGAATTCGGGCCATCCCGGATTGCCCATGGGTGCGGCGGACATCGCCACCGTGCTGTTCTCGAAGGTGATGAAGTTCGATCCGGCGGACCCCAAGTGGCCGGACCGGGATCGCTTCGTCCTCTCCGCCGGCCACGGCTCCATGCTGGTTTATTCGCTGCTGCACCTGCTCGGCTACGAGAGCGTGACCATCGAGGAGCTGAAGCGCTTCCGGCAGCTCGGCTCGCTGACCCCGGGCCATCCTGAGAATTTCGTCACCACCGGCGTCGAGACCACCACCGGCCCCCTCGGGCAGGGCATTTCCACGGCCGTGGGCTTCGCCATGGGCGAGCGCTTGATGGCCGCGAAGTTCGGCGCCGATGTGGTGGACCATTATACCTATGTGCTCGCCTCCGACGGCGATCTCATGGAGGGCATCAGCCAGGAGGCCATCGATCTGGCCGGGCACATGAAGCTCTCCAAGCTGATCGTCATGTGGGACGACAACAAGATCTCCATCGACGGCGCCACCTCGCTCTCCGGCTCCACCGACCAGCTCGCGCGCTTTCAGGCGTCCGGCTGGGACGTGACGCGCATCGATGGGCACGATCCCGCCGCCATCCTTTCGGCGCTGGAAGCGGCGCAGAAGACCGGCACGCCGAGCCTGATCGCCTGCCGCACCACCATCGGCTTCGGCTCTCCCGCCAAGGCCGGCAGCGAGAAGGTGCATGGCTCGCCCCTCGGCGCCGCGGAGATCGAGGCCACCCGCAAGGCGCTGAACTGGGATGCCGCCGCGTTCCAGATCCCCGCGGACGTCGCCTCCGGCTGGAGCGATGCCGCCCTGAAGGGCGCCCCGGCCCGCGCCGCGTGGCTGGAGCGCCTCGCCAAGCTGCCGGAAGCCGAGCGCGATGAATTCGAGCGCCGCCTGCGCGGCGACCTGCCGGCCGCGGCCCTTGCCGAAGCGGTCAAGGCCGTGAAGGCCAAGGCGGTGGCGGACGGTGGCGCGGTCGCCACCCGCAAGTCCTCCGAGATCACGCTGGACGCCATCACCCTGGCGGTGCCGGAAATGCTGGGCGGCTCGGCCGACCTCACCGGCTCCAACAACACCCGCGCCAAGGGCCAGAAGGCGGTCACGCCCGACGACTTCTCCGGCACCTTCGTGCATTGGGGCGTGCGCGAGCACGGCATGGCCGCGGCCATGAACGGCATCGCCCTCCATGGCGGCATCATTCCCTATTCCGGCACCTTCCTGGTGTTCTCGGACTATTCCCGCCCGGCCATCCGCCTCGCCGCCCTCATGGGCGAGCGGGTGGTCCATGTGCTCACACACGATTCCATCGGCCTCGGCGAGGACGGCCCCACCCACCAGCCGGTGGAGCATCTGGCGGCGCTGCGCGCCATCCCCAATCTGCTCGTGCTGCGTCCTTGCGACACGGTGGAGACCGCCGAGTGCTGGGAAATCGCGCTCAACGCCAAGGACCGGCCGAGCGCGCTGATCCTCTCGCGCCAGAACCTGCCCATCCTGCGCACCGCGGACGACGCCAACCGCGCCTCCGAGGGCGCCTATGAGATCATCGCCGCCAGCGGCGAGGCCCAGGTGTCGCTGTTCGCCACGGGCTCGGAAGTCTCGCTCGCGGCCGAGGCACGCAAGTTGCTGGAAGACCAGGGCGTTCCCACCCGCATCGTCTCCGTGCCGTCGTTCGAGCTGTTCCTGGCTCGTTCGCCCGCCGAACGCGCGAAGGTGGTGGGCACGGCCCCGGCCAAGGTCGGCATCGAGGCGGCGATCCGCATGGGCTGGGACGCCATCATCGGCTCGGACGCGGCCTTCGTCGGCATGACCGGCTTCGGCGCCAGCGCGCCGGCCAAGGAACTTTTCAAGCATTTCGGCATTACGCCTCAGGCGGTCGCGGAAGCGGCCCTTTCCCAGCTTCGGCAGGCGTGACGCAACGGGTTGCAACAAGACCCGCATGATGAACGCGGGCCGAACGGGTCGGAAATTGGACGGCTGGTCCTGAGGGCCGGCGAATGGAGGATGATATGACGGTGAAGGTGGCCATTAACGGATTCGGTCGCATCGGGCGCAACGTGCTGCGCGCCATCATCGAATCGGGGCGCACCGACATCCAGGTGGTGGCGATCAACGATCTCGCCCCCGTGGAGACCAACGCCCACCTGCTGCGCTACGACAGCGTGCACGGCCGCTTCCCGGCCGAGGTGAAGGTGGATGGCGACACCATCGACGTGGGCCAGGGCAAGATCAAGGTGACCGCCGTGCGCGATCCCGCCCAGCTTCCCCACAAGGAGCTCGGCGTCGACATCGCGCTGGAATGCACCGGCATCTTCACCTCGAAGGAAAAGGCCTCCGCGCACCTCACCGCCGGCGCCAAGCGCGTGCTGGTCTCGGCGCCTGCCGACGGCGCGGATATCACGATCGTCTACGGCGTGAACCACGACAAGCTCACCAAGGACCACCTCGTGGTCTCCAACGCCTCGTGCACCACCAACTGCCTCGCCCCCGTGGCGAAGGTGCTGAACGATGCGGTGGGCATCGAGCACGGCTTCATGACCACCGTGCACTCCTACACCAACGACCAGCCCTCGCTGGACCAGGTGCACAAGGACCTCTACCGCGCCCGCGCGGCGGCCCTGTCCATGATCCCGACCTCCACCGGCGCCGCCAAGGCGGTGGGCCTCGTGCTCCCCGAGCTGAACGGCAAGCTGGACGGCGTCTCCATCCGCGTGCCCACCCCGAACGTCTCGGTCATCGACCTGAAGTTCGTAGCGAAGCGCGCGACCACGGTCGCGGAGATCAACGCCGCCATCAAGCGCGCCGCCGAGCAGGAGCTGAAGGGCGTCCTCAATTTCACGCTGGAGCCCAACGTCTCCATCGACTTCAACCACGACCCCCACTCCTCCACCTTCCACATGGACCAGACCAAGGTGATGGACGGGACGCTGGTTCGCGTCATGTCGTGGTATGATAACGAGTGGGGCTTCTCGAACCGCATGGCGGATACGGCGGTCGCGCTCGGAAAGTTGGGCTGAGCGGGCAAGCGGGAGCCGACATCATGGCTGCTTTCCGCACCCTCGACGACGCGGACCTCGCCGGCAAGCGCGTGCTGGTCCGTGTGGACCTCAATGTCCCCATGGAAGGCGGGCGCGTCACCGACGACACCCGCATCCAGGCGATCCTGCCCACCATCCGCGCCATCACGCAGAAGGGCGGGCGGGCCATCCTCATCTCCCATTTCGGCCGCCCGAAGGGCCGTGACGAGAGCCAGTCTTTGGCGCCCCTCGTCCCCGCCGTGGCCGAGCGCCTCGGCGCGAAGGTCGGCTTCGTGGACGACTGCATCGGCACGGAAGCCGAGAAAGCCGTCGCCGAACTGGACGAAGGCGGCGTGCTGGTGCTGGAGAACACCCGCTTCCACGCCGGCGAAGAGAAGAACACGCCGGAATTCGTGGGTGCGCTCGCGAGGCTCGGCGACGTCTATGTGAACGACAGCTTCTCCACCGCCCACCGCTCCCACGCCTCCACCGAGGGCCTCGCGCACAAGCTGCCGGCCTTTGCGGGGCGTTCCATGCAGGGTGAGATCGACGCGCTCACCAAGGCGCTGGAGGCGCCCGAGCGCCCGGTGCTCGCGGTGGTCGGCGGCGCCAAGGTCTCCACCAAGCTGGAGCTGCTCGGCAACCTCACCGCCAAGGTGGATGTGCTGGTGATCGGTGGCGGCATGGCCAACACCTTCCTGGCCGCCCAGGGGATCAACGTGGGCAAGTCGCTGTGCGAGCACGACCTTGCCCCCACGGCCCTGAAGATCCTCGACACAGCCAAGTCGGTGAATTGCGAGATCGTCCTGCCGGTGGATGTGGTGGTGGCGAAGAAATTCGAGGCCAACGCCCCGCACCGCGTGGTGAAGGTCACCGAGGTGGCCGAGGACGAGATGATCCTCGATGCCGGCCCCGCCACGGTGGCGCTGGTGGCCGAGAAGCTGAATAAGGTGAAGACGGTGGTGTGGAACGGCCCGTTCGGCGCGTTCGAGCTCACCCCGTTCGACGCGGCCACCGTTGCGGTAGCGCGCGCGGTGGCGGATGCGACCCAGGCGGGGAAGCTGCTCTCGGTGGCCGGCGGCGGTGACACGGTGGCGGCGCTGAACCATGCCGGCGCAGCCGAGCGGTTCTCCTACGTGTCTACCGCTGGTGGCGCGTTCCTTGAATGGCTGGAGGGCAAGGCGCTCCCCGGCGTCGAGGCGCTGCGGCGCTGAAGCCGTAATGTTAAACTCATAGGCGAAGATCAAAGCCGCTAACCGCGGCATCCAGGGATGGTGAACACGATGATCACTGCTGAGCTCGAGACGATCGCGCAGAAAATGGTGGCCGACGGTAAGGGCATTCTCGCCGCCGACGAGAGCACCGGGACCATCCAGAAGCGCTTCGACGCCATCGGCGTCCAGAACACCGAGGACAATCGCCGCGACTATCGCGAGCTGATGTTCCGCACCGCCCCCGCCATGCGGGACTACATCTCCGGCGTCATTCTGTTCGACGAGACCATCCGCCAGAAGGCGAAGGATGGCACGGCGCTGGTGAAGCTGATCGAGGATGCCGGCTCTATCCCCGGCATCAAGGTGGATGCGGGCGCAAAGCCGCTCGCCGGCTGCCCCGGCGAGACCATCACCGAGGGCCTCGACGGCCTCGGCGGCCGGCTGAAGGAATATTATGACCTTGGCGCCCGCTTCGCGAAGTGGCGCGGGGTGATCGATATCGGCGCCGGCATCCCGAGCCAGACTGCCGTGCGCACCAATGCCCATGCGCTCGCCCGCTATGCGGCCCTGTGCCAGGAGAACAAGATCGTCCCCATCGTCGAGCCGGAAGTGCTGATGGACGGCGACCACGGCATCGAGCGCTGCTACGAAGTGACCGAGGCCGTGCTGAAGGCGGTGTTCGAGGAGCTGTTCCTCCAGCGCATCCGCCTGGAAGGCATGGTGCTGAAGCCCAACATGATCGTGCCCGGCAAGAAGTCCCGCTCCGGCGCCTCGGTGGAGGAAGTGGCCGAGAAGACCGTGCGGGTGCTCAAGAACTGCGTTCCCGGCGCGGTTCCCGGCATCGCCTTCCTCTCCGGCGGCCAGTCGGACGAGGAAGCCACCGCCCATCTCGACGCCATGGTGAAGCTGGGCAACCTGCCCTGGAAGCTCACCTATTCCTACGGCCGCGCCCTCCAGGCCGCGCCGCAGAAGGCGTGGTCCGGCAAGGCGGAGAATGTTGCCGCCGCCCAAGCCGCCTTCAACCACCGCGCGCGCATGAACTCGCTGGCGGCGCAGGGCCAGTGGTCCGCCGAGCAGGAGCGCAAGGCGGCCGCGTGAGCCCCGCCTGAAACGCCGACGTTCAAAAACCCGCCGCACAGGGATGTGCGGCGGGTTTTTCTTGTTCGGCGGCAGGGACAGAGAAATCTCATCAAGCCGCCGTGCCCCGGCTTGACCCGAACATCCATGCCGCTCCGCCGGATTTCCCTCTGGGGGATAGCCGTGGATCCCAGGGTCAAGCCCGGGGATGACGACTGATGACGGTGGTTACAAGATACCTCGAACAACCTGCCCTTGCTTTTCTCCTCCTCATCCGGCTAGCCATCCAAGGCAACGCCCCGTTTTCGCCTGTTTCCTGGTCGACCGATCCCCCATGCCCGCTTCCGAGCCCGCCACCCGCCTCATGCTGATCCTGCCCACCGACATCGCCGCCCCGGCGGTGGGACCGCTGGTGCGGGCCGGTGACATTGCGGCGGTGGTCGCGCACGTGGCCGACGGCCCGAAGGAGCGCGAGCGGCTCGCGGCGCTTGCCGCGCCGATCCAGCAGGCCGGCGCCGCCTTCCTTCTCGATGGCCGCGCCGATCTTGTGGCGGCCGTTGGCGCGGATGGCGCGCATCTTCCCGGCGTATCTCCGCTGCGCGCCGCCCTTCCCGCCTTGAAGCCGCGCCACATTGCCGGAGTGGGTGGCCTCGCCAGCCGCCACCACGCCATGGAGGCGGGCGAAGCGGGGGCCGATTATGTGCTGTTCGGCGACCTTGATGGCCCGTTCGAGCTCACGCTCGATGCGGTGGACTGGTGGGCCGAGCTGTTCGAGGTGCCTTGCGTTGGCATCGCGCAGACGGAGGAGGAGGCGCTGGCCCTTGCCCGCGCCGGCGCCGATTTCATCGCCTTGGATGGGCCGATGCTCACCGAAGCCGCCATCGGCAAGGTGGATGCGCTGATCCGCGCCGCGGAGACACAGCGTTGAACCGTGCCGCCATCGCTTTCCTGGTGATGCTCGCCGCCCCTCCCGCGCTTGCGCAGGCCCAGCAGGCGGCGCCCACGACCGCACAGCCTCCCGCCCAGCAGCGTTCTGCCCCCGCACGTGCGGCGACGCAAAAACCCGCCGCCCCGGCCCAGGCGGCAGCGCAGCCCGAGGCCCCCCAGCCGCCCAGCGGGGACGTCGCCTTCGGCGCCTATCAGAGCGGCCTCTACATCACCGCCGCCCAGGAGGCGATCAAGCGCGTGCGCGCGGGCAACGACCCCGCCGCCATGACGCTGCTGGGCGAGCTTTACGCGCGCGGCTTCGGTGTGCCCTACGATCCGCCGCGGGCCGCCGAATATTACCGCCGCGCCGGCCAGGCCGGCGACGCCAACGCCATGTTCGCGCTCGGCATGATGTATCTGACCGGCCAGGGCGTGGCGCAGAGCGACGCCGATGCGGCCAAATGGTTCGAGCAGGCCGCGAACAAGGGCCACGGCCCCGCCGCCTACAATCTCGCCCTCCTTTATATGCAGGGCCGCCCCTTCCCCTCCGATTTCTCCGTCGCCGCCAAATGGTTTCGCCAGGCGGCAAATGCCGGGGTCTCGGACGCCCAATACGCGCTCGCGGTGCTGCTGAAGGAGGGCAATGGCGTCGCCCCCGACAAGGCCGCCGCCATGAAGCTCATGCGCGAGGCCGCCACCCAGGGCCATGTGACCGCCGAAGTGGAACTCGCCATCGCCACCTTCAACGGCGACGGGGTCCCCAAGGACGAGGCGGCCGCGGCCCAATTGTTCCGCAAGGCGGCGCTGGGCGGCAACGCCATCGCCCAGAACCGCTATGCGCGCCTCCTCTCGGTGGGGCGCGGCGTGCCGCAGGACCGCCTCGCCGCCGCCAAGTGGCACCTTCTCGCCAAGGCGAGGGGGCTCGGCGACCCCTATCTCGACCAGGTGGTCGCCTCCTTGCCGGAGGCCGACCGCAAGAAGGCCGAGGAGACCGCGCGCAAATGGGCGGTCAACACGGCGGACGCCAAGCTTTAAGAAACGCAGCGCCTTGAGAAACGCAGCCCTGCCCTGACGCCGCCCGCCTTGACGGCGCCACCCAGGCCGGGCACAGGGTGCGCGCTCCCATTTCCGGCTGCCGCCCGCGGCCCCTCCCCGCGCCTTGGCAGGAAGAACACATGATCCGTACCCCCCTCATCACCGTGATGGTCCAGGCCGTGCGCAAGGCCGGACGCGCCCTCATCCGCGATTTCGGCGAGGTGGAGAACCTCCAGGTCTCCGCCAAGGGCCCGGCCAACTTCGTCTCGGCCGCCGACCGCAAGGCCGAGGACACGCTGTTCCAGGAACTCTCCCGGGTCCGCCCCGGCTTCAGCTTCCTCATGGAGGAGCGCGGCCGGGTCGAGGGCACGGATTCCGCCAACGAATGGGTCGTCGACCCGCTGGACGGCACCACCAACTTCCTCCACGGCATCCCGCT
Source organism: Aquabacter albus (assembly GCF_040049275.1). Lineage (NCBI taxonomy): Bacteria > Pseudomonadati > Pseudomonadota > Alphaproteobacteria > Hyphomicrobiales > Xanthobacteraceae > Aquabacter > Aquabacter albus. The sequence continues at coordinate 129,197 of NZ_JBDZDT010000002.1, read as the reverse complement.
CTTCGCCATATCGGTCGCGCTGGTGCGCAACGGCATTCCGTATGCGGGCGTGATCTTCAACCCGGTCACCGACGAACTCTACGTGGCGGAAAAGGGCCAGGGCGCGTTCCTGAACGACCGGCGCCTGCGGGTTGCGGCGCGGCGCACGCTCATCGATTCGGTGGTGTCCTGCGGCCTGCCCCATCTCGGCCGGGGCAATCATGGCCAGTTCAACCGGGAACTCGCCGCCGTGCAGACCAAGGTGGCGGGCCTGCGGCGCACGGGCGCGGCCTCCCTCGACCTCGCCTGGGTGGCCGCCGGCCGCTTCGACGCCTTCTGGGAGCGCGACCTCGAAGCCTGGGACATGGCCGCCGGCATGATCATCGTGCGCGAGGCGGGCGGCTACGTCTCCGATCTCGATGGCGGCGACAAGGTGCTGGAAAAGGGCGAGGTCATCGCCGGCAATGAGGACATCCGCCGAGACCTGCTGGCGCTGCTGAAGGGCGCGTGATCTCCCGCGGGGAGACACTGCCACCGTCCCGTCATCCCGAGGCGTTAACGAGGGGTCACCCGGAATTCCGGGGGGATGGCCGGGTCACGTCCGGCCGTGACATCTGTCTAGCGTGTGGGTTTCATTGCTTAATGCGCCCCTTCGGGTGCCATCCAAGATCATCTGTGCCATAGTCCGGTTAGACGGAAGGGGCCTGCGGGAACGAACATGGCGCGCATCGTCGATCCATTCATCAAGGTCTCCTCCCCCCGCATCTTCCTTGTCCGGATGATCGTCTTCCTCGGGCTCTGCCTGGCGCTGACCTCGGTGCTCTATAAGCAGATCCTCGAAGCCTTCATGAACAATCCCGGCCTGAACGGGGTGATCTTCGGCGTGCTCGCCATCGGCATCATCCTGGCCATACGCCAGGTGGCGCGGCTTTTCCCGGAAGTGGACTGGGTCAATTCCTTCCGCCTCGCCGATCCCGGCCTCGCAGTGTCCCGCGCTCCCACGCTGCTCGCGCCCATGGCGGCGCTGCTGGGGGACCGAATCGGGCGCATGTCCATTTCCCAGGCCACCATGCGCTCCATCCTCGATTCCATCGGGACGCGCCTGGACGAGGCGCGCGACACGGCACGCTATCTCACCGGCCTGCTCGTCTTCCTCGGCCTGCTCGGCACCTTCTGGGGCCTTCTGGAGACCGTTTCCTCCATCGGCGGGGTCATCGGCGCGCTGGAAGTGCGGCCGGACAGCGGCTCGGTGTTCGAGGAGATCAAAAGGGGCCTCGCCGCGCCGCTGGGCGGCATGGGCATCTCGTTTTCATCCTCCCTGTTCGGCCTTGCCGGCTCGCTGGTGCTCGGCTTCCTCGACCTTCAGGCGGGCCAGGCCCAGAACCGCTTCTATACCGACCTCGAGGACTGGCTCTCCACCACGGTGCGCGACATCGGCGAGACCGGCACCCTGCCGCCGCCCGTGGTGCGGGAGCGGCTCGCGGAGCCGGTGACCGTGGTTGAGGCGACGGCGGTGCCCCTCGCCTTGCCGCCGCCCCAAGCGTTCGAGATCGCCCCCCTGGTGGAAGCCCTCAACAAGCTGGATCGCACCATGACGGAGGCGGGCTCCCAGCGCGTCACCAGCGCCATGGCGCACCTCGCCGAAAGCCTCCAGGGCCTCGTCACCCACATGCGTTCCGAACAGGCGTTGATGAAGCAGATGATCGAGGTGCAGGGCGCCCAGCAGGAAGAGATGCGCCGCATCGTCGACCGGCTGGACCAGAGCCTCGACGGCCTTGCGGCCGAAACCCACGGCCAGGACACGCGGAGGGCCTGACCCATGGCTCTCGGACGGCGCGGGCGCGAGCGGACGATCGACTACTGGCCGGGCTTCGTGGATGCCCTTTCCACGCTGCTGCTGGTGTTCATCTTCCTGCTATCCGTCTTCATGATCACCCAGTTCTTCATCACGCAGGAGATGTCCGGCAAGGACAACGTCCTCCAGCGCCTCCAATCGCAAATCCGCCAGCTCACCGAACTGCTCTCCCTGGAGCGCGCCACGGGCCAGACGGCGGAAGGCGAGATCAGCACGCTGCGTGCCAATCTGTTCGCCCTGGAGGCCGAGCGCGACCGCCTGCGCGGCCAGGTCAGCGCCGCCCCCGCCGCGCCCGATCCCTCCCGCGAGCAGGCGCTGGCCCGCGAGATGGACGCTCAGAAGGATGTGGCTTCCCGCGCCTTGTCCCAGATCGAGCTCCTGAACCAGCAGATCGCGGCGCTCCGGCGCCAGATGGCGGCGCTGGAGGAGGCGCTGAACGTCTCCGAGAAGCGCGACCAGGAGAGCCAGTCCAAGATCGCTGATCTCGGCCGGCGCCTGAACGTGGCCCTCGCCCAAAGGGTGCAGGAGCTGAGCCGCTTCCGCTCGGAATTCTTCGGCCGCCTGCGCGACATCCTCGGCAACCGGCCGGACGTGCGCATCGTCGGCGACCGCTTCGTGTTCCAGTCGGAAGTGTTCTTCGACCGGGGCTCGGCCAGCCCCCGCCCCGAGGCGCTGGCCGCCCTCGACCAGCTCGCCGGCGCCATCCTCGACCTTGAAAAGCAGATCCCGCCGGACATCTCCTGGGCCCTGCGGGTGGACGGCCACACCGACTCGCGGCCCATCTCCACCCCGCAATTCCCCTCCAACTGGGAGCTTTCGGCGGCGCGCGCCATCGCGGTGGTGCAATATCTCATCAGCAAAGGCGTGCAGCCCCAGCATCTGATCGCCGCCGGCTTCGGCGAGTATCAGCCCATCGACACCGGCACATCCGACGATTCCCTGTCCCGCAACCGCCGCATCGAGCTGAAGCTGACGGAGCGTTAGCTCGCGATTGTGTGAGGCGGGAAACGCCCGCGTCGCGCGCCAGCGGCTGAAACGCCCGTTTAAACTCTTTGAATATGATGGTTTCGCCGCTTAGGTAGAGGCGTCTCCCATGGAGGCGCCCGCCGCACCGTTCCGGATCGATCCCCCATTATGGGCCAGACCACAGACCCCTCCCGCCCGGGCAAGGACGCGGACGTTCTCAAGGACCCCTTGTTCCGCGCCTATCTCGCCGGGCGGCTCTCCAGCCAGCTGGTCACCCGCATGCAGGCGGTGGTGGTAGGCTGGCACATCTACGAATTCAGCCACGACCCCATCGCGCTCGGCTATGTGGGCCTCGCCATGTTCATCCCCATGGTGCTGTTCGGGCTGATCATCGGCGACTGGGCGGACCGGGTGAGCCGCTCGCTCATCATGACCCTGTCCTCCCTGATCCTCACGGCAGCCTCGGCCGGGTTCCTGGCCATGGCGCTGATGCAGGTGGCCGAGGTCTGGCCCTATATCGCGCTGTCCGCCGTGTTCGGCATCGGCGCCGCCTTCAACCGCGTCGCGCTGCCCTCGCTGCTGCCGCAGATCCTTGGGCCGGAACGCCTTGCCGGCGGCGTCGCCTGGGGCTCCAGCGCGGGGCAGTTCGCCATCATTGCGGGCCCGGCGGCGGCGGGCGTGCTTCTGCTGTTCGGCCAGGACGCCGCCTATGGGGCGACCGCCCTCCTGAGCCTGCTCTCCGCCTTCATCTGGTGGCGCATGCAGATCCCCCCAGCGGTGGCCCCCACCGCCGGCACCAACGGCATCTCCATGCTGGAGCGGGTGGTGGAGGGCATCCAGTTCGTCTGGCGCAAGCCCCTGATCCTCGGCGCCATCTTGCTGGATCTCTTCGCCGTGCTGCTGGGCGGGGTGGTGGCGCTGCTGCCGGTCTATGCCAAGGACATCCTGCATGCCGGGCCGGTGGGCCTCGGCCTGCTGCGCGCCGCCCCCGCAGTGGGCGCCGTGCTCATGGCCGTCACCCTCGCCCGCTACCCCCTGAAGCGTTATGCGGGGCCGATCTTCCTTGTTGCGGTGGGGGTGCACGGGCTGGCGACGCTGGTGTTCGGCCTGTCGGAGAACATCCTCATGTCCTGCATCGCTTTGGCCATCGCCGGCAGCGCCGACATGGTGAGCGTGGTGGTGCGCACGACAGTGGTCCAGCTCGCCACCCCCGACGCCATGCAGGGCCGCGTCAATGCCGTGAACCAAGTGGTGGTGAGCGCCTCCAACGAATTGGGCGACTTCCGCGCCGGGCTTATGGGCGGCCTCATCGGCGTGGTGCCGGCCGTGGTCACCGGCTGCTTCGCCATCGTCACTGTCACCGCCTTGGGCGCCTGGCTCTGCCCGCCGCTGCGGAAGCTGGACCGGATGGAGGATGCCCACAAGGAAGCCGCGGCCGTGGAGGTCGAGGGCGCCGTGGCCGCGAAGACGTAAGGCGTCTGGGTCAGGCGGCGCTGTATTCCAGCCTTTCGGCTTCTTCCAACAGAGCCGGGGCTTGCTCGACCCCATCCAGCCCCTCGATGGCGCGCAGGGCCGGCACGACGAAATCGGTGAAGGCCCGCACCACCGGGCGCATGAAGCGGACCGAGGGATAGGCGAGGAACGCCTCCGTCGATTTCACCTGATATTCGGGCAGGATGCGCACCAGCCTTCCCGATGCCAGCTCTTCGGAAATGAGCAGATGCTGCACCGGCCCGGCCGCGTGCCCCTCCACAAGGGTGCTGGCGATGACCTCCGCATTGTTGGTGCGCAGGATCGGCCGGATGGCGATATCCACCGTCTCGCCGCGCCTCTGGAGCGCCAGCGTATCGCGCGGCGACAGAAAGGCCGGCGTGGTGACGAGGTCCACCCGGGAGAGATCTTCGGGGGTTTCGATGGGCCCCACCCGCGCCAGGAATGCGGGCGAGGCCACGAGGATGCGCCTGATAAAGCCGAGGCGGCGGATGATGAGATCCTGCCCTTCCGGCCGGCCGTATTTCACGGCGAGGTCGAAATTCTCGCAGACCAGATCCACGTTCCGGTCATTCAGGATCAGGTCCACCGTCACCGCCGGGTGCGCCGCCTGGAAGTCCAGCACGATCCTGTGAAGCCGCTTGGCGCCGAGACAGGAGGGCGCATGCAGGCGCAGGAGCCCTTCGACCGCGCCCATGTCGCGCCGCACGCCCTCCAGCGCGGAATCGATGGTGGCGAGCGCCGAGCGGCTGGCCTCATAGAGCGCCAACCCCTGGGCCGTGGGGCGCACGACGCGCGAGGAGCGCTCCAGCAGCCGCGCGCCCACATGGCGCTCCAGGTTTCGCAGATGCTTGGTGACGGCGGGCTGAGAGACCGACAGGTCCCGCGCGGCCGCCGTCACCGAGCCCCGCTCCAGGGTCCGCACGAAAGCGCGCAAGGCGAGGGCGAGATCCATTCATGCCTCCTGGTTATGGCCCCAATCACCCCATAACATCTGGACGCGTATGCCGCCATGGCTCCCTATCCCGCCCGAAACCGCAACGGGCCTGATGAAGAATGACGATGGACAGACGGGTGTTCGTGCTTGGGGCCTCCGCCGCGCTCGCGGGCTGCGTCACCGACCAGCGGCAGGATGTGGCAAAACCGGAGCCAAGCATCGATCCCAAATACACGGCCATGTACGCGGCCGTGGCGACGGAGCCCTTTCCCGTCCCCGCCGTGGACCTCACCGAGGTGGACCCGAGATTCCTGCGCCAAGTGGTGTCCTATCCCACCCGCGAACAGCCCGGCACCATCATCGTCGACCCCAGGGAGCGCTATGCCTATCTCGTCCTGGAGGGCGGGCAGGCCCTGCGCTATGGCGTCGGCGTGGGAAAGGAAGAGGCCTTCAACTTCCGGGGCGCGGCGGTGATCGCCCGCAAGGCCGAATGGCCGCGCTGGACTCCGACCTCCGACATGATCCGCCGCGAGCCGGCCCGCTATGCCAAATATGCCGGCGGCATGGCGGGCGGGGTGGGCAATCCTTTGGGTCCCCGCGCGCTCTATCTCTACCGGGGCGGCGAGGACACACTCTATCGCCTGCACGGCACGGTAGAGCCCTGGACCATCGGCACCATGGTGTCCTCCGGCTGCGTGCGGCTGCTGAACCAGGACATCATGGACCTCTACCGGCGCGTCCCCCTGGGCACGCGCGCCGTCGTGCTGCCCGCGACCGGGTGATGGAGGAGACGGGCGCCGCGCCTCAATCCCGGTCGGGCGCGCCCAGCGGGAAGAACGCCCGATAGGGCCGCGCCTCGTCCACCGCCCGCGCGAAGGACGGGTGCCTGAGGAGGCGGGCGCGATAGGCGCGCAGATGCATGAGCGCGGCGGGGATTTCATGGGCCCAGTCCGCGAAGAAGAGCGAGGGCGCCGCCGCGCAATCGGCGAGGGTGAAGGCGTTGCCGCAGACCCAGGTCCGCCCCTCCATGCGCCGGTCGAGCCAGGCATAGGTCGTGTCGAGCATCACCCGCGCCTCGGTCACGCCATAGGAATCGCGGTCGGCCTCGGGGCGGATCTGGTTGAACACCAGCTTCTGCATGGGGGTCATGATGTAATTGTCGAACACGCGGTCCAGCATGCGCACGTCGAGCGCCGCCTGCCCGTCCTGGGGGATCAGCCGGACGGGGCCGGGATGGTTCAGCGCCAGATGCTCGACGATGATGCTCGCCTCAAAGATGGGGCGGCCGCCATCCACCAGCACCGGCATGCGCTTCAGCGGCCAGAGCGCCTCGAGCTGCGCTTCCGCCTCCGAATGGTCCGGGCCGAGCATGCGGAAGTCGAAAGGCGTGTCGTTCTCATAGAGCGCGATCAGCACCTTCTGGCAGTAGGATGAGAAGGGATGGGCATAGAGGGTCGGTTTCATGCCCGAACCCTATGCGCCTGACCTTACGTCACGCAATCCCATCCGGAGTGTCTCAGTTTGAAATCTGCGGCGGCGCATTCCGCTTCGTTTTCGCGGCACTGATCGCCGCGCCGAAAACCAGCCCCAACGCAACCCCAACGGCGACGTTGCCGGTCGCTGCGCCGATCCCGGCGCCAAGCGCGATACCGAGACCAATGAAGCCTGCCTTCATCTCTGTCTCCCTTACTTGCGTAAGGTATAGCGCAGACGCGCGGCTGGCGCACGGCCACCCTTCAAACCGAGACATGACCCCATCGGCCGCCTTGACTCCCGCCCCGTGTTCCGGAATCTATAAGAACAAATAGAGAACATAAGAGCGAGGCAAGCGTGCTTCATGTCCCATCCGAACGCCGCAGCGGCGGACATTGCGGGCCTCCGGCGCCGCATCGCCGCCATCGAGAGCGGCGGAGGCACGGCAGGTGAGCCCCTCGAGGATATCGGGGGATGGCTCCCCTTCGGCATCCCCGCCGTGGACGGCCCCCTCGGGGGCGGGCTCGCTTTGGGCGCGCTCCACGAGGCGTCCGCCAAGGCTCCGGGCACTGAGGGAGCGCTGACGGCGTTCGGCCTCGCCCTTGCGGCGCAGGCGGCGAAGGCCGGGCGGCGGCCGGTGCTGGTGGTGCAGCAGGAACTCGCGGCCTTCGAGGCGGGCGGCCTCTACGGGCCAGGCCTTGAGGAAATAGGCCTGCCCGAGGGCACCCTCGTCCTCGTGCGGGTGCGCAAGGTGCAGGACGTTTTGCTGGTGATGGAGGAGGCTCTGAAATGCACGGGATTGTCCGCCGTCCTCGGCGAAGTGGCGGCGCCCTTGCCGGAGCCGCTCACCGCCACGCGCCGTCTCTCGCTGGCCGCGCGCGCGGGCGGCACGCTCGGCCTGTTGCTGCGCCAGAGCCGGGACCCCGAGCCTTGCGCCGCCCTCACCCGCTGGGTGATCGGCCACGCCTTAAGCCGGCCGCGCGATGCCTATGGCGGCCTCGGGCCGGCCTGCCTCTCCGCCACCCTCACCCGCAACCGGCACGGGCCGCCGGGGCAATGGACGCTCGCGCTCCAAGGCTCCGCCTTCAGCCTCGCCCCGCCCGAGGGATTGCGCCATGAGCCCGGAGATCCTGCCCCCAGAGACCTGCGAGCGCCGCTATCTCAGCCTGTGGCTCGACCGCCTCTCCACGGACCGCATCGAGCGGCCATTGTCGCCTGAGGCGCGCGCCGCGCCGCGGGTCACCGTGGCGCTGGAGAAGAACGCGCTGCGCCTCGCCGCCCTGAACACCGCCGCCGCGGCGCTCGGGCTTGCGCCAGGCCTGTCGCTGGCGGATGCCCGCGCGCGCCACCCCGGCATTGAGGTGGCCGAGCACGCGCCGGAGGCGGACGCGCGGGCGCTCGCCGCCTTCGCCGATGCCTGCGAGCGCTATACGCCCCTCCTCGCCCTCGATGCGCCGGACGGGCTGCTGCTGGACATTTCCGGCTGCGCCCATCTGTTCGGCGGAGAGAAGGGCCTGTTGCGCGACCTCATCGGCCGCGTCTCCGGCACGGGCTTTTCCGCCCGCGCGGCCATCGCCGCGACCCCCGATGCCGCCGCCGCGCTCGCGCGCTTTTCCCGCAAGCGCGGCTGCATCGCGCCGGAGGGCACGGACCTTTCTGCTTTGCTCGCGCCCTTGCCGCTCGCCGCGCTGCGTCCGGAGGCGGGCACCCTCGCCGCCTTGGCGCGGCTCGGCTTCGCGCGTATCAGCGACCTTCAGGACAAGCCCCGCGCCCCCCTCGCCGCCCGGTTCGGCGCACCGCTCCTGGCAAGGCTCGACGCCGCCACGGGCGCGGCGCGCGCGGCCCTGGAACACCGCTTCCCCCCGCCCCGCTTCAGCGCCGAGAAGCCGCTCGCCGAACCCATCGAGCGGGTGGAGGACGTGCTCGGCCTCACCCACCACCTCGCCGGCACGCTGGCCGCTGCCTTGGAGCGGAACGGCATGGGAGCACGACGGCTCGACCTTGCTTTGTTCCGCGTGGACGGGAAAGTGACGCGCCTCACCGTCGGCACCGGCCGGCCGGTGCGCGATCCCGCCTTCGTGCGGCGGCTGTTCGCGGAGAAGGTGGCGGCGCTGGAAAGCCTGGATGCCGGCTTCGGCTTCGACCTTCTGCGCCTCTCCGCCCCCCTCACCGAGCCCCTCGCCCACCGGCAGGACGGCTTCGATGCCCACCGCGAGGCGGACGCCGCGCGCGATGCCTTGATCGACCGCCTCGCCGCCCGGCTGGGGGGGGCGCGCATCACGGTGCCGGTGCTGCAGGACGCCCATATTCCGGAAGAGGCGTGCCGGCTGGTGCCGGCCCAGAAGGCGCGCCGCGCCTTCGACCCGGCGGCCCTCGACAATCCCCGCCTCCCCCAGGCTGACACGGACGCCCCCTCCCGGCCGCCGCGCCTGTTCGAGCGGCCGGAGCTTGTGGAAGCGGTGGCCGAGGTGCCGGACGGTCCGCCCATCCGCTTCCGCTGGCGCCACCTCACCCATCATGTGATGCGTGCGGAAGGCCCGGAGCGCATCGCCGCCCCCTGGTGGCGCGAGGAGGGCCTCAGCCCCACGCGGGATTATTTCCGTGTGGAGACCACGGACGGCCGCCGCTTCTGGCTGTTCCGGGCGGGACTGTTCGGCACGGAGGTGGTGCAACCCGCCTGGTATGTGCACGGACTGTTCGGATGAGCGGGGAGCTGATCCAGGGAGATTTCCAGAAGGAGGGAACGCCCCTTCCCGCCCCGCCCCCTTACGTGGAGCTCGCCACCACCTCCAATTTCACCTTCCTGAAAGGCAGCTCGCACCCCAACGAATATGTGCTGGCGGCGCAGGCGCGGGGCCATGCGGGAGTGGGCATCGCCGACCGCAACACGCTGGCCGGCGTGGTGCGCGCCCATGAGCAGGCGAAGGCCATGGGGTTTCCGCTGGCCGTGGGCGCGCGGCTCGCTTTTTGCGACGGCACGCCGGACATCCTAGCCTATCCCACGGACCGCGCCGCCTATGGCCGGCTTTGCCGCCTCCTCACAGCCGGCAACATGCGCGCGGAGAAAGGCGATTGCCTTCTGTCCTTGCCCGACCTCCTCGAATGGCAGGACGGGCTCTGCCTCGCCGTGCTGCCGCCGCGCCGCCTGGGGGAAGGCTTTTCCAAGCTTTTGGATCGGCTGAAAGAGGCTGCCGGAGACCGCCTCTGGCTCGCCGCCGCCATGCCCCATGGGGGAGATGACGGCCGCCGCCTCGCCCGCCTCGCGGAGGCGGCGCGGCGCGCCCGCCTGCCGCTGCTGGCGGTGGGAGACGTGCTCTATCACCATCCCGACCGACGGCCGCTACACGACGTCCTCACCTGCATCCGCGCGCATGTGACCCTGGACCAGGCGGGCCGCCTTCTCGAAGCCAATGCCGAGCGGCATCTGAAGGGTGCCGCCGAGATGGCCCGCCTGTTCCGCGCCGCGCCCGAGGCGGTCGCGGAGACGATGGCCTTCTTCTCCCGCCTCAAATTCTCGCTGGACCATCTGGAGCCCACCTATCCGCGCGAGGCCCGCGACGGCTATGCCTCACCACAGGACGCCCTCCACGCCAAGGCCTGGGCCGGCGCCGCCGAGCGCTATCCGGAGGGCATTCCTCCCAAGATCCGCAGCGCGCTCATCCACGAACTCGCCATCATCGGGGAGCTGGGCTACGCGCCCTATTTCCTCACCGTGGACGAGATCGTCCGCTTCGCCAGGGACAAAGAAATCCTCTGCCAGGGGCGCGGTTCGGCCGCAAATTCCACCGTGTGCTACTGCCTCGGCCTCACCGAGGTGAACCCCATGAAATCCTCGCTCCTGTTCGAGCGCTTCATCTCCCGGAACCGCAAGGAGCCGCCGGACATCGATGTGGATTTCGAGCACGGCCGGCGCGGCGAGGTACTGCAATTCGTCTATGACCGCTACGGTGCCGCCCATGCGGGGTTAGCGGCCACCACCATCACCTACCGCACCCGCTCGGCGGTCCGCGAGGTGGGCAAGGTGTTCGGCCTCTCCGACGACACGGTGGGCGCGCTCGCCGGCTCGGTCTGGGGCTGGTCATCCGGCGGCATCAAGGCGGAGGAGGCGCGTCGGCTGGGGCTCGATCCTTCCGACAAGCGCCTTGCCATGACGCTCACGCTCACCAAGGCGATGATGGAATTTCCGCGCCACCTCTCCCAGCATGTGGGCGGCATGGTGGTGACCCACGACCGCCTCGACGAGACCGTGCCGCTCACCCGCTCCGCCATGGATGCGCGGCCCATCATCGAATGGAACAAGGACGACCTGGAAGCCGTCGGCCTCCTGAAGGTGGACGTGCTGGCGCTGGGCATGCTGACCGCCATTAAGAAATGCTACGGGCTGCTCGAGGCGCATTACGGAGACAAATACGGAAAGATCAGCCACGTGGAGCAGGAGGATGACCGTATCTACGCCATGCTCCAGCGGGCGGATTCCATCGGTGTGTTCCAGGTGGAGAGCCGCGCCCAGCAGACCATGCTGCCGCGCCTCAGGCCCGCATGCATGGACGACATCGTGGTGGAGGTGGCCATCGTGCGCCCCGGCCCCATCCAGGGCGGAATGGTGCATCCCTATCTGCGGCGCAAGCAGGGGATCGAGCCCGTGGTCTACCCCTCGGCGGAATTGAAGGAGGTGCTGGAAGGCACGCTCGGCGTGCCCCTGTTCCAGGAGCAGGCGATGCAGATCGCTATCGTCGCAGCGGGCTTTTCGCCGGAGGAGGCGGACAAACTCCGCCGCTCCATGGCGACCTTCAAGAACATAGGCACAATCGGCACATTCCGCGACAAACTCATCAACGGCATGATCGCGAAGAAATATGATCGCAGCTTTGCCGAGAAAATCTGGGAGCAAATCAAAGGCTTCGGCTCCTATGGCTTCCCGCGCTCCCATGCGGAGAGCTTCGCGTTGCTGGTCTATTGCTCCGCCTGGATCAAATGCCATTACCCGGACGTGTTCCTGGCCGGCATGCTGAACGCCTGGCCCATGGGCTTCTACCAGCCGGCCCAATTGGTGCGCGATGCGCAGGAGCATGGGGTCGAAGTGCGCCCCGTGGATGTGAATGCCTCCTGCTGGGACCACACGCTGGAGGAGGAAGAGGCGTCACTTCCGGCGCTGCCCGACTTCTCCACCGCCCTTACTCCCTCTCCGACCCTGCCTTCCCCTTCCCCCGCCCAGCCTTCCCCCTCCCCCCTTGCGGGGGAGGGTTGGGGAGGGGGGTATGGCGCCGCCTGGACCACCGCCGCTGGCACGAGCGGAGGGATACCGCCCACCCCGCCCTCCCCCTCAAGGGGGGAGGGAAAAACCGAGGGGAGTGCCTTCCCACCCGCCCGCACGCGCGTCCATCCCCGCCATGCGGAGATGACCGGCGACATCCGCACCACCCATGCCCTGCGCCTCGGATTGCGGCAGGTTGACGGCTTCAGGGAGGATGAGGCAAAGCTCATCGCGCAGCGCCGTGGCGCGGGTTATGACAGCGTGCGCGACCTCTGGCTGCGCACGGGACTGCCGCCCTCCTCCCTGGAGCGGCTCGCCGATGCCGACGCCTTCCGCTCCCTCGGCCTCGACCGACGCGCGGCCCTCTGGGCGGTGCGGGGGCTCAGGCGCTCCGGCGACAAGGACGACCTGCCCTTGTTCCGCGCCGCCTCATCTGCGCGCGAGCCGGACGTGGACCTGCCGATCCTGCCGCCGGGCGCCCAGGTGATCGCCGATTACCGCCACCTGAAGCTGTCCCTGAAGGACCACCCCGTGGCCTTCCTGCGCCACACCCTGGAAAAACGCGGCGTCACGCCCGCGAACCGCCTGCCGGAGCTGCGCACCGGGCGGCGCCTCATGCTCTCCGGCCTCGTTTTGGTGCGCCAGCGGCCGGGCACGGCGAGCGGCGTCATCTTCATGACCATCGAGGACGAGGACGCCTGGGCCAACATCATCGTCTGGCCCCGCGTGTTCGAGACGTTCCGTCCCCAGGTGATGGGCGCGCGCCTCGTGGGCGTCACGGGCCGGCTCCAGAACGAGAGCAAGGTCATCCACCTCGTCGCCGAGCACATCGAGGATTGGAGCCATCTTCTGGAGGATGTGGGCGCGGACGGTTCGCGCATCGATCCCATCCTGCGCACCGATGCTGTGCGCCATGGCGGCCCCGACCAGGAGGATGAAGGCCCCGGCGGCCGCAAGCGGCTTCCGCTCCCGGCCCTGACGGAGGCCACCCATCCCCCGAGCGCCCGCTCCGCCGTGCACAAGGGACGAAACTTCCATTAGGCGCCCCCGCTGAACCGCCATGGCCGGACCTGACCCGGTCATCCTCTTCGGTGCGGCCTCGTGGAGATCCCCGGATCAAGTCCGGGGATGACGCCAACGCTCCGGGCCACGCCTGGGAATCCCGTTGACGGCCCGAGCGGCTTACCGCTTCATGGCGCCATGACCTACCTTCTGCTTTTCATCGCCATCCTCGCCGAAGTCATCGCCACCTCGGCCCTGAAGGCGGCGGAGGGCTTCACCCGCATCGGCCCCTCCATCATCGTGGTGGTCGGCTATGCCATCGCCTTCTATTGCCTCTCGCTCACCTTGCGCACCATGCCGGTGGGCATCGCCTATGCCATATGGTCGGGCGTCGGCATCGTACTGGTGGCCGGCATCGGCGCGGTGCTCTACGGGCAGAAGCTGGACCTTGCCGCCATCATCGGGCTCGGCCTCATCATTGCCGGGGTCCTCGTGGTGAACCTCGTCTCGAAGTCCGTCTCGCACTGAGAGCGTGGCCCTGGGACCGCCCAAGGCCAATCGACATTCACTCTTGGGGACCATGGGCATCAAGCGCCGTCATGGCCAGGCTTGTCCCGAGCATCCACGGCTATCCTTTAATTCCGCACCCGGCGGAGCCCCGTAGATGGCCGGGACAAGCCCGGCCATGATGGTAGGAAAAGCGGTGAACCCGCTTATTTCCCGATGTCGATTGGCTTTACGCCGCCCGCGCCGGCGGCAGGAGAAGGTCCAGGACACGGCCTGCGGCGCGCCGCTGCGCATGGAAGATGGTGCCCGCCACGCCACGCGCCTCGGCGTTCGCCTCCTCGGCCAGCGAAAGGGCGGTGGGGAAGGGCGCCGTCACCTGCGCCACCACGGAATCGCTGTCGAAGGCGAGGTCCGCATCGAACTTCCGCGCCACCTGCTGCATGGGCCGGTTATAAGCGAGGCAATTCATCTGCAGCGTGCGGATGCCGCGATTGCGAGCGGCAAGGATCACCCGCTCCATGAGAAGGGTGCCGAGGCCATGGTTCTGGAACCCGCTCTCCACGCTGAAGGCGGCCTCCGCCTCATGGGCCAGGATCTCGGACAGGGGATAAAGCTCCGCCGCCGCCCCCAGTTGGCCGTCGATGAACGCGCCAAGCACGATGGTGCCAGAGCGGAAGACCCGGCCGGCATAATGGACGATGAACTCTTCCCCCACCGCCGAACCGAAGCGGCTGCGGCGGCTCTCGGGGTCTAGGCGCAGCAGATGTTCCCGGAACAGGCGGGCCTCGGCAGGCCAAAGGCGACGAATCACCGGGGCGACAGCGCCCTCTTCATCGACTTGCATCTCCGGCCTCCTGAGCATGACCAGCCCCCGGAGGGGAACTTATGTGCGGCGCAGCAAAGGTCAAGGAGGTTGACCTAAAGGGAAGCCGACCAACGGCCCTATCGATGAATCAACACGTTGAATCTAATATATTTTATACTCTGCCATGCGCCAGGAGCATCTCTGATGCGCCGCAGCATCAGAGATCAAACACCCCCATCGTCCGGCCATGCCCGCCGCCACAGGCGGCGGAGCCGACCCTCACAGCTTGTCGCGGGCAGCGAGTGCGGCGGCGAGGCCCTTCAAGGAAATCGGCAGGGTAATCTGCGCCTGGTTGCGGTCCTGGAACACCAGGGACGCCGAGCCTGAAGCGGTGGACAGCGCGGCCGCATCCTGCGCGCTGAGGTCGGTGTCCGCGATGCAGGCCTGGATGCAGAACTTGAAGCTGGCGGGGATCGCCTTGCCATTGTCCCCGGCGGTGAACGTGGCGCCCGCCGGCAGCCACACACCCACGGGAAGCTGGAGCACGAGGCGCAGCGGGGTGTCGCTCTTCAGCTTGCCGAACACCACCTGTGCCACGAGGTTCTGCTGCTGGTTGCCGATCTGAAGGGTCTGGGCCACCTCGCACACCTTGACGCCGCCCGTGCCATCACCGCGCTCGCAGCGCACCACCCAATCGTCATAGGTCGCACTGGTGCGGCTCGGGCCGCCGTCGGTCTGGGCGCCCGGAGCCGGCTTCTGCGCGGCTGGGGCTGGGGCCTGAGCCTGGGCCGGTGCAGCGGGCTTCCTCGGCTGGCTCTGCTGCGCCGGGGCGGCAGCAGGCGGTGCCGCTGTCTGCGCCGCGGCTGAAACAATACCCGCCGCAATGAACAGGCCCGCCAGAAGGCCGGTGCGCGGGGCGCAGAGATCGCGGGTCATCAAGATTCTCGCTTCAAAGAAGAAATCGCGGCACTGCATATCAATACCGCGCGCCGGTGCCAACCAATGGAAGGCCCAAACGCAGAACAACACGTTGCGCAGTGCAGCGGCCGCAGCTTAGCATACCCCGATATATTGGGGATTCCGCCGATGATCCGTCCCGCCCGCGCCGGCCTTCTGGCTGGCCTTCTCGCCCTCGCCCCCTCGCTCGCATTCGCCCATACGGGCGTCGGCGATGCCCATGGCTTCGCGCACGGCTTCGGCCATCCCATCACCGGCCTCGACCATGTGCTGGCCATGGTGACGGTGGGCATCTTCGCCTGGCAGCTCGGCGGCCGGGCCGTCTGGGCGGTGCCCGCGACCTTCGTGGCGCTCATGGCGGCCGGCGGCGCGCTGGGCATGTCCGGTGTCGAGCTTCCGTTCGTAGAGATCGGCATCGCTTTGTCGGTGGTGGTGCTGGGCGCCGTGGTGGCCCTTGGCGTCAAGGCGCCGCTGGCGGCGGCCATGGCGGTGGTGGGGCTGTTCGCCATCTTCCACGGCCACGCCCATGGCGCGGAAATGCCGGAGGATGCGAGCGGGCTCGCCTATGGCGCCGGCTTCATGCTGGCCACCACCGTACTGCATCTTGCGGGGCTTGGCCTTGGCATGCTCATCGGCCGCTTTGGTGAGACGCACGGGCAGGCCTGGGTCCGCGGCGCCGGTGTCGCTGTCGCTGCAGCGGGTGTCATGCTTCTGGCCGGTGCGGTCTGACACACCTCACGCCGTCAGGGAAACGTGGTGCGTCTGGCGGGTCAGGAAGGCTTCCGCCAGCGCCACGGTGCCGTCCGTATAGGCCGTGCCCAGGGCCTGCGCCGTCGGCGTCTCGGAATGGGAGGCGATCCAGGCCGTGAGCAGGATGCGCCGCAGCATGATGAAGACGGGCAGTTGCGCTGCCCGCGCATCGGACAAAGGCATGCGGCTGCGATAGCCGGCGATCCAAGCCTCCTGGAGGTCGCCCACATAGGGCTCATGCTCGATGAAGCTGATGGCGGCGGCGAAATCGTAGAGGAACCAGGAGAAGCCGCAATCGTCGAAGTCGATGAGGGACAGGTGCGGCCCGTCCACCAGGAGGTTGGCGAGGCGCAGGTCCGCATGGATGAGGCCGAAGGCGTCCGGCCCTTCGCCGATGCGGTTCAATTCCTCTTCCAGAACGGCGGCGGTCCGCTCCAGCACCTTGCGCCCCGCAACATCGAGCCCGAGCCCGGCGCGCCAGTCACCCCATAAAGGCGTGCGGCCGATGCTGGTGTGGAAATTCCACACCTTCCGCCTGAAACCCGCCGGCCGCGCCCATGCGCCGGCATGCTGGTGCAGGCCCGCCGTCATGGCGCCGAGCTGGCCGAACCACGCCACCAGATCGTCGCCCGCCTCCGGCTCCCGGCCGGGCAGGAATTCGAACGCCACCACGTGGCGGGGCGTGCCGCCATCGTCGATATCGGCGATGAGGCCGCCATCGCGCAGGCCAATGGGGCGGGGGACCGGGACGACGCCTTCGCCCCGCAGCGCTTCGAGCCAAGAAAGCTCCGAGGCGATCTCATCCCGACTGTGATAGCCGGGGCGGTGCACGCGGAACACCATATCGCACGTGCCCGTGCCGGTGGCGCGGAAATTGGCGTTCTCCGAGACGGAGAGAAGCTCAAGCCGGGTGTCCGGGGCAACGCCCCAGCGCGGCAGGGCGCGCTTCACCTGCCCTTCGAGCCGCGCGAGAAATCCGCCGTCAAACACCGCCTGCACCCCATGATCCGGAGGGCGGAGCCTCCACATTTTTCCACGCTCCGCAACCGGCCCCCTCCATCAGGCGCATTGAAGCGGATGCGGCTTCCAGTCATAGGATCGCACGGATATCAAAACGGTTCAGATGGGCGCACCCGCACAGCGATCTTCCTCCTCCAGCGCCGCCTGGCCCCAGCCCGGCGTGAGCATCGACCTGTCGGCGGCCGTGGTGGCCGTGACGAAGGAGGAGCCGCGCGTGCTCGCTTTGCACGGGGGCGAGCGGCCCGCTTTGCCCTCCGGCCCCCTGGAGCCGGACCACCGCACGCTGGAGGCGGGGCTGCGCGCCTGGGTGGAGCGGCAGACCAACCAGAAGCTCAATTATGTGGAGCAGCTCTACACCTTCGGCGATCTCGACCGGCAGGATGCCGGGGCGCGGGCGCTGTCGGTGGCCTATCTGGCCCTGGTGCGCGAGGCCCGGCCGGCGGGCGAGATCGAGGCGGCCTGGCTCGACTGGTACGGCTGCTTCCCCTGGGAGGACTGGCGGGAGGGGCGGCCGGCCATCCTCGATCTGATCGAGCAGGCGCTGGACGCCTGGGCCAGGACGGCGCCCGACGCCAGATCGGCCGAAATCCGCCGCCAGCGCCATCGGCTCGCCTTCGGCGAGGGCTCGGCCTGGAACGACGAGCGGGTGCTGGAGCGCTACGAGCTGCTCTACGAGGCCCGCCTCGTGCAGGAGGCGTGCGTCGAGGATGGCACACGCGCGCCAAGCCCGCCGCTCGGCCGCGCCATGGCGTTCGACCATCGCCGCATCCTCGCCACCGCCATCGGCCGCCTGCGCGGCAAGATCAAATACCGCCCCGTGGTGTTCGAGCTGATGCCGCCCGCCTTTACTCTGCTTCAGCTCCAGCGGGCGGTGGAGGCACTGTCCGGGGTGCTTCTGCACAAGCAGAATTTCCGGCGCCTCGTGGAGACGCAGGGGCTTGTGGAGGAGACCGGGGAGACCATTACCGGCACCGGCGGCCGCCCCGCCCGCCTCGTCCGCTTCCGCCCCGAAGTGCTCATCGAGCGCCCGGCGCCGGGTGTGCGGCCTTCGGCGGGGCGGAGATAGGCCCTCGTTATTAACCCGCTAAGGCAAGGCCGCGCGTCCACGTGGTATCCACCGACGTTGCGGGGGGTGACGGCTTTACCCAAGACCAGCAGTCATGCCCGGGCTTGTCCCGGGCATCCACGCCTATCCCCTAAGCTGCACCCAGCGGAGCCGCGTGGATGGCCGGGACAAGCCCGGCCATGACGGTGGTGCTGGTGGAGAGAACGGGCACGAGGGGATCCCCGGATCAAGTCCGGGGATGACGATTGCCGTGAGAGGAGAGGAAACTCACCCCAGCAGCGCTACCTCGCCTTCCATCACCGTTCCCCCGCCCTTTGTGACGGCAAGCTCGAGACCCGCGGCGTCCACCGCCAAATTCTCCGCGAAGAACCGCGCCACGGCGATGCGCCCCGCAAGGCGCGGATCGTCGGCGCCCGCGCCCATTGCGGCGTGCGCCGCCAGGGCCACGCGGGCGAGATAGGCGCCGCCCGCCGCACGGGCGAACAGAGCAAGATAAGGCGTCGCGCCGGCCAATGCCTTCACCGGCTCGTCGGGCAACCAGTCCAGCATCTGGCGCGTCGCCCGGCCGAGGGCGTCCACGGCCTCGGACAACCGCTCCCCCGCAAGGCCGAACTCCAGCGCATTCAAAGCGGAGACCTCGGCCGCCGCCGCGCGGTAGTCGGCGATCAGCCCGTCCACCAGGGTCCCGTCTCCCAAAGGCAGCTTCCGTGTGACGAGGTCGATGGCCTGGATGCCGTTCGTCCCCTCATAGATGGCGAAGATGCGCGCATCGCGCAGGTGCTGGGCGGCGCCCGTCTCCTCGATATAGCCCATGCCCCCATGCACCTGGACGCCGAGCGAGGCCACCTTGATGCCCGCATCCGTGGCGAAAGCCTTGGCCACCGGGGTCAGCAGGCTCGCCTCGGCCAGCGCCGCATCCCGCAAGGCCGGGTCCGTGAGGCGCCGCGCACGGTCCAGCGCATCCGCCGTCTTCAGGCACAAGGCGCGGGCGGCGTCGGTCTCCGCCCGCATGGTGAGCAGCATGCGCCGCACGTCCGGGTGGGCGATGATGGGGCTCATCTCCCCCGCCCCGTTCGCCCCGGGCGCCCGCCCCTGCCGGCGCTCGCGGGCGAAGGCGATGGCGCGCTGGGTGGCGCGCTCCGCCACTGCCACGCCCTGGATGCCCACCGCGAGGCGGGCATTGTTCATCATGGTGAACATGCAGGCGAGGCCCCTGTTCTCCTCGCCCACCAGATAACCCACCGCCCCGTCGCCCTTCTCGCCGAACATCATGGTGCAGGTGGGCGAGCCATGAAGGCCGAGCTTATGCTCCAGCCCCACGGCCACCACGTCGTTGCGCGCGCCGAGGGTGCCGTCGGCGTTCACCAGGAATTTCGGCACCACGAACAGCGAGATGCCGCGGGTGCCGGCGGGTGCATCCGGCAGACGCGCAAGCACCAGATGGACGATGTTCTCGGCAATGTCGTGCTCGCCGTAGGAAATGAAGATCTTGGTGCCGAACAGGCGGTAGGTGCCGTCCCCCTGCCGCTCGGCCCGCGTGCGCAGCGCCGCAAGGTCCGAGCCCGCCTGCGGCTCGGTGAGGTTCATGGTGCCGGTCCAGGCGCCGCTCACGAGCTTTGAGAGATAGGTGTCCTGGAGCGCCTTCGAGCCGTGCTGGGTCAGCGCCTCGATGGCGCCCAGGGTCAGCACCGGGCCGATGCCGAAGGCGGGCGAGGCGCTGTTCCAGAATTCGTTGAGGGCGGAGGTGACGACGCTGGGCAAATGCTGTCCGCCGAAGGCTTCTTCCGCTGAGACACCGTTCCAGCCGGCCGCCGTCCAGGCCGCATAGGCCTCGCGCCAGCCCGGCGCGGTGGTGACGACGCCGTCCTTCAGCCGGTTGCCGGTGGTGTCGCCGACCCTGTCGAGGGGCGCGATCACGGTGGCGGCGAACTTCCCCGCCTCCTCCAGCACGCTGTCCACCAGATCGAAGGAAAGGTCCACCAGCCCCTCCTCCATCAGGCGCGGCAGCGCGGTGCAGGTCTTGAGGAAGAAGGAGACCTCCTCCACCGGCGCACGATAAGACATGGCTCCGCCTCCCTTTTGTCGGCTCACGCGCCGCATTGACCAGATGCCGCGCGGGGCCTTATGCGAAAGCCGCCGGCGGAATGCGCCAGTTCGAGGCGGGGAACCGCTTTCGTCAAGCCCTCCGCCCGAGAAGGCCCGAATGACCGACAGCCGCCCCCTTCCCCACGCGACCCGCACGCTCTCCGCGCGTGACGGCGCGGCGGCGCGCGAGGCGGCGCAGGTGCTGCGCGCGGGCGGGCTCGTCGCCTTCCCCACGGAGACGGTCTACGGCCTCGGCGCCGATGCGGGCGATGCGCGCGCGGTGGCGGGGGTCTATGCGGCAAAGGGCCGTCCCGCCTTCAACCCCCTCATCTCCCACGTGCCGGACATGGCGGCGGCGGCGGCGCTGGGCGACCTGTCGGACGCCGCCACACAGTTGGCCGCCGCCTTCTGGCCGGGGCCGCTCACGCTCGTCCTCCCCTGCCGCGACATGGAAGCGGTGTGCGACCTCGCGCGCGCCGGTCTCGACACCGTCGCGCTGCGGGTGCCCTCGCACCCCGTTGCCCTCGCTTTCCTTAAGGAGGCCGGCCGGCCGGTGGTGGGGCCGAGCGCCAACCGCTCGGGCCATGTCTCGCCCACCGACGCCGCCCATGTGGCTGCGGACCTCGACGGGCGCATCGACGTGATCCTCGATGCCGGCCCCTCGCCCGTGGGCGTGGAATCCACCATCGTCGACTGCTCAGGCGAGCGCCCCACATTGCTGCGGCCCGGCGGCATTGCGCGCGCCGATATCGAGCGGGTGCTCGGCCATGCGCTGCCGGACGCGGCGGCGGGCGATGCCGAACGGCCGAACGCGCCGGGGCGGCTCGCCTCCCATTATGCACCGCGGGCCAAAGTGCGGCTCGATGCCGGTGCGGTGGCGCCCGGCGAGGCGCTCCTGACGTTCGGAGGCGTTCTGCCGCCGGGCGCGGAGGCGGCCGGCACCGTGCTGGACCTCAGCCCCTCCGGCGACCTCTTGGAGGCGGCGGCAAACCTTTACGGCGCGCTGCGGCGGCTGGACGACCTTGGAGCCACGGCCATCGCCGTGGTGCCGCTGCCGCGCGAGGGATTGGGCGAGGCCATCGCCGACCGCCTCGGCCGCGCGGCCGCGCCGAGACCCCTCATACCGGACGGAGACTGAGATGGATGCGGTGATCGGCCATGCGGGCGACGCGGATGTGGAAGCGCTGATCATCCTCTGGCGGGAAGCGGGCCTGCTGCGCCCGTGGAACGATCCGCGCGCCGATATCGCCCTTGCCCGCCGCGGCCCCCATTCCACCATCCTCGTGGCGCGGGCGGAGGGGGCCATCGCGGGCTCGGTCATGGTGGGCCATGACGGCCATCGCGGCTGGATCTACTATCTCGCCGTGGCACAGCACCTGGCTCGCCAGGGCTATGGCCGGCGCCTGACACGCGCCGCGGAAGACTGGCTGCGCGCCCGGGGCGTGCCCAAGCTTATGCTCATGGTGCGCCCCGAGAACGATCAGGTGCGGGCCTTCTATGCCGCCATCGGCTATGAGGAAGAGCCGCGCATCGTCTTCTCCCAGCGGCTCGACGGGCAATAGCCCGTCTTTGTCAGGCCCGGCCGCGGCGCTTTGAAGATGGCTGCGCCCGATGGCAGTCGGCGATGTGATCGTCCACGAGGCCGCACGCCTGCATGGCCGCATAGACGATGGTGGGGCCGACGAACCTGAAGCCGGCCGCCTTCAACCGCTTCGACAGCGCCTTGGATTCTGGCGTCTCGGCCGGAATCTCGGACAGCGTCCGTGGCCGGCGCACAAAGGTCTCGCCGCCGACGCTCTCCCACATGAGGGTGGAGAAATCGACGCCCTTGTCCCTGAGGTCCAGATAGGCGCGGGCGGAGAGCACGGCGCCCTCGATCTTGGCCCGGTTGCGCACGATGCCGGCATCCGCCATGAGCGCGTCCTTCTTGGCCTCGTCATAGCGGGCGATCACCTCCGGATCGAAGCCGTCGAAGGCGCGGCGGAAGTTGTCGCGCTTGCGCAGGATGGTGATCCAGGCGAGCCCGGCCTGGAAGCCGTCCAGCAGCAGCTTCTCGAACAGCGCCCGCGAATCCCGCTCCGGCACGCCCCATTCCTCGTCGTGATAGGCCATGTAGAGCGGGTCGGTGCCACACCAGGGGCAGCGGTGAAGGCCGTCCGTATGAACCAGGCTCGCCATTACGCGTCCCCCATCTCGAAATGCGCCCAGTCGGGCTTTTTTAGCGTCACCTCGATGCCGGCTGCCATGAACGATAGCCCCGCCGCCTTGGCATCTGCCACCCGATCCAGACGCACGAGCGCAATGCCATGCCCGTCGGCGGAGGAACCAACGCGGCCCACCGTCTTTTCACCCGCAAGAATTTCCGAGCCTGCTTCGGGCGCATTCTCGAACACGGCCATGACAGAGCGGGTGCGGGCGGTGCCGCGGTGCTGCATGCGGCTCACCACCTCCTGGCCCACATAGCAACCCTTCTTGAAATCGATGCCGTCCAGCTGATCCATGTCAGTCTCGTGCGGGAACGCATCGCCATAGGTGAAGTCGGCGCCGCCCTTCGGGATGCCCAGCGCAATGCGGTGCGCGTCATAGGCTTCCGCATCCCCGCTCAGGGCTTCGGCCGCCTCGCGCGGCAGGATGAGGCGCGCGCCCAGCGCCGGCAGGCGCGGATCAGGAAAGGCCTCCGCTCCCTCGGGAAGCCCGACATCCTCGCCCCAGGCCGCCGCCACGGCCAGCCCGTCCTTCAGCGCCAGCTCCACCTTGGCGCGCAGGCGATAAAGGGTGAGCCGCTTCAGGAGGTCGCCTGCGAGCGCGCGGGGCGCATCGAGGAGGAAGGTGTCCGGCGCACCGGCCGGCGCATGGACGAGGAAATCGCAGATGATCTTGCCCTGGGGGGTCAGGATCGCACCGAAGCGCGAGCCGCCCTCTTCCAGCGTCTCCACGTTGCAGGTGACCACATTGTGCAGGAAATGGCGCGCCTCCGGCCCTGAGACCCGGAGCACGGCGCGGTCGGGAAGAAAAGCAAAGGGCATGGCCCGGTCCTTGTCAGAATTCGCTATGAGACTTAAAGCCCCCGTCGATCCCTCTCAAGAGAGCCCTGCCCCATGGCCGACACCTTGGACCTCCTCCTGAAAGGCGGCACCGTCGTCACCCCGGACGGCGCGGCCGTGCGCGACGTGGGCGTGAAAGACGGCCGCATCCGCGCCATCGGCTCGCTCTCGGCCGCACAGGCGGGTGAGGTGATCGACTGCACGGGGCTGCACATCCTGCCCGGCGTCATCGACACCCAGGTGCATTTCCGCGAGCCGGGCCTGGAGCAGAAAGAGGATCTGGAGACCGGCTCCCGTGCGGCTGTCATGGGCGGGGTGACCGCCGTATTCGAGATGCCGAACACCAATCCCCAGACCACCGACGCCGCCGCTTTGGAAGACAAGATCCGCCGCGGCACCAACCGCATGCATTGCGATTTCGCCTTCTATGTGGGCGGCACCCACGAGAATGTGGCGGACCTGCCGGAGCTGGAACGCCTGCCGGGCGCGGCGGGCATCAAGGTGTTCATCGGCTCCTCCACCGGCTCGCTGCTGGTGGCGGACGATCCCGGCGTGCGCGCGATCCTGAAGGTGATCCGCCGCCGTGCCGCCTTCCATTGCGAGGACGAGCCGCGCCTGAACGAGCGCAAGCCCCTGCGCGTGCCGGGCGACGCCTCCTCCCACCCGGTCTGGCGCGACGAGATCGCGGCGCTGACCGCCACCCGCCGGCTCGTCACCCTGGCGCGCGACGTGGGCGCGCGGGTGCATGTGCTGCATGTGACCACCGCCGAGGAGATGGAATATCTCGCGGACCATCGCGACGTCGCCTCGGTGGAGGTGACGCCCCACCACCTCACCATGACGGCGCCCGAATGCTACCAGCGGCTCGGCACGCTGGCGCAGATGAACCCGCCGGTGCGCGAGGCGCGCCACCGCGACGCCATCTGGGCCGGCATCGCCAACGGCGTTGTGGACGTGCTCGGCTCCGACCATGCCCCGCACACCCTGGAGGAGAAGGCCAAGCCCTATCCCGAAAGCCCGTCGGGCATGACCGGCGTGCAGACCCTGGTGCCGCTGATGCTGGACCATGTGGCGAACGGGCGGCTCTCGCTGGAGCGCTTCGTGGACCTCTCCAGCGCTGGGCCGGCGCGGCTGTTCAACATCGCCTGCAAGGGGCGGATCATGGCGGGCTATGACGCCGACTTCACCGTGGTGGACCTGAAGCGCCGCGCCACCATCACCGCCGACTGGATCGCTTCGCGCTCCAAATGGACGCCCTATGACGGCAAGGAGGTCACCGGCTGGCCCGTGGGCACCTTCGTGCGCGGCCACAAGGTGATGTGGGAGGGCGAGCTGACCGGCCCGTCCAACGGCGCCCCCGTGCGCTTCCTGGAGACGCTGAAGCCGGGCGGGTAGATCCGACCGTCGTCCCCGGACTTGATCCGGGGATCTCTCGCCACGGAGGGAGATGGCGGGGTCGAGCCCGGCCATGACGAAGCGGGAGGTTATTGCGCCAGATTCGCGCTGCCGACGCCGAGTTGCCGTAACGCCTGGGTGGCGGCGCGCTCGCCGGAGTTCCAGGCGCCGTGCAGCGTGCCCCATTGGGTCTCGTGGGCATGCTCGCCGGCGAACAGGAGCCGGCCGTTCACCACCTCCGTGAACGCGCGCCGCAGATTGCCCGCGCCCGGCAAGGCGCAGGACCATGCGCCGAGCGCGAACGGCTCCTTGCTCCAGCGCGTGTGGTGCACCTTGCCCACCTTGGCCGCGGCGGAGGCGCCGAACTCCCGCGTCAGCGCCTCTTTCAGGAAGGCAGCACCGGCCTGGGGCTGGCCGTCCGCCAGTTGCTGGGCGAGCTTTCCGCCCACTTCGAGCATGTGGATGTTCGAACCGCCGAGCCGCGCCACCAAAGCGAAGGTGCGGGCATCCTGTGCCTTCACCTGCACGGTCTCATCCTCCCGCAGGCGCAGCGGGTTGCCGGGCCATTCGAATGCGATGTGGTCGTAGGCGCCGAGCGTGATGCGCTCCACCGCCGCGCGATAGCGCGTCGGCAGATAGGGAATGCGCAGCTTGCCGGCATTGATGATGCTGGGCGGCACGGCGACGATCACCATGCGCCCCGAGACGGTGCCCTTGTTGGTGAACACCTGCGCCATGCGCGGGCCGAGATCGATGGAGTTCGCCACCGTCTCGAAACGCACCGTGAGCGGGGAGGCAAGGCCCGCCATAAAGGAGCCCACCCCGGTGCGGATGAACGCACCCGCATCCCGCTCCTCGGCGCGGGAGAAGTCGATGCTGGATACCTGGTCCAGCTCCTTCGCGCAGGTATAGGGACCCATGATGAAGGCCGCGCTCGCGGCCCAGGGACCAAGATCGGGCAGCACGCGGGCGGCGGGAAGGTCGCGCCCCGCATCGCCCGCCGCGCCGATGGCGCGCTCGCCGCGCCGGACGCTGGAGACGAAATCCTCGTAATCGCTTTCCCGCGCCTCGCGCCCGTTCACATAGAGGCGGGCAGCGTCCGGAGCCGAATAGAGCTCCGCGCCGGTCTCGTCGCCGATCTCCACCAGCGAATTGCTCAAGGGATTGTAGAGGCGGAAGGCCCCGAGATCGAAGGGCCGCCCGAAGATGGAGGTGTCGGTCACGGCGCGCCCGCCCGGGCGCTTGGTCGCCTCCAGCAGCGCATAGGTGCGCCCCGCAGCGGCCACCCGGCGGGCGGCGGCGATGCCGGCGGCGCCCGCGCCGATGATCACCACATCCACCTGACCCGACGCCGGCACTTGGCCCAGCGCCCGCGCGGCACCAAGCGATGCCAAAGGCAAAGCGGACGCCCCGGCCAGGAAGGCGCGGCGGCTGATGAGGGAGCGGTGCGGTCGATCAGTCACGGCGCGGCGAGGCTATCACGGGCGGGGGCGAAGGGGGATGCCCTTTGAAGGGGATCGCGCCACTGCCCCTTCCCCGCAAGTTGGAGAGGGAGTTCGCGCGGCCGGCGCAACGGGAAAAGCCCTCTCCCGCTTGCGGGGGAGGGTTGGGAGGGGGCCTGTTGGAGGTCAGCTCTTGCGCTCCGCCACGAACCGCGCCGCTTCCGCCAGCACCGTGCCGCGGGCGCCGAAGGGCGAGAGCGCCGTTTCTGCCTCCGCTACGAGGGTTGCCAGAAGTTCCCCCGCCGCGTCGCGGCCGAGGGCGGCGACGACGGTCGCCTTTCCGGCCTCCGCATCCTTGCCCACGGCCTTGCCCACCGCCTCCTGCGTCCCTTCAAGGTCGAGGATGTCGTCGGCGATCTGGAACGCAGCGCCCAGCGCCCGGCCATAAATGGCCAAGGCCTCTCGCTGCGCGGTATCCGCCCCCCCCAGCAGGCCACCCATATTGACGGCGGCGGCCAGAAGGGCGCCGGTCTTCATGGCCTGGAGGTCGCGGATCTCCGTCAAGGCGAGGGCGAGCGGCACCCCGTCCGCAAAGCGCCCCTCCGCGGTCAGGTCCAGCATCTGCCCGCCCGCCATGCCGCCAAGGCCCGCGGCCCGCGCCAGGACCCGCACCAGCTCGATGCGCACGCCAGGATCGGGATGGGCGTCCTCGCCCGCCAGAAGGTCGAAGGCGAGGGTGAGGAGGGCATCCCCGGCGAGAATGCCGGTTGCCTCGCCATAGGCGGCATGGACCGTGGGCCGGCCGCGCCGGAGCAGGTCGTTGTCCATGGCCGGGAGGTCGTCATGGACCAGCGAATAGCAATGCACGCACTCGATGGCCGCAGCCGCGGTGGCCGCTGCGTTGGGCGCGATGCCGAACAAAGCCGCGCTCTCCAGCACGAGGAACGGCCGCAAGCGCTTGCCGCCGTCGAGGCTGCCGTGGCGCATGGCTGCGAGGAGCCGCTCGGGCCGCAGCCGTTCGCCCTCCAGCGGCGGCGCCGCCAAAGCACGGGCCAGCCGCGCCTCCGTGAGATCTGCGGCGGCCTTCAGGCGCGTTGTGAAAGAAGCGTCAGTCACGGAGCCGTCACGGGAAATTGAGCTTGTCCGCTCCGCGTGCCCCAACGGCGCGCGCCGGTCAAGCTCCCGGACGGAAGGCCAAGGGATCTTGGCCTTGGGGAACCTTAGCTTTGGCTGGGCCGTTCATGTGGAAAAGGAGATCGGACGCGGGATGAGGCGCCTCAAGATCATCGTGCTGGTTCTGGCCGCCATCGCGCTCGTGCCGTTCGTGCTCTCCGTAGCCTATGCCGTCATTAATCCGGTCTCCACACTGATGCTCTGGCGCTGGACCACCGGCCAGCGGGTGGAACGGGTCTGGACGCCCCTGTCGCAGATGTCCCCCGCCCTCATCCGCACCGTCATCGCGTCGGAGGATGCCCGCTATTGCCTGCACTGGGGCGTGGATCTCGTCGAGATCCAGGCGGCCATCGACCGGGCGGACGACGACATCGAAGAGGCGCGCGGGGCCTCCACCATCCCCATGCAGACCGCCAAGAACCTGTTCCTGTGGAACAGCCGCTCCTTCATCCGCAAGGGGTTGGAGCTTCCTTTGGCGCTCTGGCTCGATCTGGTGCTGAGCAAGAGGCGGCTGCTGGAAATCTACCTCAACATCGCCGAATGGGGGCCGGACGGGGAATTCGGCGTGGAGGCGGGCGCACAGCGCGCTTTGCGCATCCATGCAAGCCAGGTCAATGCCAGCCAGGCGGCGCTGCTGGCGGTGATGCTGCCCAACCCGCACCGGCGCGATGCCGGCCGGCCCAGTCCCGGTGTGCGGCGGCTGGCGGGCCGGCTGGAGGCGCGGACCGTCGCCGAGGGGCCGGACATCGTGTCCTGCCTCGGCCTCTCCCGTTGAAACGCCTTGATCCTGCCGCCGAGGCTCGGCAGAAGGAGCGGGAGAGGATTTTCATGACCGACACTGCCGCACCCGCCGCCCGCAAGATGAGCCCGGGCCTCAAGATCGCCCTGGAGCTGGGACCGCTGGTCCTGTTCTTCGTGGGCAATTCCTATGGCGGCATCTATCTCGCCACCGGCCTCTTCATGGTGGCGACCCTCCTGGCGCTGGGAGCCATGTGGGTGCTGGCGCGGCGCATCGCCGTCATGCCGCTCATCTCGGCCCTGGTGGTCATGGTGTTCGGCACGCTGACCCTGGTGCTCCAGGACGACCATTTCATCAAGCTGAAGCCGACCCTGGTGAACGCCTTGTTCGGCCTCGCGCTGCTCGGCGGTCTCGCCTTCAACAAGCCGCTCCTGCCTTATGTGTTCGACGGCATGATGAAGCTCACCGACGCCGGCTGGCGCATCCTCACCGTGCGCTGGGGCGTGTTCTTCCTGGTGATGGCGGTGGTGAACGAGCTGGTGTGGCGCAACTTCTCCACGGACACCTGGGTCAGCTTCAAGACCTTCGGCTACCTGCCGCTCACCATCCTGTTCGCCTTTGCCCAGGCCCCGCTCATGGCCAAGCACGAGCTGAAGGAGCCGGAAGGCGTCACCGCGCCGGAGGCGCCGCGCTGAGCTTTGCCGCCAGAGGCAGCAGCACGTCCTTTATGCCAGCCTCGTTGAGTGGCCCGACGAACTTGTAGGCGATGGCGCCGTCCGGGCCGACGAGGAAGGTCTCCGGCACGCCATAGACCCCCCAGTCGATGGCCGCGCGGCCATTGGGGTCCACCCCCACGGCCGAGAAGGGCAGGCCGTTCTGGCCCAGGAAGCGCCGGGCATTCTCCGGCGTGTCCTTGTAATTGATGCCCACCACCTGGAGGCGCGGGTCGCGGGCGAGCGCCATCAGCAGGGGATGCTCCTCCCGGCAGGGCGCGCACCAGGACGCCCACACATTCACCAGGGTGACCTTGCCCTTGAAGTCGCCCGCCGCGATGCCGGGCACCGGGACGCCGTCCTTGAGCAACCCCGGCAAGGGGGCAAGGTCCACCGCCGGCGCGGGACGGCCGATGAGCGCGGAAGGGATGCGCGAGGGATCACCCGAGAACAGGCGCACCAAGAACAGTCCCGCCAGCGCCGCGAACACCAAAGCGGGGAGGATCAGCAGCAAGGGCCGGCGGCGGCGCGGGGCGGTGTCGGGCGCGGTCATGGCTGGCGTCTTTCAGAGCGCCGCCGCACGCCGCGCGCTTCCAGCTCCGCCAGCGCCCGGCGCTGGGCGCGATTGTCCAGGACGAGATGGAGCGTGAGGGCCGCAAGGCCCAGTGCGGCGACGCCATAGGCGGCGGCGATGAACAGCGTGTGGGACATCAGGCCAGAGCCTCCGCCGCCGCCCGCGCCTCCAGCGCCTCGACCCGCCGGCGCAGGATTTCCGTGCGCATGGCGAGCATGTGCAGCGCCAGGAACAGCAAAGTGAAGCCCAGCGCGCAGACCAGAAGCGGGCGCAACAAAGAGGGATCGATGGTCGGCCCGTCCATGCGGAACACGGAGGCCGGCTGGTGCAGGGTGTTCCACCAGTCCACGGAGAATTTCACAATGGGCAGGTTCACCACGCCCACCAGGGTGAGCACCGCCGCCGCCCGCCCCGCCCGGCCGGGATCGTCCACCGCCGAGCGCAGGGCGATGAGGCCGAGATAGAGCAGCAGCAGCACCAGAACGGAAGTGAGGCGGGCGTCCCACACCCAATAGGTGCCCCACATGGGCCGCCCCCACAGCGCGCCGGTGACGAGGCACAGGAAGGTGAACGTGGCGCCGATGGGCGCCGCCGCTTTGTGCGCCACGTCCGCCAAAGGATGGCGCCAGACCAGGATGCCGAGGGAGGACAGCGCCATCATCGAATAGCCGAACATGGCGAGCCAGGCGAACGGCACGTGGATATACATGATCTTGACCGTCTCGCCCTGCTGGTAGTCTGCCGGCGCCAGGAAGGCGAGGCCGAGGCCGAGGGCGAGCACGATCACGGCCGCGCCCGCGAGCCACGGCAGGATGCGGCCGGACCAGGCGAGGAAGCGCGTGGGATTTGCAAGGTCGAGGAACACCATGGAGGCGTTCTAGACCAAGTGGAGGGCGGACGGGAGAGGCACTGGCGCCGCGCTCCCACGGCAGCCCGGCCTCCGCCTGACGCAGCGTTCACAGGTGCGTGTCATTTCATGCCGTTGCGGAATGTGGCCTCGACGGCCCGCCGCCTGCTCCGGGATAATGCGAGGGGGAAGCGATGCGGAGGTTGAACATGACAGGCCTGTTCTCATCCAAGGCCGCGTTTGGCGGTGTGGCCGCAGCCATCCTCCTGGCCACCGCGGCCACGGCCCACCACGGCTGGTCCTGGGCGGAGGCGGACCAGATCGAGCTGAAGGGCAAGATCACCAGCATCTATATCGGCCCGCCCCACCCGACCCTGAAGGTGGAGACCGCCAGCGACGGCGTCTGGACGGTGGAACTGGGCAATCCCACGCAGACGCGCAATGCCGGCTTCGTGGAAGGCTCCGCCAAGGTGGGCGATGCCATCACCGCGCTGGGCAACCGCTCGCAGGACAAGCAGGAGAAACGCATGAAGGCGGTGCGCATCACAGTTGGCGCAGAGACCTTCGACATCTATCCGGAGCGCATCAAGCAGAATTGACGCGAAATGGCATGGCTTGAGGCCCTCTCGCACTGGCCGGTGGCGGCGGCGCTGCGCCAGTGGGTGGCGGCCTATGCGCTGCTGAATGCCGCCCATATCCTCGGCATCGGCCTCCTGGTGGGCGCCATCGCGACGCTGGACTTGCGGCTGCTCGGCGCTTTCCGGGGCGCCGCGCTGGCGAGCCTCGCCCCTCCCCTCTCCCGCGTCGCGGCGGCGGGGCTTCTGCTCGCCCTCTGCACCGGCGCCCTGCTGTTCTCCGTCCGGCCGGTGGCCTATGCGCAGAACGCCGCTTTCCTTGCGAAGCTGGCGCTTGTGGCGCTGGGCATTCTCAACGCCCTGCTGCTCCGGCTGGGCGGCGGCTGGCGGCAGATGCTCGAAGGCGCCCCGGTGCCCGCCCGCATCAAGATCGGCGCGGCTTTTTCGCTGAGCATCTGGGTGGGAGCCATCATCTGCGGACGGTGGATCGGCTTCCTTCAATAAGGTCGACCAATTCATTGCAACGCTTATGCCAGCGGGAATAAACCCCCGCCGCTGATAGTGCCTATTCTTAAAGCTCTCCCCACGGAACCTTTACGCCTTCTGCTCCGTTGCTCTATGCGAAAGGAGTTTTTGTCATGAAGGCACAGCTTGTTGCAGCCATTCTTGGCGTCGCCGCTCTTTCCGCGTCTCCGGTCGCGGCGCAGGGCGTGGTGCGCGGAGCCCAGCAGGGCGCCGCTACGGGTAATAACATAGCGGGCCCGGTGGGCGGCGCGGTCGGTGGCGCCGTTGGCGCGGTCGGCGGCGGTATTGCAGGCGGCGTGAAGGGTGTGCTCGGCATCCCCCAGAGCACGTCGTACAAGAGCACCCGCGCGACGACCTCCAAGGTCTACAGCACCCGCACGGCCCAGCCGCGGACGACCATGTCCCCGAGCGATCCCCATGGCGGGAATGCCCATACCCCCTCGCCGGCGCGATAACTGATCATGAGGCCCGCATGGGAACATACGTTTCCCATGCGGGTATCGCCTTTGTTCCGGCTGCGTTCGGCAGCGTGACGGGATAACGTCGCCCCCGCATCAGCGGGGGCTTCGCCGTGACCACCACAACGCTCATTCTTGCTCGCCACGGCCATGTGGAGGGCATCCATCCCGAACGGTTTCGCGGCCGCATGGAAGTGCCGCTCTCCGAAAAAGGCGAGCAGCAGGCGGCGGCGCTCGCGGCGACGATCGCGGCGAACTTCAAGCCCACGGCCATCTACACCTCGACCCTCGGCCGCTGCATCGCCACCGGCGCGCAGATATCGCAGGCCTGCGCCGTGCCGGCCGAGCCACGGCCGGAACTGGGCGACATCGACTATGGCGACTGGCAGTGGAAGACCCATGAGGATGTGAAGGCGGCCGATGCGGCGCGATACGCCCTGTGGCGCTCAGCGCCGCACCTTGTGCGCTTCCCGTCCGGCGAATCCCTTCAGGATGTGGCCGTGCGCGCCGCCGATCTGCTGCGCTTCGTGCTGGATCGTCACGCAGGCGAGAGCGTGGTTCTGGTGGGCCATGACAGCGTCAATCGCGTGCTGCTGAGCTACCTCTTGGACCTGCCGGCCACCATGTATTGGGGCATCGCCCAGGAGCCCTGCAATCTCAGCCTCCTGGAATGGAGCGGCACCTCGGCCAAGCTGGTACGGCTCAATGACGTGTCCCATCTCCAGGGCCTCTGACCTGCGACCATACGGCAGGCGGGCTTGAAACCCGCCGCCGCCCATGCCAGCACCGTCCCACGGAGGGCACGGGCATGGCGTTGGGGGCAGCGGATATCGGCATTGGCGAGGGCCGCGCGCTGGCGGCCCATCCGCTGCGGGCCTCGGTGCTGGCGGAGCTGCATGCGCGCCCCTTCTTCCCGGCGGTGACGCCACGCCGCTTCCTGCACGTGGCCTTCCTCACCGACCCCACCAACGCCCAGGCGGCGCGCATCGGCGTCGAAGCATTCTGCGCCGCGCGCGGCCTCGCCCCTCCCGTGCCGGGGGCAAAGCACCACCGGGTGGAACTGGGCGGGGCGACGCTGCGCTGGGAGAGCCACGCGGAATTCTCCACCTATACGTGGGACTTCCCCTCGGCCGAGACCCCTCCGGGCGAATTGCCTTTCCACCCGCCGGCTTCCTCCTTCACGGGCGCGCTCGCTGAGATCCCGCAGCCGGGATTGCTCCTGGTGGCCGTCGATCTGCATCTCGTGGCAGACACCGCCGAGGACTTCCAGCTCAACGCCTTGTTCGACCGCGCAAGCCTCGCCCGCGCCGACGTGAATGACGGGGCGGGCGAGATCGCCACCGATTTCAAGCCGGACCCCGCCGGCTTCGTGCGCATCCTGGTGCGGGACCGGGGTCTCGGGCCGGAAGCCGCCGGCGCCCTGGTGCAGCGCGTGCTGGAGATCGAGACCTACAGGCTCCTCGCTCTGCTCGGCCTGCCGGAAGCCCAGCGCCTCGCGCCGGAGATCGCCCGCATCGAGGCGCAGCTCGCCCGGCTCACCGGAGCCATGCGACAGTCCGAGGGCCTTGCCGCCAACAACCGCATGCTGGACGAACTGGTGGCCCTCTCGGCGGAACTTGAGGCCGACGCCACCGCCTCTTTGTTCCGCTTCGGCGCGAGCCGGGCCTACCAGGAAATCGTGCGGCTGCGCCTCGCCACCATCCGCGAGCAGGCGGTGCCGGGCTTTCCCACCTGGCAGCAATTCCTCGACCGCCGCATGGCGCCCGCCATGCGCACCTGCGTGACCGTGGAGGAGCGCCAGGCCAACATTTCCGCCAAGCTCGCCCGCGCCGCCGACCTGCTGCGCACCCGCGTGGACGTGGAGGTGGAGCAGCAGAACCGCGACCTGCTCGCCTCCATGAACGAGCGCACCCGCCTTCAGCTGCGCCTCCAGCGCACCGTGGAAGGTTTGTCGGTGGCGGCCATCTCCTATTATGTTGCGAGCCTGGTCCATCTCCTGGCGGAGGGCATCCATGAGGGCGGTGTCGATGCCCATCTCGGCTTCACCCTCGATGCCGGGTTCGTCACCGCCTTGGCGGTGCCCGTGGCCGTGCTCATGGTCTGGTGGATGGTCCGCCGCATCCGCCGCGCCCATGAGGACCATGATTAGAGAACCGCGCCCTTAGAGCGGCACCATCACGCCCCCCTCAAGCCATCGGCTTAAAGCCAGGAGGACGCCCCTTGGATCACGAGCGCGAATACAACAACCGGGCCCGGGTGCCCGAATGGCCCCGGATCTCGGAAGAATGGCGCCAACGCTCCGCGGCTTTGAGAGGCTCGGCCGCCGCCGCCGATCTCGGCATCCCCCACGGACCCACCCAGCGCCAGATCCTCGACATCCTCTGGCCGGACACCAGCCGCTCCGCGCCCGTGGTGCTCTATATCCATGGCGGCTACTGGCAATATTCCCATCCCCGCGACGTGACCTTCGTTGCGGAGGGCTGCCTCGCCCATGGGGTGGCGGTGGCCCTCGCCGGCTATGACCTTGTCCCGGACGTCCCCCTCGGCACCATCATCAACGAGCTGCGCGGCGCGGCGGTCACCCTCTACCACCGCGTGCGGCGGCGCCTCGCTGTGGCGGGGCATTCCGCCGGGGGGCATCTGGCGGCGGCGCTGACCGCCACGCGCTGGCATGAGCTCGACACGCGCGGGCCCGACGACATCATCACCGGCGGCCTCGGCATTTCCGGCGTCTATGAGGTGGAGCCGCTGGTGAAGACCAGCATGAACGAGAAGCTGCGCCTCACCGAAGACGAGGCCCGGCGCCTGTCGCCCGCCTTCTGGGACGTGCCGGCGGACCGCAGCTTCCAGGCCTTCGTGGGCGCTGAGGAAAGCGACGAGTTCCGCCGCCAGGCCCGCGACCTCGTCGCCGGCTGGGGACAGAAGGGCGCGACCACCGCATCCCACGAGGTGGCAGGCACCAACCATTTCACGGTGGTCTCGGAAATGGCGAACCCCCAATCCGCCATGGTGGCGGCGCTCGTCGCCAAGGCCCGGGCGGCGGCCGCGCGGGCGTGAGGATGCGGCGAACTCAGAGCTGATGGGCCCGGTCTGAAAGGCTCATCGCGAATGGCGCGGACGGCAAGCCCGCACAATAGCTGCCATATACCCCGGCAATGCCATGCCGAAGGCCGATCCTGGCCTTCCACCCCATCGCGCCCAGCTTTTCGCCGCTCATGAGCTTGCGCATCGTGCCGTCAGGCTTCGTCGTGTCCAGGCGGATCTCGCCCTCGAAGCCCACGACGTCGCAGATAAGACGTGCGAGATCGATGATGGCGATGTCCTCGCCCGAGCCGACATTGACGTGCTCGAAGCCGGAATAGTGCTTCATCAGAAACACACAGGCATCGGCGCAGTCGTCCGCGTGCAGGAATTCACGCCGGGGCGCTCCCGTGCCCCAGATCGTCATGTGATCGGCGCCGGAGGCCTTGGCTTCGTGCGCCTTGCGGATCAGCGCAGGCAGGACATGGCTGGTGCTGAGGTCGAAATTGTCGCCAGGGCCATAGAGGTTGGTCGGCATGGCGCTGATGAAGTCGCAGCCATGCTGCTTCCGGTAGGCCTGGCCGAGCTTGATGCCGGCGATCTTGGCGATGGCGTACCACTCATTGGTGGGCTCCAGCGGACCGGTCAGAAGGGCATCCTCCCGGATCGGCTGCGGGGCCGTCCCGGGATAGATGCAGCTCGACCCCAGGAGCAGCATCTTGCCCACGCCCTCCCGATGAGCCGCCTCGGTGACATTCGCCGCGATCATCAGGTTGTCGTGAAGGAAATCCGCCGGATACGTGTCGTTGGCCAGGATGCCGCCGACCTTGGCCGCGGCCATGAAGATCGCATCCGGTTTCGTTGCGGCAAGATAGCGGCGAACCTGATCGGGAGACTTGAGATCGACCTCGGACCGCGTGGCGGTGAGGATTTCGCAGTCTTCCGACGCGAGGCGCCGCACGATGGCGGAGCCGACCATCCCCTTGTGGCCGGCGACCCAGACGCGCTTTCGGGCGATGTCGAAGCGCGCGGGTTCCGCATTCACGCCAAAGGCGGCCTCATTCCGCATTGCGCCGCTGCTCCCATGCGACGGATATCAGGTCGGCAGCGACCATCTCGGCGCAAAGCTGCTGCCATCTGGTCTGATGGGACCAGCCCAGCTTGGCCCTCGCCTTCGAAGCATCACCGACAAGGGTGTCAACTTCGGTGGGGCGGAAATAGCGGGGGTCGATCTCCACATGGACCTTGCCGGTTCTGGCACAGATCCCCTTTTCGTCCACGCCCTGGCCTTCCCAGCGCAAGGTTATATCGACCTGCCCGAAGGCCTCCGTGACGAAGTCGCGGATGAGGGTGGCCTCGCCGGTGGCCAGCACATAGTCGCCCGGCTCGTCCTGCTGCAACATCAGCCACATGCCGCGCACATATTCGCGCGCGTGGCCCCAATCGCGCCGGGCATCAATGTTCCCGAGGAACAGCTTCTCCTGATAGCCCAGCTTGATGGCGGCGACGGCGCGCGTGATCTTGCGCGTCACGAAAGTCTCGCCGCGTATCGGACTTTCGTGATTGAACAAAATCCCGTTCGAGGCGTGCATGCCGTAGGCCTCGCGGTAATTCACCACGATCCAATAGCCATAGAGCTTGGCGACAGCATAGGGGCTGCGGGGATAGAAGGGCGTCGTCTCCGACTGCGGAACTTCCTGCGCCTTACCGTACAATTCGGACGTGGATGCTTGGTAGAAGCGCGTCTTTTTTTCCAACCCCAGGATGCGGATCGCCTCCAGCAGGCGGAGCGTGCCCATGGCGTCAGAGTTGCCAGTGTATTCCGGCGTCTCGAACGAGACCTGGACGTGGCTCTGGGCGGCGAGGTTGTAGATTTCGTCCGGCTGGGTCTGCTGGACGATGCGGATCAGATTGGTCGAGTCCGTCAGATCACCGAAATGCAGCACGAAGCGCGGGTCCGCCTCGTGCGGGTCCTGGTAGATGTGGTCGATGCGGCCGGTATTGAATGACGACGACCGGCGCTTGACGCCATGAACCGTATACCCCTTCTCCAGCAGCAGTTCCGTCAGATAGGCACCATCCTGGCCCGTCACGCCGGTGATGAGCGCGACCTTACCGTTCCCCGCGTTTGTCATAAGCCCCCGCAGCTTTCGCCACACCGCCCGAGCATAATAGCCTGCTTTCAGGCTGACGATTCATTTGGGCATCTACATTAAAGAGTTTAGACGACAGATATTCCTACAAGATCGGGATGCACGGGCCTCGAAATGGCTCTATGACTGCCTCTGGACGCGCATCCATCGCCGGAGCATTCATGCAGCCCCTCCAGATCGCCATCGTCCCCGTCACGCCCTTCCAGCAGAATTGCTCGATCCTGTGGTGCACCGCCACCATGCAGGGCGCGGTGATCGATCCGGGCGGTGACATTGCCCGCATCCGCGCCGCGGTGGCGGAAACCGGCATCACGATCGAGAAGATCCTCCTCACCCACGGCCATGTGGACCACGCCGCCGCCGCCGCCGAGCTGGCGGAGAGCCTCGAAGTGGGCATCGAGGGGCCGCACCAGGACGACCAGTTCCTCATAGACGGCCTGCCGGCGATGGCGGAGCAGTACGGCTTTCCCGAAGCCCGCGCCTTCACGCCGGAC
Source organism: Aquabacter albus (assembly GCF_040049275.1). Taxonomy (NCBI): domain Bacteria; kingdom Pseudomonadati; phylum Pseudomonadota; class Alphaproteobacteria; order Hyphomicrobiales; family Xanthobacteraceae; genus Aquabacter; species Aquabacter albus. The sequence goes on along the minus strand of NZ_JBDZDT010000002.1, from coordinate 91,897 downwards.
CGCTATCTCTCCGATGGCGAGACCGTGAAGGTGGGCGATCTGACCCTCGACGTGCTCCAGGTGCCGGGCCATACGCCGGGCCATGTGGTGTTCGTCCACGCGCCGAGCCGCGTCGCCATCGTCGGCGACACACTGTTCCAGGGGTCCGTCGGCCGCACGGATTTCCCTTATGGCAGCCACGACCAGCTCATCTCCGGTATTGTCGAGAAGCTGCTGCCGCTCGGCGACAACATGGTCTGCCTGCCGGGCCATGGGGCAGTGACCAGCATCGGCGACGAGCGCGCGCGAAATCCTTTCCTGCCACGCTGAAGGCTTCGTCTTGCGGCGCCGCCGTGGGACCCCATCTGTCCTTTCATGATCTACACACAGGATGGGACCGACTGGAGCGGCCTCGACGCCGAGGACCGCCAGAAGGCTGAGAATGACGAGACGAGCGTACGGCGGGGCTTCTGGCGCAAACTGAAGCGCCATGCCGCGGCCGTGCCCTTCGCCGAGGATGCGGTGGCCGCCTATTTCGCCGCCTTCGACCGCGAGACGCCGCTGAAGGTGCGCGCGGGGCTTCTCGGCGCTCTGGCCTATTTCCTGCTGCCGGCGGACTTCATGCCGGATTTCCTGCCCCTCATCGGCTTCGGGGATGACGCAGCCGTGCTGTTCGGCGCCATGCAGCTATTGTCGTCCCACATCCGGCCGCACCATCGCGAGGCGGCCAGGACGACGCTCGAGCAGATGAAGAGCCCGCAGGCCGAGGCTTAGAGCCAATCGACCTTTCAAAAATAAGCAGGTGCACCGCCTTTCCTGCCGTCATGGCCGGGCTTGTCCCGGCCATGACGGGGCGCGGTCGGGTGCAGCTTAAGGGAGAGACGTGGATGCCATGAAAGTCGGCTGTTGCCGACTTTCACACTTTTGAAGCCGAAGTCGGAAACATCCGACTTCGGAACAAGCCCGGGCACGACGGCGGTTCAGCGCCCCGTGGTCAGCACCAGCTTGCCCTTCACCTTCCGCCCCGCGATCTCGTTCAGCGCCTCCGCGCAATTCTCCAGCGGGAAGGTGGAATCCACGTGCGCGGAGATACGGCCGGCGCGGGCATAGCCGATCAGTTCCTGCGTCGTCGCCCGGCTCCAGGCGGCGTCCTTGCGCATCTGCGTCCCGAAGGCGACGCCCCGCGCATCGCAATTCTTAAGCAGCAGCAGGTTGAGCGGCAACTTCGGGATGGCGCCGGCGGCAAAGCCGATGACCATCAGCCGCCCGCCCCAGCCAAGCGCCCGGAGCGCCTGCTCGGACTGCTCCCCGCCCACGGGGTCGAACACCATGTCGATCCCGCCTTCGCCGCCCAGTTCCTTGAGGCGGACTTTCAGGTCTTCCTTCGTGTAGTCGATGCCCTCGTCCGCGCCGTGCGCCCGCGCGAAATCAAGCTTGTCGGGAGAGGAAGCGCAGGCGATGACGCGGGCGCCCAGGATCTTGCCCAGTTCCACGGCGGCAAGGCCGACGCCGCCCGCCGCGCCCAGCACCGCCAGCGTTTCGCCGGGCTTCAGCTCTCCGCGGTCGCGCAGGGCATAGAGCGCCGTGCCATAGGTGACGATGAGGCCCGCCGCCTTCACGAGGTCCAGTTCGTCCGGAACCACGGCCAGCACGTCCGCGCGCACCACCACCTTCTCGCGGGCGGCGCCTGCGGTCATATAGCCCGCGACGCGGTCGCCCACCGCCACGCCATTTACGCCCGGCCCCACCGCCACCACGTGGCCGGAGAATTCCGCGCCGGGGGAAAACGGTAGAGGCGGCTTGAACTGGTAGAGGTCGCGGATGATCAATGTGTCGAAGAAATTGAGGCCAATAGCCGCGACGTCCACCACCGCCTCGCCCGGGCCGGGCACAGGATCGGGCAGTTCGCGCAGGGCCAAGGCTTCGGGGGGTCCGTGACGCTCACACAGGACAGCCTTCATCGCACTTCCCTTCTCGTGGAGGGCGGGCAGCGACGGTTGAGGCGCGCGCCGCGACATGTGTTAAGGAAACGGCAACCCGTCTGTGTGCCATTTTTTCGTCGGCGTCCACCTTTAGGGGCGTTCGCAGACGCCGCGGCCAAGTTTGATATCGCGCCGTTCATTCAGTAGGAGAAGCTATGGCTCCGTTCCGCGCAAGCTCCGCCCTCCTTGGCGCCGCTCTGCTCGCCATCCTTGCCGGCCCCGCCCTTTCCCAAGGGCAGGCGCAGCCCAAGCCCGTGGCGCAGTTCGGCGACTGGAGCGTCTATACGGGCGGCAGCGGCAACACCAAGGTCTGCTACGCCCTCTCCCAGCCGAAGGACCGCCAGCCGGGCGGGCTCAACCGCGATCCCGCTTACTTTTTCGTGAGCACCCGGCCGGGCGAGAAGGTGGTGAACGAGGTCAGCATCACCATGGGCTTCAAGCTGAAGGACGGCAGCGAATCAAAGCTGACCATCGGCCCCCAGGTGTTCCAGCTCTACACCAAGGACGAAGGCGCCTGGGTGCGCAACGTCGCCGAGGAAGGCAAGCTGGTGGACGCCATGCGCAAGGGCAAGGACCTCACCATCGCCTCCACCTCCGTGCGCGGCAACGTCACCACGGACAAGTATGCCCTCGGCGGTCTCGGCCAGGCGCTGGACCGCGTCGTGCAGGAGTGCAAGTGACGGCGGCCTGAAAGGCTGGTTGTCACGCGCGACACCCCCTGGAACCGTCATGCCCGGGACAAAGCCCGGGCATGATAGCGGCGATGACAGGTGGCCGGCCCGAAGCCCGCCACAATTTTCGCGCTTGTGAGCGCCCAACCCTTCAGAATTGAGACGGATCGCGCTCCCGCTGTGGCGGCAAGGGCGCGGAACCGCTATGTGTGGCTCCATGACGCGCGTAATCGAAATGACCCCGCCCTCCTCCGCCCCGGCGGAAGCGGCGCTTCCCAGCCTCGTCGGCCTCGACCGGGAGAAGCTCGGCCGTGCGCTGGAGACGGCGGGCGTTGCCGAGCGCGAGCGGCGCATGCGCGTCAACCAGCTCTGGCACTGGATCTACCTGCGCGGGGCCACCTCGTTCGACGAGATGACCAACGTCTCCAAGCACCTGCGCACGCGCCTCGCCGAGGTGCTCTCGCTGGCTCGGCCGGAGATCGTGGTGGAGCAGGTGTCCCAGGACGGCACCCGCAAATGGCTGCTGCGCATGCCGGCCGACACACCGGGCGAGAAGCCGCACGAGATCGAGTGCGTCTACATCCCCGAGAAGGACCGCGGCACGCTCTGTGTCTCCAGCCAGGTGGGCTGCACCCTCAACTGCTCCTTCTGCCACACGGGCACCCAGCGCCTGGTGCGCAACCTCACCGCCGCCGAGATCGTGGCGCAGGTGATGGTGGCCCGCGACCGGCTGGGCGACTATCCCGGCCGCGAGCGCGCGGTGGGGCCGGGCCTGCCCACCGAGGGCGACCGGCTCGTGACCAACATCGTCTTCATGGGCATGGGCGAGCCGCTCTACGCTTATGATTCGGTGGCCGAGGCCATCGAGATCCTCTCCGACGGCGACGGGCTCGGCCTCGGCAAGCGCCGCATCACCGTCTCCACCTCCGGCATCGTGCCGGAGATCGAGCGCCTCGGCCGCGAGGTCGGCCCCATGCTGGCCATCTCGCTGCACGCGGTGCGGGACGAGTTGCGCGACGTGCTCGTGCCCATCAACAAGAAATATCCCATTGAGGAATTGATCGAGGCCTGCCGCACCTATCCGCCAGCCTCCAACGCCAAGCGCATCACGTTCGAATACGTCATGCTGAAGGGCGTGAACGACAGCCCGGCGGATGCCAAGGCGCTGGTGAAGCTGCTGGAAGGGGTTCCGGCCAAGATCAACCTCATCCCGTTCAACCCCTGGCCGGGCACCCAATATGAGTGCTCGGACTGGGAGACCATCGAGCGTTTCTCCGACATCGTGTTCCGTGCCGGCTATGCGAGCCCGGTGCGCACGCCGCGCGGCCGGGACATCCTCGCCGCCTGCGGCCAGCTCAAGAGCGAGACGGAAAAGCTCTCCGCCCGCGAGCGGCTCGCCTTGCGCGCCATGGCGGCGGCGGCGGAATAGGAGCGGGGGCCATGTTCGATCATTTCGGCATGGCAGCGCGCGACCTCGAACGCTCCCGCATCTTCTACACGGCCATCCTGGCGCCTCTGGGCATCCGGTACATCGAGACCTGGGACGCGGAGCGCACCGGCGACTATCCCTCCCACGGCTTCGGCTCGGACCTTCCCGATTTCTGGATCTGGGGCGCGGACTATGAGAGCGGGCCGGTGCATTTCGCCTTCAAGGCACCGAACCGGGCGGCGGTGGATGCCTTTTATGCCGCTGCCCTCGCGGCCGGCGCCAAGGACAATGGCGCGCCGGGCGAGCGGCCCCATTTCGGCAAGCCCTATTACGCCGCCTTCGTTCTCGATCCGGACGGGAACAATGTGGAAGCCGTCTGCTATGAGCCGGCCTGACTGATGGATTCCTTCTTCCGCCTTGTCCTGCGGCTCATCCTCATTCCCGCTGCGATCCTCATCGCCGCCACCGTGCAGGCCATCATCGTGCTGTTCGGCCAATGGCAGCTCGGCGCGGTAGTGAGCAGCGCCCTCGATGATCCAAGCGGCCTCAGAACATTCTCCGCCATTCTGAATGCGGGCCTCCAGACCACCATCCTGCTCGGCCTCATCTGGACCATCGGCGCGGTGGGCATCCTGTTTTCCGAGGCCTTCGCCGTGCGCTCCTGGATGTTCCATGTGGCAAGCGGCACGGTGTCCGCCTTCCTCGGCACCCAGCTCTATCCCGTCATGATGGACGAGCCGGCGCCACTGGCCGATCCCTTCTATGTCCTGGCGACGGGGCTTGCCGGCGGCCTCGTCTATTGGCTGGTGGCCGGCTGGGGCGCGGGCTTCTGGAAAGCGGTGCTGAGCCCGCCGCGTGCGCCCGCGCTGCCGCCGCCTCCGGCATGATTTGTCCTGGACAAGCGACGCCGCAGGCGGAACGCAGATCCGGGACCCAGCGCGAGACTCCGGCGGAGCCGGCAATCAGCGACCAGCGTGAAAAACATCTCCGACGCGCGGCGCCGGAGATGGATTGAAGCGCCTTCGGCGGTCTTTTGCGCTGGGTCCCGGATCTGCATTCGCGCTACGCGCTCACTTGTCCAGGACAACTCCACTCACGCCGCCTTCGCCGCCACCTCTTGCGCATGCTCCAGGGCCATTTCCAGGCGGTCATTGCCCCAGAACAATTCGCCGTCCACCGCCACGAAGGTCGGCGCGCCGAACACGCCGGCGAGGCGCGCGCGCTCGGTCTGGGCGCGCAGGCGGTCCTTGTTGAGCTGGGTTTCCGCCTCGGGGATCACGTCGTCGCAGAAATGGCCGAGGCCGGCGAGCACCTGGCGGACGATCTCCCGCTCGCCGATGTCCTGGCCCAGCGCGAAGGCGCGGCGGAATATTTCGCGGGAGAAAGCCGGCCGCGAGGCATCGTTGAGGAGCACCGCCACCCGCGCGGCCAGCAGCCCGTTGGCCGGGAAGGGCTCGGGCTTCACCACCGGCGGCAGGCCGTAGCGGGCCGCGAGCCGCTCCAGGTCGCGCCACATATGGCGCCCTTTTTCGGGGTAGGTGTTGAACGGCGAGGTGGTGTGCCCCTGCGCGGCGAAGATGGGGCCGAGCAAAAAGGGCCGCCAATGCACCTCCACCCCCGCCGCCTCGGCCAGGGGGCCGATGCGGGAGACCGCGAGATAGGAATAGGTGGACGCGAACTCGTAGTAGAAATCGAGGCAGGCCCTGGCCATGCTGCGCTCTCCGGGCTAAATCCGCCTGATTGTGAAGCGGCGGCGGGCGCTTCCGCAAGGATGTGGATCAAACCATAAGGCAGGTGCCCCGTTGAAGCTGGCCGTGTTCTTCGCTCTCGTGACCGGCACGGCCGTGGCGATCCTCTTCACCGTGTTCCCGGAATGGGACCTCGCCATCACCGCGTGGTTCTGGGATGCGGGCACCCGCACCTTCCAGCTCTCGGGCTTCGAATGGAGCAAGGCGTTCCGCTCCGCCGCCAATATCATCCCCTGGATCTTCGCCGGCCCGGCCTTCGCGGCCATCATCCTGAAGCTCCTCTTTCCGGGGCGCCCCATGTTCCTGCCCGCCCGCGCGGCGGTGCTGCTCGCCGTCACCATGGCGCTGGGTCCGGGGCTCATCGTCAACGGGCTCCTGAAGGAGCATTGGGGCCGCCCGCGCCCGGTGCATCTGGAGACGTTCGGCGGCAAGGACGTGTTCAATCCCTGGTATTCCACTGAGGGAAAGTGCCCCGGCAACTGCTCCTTCGTCTCCGGCGAGGGATCGCTCGGCTTCTGGCTCATCGCCCCGGCGAGCCTTGTGCCGCCGCCCTATCGCGGCATCGCCATCGGCGCGGCGGCCCTGTTCGGCGCCACCGCCGGCGGGCTGCGCATCGCCTTCGGCGGGCATTTCTTCACGGACGTGGTGTTCTCCGCCGTCCTGACCATCCTCCTCATCGCCGTGATGCGCTTCCTTCTGTTCGACCGGCGCCACCCGCCGAGCGATGCGGCGGTGGAGCGGGGCGTCGGCCAGCTCGGGCGCGCGCTCCATGCGCTCGGGCGCGCGGTGTGGCGGGCAATGGCCTGGGCCACGCGCTCCACCATGCGCGCGCTGCGTGCCCACTTGCCACGGCGCGGCTCCGGCCTATAGTCCGCGCCACTTTTCCGAATTCCGAGAGACCTGATGGCCCGCGACGTGAAGAAGGTTGTGCTTGCTTATTCCGGCGGGCTCGACACCTCGGTGATCCTCAAATGGCTCCAGACCACCTATGGCTGCGAGGTGGTGACCTTCACCGCCGACCTCGGCCAGGGCGAGGAGCTGGCACCGGCGCGCGAAAAGGCCCTGCTGCTCGGCATCAAGCCGGAAAACATCTTCATCGAGGATGTGCGCGAGGAATTCGTGCGGGACTATGTGTTCCCCATGTTCCGCGCCAATGCGGTCTATGAGGGCCAGTATCTCCTCGGCACCTCCATCGCCCGCCCGCTCATCGCCAAGAAGCAAATCGAGATCGCCCGCAAGGTGGGCGCCGACGCGGTCTCCCACGGCGCCACCGGCAAGGGCAACGACCAGGTGCGCTTCGAATTGGGCTATTATGCCCTGGAGCCGGAGATCACCGTGATCGCCCCCTGGCGCGAATGGGACCTCACCTCCCGCACCCGTCTGCTGGAGTTTGCCGAGAGCCACCAGATCCCCATCTCCAAGGACAAGCGCGGCGAGGCGCCCTTCTCGGTGGACGCGAACCTCCTGCACTCCTCCTCCGAGGGCAAGGTGCTGGAAGACCCGGCCGACGACGCCCCCGAATATGTCTACCAGCGCACCATCTCGCCCGAGGAGGCGCCGGACCGCGCCACCATCATCGAGATCGGCTTCCAGCAGGGCGATGCGGTTTCCATCGATGGCGAGATCCTGAGCCCGGCGACGCTGCTCGCCCGCCTCAACGAGCTGGGCAAGGCCAACGGCATCGGCCGGCTCGACCTCGTAGAGAACCGCTTCGTGGGCATGAAGTCGCGCGGCGTCTACGAGACCCCCGGCGGCACCATCCTTTTGGCCGCCCATCGCGGCATCGAAAGCATTACGCTGGACCGCGGCGCGGCGCACCTGAAGGACGAGCTGATGCCCCGCTATGCGGAGCTCATCTATAACGGCTTCTGGTTCGCCCCCGAGCGCGAGATGCTCCAGGCCGCCATCGACCATTCCCAGCGCTATGTGAGCGGCACTGTGAAGGTGAAGCTCTACAAGGGCAATGTCTCGGTGATCGGCCGCGAGAGCCCCTATTCGCTCTACAACCAGGACCTCGTGACCTTCGAGGAAGGCGCAGTCGCCTACGATCACCGCGACGCCGCCGGCTTCATCAAGCTGAACGCGCTCCGGCTGCGCACCTATGGCGCGCGGGCCCGCAGGGCGGAAGGCTGAGCACAACAAGGCGAGCTGCAAGCAGATCTTGCGGCCCGTCGCCAGCTTGGTCCGAACCCTACGCCGATTTGCGGAAAACCTGCGCCTGAATCTCTTCCCCGGCGGCGCCGATAATGCCGGCAGGGTCCGTGGCGATCTCGATATCCGCCTCGTCCACCGGCCGAGCGGCCGCAGGCGCCTTCGCCGGGCGCAGGATCGCATAGGAAAGGGCCCCAAGCACGCCCATGGCCGGGATCACCGCGCCGAGCGCGTCGGCCGGCTCATGAAACAGGCTGGCGACGGCAGAGCCGAGGAAGCCCCCGCCGATCTGCAAGCACCCCAGGAGCGCCGCCGCCGAGCCCGCCATGGCGGGGAAGCCGGACAAGGCGGTCGTCGTGCTGCCGGGGATCACCATGGATATGCCGAACGCCCACAGCCCGACCGGCACCATGACCGTGACGAAGCTGGTCTCCCACGTGAACGGCAGGGCCACGAGCACGGCGGAGGCCACCAGCATCAGGCCGGTTCCGATGGGGACGAGGCGGTTGGCATCCATGCGCCGCATGAGCTGGGCGGAGACGAGGGTGCCGACGATGAATGACCCGGTCTGGCAGACCATGCCGAGCCCGAATTGGGTCGGCGTGAGCTTCACCTTCTCGATCAGCACGAAGGGCAGGATGGAGGCGAGCGTATAGATGGCGCCGACCCCGAAGCCGATCAGAAGGCTCACGCGCATGAACCCCGGATCGCGCAGCAGCGCCCAGTAATTGCGCATGATCTGAGGCGGGTGGGCCTGGCGCGGATCGGGATTGGGATTGGTTTCGGGCACCCCGAAGCCAAGCAGCGCGAGTACCACCGCGCCCCAGATCACCATCACGTAGAAGATAGGCTGCCAGCCCGCGACCCCGAGGATGAGCCCGCCGACGCTCGGCGCAAGCGCCGGGCCGACCGCCTGCATGGAGCCGATGAGGTTGAGGATGCGGGAGGAGGACTGGCCGGTGAACTGGTCCCGCACGATGGCGCGGGCGATGGCCGGCCCCGCCGCCACGCCGACGCCCTGGAGCGCACGCCCGATGATGAGCCACTGGATGTCGGAGGCGAATGCCGCCACGAGGCTCCCCACCACATAAAGGGTGAAGAAGCCCAGGGCCGTCGGGCGGCGCCCGAAGCCGTCGGAGAGCGGCCCGCAGACCAGTTGGGAGAAGGCGAAGCCGCCGAAATAGACGCTGAGCGTCAGCTTCATGATCGAGGGCGTCGTGCCGAAGGCGTGCACCAGCATGGGCATGGCCGGCGTGTAGAGCGCCATGCTCAAGGGTCCGAGAACGATGATCACCGCGCCGATGACAGCGGTGCGGTTCTCGGACATCAGGGGCTTCATTTATCGTCCCGGATGGTCTGACACAGATTTCCCCGGATGAGGTCGAGCGCCGAGCGGAAGGCGTCGCGATCATGGTCGTTGAGGCCGGCCAACGCCTCTTCCCGCGCATGGGCGGCGGCGGCTGTGACCCGCTCCAGCAGCGGCGCCGCCGTCTCGGTGAGCCGCACGATCTTGGCGCGGCGGTCGGTGGGGTCCGGCTCCCGCTGCACCAGACCCTGGGCTTCGAGCCGGTCGAGGAAACCCACGAGCGTCATGGGCTCCACGTTCATGCGCACCGCGAGGGCGGTCTGGCGCAAGCCGGGATTTATGTTCACGTGGGCGAGCGTGCGGGCCTCGCCCGCCGTCAGCCCGAGCCCCGCCTGCTCGAAGGCGCGGTCGATGCGGGCGCGATAGAGGCGCGCAGTATCCACAAGGAGAAAGCCGAGGGGCGGTTCATTCATGACCAGTCACTCATAATATATGTTAGCCTTATTATCAATAAGGACGTGCATTTCTCCACGCGACGAGTTGGCGCAGTTGCACCTGCTGCGTGATCGACGGAGCTTTGGGATACATCAATCTTCGGCCCATTGGGTTTGACGCAGCCGTCGGGGGAGCAGGCTACGTGCTGGATGCCATACGTAACAGCCTTCATCGGCTGCAAGATCGTATGTCCGTAGCGCAGCAGATAAGCTTCGTCACGGCCATGGTGTCATTGGCCGGCATCACAGCGCTCGCCCTGTCTTCCGCCGATCTCAGCCGCCAGGAGATGGTCCGGCGCATCACCGCCGACATCACCAGTTCCGCGCGGACCTTGGCGCGCCAGCTCGACGCCGACATGTTCGAGCGCTTCAGCGACATCAAGCAGCTCGCCGCCATGCAGCCGCTTGGCCCTCATTGGGAAGCCGAGCCGGAGACGATCCGAGCCCTGCTGAACCAACTTCAAGCCACGCTGCCTTATTATGCCTGGATCGGCTTCTCCCGCCCCGATGGAGTGGTGTCGGCAGCCAGCCGCAACATGCTGGAAGGGGCCTCGGTGGGGGCTCATCCCTGGTTTCAGGCGGGCCTGAATGCGCCCTTCGTGGGAGATGTGCATGAGGCCACGCGCCTGGCGGGGCTTCTTGGGGCTCCCGCCTCCGGCGAGCCCTTGCGCTTCGTGGACGTGGCTTTCCCGGTCTTTTCCGGTGACCACCGCCTTCTCGGCGTGCTGGGCGCCCACCTTGCCTTCGAATGGGCGGAACTGCTCCGCCGGGGCGCCCTCGGTGGCCAAAGCGAAAAGGACATCTGGGTGCTGTCCAAGGACGGCGTCATGCTGCTCGGCCCGAACCGGGGAAGCTCACCCTTCCCTCCGGAGCGCATTGCGGAGATGCAGCGCGAAACCTCGGGCACGTTCGAGGATGTGCGGGACGGCCGGCATTTCCTCACCGGCTTCGCCGTGGCCCGCGGCCAGCAGGATTATCCCGGCCTCGGCTGGATCGTCGTGGCCCGGCAGGATTTTTCCATCGCCTTCGAGATTCCCGGCCGCGTGGGGGCAACAATCCTCTCCATCGGCGCGGCGGTTCTGGTGATCACCCTCCTGGTGTCGGTCTGGATCGCCCGGCGTATTTCCAGGCCGCTCGAAACCCTCACCCGTGCGGCTGGCGAGATCGGCCGCAACCCGAAGGTCACCATGCTGCCGCGCCTCAGGGGGGCCGCGGAAGTGATCCAGCTCTCCGGCGCCCTGCGGGCGCTGATGCGCCGCCTCGGCAGCGCGGAGCTGCGCTTCGTCCAGCATGCCCAGCAATATCAGGAGGATCTCGCCGCGCTGCGGCAGCTCGCCGACAGCGACCCGCTCACCGGCCTGCTGAACCGGCGCTCCTTCCTGAGTGTGGCGGAAACAGCGTTGCGCGGCACCCGCAGCAGCGACAGCCTCGGCATCCTCATGGCCGACATCGACCACTTCAAGGCCGTGAACGACACCTACGGCCATCCGGCCGGAGACGCGGTCATCCGCCATGTGGGCGCCTGCATCAGCGCCGCGCTGCGGCTCCAGGACCGGGTGGCGCGCTTCGGCGGGGAGGAGTTCGTCGTGCTGCTCCTCGACATCTCGGAACGGGACATGATGGCGCTCGCCGAGCGGATCCGTGCCAGCATCAGCGACACCACGGTGGAATTCGAAGGGCGGGAGATCGGCGTCACCGTGAGCTTCGGCGCGGCCCGCGCCAATGCCGGAGACCGGGACGTGGACGCGGTGATCGAGCGGGCCGACCTCGCCCTCTACCAGGCGAAGACCGGGGGCCGGAACCGCGTCGCCCTTTCTGCGAGCTTCGATCAGGCGGCTTAGCCCGGCCCTTCAGCCTTCAACTTTCATGGAACTTGCTCTAGTGGAGTGCGGATGACGCCTGCATCCGACGTTTCGCATCTGCGCCCCGCCGCCATGGAAGTCGCGCGCCGCACCCTCGATATGGAGATCGAGGGCATGGCTGCTTTGCGCGCTTCCCTCGAAAATGGCCTCGGCGCGCAGCTTGAGCAGGCCGTGCATACCATCCAGGCGGCATTGCGCCGCAATGGCCGGGTCATCGTCACCGGCGTGGGCAAGTCGGGCCATGTGGGGCGCAAGATTGCCGCCACCCTTGCCTCCACCGGCACGCCCGCGCACTTCATGCATGCGGGCGAGGCCAGCCACGGCGATCTGGGCATGATCGGCACGGCCGACGTCGTGCTCGCCCTGTCATGGTCGGGAGAGGCGGCGGAACTCGCCAACATCATCGCCTATACCCGGCGCTTCCGCATCTCGCTCATCGCCCTGACCGCCCAGGCCGAGGCCGCCCTTGCCGGTGCCGCCGACATCGTGCTGGTCCTGCCCCCCATGCCGGAGGCATGCCCCAACGGGCTCGCCCCCACCACCTCCACCACCATGCAGATGGCGCTGGGCGACGCGCTCGCGGTCTCGCTGCTCTCCATGAGCGGCTTCTCGGCCCGCTCCTTCCAGGACTTCCACCCGGGCGGAAAGCTGGGCGCGCAACTGCGCCGGGTGTCCGACCTCATGCACGCGGGCGACGCTTTGCCCCTGGTGCCGGAGCACGTCGGACTGTCGGAGGCCATCGTCGAGATGACCTCCAAAGGCTTCGGCATCACGGGCGTCGTCGATGCCGCAGGGCATCTGGTGGGCGCTGTCACGGACGGCGACCTGCGCCGCGCATTCCAGAACGGGTTCGTCGACCGCCCGGTGCGCGAGACCATGACAAAGGCGCCCCGCAGCATTCCGTCCGACATGATGGCGCTGGAGGCCCTCGCGGCCCTGAACGAAGCGGCCATCACCTCGCTGTTCGTGGTGGAGGACGGCCGCCCCATTGGAATTCTCCACATTCATGATCTTCTGCGCGCGGGCGTGGTCTGAGAGCCCGCAAAGCCCGGAAGCGCCGCATATTCCGGGGCGCCCCGACCCATGCCAATATTATATCATTTGTGGCAAGACTCCGTTTAGTCGCGCCTGCTTTTCCCGCAGAACGTGTATGGTACTTGATTGATGCGGCCAGTTTTCGCTATGACCGGCGGGTACTTGTTTTCTTTTGACGTGCGCGCGAGCTCTGAACGGGGACCGGACCAGTCCGGCGGGCCCTGCCCCTCCCCCTCAGAAAGCGGGTCCGCCGGGTGACGGTTTCCTTCGCCCGCAACCGCTTTCTGTAGCGCTTGTTGCCTACGGCTTGAACGTTGCGGTGAAAGCATGGCGGCGGGTCGCTCGACCAAATTGATCGAAGATATTGCGGATAGGATTCGGTCGAAGATCGTCTCCGGAAAATATGCGCCCGGAGAGCGCCTGAAGCAGGAAACCCTGGCAGAGGAATTCGCGGTCAGCCGCACGCCCATCCGCGAGGCGCTCTCGCGGCTCGAAGCGCAGGGCCTGGTGGCACAGGAACAGCGGCGCAGCGCCATCGTCTGCGCCCCCTCCTCCCGCGATGTCGCCGAGATGTACCAGATCCGTGCGGAGATGGAGGGGCTGGCCGCGCACCTGGCTGCCCGCTGGATCACCGATAGCGGCCTTGCGCGCCTGCGCGCCTCGCATGAGCGCTTCATCAGCAGTGTGACCACCGTGCGGGCGGGTCGGAACGGCGCGCTCAAGGGCAAGGCGGCGGAGAAAAGCCGTGCGCAGGCTCACGCGACCTGGACCACGATGAACGCGGAATTCCACAACATCATCGCCGCAGCGTCGAACAACCGGAACCTGGAGCGCCTGCTGGCGGACATGCGCTTCGGCTATACCGGCGCCGTCATGACCAACTCCATCTTCGCCATGGACATCACGCGCCTGGAAGCCAATCTCCGACACCACGCGACCATTCTGGCCGCCCTGGAAAAGCGCGATGCGGTGAAGGCACGGCGGGCGATGATAGATCATGTAACAGAAGCGGGGGAATTCGTTGTGGCGTGGTTCGAGAATCAAGCAATCGCTTGATACCCGTGCGCAAACCCTTCCCAACCCTATGTTCGCCGCCGGAGTACAACTTTTGGTTTGTCATTTACGACAGCTACACGATTCTCCTTGATTTCGCGCTGGGACGGGTCTCTGTAGGTGCGAGGAGCAGAGTGGGGGAAGCGGGGGAGTGTCCGGCAAAGACCAGTATGCGTTTTTTGCGCGTATTCTGGATTCGATCGACATTGCTGTTTGCTTATTTGATTCTGAGGATCGGGCCATCCTCTGGAACCGGTCGTTTCTGCGCTTCTTCCCCGAGCATGACGGGCATGTCCATGAAGGCGAGCCCTACCGCGAGAATCTCCGCCGCTTCTACGATTACCGTCTGAAGGGCGACGAGCGGGAGCTTATCGACCACTACATCTCCGAAGGAATCGACCGGCACCGCAACCAGACACGGCCCTTCGTGTTCATCCATCGCGGCCGCCGCCTGCGCGTCGCGTCCCTGCCGACGAAAAACGGCGGGCGCATCAGGTTGTGGCAGGATCTCGCGGCGGATTCCGGAGGCGCCGAGGCCGCTCCGGCGTGGCAGAGCTTTCCCATCGACCTGCTCGACCACATCGCGGACGGCGCGATGGTCCTCGACCAGGACGACAAGATCATCGCCGCCAACAAGGAGTTCCGCGCCCTTTACAATGTGCCGCCCGGCCGGTCCGTCATAGGCGCCACCCTCACGGACATCGTACGCGACACCTGGGCGACGGACGGAACCGGACGCAAAGCCCCGAGCGACGGGAGCATGCTGGACAGCATGAGGTTTGCCGGCGCCCCGTTCGAGATCGAACTGCCCGGAGGCCAGTGGCGGCGGGTCATCGCCCGGCGGACGGAGAACGGCATCGGCTATTTCAGCCATTCCGACATCAGCGTGCTGAAGCGCCAGCAGCATGAACTGCTCATCGCGGAGCGGCGCGCGAGAGAGGAGGAGTATCGCTATCGCCTCCTCGCCGAGAACTCGAACGATGTCATCATCGCGACCAGCGCTGATCTGGTGGTGCAGTTCGTCTCCCCGGCCGTGAACCGGGTGCTCGGCTGGTCCACGGACAAGGTCATGGGCGCTTCGCTCACCACTTTCATCCATGAAGACGACCACGCCGCCTTTTCCCTGGACCCTGCCGAAGGCATGGCCGTGGAGCGCCACGCGACCTTCACCTGCCGCGTGCGAAACCAGGCCGGAAGCTGGATCTGGATGGAAGCCTCCATGGGCGTGCTGCCCACGGTGCCGGGGGACGACCGCGCCATCGCCCTTGTCTGCAGCCTCAGGGACGCCACCGAGCGGGTGCTTGCGGAACGGGCCCTCAAGCTTGCCCATGACGAACTTTCATCCATCGCCTCGACGGACGGGCTGACCGGCCTTGCCAACCGGCGCCGGTTTGACACGGCCTTCGATCAGGAATGGCGGCGGGCCGGGCGCGACAAGCATCCGATCTGCCTGCTGCTCATCGATGTCGACCACTTCAAGGCGGTGAACGACCGGCATGGCCATGTGGTGGGCGATGAATGCCTGAGGCGCGTCGCAAGCCTGATCCAGCACAGCGTGCATCGCCCAGGGGATGTGGTGGCCCGCTATGGCGGGGAGGAGTTCGCAGTGCTGCTGCCGAACACGCCACGCGCCGGTGCCACGGCGATCGCGAGCAAGATCCGCACCGCCATGGCGCTTGAACCGTGGGGCCCGGTCCACCCCGGACTTGCCTCCATCACCGTGAGCATGGGCCTGTGCTGCGTGCATCGCGCCGAAACTCTCAGCATGGCAGAAATGCTCCGCACGGCCGACGAGGCCCTTTACCGCGCCAAGAATGGCGGACGCGACCGCATTGAGGTGCGCGAGGTGAACTGACCGGCAGGGCAGTACGGCCGCCGTTCATCAAATCGTTATGTTGCTGTAGCATCCGAAGGCGAGGCTAAGCGGCGGGGATGCCGTGATGGGCTCAATGCCCGATCAGCCAGGAGCCAAGCATGAACCGTCGCGAGTTACTCGCGGGCGCTGCCGCCTTCACCGCCTCTGCCACCCTGATGGGCCTTCCGGCGCAGGCGCAGAACCGCACCCCCTTCATCTTCTGGCACGCCATGAGCGGTCCCCTCGGCGAGGAAGTGAAGCGCGTCTGCGATGCGTTCAACGCTTCCCAGGCCGAGGCCACGGTGGAACCCGTCTATAAGGGCTCCTATACCGAGGCCATGACCGCGGCCATCGCCGCCTTCCGGGCGGGGCAGGCGCCCCATCTGCTCCAGGTGTTTGAAGTGGGCACCGGCTCCATGCTCGGCGCGGGGCCGGCGGTGAAGCAGATCTGGCAGCTCAGCCAGGAGACCGGCCTTCCCATCGATCCTAACGCCTATATGGCGGCGGTGCGCGGCTATTACAGCCTCGCCGACGGGCGCATGGCGTCCATGCCCTTCAATTCCTCCACGCCTGTCATGTGGATCAACAAGGACATTTTCGAGCGGGCGGGCCTCAACCCCGAGCAGCCCCCGGCCACCTGGCAGGAGGTGGTCTCCGCCGCCCAGACCATCAAGGCCAAGGGCGCCGCCAAGGTGCCCGTGACCACCGCATGGCCCACCTGGGTGATGATGGAATGCTACGGCGCCATCCACGACCTGCCCTACGCCACGAAGGCCAACGGCTTCGAGGGCCTGGACGCGGAACTGGTCTTCAATGCGCCGCCTTACGTGAAGCAGATCCAGCGCCTGCTGGACATGGCGAAGGACGGCACCTTCACCTATGGCGGACGCGGCGCCTCGGGCGACCAGCTGTTCCCGGCGGGCGAGACCGCCATCTCCTTCAATTCCTCCGGCTCGCGCTCCGCCATCGCCCGCGACGCCAAGTTCCGGTTCGGCACCGCCCTCCTGCCCTACGACCCCGAAGTGCGCCCGACCCCCAACAATTCCATCATCGGCGGCGCCAGCCTGTGGGTGATGACGGCGCCGAGCCGCACGCCGGCGGAATACAAGGCGGTGGCTGCCTTCCTGAAATTCATCGCCCAGCCGGAGAATGACGCGCGCTGGTCGCAGGCCACAGGCTATGTGCCGGTGACGCTGGCAGGCGCCGGCGTGTCGCTCGCCCAAGGCTATTATGCCCGCAATCCCGGCGCGGACATCGCCATCCAGCAGCTCAACCGCGGCACGGTGACGGCCAATTCCAAGGGCCTGCGCCTCGGCCGGCTGCCGGAAATCCGCAATATCATCGAGGAAGAGTTCGAAGCCGCCCTCCAGGGCAAGCAGAATGCACAAGCGGCCCTTGATTCCGCCGTCACGCGCGGCAACAAAGTGCTGCGGGACTTCGAGAAATCGATGCGCGGCTGACCCGCCTTTCGGGGTGAGGCATGAGCGAGCGGCGGACCATCTTTCCCGGCACCATGCTGCCGATCCTGCTGGTGGCGCCGCAGCTCCTTCTCACCTTCTTCTTCTTCCTGTGGCCCGCGGGCGGCGCCGTCTATGCGAGCATGACGCACGGCGACCCGTTCGGCCTGTCTACCTACTTCGTCGGGTTTGAAAACTTCACCGACCTCTTTGCCGACCCGCTCTATCTGGACGCGGTGGTCCGCACTTTGGTCTTCTGCGCCGCCGTGAGCTTCCTCTCCATGGCGGTGGCGCTGCTGCTCGCCGTATGCGCGGACACGCAGATCCGCGGCCGCAGCTTCTACCGCACGGCGCTGATCTGGCCCTATGCGGTGGCGCCGGCGGTGGCGGCGGTGGTGTGGATCCTCCTTCTCCACCCGCAGATCGGCTGGCTCTCCCCCGCGCTCGGCAGCCTCGGCATCGACTGGAACTACCGGCTGAACGGGACGCAGGCGATGATCGCGGTGATCCTCGCCTCCGCCTGGAAGCAGGTGAGCTACAATTTCATCTTCTTCCTGGCCGGCCTCCAGTCCATCCCCCGCGCGGTGGTGGAGGCGGCGCGCATGGACGGGGCGGGTCCGGTGCGGCGCTTCGGCACCATCCTCCTGCCCCTCCTCGGCCCCACCATGGGCTTCCTGCTCACGGTCAACATCGCCTATTCCGCCTTCGAGACCTTCGGCACCATCGAGGCGCTCACCCAGGGCGGGCCAGGGCAGGCGACGCAGACTTTGGTGGTGAAGGTCTATCGCGACGGCGTGGTCAATCTGAACCTCGGCTCCTCCTCCGCCCAGTCGGTGGTGCTCATGGCGGGCGTCATTCTTCTCACCGTCCTCCAGTTCCGCCTCCTGCGCCGCAAGGGGGATGCGGAATGAAAGGCCGGCTTGTCACCCACGCCATCCTCGCGCTCGGCGCCGCGCTGTTCCTGCTGCCGGTCTGGCTGGTCTTTTCCGCCTCCACGCAGGATGCGGGCGCCATCAATCGAGGGGAGCTGAGCCTCATCCCGCGGCTCGAGGGCCTCTCCATCTATGCCGACGTGCTCGCGGGCACCGGCGCGGGGGCGCAGGACGGGCCGGTCTGGCGCATGCTGGCGCTCTCCTTCGCCATGGCGTTCGCCATCGCCGCGGGCAAGATCGTGATCTCGATCCTCTCCGCCTATGCGGTGGCCTTCTTCCGCTTCCCGCTGCGCATGCTGTGCTTCTGGACCATCTTCGTGACCCTGATGCTGCCGGTGGAGGTGCGCATCATCCCCACCTTCCAGGTGGTGGCGGGCTTCGGCATGATCAATTCGTTCGGCGGGCTCGTGGTGCCGCTCATCGCCTCCGCCACCGCGACCCTCCTCTTCCGCCAGACCTTCCTCGCCGTGCCGGACGAGCTGATGGAGGCGGCGCGCATGGATGGAGCGGGGCCGTGGCGGTTCCTGAAGGACATCCTCATCCCCGTCTCGTCCGCGAACATCGCGGCTTTGTTCGTCATCCTCTTCGTCTATGGCTGGAACCAGTATCTCTGGCCGCTCCTGGTGGCCACCAACCCCAATCTCGACACCATCATGGTGGGCATCGTGAAGATGATCGGCACCGAAGGAAACACGTATTGGGACCGGGTGATGGCCACCGCCATCCTCGCCATGGTGCCGCCCGTTCTGGTGGTGCTCGCCATGCAGCGCTGGTTCGTCAAGGGCCTGACGGAAGGCGAGAAATGAGTGCGACCCTGGTCCTCGAAGGACTGCGCAAGAGCTTCGGGCGCACCCCCGTTCTGCACGGCGTCGATCTCGGCCTTGCGGCAGGCGAGCTGCTGGTGATCGTCGGTGCCTCGGGCTGCGGGAAATCCACCTTGCTGCGCCTCGTGGCGGGCCTCGAGGCGCCCACCGCCGGCCGCATCCTCCTCGACGGGCGCGACGTGACGGGGCTCGATCCCGCCGCCCGCGACATCGCCATGGTGTTCCAGAGCTACGCGCTCTATCCGCACATGAGCGTGTTCGACAACATGGCCTATGGCCTGCGCATCCGGGGCCTGTCGCAGCGGGACATCGTCGCCAAGGTCTCCGCCACCGCCGGGACGCTGGGGCTCGGGGATCTGCTGCAGCGCAAGCCCCGCCAGCTGTCCGGCGGCCAGCGCCAGCGCGTGGCCATGGGCCGGGCCATCGTGCGCGAGCCCAAGCTGTTCCTGTTCGACGAGCCCTTGTCGAACCTCGACGCAAAGCTGCGCCTCAGCATGCGGGTGGAGATCAAGCGGCTCCAGAAGCGGCTCGGCGTCACCAGCCTCTATGTCACCCACGACCAGGTGGAGGCCATGACCCTGGGCGACCGCCTGCTGGTCATGCATGAGGGGCGGGTCGTGCAGCTCGCCACGCCCATGGAGGTGTTCCACCGGCCGGCGGATGTCTACGTGGCGGGTTTTATCGGCGCGCCGCCCATGAACTTCATCCCCGCCCAGCTTTCCCACGATGGCACGGCGGCGACGCTGGAGGGCGGGCTCGTCGTGCCGTTCGCCGACGGCAAGCGGCCCGGTGTCGACGGGCGCGCGCTCACCATCGGCGTCCGCCCCGAGCATCTGGAGTTTGCGCCGGACGGGCTGGAGCTGGATGTGGACCTCATCGAGCCCTTGGGCTCGGAAAGCGTGGTGATCGGACGCTATGCGAAATGGCGCATGCTGTCGGTGCGCGTCTCCGGCGCCCCGCCAGCGGAGGAACGCGTCCATGTACGCCCGTCGCCCCAGCATGTGCACGTCTTCGATGCGGGGACGGACCTGCGGCTCGACCCGATTTGAGTGGCTCGACCCACTTACCACTCGTCATGCCCGGGCTTGTCCCGGGCATCCACGGCCGTCCGTTAGCTCAGCGCTGTGGCTCAACATTTGCGGAGCCACGTGGATGGCCGGGACAAGCCCGGCCATGACGGCCCCGTTGGCTTGCGTGCCTGCCTAATCCGCCACAGGCCGCGCCATCACCCGGGCCGGTGCGCCGTCGCATTCGGTGGCGTTGAGGGCGCCGAAGACGAACTCCATCCGCCGCCCGGCAAACGGGGCATGGCCGGTGAGGTGCTCGCAGACCAGCACGCCGTTGCCGAGCAGCGCATGATGCACCGGCCAGTTAAAGCCCGGCTGGCGCAAATGGTAGACGAGGTCCGGCGTCGCGAAATCGCAAGCGAACAGCTTGATGCGCTGCGCGGCCAGCCATTCCGCCGCCTCCACCGAGAGGCTGGGATGGTGCTCGTATTCCTCGGTGCCGGCCTTCGCGGCCCAGCCGGTGTCGATGGCGAGGATGTCGCCCGGGCGCAGCACGGGCGTCGCGCGCTGGAGCTGCTCCAGCGGGATTACCGCATTGGGCGTCTGCGGCAGGTGCCAGACCACGCCCTCCCCGCACAGCCGCTCCAGGGGAATGCCCTCGAAGCCGGGCGCGTCATTGTAATAATGGCGCGGGGAATCCACATGCGTGCCCGCATGGGCGACGAGGCGGATCTCGGTGACGTTAAAGGGGTCCTTCGGCACCTCGCGCAGCTTCGTGAAGCTGGGCGTCGGGAAGATGGAGGCGCAGGGCATTTGCGGGTTCACGGGATGGGAGAGGTCCACCCAATCGCCCGTCGCGGTGAGGGGACGCGGCTTCGGCAGGTCCATGAAGCCGCGCCAACCGGAGCCGGGGGTTACGCATCCCTCGCACATGACGCTCTCCCCTCAGGCGCCGAGATAGGCGCGGCTGACCTCTTCATTGCGCATGAGGTCCCGCCCTGCGCCGCTCGCCACCACCCGGCCGGTGGTGAGCACATAGGCACGGGTGCAGAGCTCCAGCGCCTCGATGGCCCGCTGCTCCACCAGTACGACGGTGAGCCCCGTCTCGCGATGGATGCGGGCGATGCGCTCGAAGATCATGTCCACGATGCTCGGCGCGAGGCCCATGGAGGGCTCGTCCAGCAGCAGCACCTTGGGCGAGGAGGCAAGCCCCCGGCCGATGGCCAGCATCTGCTGCTGCCCGCCGGAGAGCGTGCCGGCGAGCTGGGTGGTGCGCTCCCTGAGGATGGGGAACAGGTCCAGCACATATTCGATGTTGGCCTCGCGCCGCGCCGGGTCGGCCAGGGACGTGGTGCCGAGCGCCAGATTCTCCAGCACGGAGAGCCCGCCGAACACCTGCCGGTTCTCCGGCACATGGGCGAGGCCGAGATGGGGCCGCTTCTGCGCCGGCACCTTGGAGAGGTCCGTGCCGCTCAGCATGATGCGCCCGCCGGCCAGCGGCACCACGCCGGAAATGGCCTTCATGAGCGTGGTCTTGCCCGCCCCGTTGGGGCCGATGACGGTGACGAACTCGCCCTCCCCCACCTCCAGCGACACGTCGGTGAGGGCGGAGAGGCCCCCGTAGCGGACGCAGACCTTATGAAGCGACAGCATCGGGCACCCATTTGTCGCCGAGATAGGCGGTGATGACGGTGCGGTCGCGCACCACCTCGCGCGGCGGCCCGTCGGCGATGACGCAGCCATGGTCCAGCACCACGAAGCGGTCCACCAGCTGCACCATGGCCTGCATGGTGTGCTCGATGATGGCGATGGTCATGCCCTCGTCCCGCAGGGTCCGCAGCAGCGCCATGAAGGCGCGAACCTCGCCGGCATCGAGACCGGCGAATGGCTCGTCCAGGAGGATGATCACGGGCCCGCCGGCGAGCGCGCGGGCCAGCTCCATGAGGCGCAGCTCGTAATTGGTGAGCGTATCCGCCGGCGCCTCGCCCAGATGGCCGAGGCCGACGCGGGTGAGCGCGGCCTTCGCCCGCTCCGCCGCCTCGGCGTCCGTTGGCGCGCCGACGAAGGCGCCCACCACCACATTCTCCATGAGCGACATGCGGGCGAACACGCGGGCCACCTGGAAGGTGCGCCCCACGCCCTTCGCGCAGATGCGGTTGGCCGGAAGCCCGACCATCTGCGTGCCCTTCAGGTGGATGCTGCCGGCATCGGGCGTGACAAGGCCGTTGAGGACGTTGAACAACGTCGTCTTGCCGGCGCCGTTCGGGCCGATGATGCCGAGGATCTCCTGCTTGCGGACCTTGAGCGTCACGTCGGTGAGCGCCTTCACGCCGCCGAAGCGCCGCGACACGCCTTGCACCTCCAGCAGCGTCTCCGCCGCCTCGGACAGGATGAAGGCCGGCGCAAGGTGCGCCGGGGTCACGGCGGACCCGGCGGGGCGGCCCTTTCCGGCGAAGAAGCGGTCGCGCACGGCCCAGACGATGCCCTGGGGCATCTTCATCATGACGAGGATGATGGCGATGCCGAACACCACGCCCTGGATGCCGGGGAATTTGCCCCCCAGCTCCGCATGCAGGATCTCCGACACCGGCACCAGGAAGGCCGCGCCCACCACCGGCCCCCACAGCGTGCCCACCCCGCCGAACATGGTGACAATGAGCGCCTGGGCGGAGGTGGCGAGGCCGAATACCGTGAAGGGCGTCACCACCAGCAGTACCACCGCATAGAAGCCGCCGGCGGCGCCCGCGAGCGCGCCGGAGAGCGCGATGGCTTTGAGCTTCCAGCGATAGCTGTCGATGCCGGCCACTTCCGCCGCGATCTCGTTCTGCTTGATGGCGAGCAGCGACATGCCGAAGCGCGAACGCTCCACCTTCAGCGAGACGAGAAGCGCGATCACCAGCAGGCCGAGCGCGATGAGGGCGTTCCAGCGCTGGTCGTGGAACTGCATGTAGAAGGCCGCGTCCTCCCGCTTCATGGGGAAGGACACCTCCTGAAGGCGCGCCCACTCGAACACGTAGAGCATGGCCAAGGGGTAGGCGAGCATGGCGAGGGCGAAGTAATGCCCGCGCAGGCGGAAGGTGATGGCGCCGATGAGCACGCCCGCAAGGCACCCCACCAAAGCCGCAGCCGGAATGCCGATCCAGGGCGTGATATTGAGCTTCGCGAACAGGAGCGTCGTGGTGTAGGCGCCGAGGCCGAAGAAGGCCGCGTGCCCGAACGAGACGAGGCCGGAATAGCCCGAGAAGACGTTCCAGGAGAGCCCCATCACCGCCCAGACCGGCACCAGCGCCAGCATGAGCTGGTAGTAGGAATTGGTGGTGAGGAAGATGGCCGCCACATAGAGCACCGCGATGATGGCGACGGCGAAGTAAGCGAGGCGGGGGCGCGTGCTGAACATCAGGCGCGCTCCACGCTGCGGCCGAACAAGCCCTGGGGCCGGATCAGCAGGATGAGCAGGAACACCACGAACACTGTCGTGCCCTGGAGCTGGAGCGGCAGCACGAGGGTGGAGAGCTGCTGCACGAGGCCGATGATCACCCCGCCCCAGAACGAGCCCATGACCGAGCCGAGCCCGCCCAGAACCACCCCGGCATACATGACGATGACGAAGTCGAGCCCCACATAGGGCTGGAAGGGGTAGTAGGTCGCCACCATCACGCCGGCCAGCGCGGTGAGGCCGAAGCCGAGGCCGAAGGTGACGCGATAGGACCACACCACGTCGATGCCCATGTAAGTGGCGGCGAGCGGATTGTCGGCGGAGGCGCGCAGGCGCCGGCCGAGATCGGTGCGGTGGAGCAGGGCATAAAGCCCGCCGGCGGCGATGAGCGCCGCGACCGCCGCCAGCACCCGCGCCTCATTGAGGAAGACCAGGACATCGCCGCCGCCCAGAGGGTCGAGCACGAAGGCCTGGGAGGCGAGCGGCGTGTTGAGCGAGACCGGCGTGGAGCCGAACGCCATGAGCGCGCCGTTGGAGAGCACCAGCGAGATGCCCAGCGTCATGATGAGCTGGGTCTGGTGCGCCTCGCCCTCGGTCGCGCCGCGCCTCTGGGCGATGCGCGCCAGAAGCAGGGAATGCAGCACCCAGCCGAGCAGGAAGAAGGCAGGGATGGAGGCGAGCGCCGCCAGCAGCAGCGCGGGCAGCGAGCCGATGCTGGTGCCCAGCCCGAGACCAGAGAGAATGGCGAGGGCGAAATACATGCCCAGCATCAGGAAGTCGCCCTGGGCGAAATTGATGAGGCGCATGATGCCGAAGATGAGGCCGAGCGCGACGCACATGAGGCCGTAGGTACAGCCCACCAGCAGGCCGGTGGCGAGGGTTTGGAGCACGGTCTCAAGGCCGGGCAGCATGTCTGTCATCGCGTGCGCTTGCCTCTCATGAAGGAAGCGGGGCCGATGCGGCCCCGCCTGCCAGCAGCGTGGACCTGAGTGTCAGGACTTCGGCCAGAGCGGTGTCTTGACCGCGTCTTCCTTCGGCCAGATCAGATACGGCAGGCCGCTTTGCCACTGGATCAGGCCCACCGCGCCGCCGACGCGGCGCCCCTTGTCGTCGAAGGCGAGGCGATCGCCGAGATAGAAGTCGGCGGGGCCGTCCTTGCGGTCCGTGGTGCGCAGGGCCTGCATGACCTTGTCGCCATCCGCAGAACCGGCGCGCTCCAGCGCGTCCTTGATGAGCATCACGTCGCCATAGGTGCTGATGGTGTCCTGGCCGAGCCAGGGCTCGCCGCTGCGGCTGGTGAGGCTGGGCAGGGCCGCTTCCTGGGTCTTGGAGGGCCAGTTGGGGGCGACGAGGATGAGGCCCTCAAGCAGCTCGGGACCGACTGCCTTCAGCATTTCCGGGCTGGCGAACTGCACGCCTACGGTGACCGTGGGCAGCTTGCCCTTGCCGAGGCCGAACTCGTTCATCTTGTTGAGCACCAGCTTCGCGTCGGGGAAGCCGGTGGAATAGAACAGCAGGAAGTCGGGGCGCGTGGCGCGCAGCTTCTGCACCATGGAGGTGGCATCGTTCAGCGGCGGGGTGAACACCTCGTCCGCCACCACCTGGACGCCGAGCTTCTGGAACCCGCCGTCGCGCAGCGGCTGGACGAAGGCCTGGGACGCCGCCGTGCTGTCAGAGATGATGGCGACCTTGGTGGGCTTCTTGCCCGAGGCGGTCTGCGCCATCTCAAGCACCGTGGGCATGGCGTTCAGCGCGAGCTGGCTCGCCACCGGCACGGTCTGCACCACATATTTGAAGCCGCGGTCGGTGATCTGGTCGGCATAAGAGAGCGTGACCCAAGGGAGCGCCGCGCGCTCCGTCACCTCGGTCACGGCGAGGGTCAGCGAAGAACTCCAGGAGCCGGTGCCGGCCACCACGCCCTGGCGGTTCGCGACGAGCCGCTGGGCGGCGTTCTTCGCGGTCTCCACCTTGTCGCCAGCATCCTCCACTAGGAGGGAAAGCTTGGCGCCGCCGAGCGCCTTGATGCCGCCGGCCGCGTTGATGTCCTGGATGGCGAGCTCGGCGCCCTTGCGCATCAGGTCGCCCTGGCGGGCCATGGGGCCGGAGACGGGCGCGATGAGGGCGATCTTCAGGTCGTCCGCCGCCTGTGCCGCCGCCCCCATTCCCATGAGGCAGGCAAGAGCAGAGACAAGTAATAATGGGGACTTTCGCCCGATCCTGTTCATGTGTTGCGTCCTCCCGGCCATGTTTTTTTGATTGATTACATAAAGCCTTGGACGGCAGCTTATGGGAAACGGAACATGCGATCTCATAATAAATGAGCGTGTCAGGATACGTTTTTCACATAGCCCGCTTGGCCCCTTCGCCTTGCCGGCGGCGATGGGCTAGTAGGCCACCCTCCAGACATCTGAGAGAAGAGAGACCCATGTCGCTGGACCCGACCGCCATTGAGACGCTGCGCGGCATTTCGACGGCCACCCTCACCACCATCCTGCTCAAGAAGGGCTTGAGGAATGTGTGGCTGCGCGGCACCCACCCGCTGAAGCCGGGCCAGGGGCGGCTCGTCGGCCCCGCCTTCACCCTGCGCTTCGTGCCGGCCCGCGAGGACCTCGCGACCCCGGCCTCCTGGGCCTCGCCCATCTCCACCCGCGCGGCCATCGAGGCCATGCCGGAAGGCGCAATCGCGGTGGCCGATGCCATGGGCACCACCGATGCCGGCATCTTCGGCGATATCCTGTGCGCGCGCATGCAGCAGCGCAAGGTGACCGCGCTCGTCACCGACGGCGTGCTGCGCGACCTCGAAGGCTGCCTCGACACCGGCCTTCCCATCTTCTGCCAGGGCGCGGCGGCCCCGCCCTCCGTCGCTGGCCTCACCTTCGTCGCCTGGCAGGAGCCGATCGCCTGCGGCGGCGTCGCGGTGTTCCCGGACGATGTGATCGTGGTGGACAATGACGGGGCGGTGGTGATCCCCCAGGCGCTGCTGGATCAGGTGCTCGCCGAGGCGCCCGAGCAGGAGCGCATGGAGGCGTGGATCATGAACGAGGTGATGAACGGCGCCGCGCTGCCCGGCCTCTATCCCATGAATGCCGAGACCAAGGCCCGCTATGAGGCCTCGAAGAAGGGCTGACCAGCCGCCCGGCCCGCCGCGGCGGGCCGGGCGTTGAAGGGCCGCGCACCAGCGACGAAATTCCTGTTGCTGCCTTCGGGTCAAAACGCCACCTTGCACCTCCTGCGGTGCAAGGGGGCAAGGGCATGTCGGAGGGGCGTTCCAAGAGGTCCTGGCTGGCCGATCTGTCCGTCCAGTGGAAGTTCGCCCTCGTCCTTGCGGTGATGATCGGCATCCTGCTGGTTCTGCTGGGTGCCAACACCGTCACCCTGAAAGCCGCCGACAAGGCCCAGACCGCTGCCGAGGAACTGACCACCCTCATCAACCAGACGAACATCACGGTACGCGGGCTCAGCCGCCGCCAGATCGCGCTCGTCCGCACCCTGTTCTCCCGCACCAACGCGAATCTCGGAACCTATCAGGCGATCGTCAAAGAGGTGGAGGAGAGCCTCGACAAGCTGCGCCAGATGACGGCGCGGGAGCCGGCGCTGCGGGCCGCTGCCGACCGGGCCGCCGCGTTGAACGAGCGTTGGGCCCAGACCAATGCGGCGCCCATGCTGCTCCTGTCCGAGCGGTTCGCCGCGGGCACGGCCGCGGAAGCGGAGCGCGATGTGGGGCTGGAGGTGTTCCTCAACGCCGAGCTGGGGGAGACGGGCAGCCGGACCATCGCCACGGTGCTGGACCAGCTGATATCGACGGCGAACGCCCAGCTGACCTCCGCGCGCGACAATCTGCGCCGCCATGAGGATCTCCTCGACCTGGTCAATCTCGTCGCGCTGGCGGCGACGTTGCTGGCGGGGATCGGCGCCTTCTTCCTCACCGCCCGCTTCATCGCCCGGCCGCTGCGCGAGCTGGCATCCCTCATGGAGCGGCTCGCCGATCACGACCATTCCATCGTCATCCCGCACCTTGAACGGCGCGACGAGGTCGGCGTCATCGGCCGCGCCCTGAACGTGTTCAAGACCATGGCGGTTGCGACGCACGAGAGCGACTGGATCAAGACCGGCCTCGGCACCCTTGCGGTCAAGCTCCAGGAAGCGGACGACCTGCACACCTTCGCCGATGATCTCCTGTCCGACCTCGGCCCCCGCCTCGACGCGCGGGTGGCCCTCTTCTACGTGTTCGATCCGGACAAGGGCGCACTCGAGCTGGAGGGAAGTTACGGCTACAAGTCCCGCGACCACGTCCAGCCGAACCTCCGGCTGGGGGACGGGCTCGTGGGACAGTGTGCCGCCGAGCGCAAGCCCATCCTGCTCTCCACGGTGCCGGATGACTACGTCCGCATCCAGTCCGGCACGGGCGAGGCGCGGCCCCGCTCCATCTTCATCCTGCCGATCGTCAACAAGGACAGCCTGCTGGGCGTTCTGGAGCTGGCAAGCTTCGAGCCGTTCTCCGGCGCGCGCCAGCATTTGCTCGAGGAGGCGACGGCCACCATCGCTTTGTCGCTCGACAATCTCCTCCGGGCGCTCGAAACGAGCCGGCTCCTGGACCAGAGCCGCCGGCAGGAGCATGAGCTGCGCGCGGCGGAGGAGGAGCTTCGCACCCAGCAAGAGGAATTGCGCACCACCAACGAGCAATTGCAGCAGCAGTCGCAGCGCCTTATCGCCTCGGAAGAGGAATTGCGGGTGCAGGCACAGGAGCTTCAGGCCTCGAACGCGGAGCTCCAGCGCAATACCGACCACCTGAACCAGCAGAAGGACCAGCTGGAGACCCTTCAGCAGGAGACCGAGGCGAAGGCGAGCGATCTTGCGCGGGCGAACCAGTACAAGTCGCAGTTCCTCGCCAACATGTCCCACGAGCTGCGCACGCCGCTCAACAGCCTGCTCATCCTCTCCCATGACCTTGCTGAGAATCACGACGGCAACCTCAATTCGGACCAGGTGGAGGCCGCCTCCATCATCCATGGCAGCGGATCGAACCTGTTGCGGCTGATCAACGAGATCCTGGACCTCTCGAAGGTGGAGGCGGGCAAGATGGATGTCGCCATCGAGCCGGTCAGCATCCCCGCCTTCGCCCAGAGGATGGAGCGCAACTTCCGCCACGTGGCGCTGGAAAAGGGGCTGGCCTTCAGCGTGACCGTCGCGGACGACGCGCCGAAATCCATCGCCACCGACGACGGCAAGCTTGAGCAGATCACCAACAACCTTCTCGGCAACGCCTTCAAATTCACCGCCGACGGCTCCGTGAACCTAACCTTCGCGGCCGCAAACGGCGGCGACGCGCTTGCCGTCGAAGTGTCCGACACCGGCATCGGCATCCCCGCCGACAAGCTGGAAACCATCTTCGAGGCATTCGAGCAGGTGGATGCGAGCACGCGCCGCCAGTTCGGCGGCACCGGCCTCGGCCTCGCCATCTCCCGCAGCCTCGCGGTGCTCCTCGGCGGCGACGTGACGGTGGAGAGCGAACTGGGGCGCGGCACGCGGTTCCGCCTTGTCCTCCCAGTCGGCGCACCGGCGGATGTGGCGGCCGAGGAGCCGGAGGTGCGCAGAGTCCCGCTCCCGGTGATCCGCCCGCCGCGTCCGACGCCCAAGGTGGAAGACGACCGCGAGGACCTCCGCGAAGGCACCTCGCGCATCCTCATCGTGGAGGACGACCCCATCTTCGCCCGCACCCTCGTGGGCCTCGTCCGGCGGAAGGGCTATCAGGCGATTGCGGCAGGCGACGGCGAAAGCGGGCTCGCCCTCGCGCGCACCCATCAGCCCACCGGCATCCTTCTGGACGTCATGCTGCCGGGCATGGACGGCTGGGGTGTGATCGAGCGGTTGAAGCAGGACGCCACCACCCGCCATATCCCGGTTCACATCGTCTCGGCCCTCGACGAGTCCCGGCGCGGCCGGGAACTCGGCGCGGTGGGCTTCCTCACGAAGCCCGTGACCGCCGAGGACCTGTCCGGCGCCCTGGCGGTGCTCACGCACTTTTCCTCCGAGCGCCAGCGCCGGGTCCTTGTGGTGGACGATGACCCCGCGGCCCGCTTCGCGGCCCACAAGCTGATTGCCCGCGAGGGCATAGACGTGGCGGAAGCGAGCAGCGGCGAGGATGCCGTCGCCATGATGGAGCAGACCCCCTTCGACTGTGTCGTGCTGGATCTCGGCCTGCCGGGCATGTCCGGCTTCGAGGTGCTGGAGCACATGGCGGCGCGCGATATCCAGGCGCCGGTGGTGGTCTATTCCGGCCGCGACCTCACCAGCGAGGAAAGCCTGCGCCTGCGCAGCTTCACGGACAGCATCGTGATCAAGGGCGCGCTTTCCCCCGACCGCCTGCTGGACGAGGTCAGCCTGTTCCTGCACAGCGTGCAGCATGCATCGAAGGCGGTGCCGGCGGAGCCGGACGGCGACCTGAAG
Source organism: Aquabacter albus (assembly GCF_040049275.1). Classification (NCBI taxonomy): domain Bacteria; kingdom Pseudomonadati; phylum Pseudomonadota; class Alphaproteobacteria; order Hyphomicrobiales; family Xanthobacteraceae; genus Aquabacter; species Aquabacter albus. Next base: position 62,229 of record NZ_JBDZDT010000002.1, on the reverse strand, counting down.
GGACGCATCGTTCTGGTTGTAGACGACGACATGCGCAACATTTACGCTCTCGCCAAGGTGCTGCGCGGCAAGGGCATGGAGGTGGTGCTGGCGCAGGACGGCGTGAAGGCGCTTGCCCAGTTGGATGAAAGGCGGGACGTGGAGATCGTCCTCATGGACATCATGATGCCGGTGATGGACGGCTATGAAGCCATGGCCGAAATCCGCAAGCGCCCGGGGCTCGCCAAGCTTCCCGTCATTGCGCTGACGGCCAAGGCCATGAAGGACGACCGGGAAAAGTGCCTTGCCGCGGGGGCCAGCGACTACCTATCGAAGCCCATCGACGTGCCGCGCCTGCTGTCCCTCATCCGCTCCTGGCTGCCGGCGAAATGATCCCGGAAACCGACGCCGTCGCGCTGGAAGACCTGGAGGTCGACCTGTTCATCGAAGCGCTGTACCGGCGCCACGGCTATGATTTCCGCGATTATGGCCGCGCTTCGATCACCCGGCGTATCCGCAATCTCGCCCTTCAGTTCGGCGCGGCCTCCATCTCGGACTTAACAGCCAAGGTGTTGCACCAGCCGGAGCGGATCGGCGACGTGATCGCCGGGCTCTCCGTGCCGGTCTCGGAATTCTTCCGTGATCCGGATGTGTTCCTGGCGCTGAGGGAAAAGGTTCTGCCCACCCTTGCCTCCTACGCCCAGATCAACATCTGGCAGGCCGGGTGCGCGCGGGGCGAGGAGGTCTATTCCCTCGCCATCCTGCTCATGGAGGCGGGGCTCTACACGCGCACCCGCATCTTTGCCACCGACATCGCCGACGCCTCGCTGGCTAGCGCGCGCGAGGGCATCTTTCCGGCCTCGGACATCCCGGAGGCCTCACGCCGCTATCTCGCGAGCGGAGGGACGGGAAGCCTGTCCGATTATTACCATGCCCGGTACGACCGGGCGAAAATGGACGAGCGGCTGGTTTCCAACGTCACTTTCGCGAAACACAATCTCGCGACCGACGGCGTGTTCTGCGAAGCCCACCTGATCCTCTGCCGCAACGTGTTGATCTATTTCACGGACCGGCTTCAGGAGCGCGTTTTGTCTCTGTTCAGCCAGACGCTGGTACGGGGGGGGTTCCTGTGCGTCGGGACCCGGGAGAACCTGCAGCTCTCTGCTGCAAAGCAGCATTTTCATATTGTCGACACCGAAGCGCAGATATATCGACTGAAGCCGAGCCTTTGAGGGATTGATGGCGGCTGTGGTAATAGGGGCATCGGCCGGGGGACCGCTGGCGCTTAAAATCCTTATCGCGCAGCTCGACGCCGATCTCCATGCCGCTGTGGTCATCGTCAATCATGTGGGTTCCGAAGGGCCGGACATGCTCGCTGACATGCTCGCCCACGGGGCCCGGGTGCCGGTGGTCACGGCGCGCGAACGGACGCCGGTTTTGCCCGGCGTCATCCATGTGGCCCCGCGCGGATACCATCTGCTGATCGAGCGGGACCGCCGCTTCGCCCTTTCGATTGACGAAAAAGTGGGCTTTTCGCGCCCCTCCATCGACGTGCTCTTCCGTAGCGCGGCAGAAGCCTATGGCCCCGAACTCGCGGGGGTCGTGCTGACCGGCGCCAGCGCCGACGGCGCCGAGGGCCTGCGCGCCATCCGGCAGCGAGGCGGCCTTGCCTTCGTGCAGGACCCGGAGGAAGCGGAAACGCCGACCATGCCCGCCGCAGCGCTGAAGCTGGCCGGCGCCGATTTCTGCGGCTCACTCGCCGCCATTGCCGATTGCATCAATAAGCTCGACAGACCATGAACCAATTGCTCCAGGAAATGACGGACGACGCGCCCCTGCCGAAGGTCCTCGTGGTGGACGACGTCGCCGCCAACCTTGCCGCCATGCGGCGCCTGCTCGTGCCGGTGAAGGCCGAGATCCATCTCGCGCGCTCCGGTAATGAGGCCTTGGCCCTTTGTCTCGACCACGATTTCGCGCTCATCCTCCTAGATGTGCAGATGCCGGACATGGACGGGTTCGAGGTCGCCTCCTATCTCAGCGAGAACCCGGCCACCTGCGGCATCCCGGTGATCTTCGTCACCGCCGCCTATCTCGACGACATCAACCGGCTGAAGGGCTACACCTTCGGCGCGGTCGACTATATCGCCAAGCCCATCAATGACGCGGTGCTGCTCTCCAAGGTCACGGTTTTCCTCGATCTGCACATCAGCAAGCTCCGGCTGAAGGCCGCCATGGAGGAGCTGGAGCGGCGCAACAGGCAGCTGGAGGACGAGGTCGAGGAACGGCGCCGGATCGAAAAGCAGATCCGGCACATGGCGACCCACGATTCCCTTACGGGGCTCGGGAACCGCATCCTCTTCCTCGACCATCTTTCCCGCGCCGTTTCCCATTCGGACCGGCACGGGGACCTCTTCGCCCTGCTCTATCTCGACATTGACGGCTTCAAGCAGGTCAACGACACCCACGGGCATGCCGTTGGCGACAAGCTGCTCTGCGCCATCGCCCAGCGCCTGCGGGGCAGCCTGCGCAACGAGGATGTCACCGCGCGCCTCAGCGGCGACGAGTTCGCCGTGATCATGGCGCCCGTCACGGACGGGGAGACGGCGCAAAAACAGGCAGAACGGCTCTGCGCCCTGCTTTGCGAGCCCTACGCCCTCGCCGTCGGCGCCGATACAGTGAATGTGGTTGTGGGAGCGAGCATCGGCGTGGCCCTTTATCCCGCCCATTCGCGGGACGGAACCGAGCTGATGCGCCTCGCCGACGCGGCCATGTACAACGTCAAGCAGAACGGAAAGCAGGGCGTCCTCGTGGCCGTCTGACGCTCTCCGGAATCCAAAGCCGGGGACAGATTACCGAAAAGTCATATCTGGAAAGGTGCGACGCGGTGCCCCGTTGGGTTATAGAGGGCGGCTGGAAGCCCGCTCGGAAATGACCTTCGTGATGAATTCGACCCATGACGCCGCTTTTGCGCAGGCCGCGATGACCGCTCCGACCCGCGACATTCCCCGCCGCGCCTTCGAGCGCCTCGCGGCCTATATGAATGCCTGCATCCTCGGGCAGCCGGAATTCGTGGACCTGCTCCTCGTCGCCGTGCTGGCGGACGGCCACCTGCTGGTGGAAGGCGCGCCGGGCCTTGCCAAGACCAAGGCGATCAAGGCCTTGGCCAAGGCCATCCATTGCGACGACCAGCGCATCCAGTTCACCCCCGATCTGCTGCCCTCCGACCTGACCGGCACCGACATGTACCGGCCCGAGGATGGCAGTTTCCGCTTCCAGCGCGGCCCGGTATTCCACAATTTCATCCTGGCGGACGAGATCAACCGCGCCCCGGCGAAGGTCCAGGCGGCCTTGCTGGAGGCCATGGCCGAGCGTCAGGTGACGGTAGGCGGCAAGACCTATGCCCTGCCCGAGCTGTTCCTGGTGATGGCCACCCAGAACCCCATCGAGCAGGAAGGCACCTATCCCCTGCCCGAGGCCCAGCTCGACCGCTTCCTGCTGCATGTGAAGATCGACTATCCCGACCTTGACGCGGAGCGGCAGATCCTGCGGCTGGTGCGGGGCGAGGCGCAGGGCGAGGTGATCGCGCTCGGGGAGCGGGTGTCGCAGTCCACCATCTTCGCCGCCCGCCGCGAGGCGCTCGCCACCTACATGTCCGAGGCGGTGGAGGAATATCTGCTCCAGTTCGTCGCCGCGACGCGCGCGCCCGATCGCTATGGCCGTGACCTTGCCGGCCTCATCGCCTTCGGCGCCTCCCCCCGCGGCACCATCGCCCTCGACCGCAGCGCCCGCGCCCATGCCTGGCTGCGCGGCCGCGACTATGTGGTGCCCGAGGATGTGCAGGCCATTGCCAGGCCCGTGCTCCGGCACCGCATCCTGCTGACCTTCGAGGGGCAGGCCGACGGCATCACCACCGACCAGTTCATCGAGGCGCTGATCTCTCGCGTCCCGGTGAGCTGAACACGCCCCCGCGGGACCGCGCCCCATGAGCGATGCGACGGAAGACGACCTCAAAGGGGTCGTCGCGCGCCTGGAAGAGCTGATCGCCGCCCGCCCCAAGGGCGCGGGACGCGGCCTCGGCTCGGCGCGCGCGCGCAGCCGGCAGCTCGGCGGCCACCGCTCCAGCTTTCGCGGACAGGGCATGGAATTCGACGAGGTGCGCGCCTACCAGATGGGCGACGACGTGCGCACCATCGACTGGCGGGTAACCGCCCGCACCGGCAAGACCCACACGAAGCTGTTTCAGGAAGAGCGCGAACGCCCGGTTCTGATCCTGCTGGACGTGCGGACCTTCATGCGGTTCGGCACCCGCGGCAGCTTCAAGTCGGTGCTGGCCGCCAGGGCCGCCGCCATGCTCACCTGGCTCTCGCTGGACGAGGGCGACCGCGTCGGCGGGGTGGTGCTCATGCCGTCCGGGGTCGTCTCCTACCGGCCGCAGCGCAGCCGCAGCCGCATCCTCGCCTTCGTGAAAGCCATGGCGGACGCCACGCAGGATGGGTTTGGCACGGAGCCGCCCGCCTCCGAACCGAGCCTTGCCGACGCCCTCGCCCGGCTGCGCCACGTCTCGCGGCCGGGAACGCTGGCCTTCATCATCAGCGACTTCCATGATTTCGACGACCCGGCGCTGCGGGAACTCGGCCGGCTCTCGCTGCAATGCCAGGTCTCGAACCTGTTCATCCATGACGCGCTGGAGGCGGAGACGCCGCAGCGCGGCCTGTACCGCGTCAGCGACGGGACGGGCGTCGCCGTGCTTGATGCCGACAGCCGCGCCGCCCGCGAGGCCTATGCCCGCCGGTTCGCGGAGCGCCGGGAGATCATCGAGCAGATGTCGCGCCAGCGCGGCATGGCCTTCCTGCCGCTCCGGACCGGCGAGGACCCGGCCGACATCCTCAATCCGGCCCGGACGCGGCGCACACGGGGGAGCGCGGCCTGACCATGCCGGATTTCGCCTCCCCTCCCGGCCAGCAGGCGCCCGGCGCAACGGGAACGGACCCGCTCGCCGGCCTCAGGGACATCCACCTGCCGGACGCCATCTCCTTCTGGCCTCTCGCGCCGGGCTGGTGGGTGGTGGTGTGGCTGGTGGTGCTCCTCCTCATCACCGGCGCCATCCTCGAATGGCGCCGCCGGCAGACGCTCGGCTACCGGGCCGTGCAGGAGCTGAAAGCCATCGCCCGCGACGAGGCGCGATATGCCGATAGCCGTGCGGTGGCCTCCGCTGCCGCCATCCTCATCCGCCGCATCCTCCTCACCAAGGCCGGCGGCCCGGGGGCGGCAAGCCTTACGGGAGATGGCTGGCAGCGCTTCCTCGTGGAAGGCAAGGCCGGCGTGCCGGCCGAGATCGGGCGCTTCATCGCGCTCGCGCCCTACCTGCCGCCGGGCGCGCCGGGCGGGAACGCCGTCGCGCGCGAGGCCCTCGTGACCTCGGTCCGACGCTGGATCAGGGGCAACGCATGATCCAGTTTCAATGGCTCTGGGCCTTCGTGCTTCTCCCCCTGCCGCTCATCGTCCGCTTCCTGGTGCCGGCGGCCAAGGCGACGCGCTCCGGGGCGCTGCGGGTGCCCTTTTTCGGCGAGATCCACAAAGCGGGGATCGTGACCGACGGCGCCCGGCGGCGCCGCCTCTTCCGGCTCGCCACCCTCGCGCTCATCTGGCTGCTCCTCGTCATCGCCGCTGCGCGGCCGGCCTATGTGGGGCGGCCGATCCCGCTGCCGGTGGAAGGCCGCGACCTCATGATGGCGGTGGACCTCTCCGGCTCCATGGCACGCCAGGATTTCTCCCATGACGGCAAGATCACCGACCGCCTCACGGTGGTGAAGGCGGTCGCGGACGCGTTCATCAAGGGCCGCAAGGGCGACCGGGTGGGGCTCATCCTGTTCAGCAGCCGGGCCTATGTGCAGACGCCGCTCACCTTCGACCGCAACGTGGTGCGCGAACTGCTCGGCGCCTCGTCGATTGGCCTCACGGGCCAGGAGACGGCCATCGGCGATGCCATCGGCCTTGCGGTGAAGATCCTGAAGACCCGCCCGGCGGAGCAGCGCGTCCTCGTCCTCCTCACGGACGGCGCCAACAATTCCGGCGTGCTGGAGCCCCTGCAGGCCGCGGAAGCCGCCAAGCAGGAGCAAGTGAAGATCTACACGGTGGGCGTGGGGGCCGACCGGCTCGCGGTTGGGCAGCGGCTGATCAACCCCTCCGCCGACCTCGACGAGCGGGCGCTCGCCAAGATCGCCGAGATGACCGGCGGCCGCTATTTCCGCGCCCGCGATGCGGCGGCCCTCGCCGCCATCTATGCCGACATCGACCGCATGGAGCCCGTGGCCGGCGAACCGCTCTATCTCAGCCCCACCGTCACACTGTTCCAATGGCCGCTCGGCGCTGCTCTGGTGCTGAGCTTCGCCCTCGCCTCCGCCCTGGTGGCGCCCCTCCTGTTCCGGCGGACGGGGCGGGTGGCGCGTGCTGAGGCATCAGCCGATGGAGCCCGGCCATGATCCCGGCCGGCTTCCATTTCCTGCGCCCGGACTGGCTGTTCGCCATCCTGCCCGCGCTTCTCCTCGCCGGCTTGGCGTGGCGCGGCATGGGCACGGGGCGCAGCGACTGGCGGCACGTGGTGGATGCCCATCTCCTGAAGCATCTGGCGCTGCGCGACGAGACCGGCCGGCGCAAATGGCCTGTGGTGGCGCTGTTCGCCGGCTGGGTGCTGGCCGCCATCGCCATGGCGGGCCCCGCTTGGCAGAAGGTGCCCGCGCCCGCCCTCGACCGGCTGGATCCCACCGTGGTGGTGCTCAGCCTCGCCCAGTCCATGAACGCGACGGACCAGAACCCGTCCCGGCTCGTCGCCGCACGCCACAAGGTGGAGGACATTCTCAGCCGCATGCGCGGGGGGCAGGTGGCCCTGGTCATCTATGCGGACGCGCCCTTCGTGGCCGCCCCTCTGACCGAGGACGGGCGCGTGGTCGCCCAGATGCTGCCGGAGCTCGCCACCGACCTCATGCCGGTGCTGAACGACCGGCCGGACCTTGCCGTCCAAAGGGCGGTGGAGCTGCTCAAGAATACCGGCGCGCCCACGGGCCGCATCGTGCTCATCACTGACGGGGCCGGCGAATCGCCGACGCTGACGCGGAACGCGGTGACCGCCGCCGCGCAGGCAGGCTATCCCGTGAGCGTCATCGGCGTCGGCACCGGCACCGGTAGCCCCCTGACGGGCTTCGACGGCAGCCCCGTGCGCGGCAAGGATGGCGCGCCTTTGACCACCCGAATGGATGCGGAGAGCCTCGCGCAGCTCGCCGCCGCCGGGCATGGGCGCTTCACGTCCCTGACCGCCGACGGCCGCGATCTCGACACCATCTTCGCCAACCCTCTGGGCGCCGCCTCCGGCAATCCCTTGCAGAGCAGCGGCCTGACGGCCGACCAATGGGTGGATATGGGATCCTGGTTCGTGATCGCAGTGGCACTGCTGGCGTCCCTCGCCTTCCGCAGGGGCTGGCTTGCCGTCATCCCGCTCGCGGTCCTGCTGGCCGGCGGCATGCCGGGGTGGGAGGCGCGCGCCCAGTCCTTCAGCGATCCCGCCGAGGGCCTCGCCTGGGGGGACATGTGGCAGACGCCGGACCAGAAGGGCGCCAGCGCCTTCCAGAGCGAGGATTACCGGGCGGCGGCCAAGAACTTCCAGAACCCCGCCTGGCAGGCGAGCGCGCTCTACAAGGGTGGCGATTATGAGCGCGCGGCCTCCGCCTTCGCCGGCGTTCCGGGCGCGGACTACAACAAGGGCAATGCGCTCGCCCGCGCCGGCAAGCTGGAAGACGCCGTGAAGGCTTACGATGCAGCGCTGAGCGCGAACCCCGGCGATGCGGATGCAGCCTTCAACCGCGACCTCGTGCTGAAGGCGCTGGAACAGCAGAAGAAGCAGCAGGACCAGCAGCAGAACCAGAACCAAAATCAGCAGAACCAGCAGTCGCCCGACGACAAGAAAGGCGGCGGCAGCGCCCAGAACAAGCCGGACCCGCAGAAGCAGGATCAGCAGAAGCAAGATCAACAGAAGCAGGACGACCCGCAGAAGCAGCCGGACCAAAAGCAGCCGGACCAGAAGCAGGCCGGCCAGTCTCCCCCTCCGCCGCCCCAGGGCGACGGCAAGGACGAGGCCAAGAAGGACCAGCCGAAGCCGGACCCGCAAAAGCCGGGGCAGCAGAACCCGCCCGCCCCGTCCGCCGGCAACCAGAAGCAGGATCAGCCCCAACAGCCGCCGCCCGCCCCGCAGAAGCAGGCGGACGCGCCGCCGCCCCAGCCGGCGCCGAACGGTGAGGCGCAGAACCAACCTCCACCGCCGCCGCCCGGCCCTCCTCCAGGGGCCGTCGCGGTGCGGCCGATGACCGAGCAGGACCAGAACCGGGAGCAGGTCCTGCGCATGGTGCCGGACGATCCCACCGGACTGCTGCGCGCCCGCATCCGCAGCCATTATTCCGGGACCGTCGTTCCCACCGTGGAGGAAAGCCCGTGAGCCGGACGGGAGTGCGCACCCTCTTTGCCATCGCGCTCCTGTGCGCCTGCGCGCTGTTCGGCGCCCGGCCGGGCTTTGCCGCAGCGCTCACTGTCGCCACGGACCGCACCTCCGTGACGGTGGGCGAGACGTTCACCCTCATCCTCAGCCTCACCGGCGGCGACAGCACGCAGCCGCCGGATCTCAGCGGGATCGCCAAGGATTTCGACATCGTCGACCGACGGCGGACCAGCCGGAACGCGACGGTCGACGGCAAGCGCTCCACCGTCAATGAGTGGATCCTGACGCTGTCGCCGAAGCGGGCGGGCGCGCTGACCATCCCGGCGCTGAGCATAGTCGGGCTCACCTCCGCGCCGGTGCGCATTGCGGTGGCACCCGCCGCGCCCACTGCGTCCTCGGGCCAGGCGGAGGACCGGCCGATCTTCATCCAAGTGGAGGTGGGGGACGTCTCGCCTTACGTGCAGAGCGAGATCCCGGTCTTCGTGCGCATCTATGACAGCGTGGGCATGCGCAGCGGCTCCATCAGCCGGCTCACGGCGGAAGGGGCCACCTTCACGCCCCAGGGCGACCAGGAAAGCTATCTGAAGACCATCGGCAAGACGCGCTACCGGGTCATCGAGCAGGGCTATCTGATGCTCCCGCAGAAAAGCGGGACCATCCAGATCCAGTCGGTCACCCTGCAGGCCAACGTGCCCGGCTATAACGGCCCCGCGCCCTCCGAGATGGCCCGCCTGCTCGGCCGGGGCAATGTCCCCATGCCTTGGCTGGACGGCTCCATGAGCGGCCGCGACGTCACGCTCCGCTCGGACCCGGTGAAGGTAGAGGTGAAGCCGCGGCCGGCGGATGCCAAGGGCTGGTTCCTGCCGGCACGCCGCGTCATGCTGACGGACGCCTGGTCCCCCGCTCTCTCCCAGGCGAAGGCGGGCGACACCCTCACCCGCACCATCAAGCTGGAGGCCGTGGGCGCTAGCCCCAACCAGCTTCCGCCCATCACCGCCCCCGAGGCCGAGGGCGTGCGCCAGTATGACGAGGACAGCCGTTCGGAGAACGTGCTCATCAATGGCGAAGCCGGCGCGATCCTCACGAAGACCATCTCGGTGGTGCTGACCCGCGCCGGGGATGTCACCCTGCCGGCCATCGACATTCCCTGGTGGAACACGACGACCAACACGCAGGAGCACGCCGTTCTGCCGGCGGTCACCTTCAAGGTTCAGCCCGGAGCAGCCACCGCGACCGCCACGCCACAGCCTGTTCCCGTGGCCGCCGCCGCGGCACCGGCAAGCACCGAGGCGGCGACCGCCGTTGCCCCGAGCCCCTGGCTGGCATGGTGGGACTGGCTGCGGCAGGAGGTCTTCGCTTTGGGCGCCGCCCTCGTCCTCGTGCTGGTGCTGGGCGCGGCGCTCCTGTGGTGGCGCAGCCGGCGGGCAGCGTCGCAGGCACAGCCGCGTGCCACGCAATCCGTACGCCCCCAAGGCGCGCGCGCCGTATCCGGGGGCTCCCTCCGCTCCACGGAGCGGGACCTCAAATCGGCCTGCAGGAATAACGACCCGGCCGCCGCGCACCGGGCCTATCTCGCCTGGTCCCGGCTGGACGGTGCCAAAGGCCACGCGCGCCTCCATCCCGAGGCCGGACCGCGCACGCCGCAGATGCAGAATGCGGTGAAGGAACTGCGCGGCCATCTTTATGGGGCGGCACCGCACGCCTGGAACGGCGCCGCATTCCTAACGGCGTTCAAGGCCGAGCAGCGGGCCGGGCAGAACGGCCGCAGAGCCCCGGCAGGCGCCCGCCTCGCGCCGCTTTATCCCGAGGCCGGCTGACGCGCGGGCTCAAGTTCTGCCCAGGCATGCCTGCAAATGCGACGGCTGAAGGCAGCCTGACAGAGCGCGCCGGTGAACTGCGCGCCGTTTCCGTCCTTTATCGATAAGACGAAGCTTTCCGCGCAGGCGCCGGTCCGGCCGCTTTCTCGCCGAGGATGACGGCCTTCGCCTCTAAGCCATTGCTAAAATTTACTTTTACCCGCCCGGCCACCACTTGTCGGCGCGTTGGGCGGCAGACGCTTGCCGCACTGCACATTCGCAGGCGCAGTAATCATCCAAGATTAAAAAAGCGGCTTGACAGTCATCTAGATGACTAGTCTCCTACATCGGCCAGCGTCGAAGAACGCACTCCAGAGGTAGCCAAGATGTCACCGCTCCATAAGCATATCGCTGCGGGCCTTCTGCTCGTGGCGTCCTGCCTACCTGCGTCCGCGCAGACCAAAGTCCGTTATCTTCTCACCTCGCCCTCGCCCACGGTGGCCGAAGCGCCGCATTCTTCCGTTCCCGCAACGCTGGGCTATTGGAAGTCACAGGGTCTCGACGTGGAGGTCTCGCCCTTCAGCGGCTCCACCGCCGCAGCGCAGCTCGTCATCGCCGGCAGCGCCGAATTCACCATGGCGAGCCCCGAGGCGCTCATCTTCGGTCGCCAGGATGGGGCCAAGATCATCGCCGTGTATAATCACGTGCGTGAGCCGATCTATACTATCGCTGTTCTGAAGGACAGCGGCATCAAGACGTTGAAAGACCTGAAGGATAAGACCATCGGCGTTGTCTCGCTCTCGAGCGGCGCGGTCCCGGTGGCAAAAGCCATGCTGCGCTCGGTGGGCTTCGACCCCGAGGGCGACGTGAAATGGCTGCCCATCGGCCTCGGCGCCCAGGCGGCCGCTGCCATCAAGGCCAACCGCGTCGACGCGCTCGCGCTGTGGGACTGGAGCTACGCCCAGCTCGAGAATTACGGCCTCGCCTTCCGCCATTTCGAGACGCCCGAGACCTCCAAGCTTCTCAGCCTGATGCTGCTGGGCAACGAGGATTACGTGAACGCCAACCCCACCGTGGTGGAGAAGATGGGCCGCGGCATCGCCATGGGCACGCTGTTCACCATCACCAATCCGGAAGCGGCGGTGCGCATCCACTGGCAGAAATACCCCTCCTCCAAGCCCACCAATATTCCGGAAGAGCAGGCGCTGAAGGAAGCGATCCACGTGCTGGAAGCGCGCCTCGCCAAGTACAAGCTGGACGGCCGCACCGACCCCCGCTTCGGTGCCTTCACCAAGGAAGAGTGGCTGCAGACGGAGGACTTCTTCTTCAATGCGGGCCTCATCAAGTCGAAGCCCGACGTGAGCACCTATTACACAAACAAGTTCCTCGATTTCTACAACAACTTCGACAAGAAGGCGGTCATCGCCCAGGCGAAGGACTACAAATGACCGCGCCGGGCACGCCGGAGATCGCGATCCGGAAGGTCAACAAGACCTTCCGGTCCCGGTCCAACGAGACGGTCGAAGCGTTGCGGGAGACCTCGCTCGACATCGAAGCCAAGCAGTTCGTCTGCATCATCGGCCCCTCGGGCTGCGGAAAGAGCACCCTGCTGCGCATGATTGCGGGGCTGGAGAAGGCCTCCTCCGGCTCGGTCTCGATCCGCGGCGCGCAGATCACCAGCCCGCGCCGCGACACCGGCCTCGTCTTCCAGACGCCGGTCCTCCTGCCCTGGCGGACCATCCTGAAGAACGTCCTCGTGCCGGCGGAAGTGCTCAAGCTCAACCGCAAGGCGGCCGAGGCCCGGGCCAAGGACCTCCTGAAGCTTGTGGGCCTCGAGAACTTCATGGACCGTTATCCGGACGAACTGTCCGGCGGTATGCGCCAGCGCGCGGCCATCGCCCGCTCGCTGATGCACGACCCCGACGTCTTGCTCATGGACGAGCCCTTCGGCGCCCTCGATGCGCTGACGCGGGAGGCGATGAACCTGGAGCTGTTGCGCATCTGGCAGGCGAGCGCGAAGACCGTGGTGCTCGTCACCCATTCCATCGAGGAGGCGCTGCTGCTCTCCGACAAGGTAGCGGTGTTCTCCTCGCGCCCCGGCTCCATCATCGATGTGGTGGACGTGCCCCTGCCGCGTCCACGCACCAGCCGCACCCGCATCGACCCGCTGTTCGTGGAGCTTGCCGACAAGCTGCGGAACTACTTCGCCTCGGACCTGCACTGAGCAGCACCGGAAAGACGAACACCGCCATGAAACTGCGCCTCAATTCCCTCATCAACCGCTATGCCCCGCCTCTGGTGGCCGGCATCATCCTGTTCGGCCTGTGGGAAGCCCTGCCTCGGATCTTCGGGGTGTCGGCTCTGCTCATCCCCCCGCCCTCCTCCGTGCTCCGCTCGCTCTGGATCATCACCGAGCGCGGCCTGCTGCTGGAGGCCACCGTCATCACCCTGTTCGAGGCGCTCTGCGGCTTCCTCATCGGGTCGGCTGCGGCGGTGTTCTGCGCCTTCCTCGTCACCCGCTCGGCGCTCATCGAGCGCGCGCTGATGCCCTATCTCGTGGGCTTCCAGGCGCTGCCGAAAGTGGCGCTCGCCCCCCTCATCGTGGTGTGGGTGGGCATTGGCATCGAGTCCAAGATCGCGATCGCGGCGATCATCTCCTTCTTCCCGGTGCTCATCAACGCGATCATCGGCTTCTCCACCATCGAGGCGGAGAAGATCGACCTCATGCGCTCGCTGGTGGCCTCGCGCTGGCAGGAATTCCGCATGGTGGTGTTCCCGAACTCCCTGCCCTTCATCTTCGCGGGGCTGAACGTCGCCATCGTGTTCAGCATCACCGGCGCGCTGGTGGGCGAGTTCATCGGCGCCGACCGGGGCCTCGGCAACCTGCTGATGCAGCTCAATTACAACATGGATGTCTCCGGCATGTTCGCGGTGCTGGTGGTGCTCGCCGTGCTCGGCATCCTGCTGCACGGCATGGTCCGCTTCTTCCACGTGCGGCTTGTCTTCTGGGGCAAACCCCAGGGGCTTCAGCCCAACGACCACTGATCCCAAGACCCCTTCAACCGGCCCGGAGCAATGCCATGAGCACCCCCCTCGTGAAGATCGAGCGCGACGGCTATGTCGCCACCATCACCCTCGCCAATCCGCCGGTGAACGCGCTGTCGTCTGCAGTGCTGGAAGGGCTCATCGCGGCGCTCGACGAGATCGAGCGCGAAGGCGAGGCGCGCTGCGTCATCCTCACCGGCGCGGGCGAGAAGGCGTTCAGCGCCGGCGGCGACCTGCGCCAGGAGCGCGATTTCGGCGGGCCGGAGGCGGCCAAGACGTTCCGCGAGCTGGGCCGGCGCACGCTCAACCGGCTGGAGAATTTCTTCATCCCGGTGGTCTCCGCGATCCATGGCTATTGCATCGGCGGCGGCACGGCCATCGGCTGGGTCTGCGACATCCGCATCGCGGCGGACAACGCCATCTTCCGCGCGGGCGACGCCTATATCGGCATGGTGCCGAGCTGGGGCATGGGCCTCACCCGCCTGCCTCGCCTCGTGGGGCGCAACCGGGCGCTGGACATCCTGCTCATCGGCGAGAATTTCGACGCCAAGACCGCCCACGAGATCGGCCTCGTCACCAAGGTGGTGCCGCGCGAGAAGCTGATGGAGGAAGCCAAGGCCATCGCGACGCGCATCTCCAAGGCCTCACCCAACGCCATCCGCGCCACCCGCCAAGCCATCGCCTTCAACATGCGCGAGGGCTGGGATGCCATGACGGTGTTCGAGGAAGAGATCTGCCAGCAGGTCTTCTCCCACCCGGACGCCCATGAAGGCCCGAAGGCCTTCACAGAGAAGCGCGACCCCGTGTTTGCGAGGGTGTGATGGGCATCGAAAGTCTGCTGCGGCCGCGGTCCATCGCCATTGTCGGTGCGTCCGACAAGGTGGGGCCGGGACTGAACGCCTGGAACGCCCTCCAGCATGTGGGATATGAGGGCGACGTCCATCTCGTGAACCCGCGCCGGGCCGAGCTGCTCGGCCAGAAGGCCTATGCCACCCTCGCCGACATTCCCGGCACGGTGGATGCCGTGTTCGTGGCGGTGGGGGCCGAGGCCGTGGCGGGCGTCGCCCGCGAGGCGGTGGCGAAGGGCGCGGGCGCCCTCGTCATCCTCTCCAGCGGCTTCGGCGAGACCGGCGAAGCAGGCAAGGCGGCGCAGGCGGAGCTGGTGCGCATCGCGCAGGAGCACGACCTTGCGGTCTGCGGCCCCAATTGCCTGGGACTGCTCAACTTCACCGGCAAGACCGCCTTGTTCGGCACCTCCCTGCCGGACAGGATCGAGCGCGGCGGCATCGCGGCGGTGCTGCAAAGCGGGTCGGTGGGCATCGCGCTGCTCAACTCTGCGCGCGGCCTCGGCTTCAGCTATGTGGTCACCTCCGGCAACGAGGCGGTGACGACAGCGGCGGACTATATCGAGGCCTTCCTCGACGATCCGGCGGTGACCACCATCGTGGTGTTCGCCGAGCAGATCAAGAAGACCGCCCATTTTATCGCGGCCGTGCGCCGCGCCCGGGAAAAGGGCAAGCCGGTCATCGTGCTGAAGAGCGGCCGCTCGCAGCAGGGCCAGCAGGCGGTGATGGCCCATACCGGCGCCGTCGCCGGCAGCATCGAGGCGTGCGATGCGGCCCTGGCGGACGCTGGCGCCATCCAGGTCTTCTCCCTGGACGAGCTGATCGAGACCGCGCTGCTCGTCTCCGAACTCCAGCAGATGCCCAAGGGCCGCAAGGCGGCGGCGCTCTCGCTCTCGGGCGGGGAGATCGCGCTCGCCCTCGACATGGCGGAAGAAGTGGGGTTCGAATTCGCCCCGCTCAGCGCGGACACCGCAGCCGGCCTCAAGGCGCTGCTGCCGGAATTCGCCCATATCGCCAACCCGCTCGACCTCACCTGGGCCGGCCTCTACGATCCCGAGGTGGCACGCGGCTGCGCACGGTCCATCACCGCGCAGGACGATGTGGGCATGCTGGTCCTGGTGCAGGACGCGCCCTTCGGCCTCGGCGCGCAGCAGGCGGCGCGCTATTCGGCGCTCCTCACCTCCGTGGCGGCGGGCGCGAAGGATACGGGCACGCCGCTGGTGGCGCTCTCCAACCTCTCCGACCAGCCCCATGTGCAATTGAACGCCGCCGCCAAGGCGCTGGGCGTGCCCTATCTGCGCGGGACGCGGGCGGGCATGACGGCGCTCGCGCGCTACGGCCGCTGGGCGGCAACCGGCGCCTCTCCGGCCCGGGACGGCATCGCCTCCGCTTTCGCTCCCCTGGCCCGCGCCCGCATGAGCGGGATCCCCGCCTCGCGCCTCGCCACGGAAAGCGAGGCCAAAAACGTGCTCGGCGCCTATGGGATCGCCGGGCCGCGCGAGCGCCTCGTGGCAAGCCCTGATGAGGCGGTGCGCGCGGCGCAGGAGCTGGGCTATCCCGTCGTGATGAAGGGCCTCGTGGAGAACCTGGTCCACAAATCCGACGCCGGCCTTGTGAAGGTGGGGCTGAAGACGGACGAGGATGTCCGCAGCGCTGCCGCGCGCATGCTGGAAAGCGCCGCCGCCGTGAAGACCGGCGCCGTGCTCGGCCTTCTGGTGCAGGAGCAGGCCTCCCCCATTGCCGAGCTGTTCGTGGGCGCGCGCATCGATCCCGATTTCGGCCCGCTCATCGTGGTGGGGGCCGGCGGCGTGGAGGTGGAGCTCTACAAGGATGTGGCGGTGCGCATCGCCCCCATCAGCGAAGACCAAGCTCTCGAAGCCTTGCAGACGACGCAAGTTTCCCGCCTGTTGAATGGCTGGCGCGGCAAGCAACCCGGAGACAAGAAGGCGGTCGCCAAGACCATCAGTGCCCTTTCAACCTTCCTGTCGGACTTCGCGTCTGAGGTCTCGGAGGTGGAGATCAACCCGCTTGCTGTATTCAGGGAGGGCGAGGGTTGCAGCGCCCTCGATTGCGTGATTATACCGAAGCAGTCCAATCCCGATGCAAGGCACCAGACGTCCGATGAATGATTTCAGTGCTGCAACGGCGGATATTGGACGCGCGGCGGCTTCCTATCGCGAGATCAAGTCCCGCATCATGGACCGCCGCTACGCCCCCGGCGAGAAGCTGTCCGAAGTGCGCCTTGCGGCCGAGCTCGGGGTGGGGCGTTCGCCCATCCGCACCGCCCTCGCCCGCCTGCAGGGGGAAGGCTGGATCGCGGTCTCGCCCCAGAGCGGCACCTATGTGAAGGGCCTGACCGACGCGGAGATGAACGAGGTTTTCGAGCTGCGGCTCATCCTGGAGCCGGCGGTGGCGGGCCTTGCGGCGACGCGCATGTCGGGGGCAGAATTGCTGAAGCTGAAGCGCGCCTTCGACGCCTTCGGCAGCGAGGTGAGCGAGGAGCGGTTCGAGGAATATCTTCAGCTCGACCTCCAGACCCACCGCGCCATCTACATGGCGGGCGGCAACCAGCTCATTTCCGGCATCCTCTTCAACATTCTGGACAAGGTGCACTGGATCCAGCGCGGCAGCGTCGGCTCCGCCAAGCGCCAGCGCTGCGCCTTCGGCGAGATCCAGGAATTGCTCGCCGCCCTGGAAGCGCGCGATGGGGAGCGGGCCACCGCCGTCATGCGGAACCACATCCTGCACACGGCCAAGTTCCGCGACCTCCCCGCCGGCGGTTCCCCCGCGAAGGAAGAGCCCGCCAAGGAACCCGCCCGCAAGCGAGCCCGCTCTGCCTGAGCGGGACTATCGCGTGGACAGCGGCAAAGGCGGCGGCGGGACGGTGGAGCCGGGGCCAAGGGATCGCTGCACCATCACGCTGTCGGCCCAGCGGCCATAGCGATAAGCGACCCCCGGCAGGAGGCCCACTCGGGTGAAGCCGAACTTGTCGTGGAGCGTGAGCGAGGCGGTGTTGTCGCCGTCGATATAGCCGATCATCTGCCGGAAGCCGGCCGCCGCGCAGGCGTCGATGAGGCCCTGCATCAGCAGCCGCCCGACGCCGCAGCCCACATGCTGGTGGTGCACGTAGATGGAATGCTTCACCGTATAGCGATAGGCCGGCCGTTTCCGGAACAGCACCACGTAGGCATAGCCCACCACCTCTCCGTCGCGGGTCGCCACGATATGCGGGAAGCGGCGGCTGCGCAGGTTCTTGCGCCGCTCGCGCAGATCGTCCGGCTGCGGCGTATCGCCATCGTCCACCCCATCCTCGACGCCGCGGCGGATGTGCCGGCGATAGATCGCCAGCATGGCCTCCACGTCCGTGTCCCGCGATGGCCGGATGGTGACCTGATGCTCGTGCTCCATGAATGCCTTCGGCGTCCTGCGCTGTGCCCTATTCGGCGACCACGTAGGTATGTAGCCGAACTTTGCCCGCCGCATCCACCTCCCGGTAGACGCCCTGGATCTCCACCTCGAAGCCGGGGAAGGTGTTGAAGCTCGCCTCGAACATCTTGAGATAGTCGATCATGGGCTGCGCCCGCGCGGTCAGCCGTTCGCCGGGCACGATGGTGGCGATGCCGGGCGGATAGACCACGAACGGCGTCGTGGCGATGCGCCCCGCAATGGCGTCGATGGGCAGATAGTCCACATCGTTGCGCACGAGGCAGCGCGTCGCGTCGTGGGGGGAGAGGGCGATCTCCGGCAGATGCTCGGCCGAGAACTGCTTCGCCTGGAGGGCGCTGACGTCGGCGTCGCGGAAGAAGCGGTGCATGTCCCCGCAGAGATCGCGCAGGCGCACGCCGGCATAGCGCCCCGGCCTGCGCCGGTAGAATTCGGGGATGGCGTCTTCGAGCAGCGCGTTGTCGTCGTGCAGCTTCTTGAAGGCGACGAGCCCGCTGATCAGCGTGCCCGCCTTGCTGGCCTCGACGCCCGGCGTCAGAAGGAAGAGCAGGGAATTGAGGTCGTTCTTCTCTGCGACGATGCGGTTCTCGCGCAGATACTGGGCGACCACCGGGGCCGGGATGCCGTGCGCGGCATAGGCGCCGGTGGCACGGTCGAAGCCTGGCGTGAGCAACGTCAGCTTGTTGGGGTCGGTCATGGCGAAGCCCGGCGCCATGTCGGAGAAGCCGTGCCAGGATGCCCCCGGCACGAGGTGCCAGTAGGACGGATCGGTGGCGAGCTGGTCCGTGGCCACCATCTCCCAGGCCACGTCATGCACCGCGCCTGCGCGGGAGGCGTCGGGGATCTGCACGCGGTCCGGCACGAAGGGCTCGAAGAACCAGCGGCGCTCGGGGCGCGCCTCCTTCTCCTCGAACTCGCGCCGCAGCGCCCGGATCTTCTTGCGCAGCTCGATGCCGAGCCGGATCGTGTCGTCCCAGAGAACCTCGCCCGAGCGGCCCTTCATCATCTGCGCGCCCACGTCGAGGGAGGCGAATAGCGGGTAGAAGGGCGAGGTGGAGGCGTGCTGCATGAAGCTTTCATTGAAGCGCCGGTGCTCCACCCGGCGCTTCTGGCCGCGGATGTGGCGGTCCTTCATGTGGATCTGGGACGCCTGGGAGAAGCTCGCCAGTTGCTTGTGGGTGGACTGGGTGGCGATGATGCCCGGCGCGTCGGGGCCGAGGTCTGAGAGCCCCATGGCGAAGCGGCCCGCATAGAGCGGGTGGAACTTCATGAAGCCCGCCCAGGCCTCATCGAACAGGATGTACTCGCACAGATGGCCGATGCGCTTCAGGATCATCTCGGCGTTGTGGATGGTGCCGTCATAGGTGCACTGCTCCACCACGGCGACGCGGAACGGGCGCGGCTTGCGCCACGCTTCCGGGTCCTTGACCAGGGGATGGGTCCGGATGCGCTCGCGTAGCGCCTCTTCGTCCAGGTCCTCCCAGCGCATGGGGCCGATCAGACCCCAGGCATTGCGCACGGTGGGCACATAGACCGGGATGCCGCCGCTGATCATCAGCGCGCCATGGTGGGCGGCCTTGTGGTTGTTGCGGTCGAACAGCACGAGATCGCCGTCGGTGACCAATGCGGCCAGCGCCACCTTGTTGGAGGTGGAGGTGCCGTTCAGCACGAAATAGGTCTTCTCCGCCCCGAAGATCTTGGCGGCTTCCTTCTGCGCCTGCAGCGCCGGGCCCTCATGGGTCAGGAGGTCGCCGAGGTCGAGCACGGAATTGTCGAGGTCGTCGCGGAACACCGCCTCGCCCAGATGGTCCATGAACACCCGCCCGATGGGGCTGCGGCTGTAGAACATGCCGCCATTATGGCCCGGGCAGGTCCAGAGCTGGTTGCCTTCCTCGGCATAATCGACGAGAGCGCCGAAGAACGGCGTCTTCAGCGTCTCGGCATATTGCTTCAGCCGGCTGATGAGGTTCTTGGCGATGAAGGCCGGGGTCTCCTCCGAGAGGAAGACATAGCCATCGATGAAGTCGAGCACCTCGACGGGCAGGTCCTCGAACCTCTTACGGCGGATCAGGAGGATGATGGGGAAGTCCAGCCCGCGGCGGCGCATCAGGTTGATGAGCGCGGCGGTCTTGCCTTCCAGGCCCTTCTTGCCCCAGTCCACCATCATGCAGCCGATGGCGGCATCGGTCTGGACGGCGATCTCGGCATCCTCGATGTCGTGCGCCTTGACGACCTCGAAGCCCGAACGCTCGATCTCGCCGACGATCTGGTTCAGGCGGATGCCTTCGAGATCCTCCGCATCAAAGGACGGCGTGGCGAACAGGAAGGTGAAGCGTCTGAAATAGTCCATGGATGCCCCGATGGTCTGCGACGCCAGATGTCACCGTGTTCCATGACAGTGCGGTGACCGCCGGTGCGGAAGGGCATAGGCCGCCGGCGCATCACATGGCAAATGGGGGATCGCGGCGGGCGCCTGGAACGGGCCCGGGCACAACCCTTGATTTCATTGGGCGAGGGGAGGCACGCCGTGCCCGACCTCGCCCTGCTCGCCTCACTCCACCTTCACCTTGGCGGTGTCGATCACCTTCTTCCAGCGGTCGGTCTCGCTGGCAATCAGCTGCTTGAACTGCTCGGGCGAGGTGTGGACCGGGATGGCGCCGAGCTCGATGAAGCGGGCCTTCGTGGCGGGCTGCTCCATATAGGCATTGATGGCCTTCGCCAGCTTGTCGATGACGGGCGCCGGCGTCCCGATGGGCGCGAGGAAGCCATGCCAGGCCACCGCCTCGAAGCCCGGCACGGTTTCGGCGACGGTGGGCAGGTTCGGGTCGAAGGGCACGCGTTCCGCCGTGGCAGTGGCGAGCAGCGCGAGCTTGCCGACCTTGGCCTGGGGCAGCAGAAGCGGGGCATTGTCGAAGGCGATGTCGATCTGGCCGCCGACGAGGTCCGGCACCATCTGGCTGGAACCCTTATAGGGCACATGCACCATCTGCGTGCCGGTCATGATCTGGAACAGCTCGCCCGCCAGATGCTGGGTGGTGCCGATGCCGGCGGAGCCGAACGTCACCTTGCCGGGATTGGCCTTGAGATAGGCGATCAGCTCCGGGACCGTGCGCGCCTTGATGCGCTCGGGGTTCACCGCCAGCAGGTTCGGCACGATCGAGACCTGGGTGATGGGCGCGAGATCGCGCAGGGTCTGGTACTGGATGCGGTCGCCCAGAAGGGTTGGATGCACGGCAAGGTTCGAGGTGGAGGCAAGGGCGATGGTGTAGCCGTCCGGCGCCGAACGGGCGAGCCGCCCCATGGCCAGCGCGCCGCCGCTGCCGCCGATGTTCTCCGGCACGAAAGGCTGGCCCCAGGTCTTCTGGAGATGCTCGGACACCATGCGGGCAAAGATGTCCGCCGTGCCACCCGCGGTGAAGGGGATGAGCACCGAGACGGACTTGGTGGGATAGTCGGCCTGGGCTGCGGCGGGGAGTACGGGCAGCGTCAGCGCGAGCGCCGCCGCCAAAAGGGTCTTCAACATGGCGTTTCCTCCTGAAGGTCTGATGGGTCGGCCTTAGGCCGTTGAGCGAAGCGGGGCTTCTTCGGCCCGCGCGGAAGCGTCCGGCAGCACCTTGCCGGGGTTCATGAGGCCGGCGGGATCGAACAACGTCTTCACGCGCGCCATCCAGGCCAGTTCCACAGGGTCCGCCACGCGGGCGAGCCGGGCGCGGTTGGTGGCGCCGATGCCGTGCTCGGCGCTGATCGAACCCTTCAGCTCCGCGGTGACGTCGTCCACGGCGCGGTTGATGGCCTCTGCCGCGTCCTTCATCTCCGCCATGCGGTCCTGGGCAATGCCGGGGATGATGGCGAGCACGTGGAGATTGCCGTCGCCCACATGGCCGTGGATGGCGAGCCGCGCGTCGGGGCGCACCTCGGCGATGCGCGCGCTGATGCGGTTGACGAACTCGGCCTGCGCCTCCAGCGGCACCGAGCTGTCGTGGGAGACCACGTAGCCCGCCTTCTTGCTGCCTTCCGAGACGCTGTGGCGGATCTTCCAGAGCGCATCGGCCTGCGCCTCGCTGGCCGCGACGATGGCGTCGGACACGAGGTCGGCCTCGAAGGCGGCACCCAGCAGCCCTTCCATGGCCCCGTCGAGGTCCATCTCCTCCAGCGTGTCCACAAGCTCGATGAGCAGATACCAGGGGGTGTCGAGCGCGAAGGGGATCTGAACGTCCGGCAAGTTCTCGGCGATCACCTCGATCTGGCCGCGCGACATGATCTCGAAGCTGCCGATGCGCTCGCCCAGCCGGGTGCGCGCCAGGGCCAAAAGATCAAGCGCCGCCTCGATGCGCTCCAGCTTGGCGAGAGCCACCGCGCGGCGGCGGGGCTGCGGGAACAGTTTAAGCACCGCGCCGGTGATGATGCCGAGCGTGCCTTCCGCGCCGATGAAAAGCTGCTTCAGGTCATATCCCGTGCTGTCCTTGCGCAGGCTCGTCATCATGTCCATGACCTCGCCCGAGGGCAGCACCACCTCCAACCCCAGGGTCAATTCGCGCATGGTGCCGTAGCGCAGCACGGCGGTGCCGCCGGCATTGGTGGAGAGGTTGCCGCCGATCTGGCAGGAGCCTTCCGCGCCGAGGCTGAGGGGGAAGAGGCGATTCCGCTCCTCCGCAGCCGCCTGCACGTCGGCGAGGATGCAACCGGCATCCACCGCGATGGCATCGCCCAGCCGGCTCACCCAGCGCACCGTGTTCATGCGGTCGAGCCGGACGATCACCGAGGGGCGCTGCGCCAGCGGGATGGAGCCGGCGCACATGCCGGTATTGCCGCCCTGGGGCACGATGGCGATGTCGTTCCCCATGCACCAGCGCACCAGTTCGGACACTTCAGCGGTGGAGCCGGGCTTCACGACGGCCAGCGCCTCGCCGCGATAGCGGCCCCGCCAGTCCACCACGAAGGGCTCCATGTCGGCGCCCGGCCCGGTCACGTAGCGCGGGCCGACGATGGCGCCGAGCCCGGAGATCACATCCGCCGGGCTCATCGCGCCGCCCCCCGGATGGAAAGGTCCAGCAGCCGGCCTTCAAACAGGCGGTCGCGGGATGAGGTGAGGTGGGCGCGCATGGCGGCGCGGGCGGCCTCGCAGTCGCGGGCGCGGATCGCCTCGAAGATGGCGCGGTGCTCGCCCAGCACATGCTCCAGCTTCGGCCCGGCATTCATCAGCGAGAGGCCGTGCAGCTTCATGCCCACCGCGATGTGGTCCTGAAGCGCCGTGAGGGCGGTGCCGAAATAATGGTTGTTCGAGGCCCGCGCGATGGTGTGGTGGAACACGAAGTCCACATCCTCGCGGTGCTTCAGCTTGCGGGTCGCCTCTTCCAGCGCCCCGATGGCGACGGACATGGCCTCCAGTTCCTGCGGGGAGCGTCGGTCGGCGGCGAAGAAGGCCGCGTCCGGTTCGATGGTGAGGCGGAACTCGAAGCAGCGCTGGATGTCGGCAATGGTCTCGATGCGCGCGAAGCCGAGCGTCGCATGATCGATGGTGCGCGCGGCGACGAAGCTGCCGGCGCCCTGGCGGGAATAGATCAGCCCTTCCTTGCGCAGCCGCCCCAGCGCCTCGCGCACCACAGGCCGGGAGACGCCGAAGGTGCGGGCAAGGTCGTGCTCGCTCGGCAGCTTGCCATCGGCGCCGAATGCGCCGCCGGCAATCTGCGTGACGAGCTGGTGGTAGACGTTCTCCGACATCGACGCGCCGGTGGTGGCACGCACGGTTTCGATGGCGTCGAGCGATGAGGGTGCGTTTTCAGTGCCGGGCATCGGCCGCCTCCGGACGAAGGATGGACGCGAGGGCATCGGCCGCGCCGAACCCTCCCGATTTGGTCACGAGGAGCATGTCCCCGTGGCCCGGAACGGCAATGCGCGACCACGGCATGCCGGGCAACACCTCGCCGCGCGGGTGCACCACTTTCACGCCGAGCGCGCGCATGAGCCCCATGGCGGTATCTCCCCCGGTGGCGAGGACGGTGCGGGCCCCGTGCTGCGTGAGCCGGAAGGCGACGCCCGCACCGAAGCGTTCGGCGACAGCCTCTTCGCTCGCAGTCCCGGTGCCGGGCACACACTGGAAGAGAACGAGATCGCCGGTCGGCGCGGTGTCGCCCACATGGCCGTCCGGCGCCTCGATCACCTGAAGATGCGGCGTCCGGCGCCGCAGGCGCTCGACCTGCATGAGCGTGATGGGATCACGCGAGCCGACGACCACCGCGACCGGGCCCTCGCAGGCAAAGGCCATGCCCGAGGCATCGCCCATGGGATAGGCCAGCGCTGCGGCGAGGCTCCGCGCGCCCACGAGAAGCGTCTCGCGCGCCGCAGCCCGCCCCAGGCGGGCAATGGCCGCAAGCTCGCCCGCATGGGCAATGTCCGGCACCTCGACGGCGAGCCCGTCGAAGCAGGCGAGCACGGAAAGCGGCTCGGCAACGCCCGTGCCGACGACGCAGCCATTCTCCACCCGCCGCCCAAGCTCGGGAACGGCAGGCACGGCCACGGCGCGGGTGCGTCCCGTCGCAGCCATCATGGCCCGGGTCTCGGCGCCGACATTTCCCTTGAGCCGCGAATCCACCTTCTTGAACACCACCTCCGGCGCAGCCGCCTGGAGACAGCGCGCGGCGGCCGTCACGATGCCGGCGGCCTCCGGGGCGGGAAGATGACGCGAGGCGGTGTTGACCGCGACGACGGACGCGCCCGTGGCCAGCGCCTCCCCGATGTCGCCCGCCGTCACGGCGACGGCGCAGAAAAGACCCCGGCCCGCGAAGGGCGCGGTGGAATCGAGCGCGCCCGAGAGGTCATCGGCGATGATGGCCACAGCCAGCGGCTGCTGCCTCCCATTCGCCAACCGGTCCGTACCGGGCGTGATCTCCTGGCCCATTTCCCCTCACAAGTGGCGCGCACTTGGTTGAATTTATTGGGTGTGGAAATTGGATGCCGCATGACAACTTGTCAACAAGATGAGGCGTAATTCTGGATTCTCATACCCAGCATGACGCTTATATTATTGATAATAAATGATATTTTCCGAGTTAATCAGATGGCTTTCAAGCTACTCACCCCCACCGGCGTTGACAACATGTAATCCGCCATGTCCTATCCCACGCCATAAACAGGACCGAAAGGGATGCCGGTGGCGGATGCGCTGAAGGGCAAGGCAGTGGTGATCGTTGGTGCGAGCTCGGGGATCGGCGCGGCGGTGGCGCGGCGCTTCGGCGCGCGTGGCGCGCGGCTGGTGGTGCACTACAATTCCAACCCCGACGGGGCCGGGGCCGTCGCCGAAGAGGTGCGCGCCGCCGGCGGCGAAGCGCACCTCATGAAGGCCGACGTGTCCGACCGGGACGAGACCGTGCGCCTCGTGGAAGACGCCCATCGCACCCTCGGCCGCATCGATGTGCTGGTCAACAATGCCGGCACCATGTTCGGCCGCACCCTGGTCGTGGACGCCACCGACGACCAGTACGACAATGTGCTCGACCTCAATATCGGCTCGGTCTTCTTCGCCTCGCGCCTCGCCGGCCGCATCATGATGGAACAGGGCGCGGGCGCCATCATCAACACCACCTCCATCGCCGCGCGCACCGGCGGCAGCCCGGGCACGGGCCTTTACGGCTCGGCGAAGGGCTTCGTCTCCACCATCACCCGCGTGCTGGCCAAGGAGTTGGCGCCCCACGGCGTGCGCGCCAATGCGGTGGCGCCCGGCGTCATCACCACTCCGTTCCACGAGCGCTACTCAAGCGATGCCCAACTGGAAGCGGCGCGCGCCACCATACCCCTGGGGCGGCTCGGCACGGCGGAGGATTGCGTCGGGGCCTATGAATTCCTCGCGGACGACACCATGAGCGGCTACATCACCGGGCAGGTAATCGAGGTGAACGGCGGACAGGTGATGCCATGAACGATGCTCAATCCCACCTCGGCGTGACCATGGGGGATCCCGCCGGGGTCGGCCCCGAAGTCATCTGCAAGGCGCTGGCCGAGATGCCCGCGCAGGAGCGCGCAGGCGTGCTCGTCATCGGCTCCGTGCCGACGCTTGAGCGCGCGGCCCGCGTCGTGGGCGCCGACCTCGCCTTCCATGACGGCGCCGACGCGCCCCATGGTGCGGTGGCGGTGCATGAGGTGGCGGTGGAGGGCATCCCCATCCCCTTCGGCAAGCTCGACCCGCGCGGCGGCGAGGCGGCCTTCCGCTATATCGAAGCGGCGGTGAAGCTGGCGCAGGCGGGCGAGATTGCCTGCATCGTCACCGCGCCCATCAACAAGGAAGCGCTGAACGCCGCCGGCCATCATTATGACGGCCACACCGGCATGCTGGCACACCTCACCGGCTCGCGCGCCTCCTTCATGCTGCTCGCCTCCGAGCGGCTGTCCGCCATCCATGTCTCCACCCATGTGGCGCTGCGCGAGGCCATCGGCCGTGCCTCGCCCGAGCGGGTGCTGGCGACCATCCGCGCGGGGCACGCCCATTTCCGCCGCATCGGCGTCGCGGCGCCGCGCATCGCGGTGGCGGGCATCAATCCCCATTGCGGGGAGAACGGCCTGTTCGGCACGGAAGATACCGAGCAGCTCGTTCCGGCGGTGGCCGCCGCGCGGGCGGAAGGGCTGAACGTGGAAGGGCCGATCCCGGCCGACACGGTGTTCCACCGCGCCTATGCGGGCGAGTTCGACCTGGTGGTGGCGCAGTATCACGACCAGGGGCACATCCCCATGAAGCTGGTGGCCTTCGACACCACGGTGAACGTCTCCCTGGGTCTGCCCATCGACCGCGTCTCGGTGGATCACGGCACGGCCTTCGGCATCGCCGGCACGGGCAAGGCCAACCACGTCAACATGCACGCGGCCCTCGCCTATGGCGCCCGGCTCGCCAAATCCCCGCGCGCTGCCGCGGCCTGAAAAGAACCTCGAGGAAACGCCATGTCCGCCTTGCACCCCACGGGCGTATTCTGCGCCGCGCTGACCCCGTTCAACGCGGATTTCAGCGTCGACACCGCCCGCTTCGTCGCCCATTGCCACACGCTGCTGTCCGATGGCTGCGACGGCATCGCGCTTCTGGGCACCACGGGCGAGGCCAATTCCCTTTCGCTGGATGAGCGCAAGGCGCTGCTGGAGGCGACGCTGGCGGCCGGCATCGCGCCAGAGAAGCTCATGCCGGGCACCGGCGTCGCCGCGCTGCCGGAGACCGTCGCCCTCACCCGCCACGCACTGGCGAACGGCGTCACCACCGTCGTCATGCTGCCGCCCTTCTATTACAAGGGCGTCTCCTCCGAGGGGCTCGTGGCGGCCTATTCGCAGGTGGTGGAGGCGGTGGGCGATGACCGCCTGAAGGTCGTGCTCTACCACATCCCCCAAATGTCCGGCGTGCCCATCCCCCACGACGTGATCGAGCAGCTGCGGGCGCGCTATCCCTCGGTCTTCGTCGCCATCAAGGATTCCTCCGGCGACCGGGCGAACATGGAAGCCATGCTGGAGCGCTTTCCAGGCCTCTCCGTCCTCATCGGCGCCGACCCTTTGATGCTGCCGCTGTTGGCGAAAGGCGCGGCCGGCTGCATCACCGCCACCTCCAATCTCGTAGGCGGCGATCTTGCCTTCATCTTCCGCCATCACGCCGATCCCGCGCGGGCAGCAGAGGTGGCGGCAGCCCAGGAGCGCGTGGCGAAGGCGCGGAATGCCGCGTCCATCCACCCCCAGATGGCATCGCTCAAGGCAGTCCTCGCCGCCCGCCCCGCCGGCGAAGGCTGGAGCCGTCTCCGCCCGCCTCTGATGCCCCTGAGTGGTGAGGCTGAAGCAGAGGTGCGGAAAGCGTTCAGCGAAATCTCTGTGCCTTAGCTCCCGGCGATCTCGATGATGGCCGCCCGTGGACATACCGGGTGCTGATCGACACCACCCGCCTCTCCGACCTCACGCCGGACAACCTGCGCCTTGTGTGACAGGCACGGTCTGATGCGCGGTATTTGATCCACGACATCAGCAAGCGAGATAATGCGGGCACGCCTCGTCGCGCCGCACGATCTCTCGCGCCCACGACGCCAAAGCCAATCTTCAGAACACGTTCCCCCGGCGCGTGCGCTCCGCCGGCACATATGCGCTTGACGCGGAAGGGCCCATTCGTAAACTGTCGACAATAAACACTCGGAGGATCGCGTGCGCCGCCTGCTGCCCACCCTGCTTTTCGCCCTGTTCTTCTGCAGCGCCGCGTCGGCTCAGACCTATCCTTCCCGTCCCATCACCCTGATCGTGCCATTCGGCCCCGGAAGCGGCACGGATTCCGTCGCCCGGGTCGTGATGCACCGCCTCTCGGAGGTTCTGAAGACGCCCATCGTCGTGGACAACCGCGCCGGCGCGAACGGGGCCATCGGGGCCTCCTTCGCGGCCCGCGCCACGCCCGACGGCTATACGCTCATGATCGGCGGCGTCTCGACCCATGCGGCGAACCCCAGCCTGATGAAGTCGATCCAATACGATCCGAAGGCCGACTTCGTGCCGATCTCGCAGCTCGGCGTCTTCCCCTATTTCCTCATCGTCCATCCCCAGGTGCCCGCCAAGAGCGTCAAGGAGCTGATCGAGATCGCCAAGGCGACGCCCGGCTCGGTCTCCTTCGCCTATGGCAACGCCATCGGCCAGCTCGCCGGCGAGATGCTGAAGAAGCGCACCGCGACGGATCTTCTCGCCGTCCCCTACAAGAGCAGCCCCCAGGGCGTGACCGACCTCATGGCGGGCCGCATCTCCATGATGTTCGTGGACATGACCGCCGCGTTGCCGCAGGTGAAGGCCGGCCAGCTCCGCGCGCTCGCCACCACCACCAAGGACCGCAGCGCCCTGTTCCCGGACCTGCCCTCCATGAAGGAGGCGGGCATCGACCTGTTCGACCTCTCCGCCTGGACCGGCATCTTCGCGCCGAAAGGCACCGCGCCGGAGATCGTCGCCAAGCTCTCCGACGCCCTGCACCAGGTGATGGACGAGCCGGCGGTGCGCGAGAGCCTCGCCGGCATCGGCTTCGAGGCCAAATGGACTGGCCCGAAGGAGTTCGCCCAGCGGGTGTCCGACGACCTCGATTTGTGGGTCACCTTGACCCAGGAAGCCGGGATCGAGCGGCAGTAGAGGCGTCAGCATGTCCGCGTACGAAATCTACGCCGTCCATTATGCCAGCCAGGACGATCGCCGCTCGCCGGAGAACTTTCTTGGCGGCGACCTCCATGACCGTCCCATGCCCATGGACTTCTTCGTCTGGGCAATAGTCGGGCCGCAGGGCACCATCATGGTGGACACCGGCTTCGACGCGCAATCGGGCCGCGGACGCGGACGGCCGCTCACGCGGCCGGTGGCGGAGGGGCTGAAGCAGCTCGGCATCGCGCCGGAGAGCGTCAAGGACGTCATCATCACCCATCTGCACTGGGACCACGCCGGTAACCACGACCTGTTCCCGAACGCGCGCTACCACGTGCAGGAGCGCGAGATGCATTTCTGCACCGGGCGCTGCATGTGCCAGCCCACCCTGCGCAAGGCCTACAACAAGGAGGACGTCATGCACATGGTGCAGCGGACGTTCGAAGGCCGGGTGACGTTCCACGAACCGCAGTCGCAGTTCGCGGACGGCATTTCGCTGCATTGGGTGGGCGGGCATTCCAAGGGGCTCCAGGTGGTGCGCGTGCGCACCCGGCGCGGCTTCGTGGTGCTGGCCTCCGACGCCGCGCACTATTACGAGAACGCGCTTCAGCGCCGCGCCTATCCGCTCCTGGTGGACCTGGACGACATGCTGAAAGGCTTCGAGGCGCTGGACCGGCTGAGCGATGGCCCGTCCCACATCATACCGGGCCACGACCCGCAGGTGCTGGCACTGTTCCCCGCGGCGCGCGCGGGGCTCGCCGGGATCGTCCGCCTGGATGCGCACCCACTGGGCCAGCCCACCTGACCGATTGCGCGATAAAAAGGCAAACCACATGAACGATGACAAGGGGCCGGGCGTCGGCGTGGTGTTCGGCGGCGGCAACGGGATCGGTGCGGCCTGCTGCCGGCTGATGCGCGAGCGGGGCTGGCGGGTGGCCGTGGCGGATTTCGACCGTGCCGGCGCCGAGGCGGTGGCGCGCGAGGTGGACGGCCTTGCGCTTCATGTGGATGTGCGCGACGCCGACGCCGTGGCGCGTGCGGCCGACGAGGTGGAGGCGAAGATGGGGCCGCCCGCCGGGCTCGTGGTCTCCTCCGGCACCTTCCAGGACAATGTCCCCATCGACAAGACGCCGGAGGATGCGCTGGATCGCATCCTCTCCGTCAACTTCGCCGGCACGCACCACGTGAACCGGGTGTTTGGGCTGCGCATGGCCGGGCGCGGGCGCGGCAGCATCGTCAACCTCGCCTCGGTGACCGGCCAGGCCTCCACGCCGCTCAACATCTACGGCCCCACCAAGGCTGCGATCCTCAACATGACCACCTCGCTGGCGGGCGAATGGGGCCGCTCCGGCGTGCGGGTCAACAGCGTCTCGCCGGGTGTGACCCTGGTGCCCCGCGTCGTGGAGCGCCGGCGCACCGGCGCGCGCTATGCCGGCAGCCTCGACGAGCAGATGGCGCTCGGCCGCTGCGTCGAGCCGTCCGAGGTGGCGGAAGCGGTGGAGTTCCTGCTGTCGGCGCGCGCTTCGGCGATCACCGGCATCGACATGGTGGTGGATTGCGGCTGGCTGGTGGGCAGCCTCTGGAATACCTATGGCGGCGTCCGTCCCGCCGTGACATCGGAGGGGTGAGAGGCGCTGCTGGAAATAAAAAAAGCGGGCGCATGCCCTGCGCCCGCTTTCCGAAGGGGGCCGCGCCTACTTCGCCGAGCCCTCGATGATCTTGATGATCACCGGCCAGTAGTCCGCGCCGAAGCCCTTCTGCGATGCCTCCGTGAGCAGGCTCGCGCCAAGGGCGGCCTCCCGGGCCTCGATGCCTCCGTCCTTGGCCATCTCCAGGGCGTAGGACACGTCCTTCAGCATGTAGTCGGTGGAGAAGACCCGCTCGGGGAATTGCCGCGCGGCGACCGCCTTGAAGCCATGGTTGCGCAGGGCGAAGCTGTCGGCCGAGCCCTTGGAAAAGGCCTCGTACAGCGCCGCAGTCTTGATGCCGGCCGTCTCGGCGATGGCCGCCGCCTCGCACAGCGCGGTCACCGTGCCGACCATCACCATATTGTTGAGGATCTTCACCACCTGGCCCGAGCCCACGTCGCCGCAATGGGTGACCTCGGCTGCAAAGCAGCGCAGCAGCGGCTCGATGCGGGCGAACACATCTGGCGTCCCGCCCACCGTGATGGCGAGCGTGCCCGCCTCGGCGGCGGCACGGGTGCGCGCGACCGGGGAGTCGGCATAGTCCGCCCCCTTGGCGTTGAAGGCGGCGGCGAGCGCCCGGGTCAGCTTCAGGGGGCTGGTGGAGAGATCGACGATGGTCTGCCCCGGGCGGGCGTGCTCCAGGAGGCCGCCAGGACCCTCGCAAACTTTCTGGAGGTGCGCGCCGCTGGGTAGCGAGATGAAGACGATGTCCGCCTTCGCCACCTCGGCCACCGAGCCGCCGTCGCGCGCGCCCAGCGCCTCAAGGCGCGCCACCGGCTCGGCATTGATGTCGTGGATGGTGACCTGAGCTCCGCTCTTCTGCACGAGATGCCGGCACATGGGTTCCCCCATGACGCCGAGCCCGATGAAGCCCAGGGTCGTCTTCGCAGTCATGAACGCGTCTCCTGCCGTCCGGCGGATGGTGATGAAGCCTCAGATGCCGAGATAGGCGCGCCGCACATAGTCGCTGGCGAGCAGTTCCTTGCCGGGCCCGCTCAGCGCCACGGCCCCGGTCTCCAGCACGAAGGCCTCGTTGCACAGGCTCAGCGCCAGCTTGGCGTTCTGCTCCACCAGGATGATGGACATGCGGGTGTCGCGGTTGATGTCGGTGATGATGCGGGCGATCTCGTCCACGATGATGGGGGCAAGTCCCAGCGAGGGCTCGTCGAGCAGCAGCAGGCGCGGCTTCGCCATGAGCGCCCGGCCGATGGCGAGCATCTGCTGCTCGCCGCCGGAGAGGGAGCCCGCCATCTGGGCGCGCCGCTCCACGAGGCGCGGGAAATACTGGTAGATGCGCTCCAGGGTGCGCTGCATGTCCGGCTTGTCGCGGCGCAGATAGGCGCCCACCAGCAGGTTGTCGGCGACGCTCATCTGCGGGAACACGCGCCGGCCTTCCGGCGAGAGCGCGATGCCGCGGGCGACGCGCTGCGGCGCGGTCAACGCGTCCACCCGCTCGCCGTTGAAATGGATCTCACCGCGCGTGATCGTCTTGAGGCCGATCACCGCCTTCAATGTCGTGGTCTTTCCCGCGCCGTTGGAGCCGATGAGCGAGACGATGGAGCCTTCCGCGACCGTGAGGCTCACGTCGCGCAAAGCCGTGACGCCGCCATAGGTGACGTTGATGCCGCGAACTTCAAGCATGGGCCGCATCCTTGCCGAGATAGGCCTCGATCACGCGCGGATTGGATACCACCTCCGCCGGCGAGCCCTGGGCTATCAGCGTGCCGTGGTCGAGCACGACGATGCGGTTGCACAGCCCCATGACGGTCCGCATGTGATGCTCCACGAGAACCATGGTGACGCCCCGCTCCGCCTTGACCCGGCGGAGCACGCTGGCGAGCTCCGACGCCTCCTCCGGGTTGAGCCCGGCGACCGGCTCGTCGAGCATCAGGAGCTTCGGCTCGCTGGCAAGGGCGATGGCGACCCCGAGGCGCCGCTGCTCGCCATAGGCAAGCTCGCGCGCCTTGAGCCCGGCGCGGCGCGACAGGCCGAACAGGTCGAGGACATGGAGCGCTTTCTCCTCCGCCTCGGCGCGCCATTTCGCGGGAGACAGGCCGCTCCAGAGGCCGATGCGGCTGGCGCCGAAGGTGCCGCGGACGGCGTTCTCGATGACACTGGCCTCGGGGTAGAGGGTCGCCGCCTGGAAGGTGCGCGACAGGCCGCGCCGCACGATACGGTTGGCCGGCAGGCGGGAGATGTCCTGCCCGAGGAAGCGCACCGAGCCTGCCGACGGGCGCAGCACACCGGAGATCACGTTGAACAGCGTGGTCTTGCCCGCGCCGTTGGGGCCGATGAGGCCGAGAAGGTCGCCTTCGTTCACCTGGAAGGAGACGTCGCGCACCGCCACGAGGCCGCCGAACACGCGCTTCAGGCCGCTCACTTCGAGCATGGTCATGGGCGGGTCTCCACAACTTTGGCGGCCTGCGGGGCGGTGCTCTTGCGGCGCCCACGCAGCACGCGAGGCAGGCTGGACAGGCCATCGGGCACGAACAGCAGGCAGAGCACCAGCACGCCGCCATAGATGATGTGCTGGAGGCCCTGCGTCGCGCGCAGCATCTCCGGCAGCGGGGTGAGCACGAGCACGCCGATGACCGGGCCAAGCACGCCCACGCGCCCGCCCACCACCAGCATGGTGAGGTAGGAGACGGATTCCCAGAAGGTGAAGCTGTCGGGTGAGATGAACTGGAAATAATGCGCCGACAGCGCGCCGGCGACACCGGCAATGCCCGAGCCGATGGTGAAGGCGATCACCTGGGTGAGATGGGTGTCGACGCCGCTCGATTCGGTCAGGCGCTGGTTCTCGGCGGTGGCAGCCATCATGTCGCCGAAGGGCGAGCGGTAGAGTAGCCAGGTGAAGAGCAGCACCGCCAGCGTGCAGGCGAGCGCGAAGGGGTAGAAATCCGGCTTGGAGAGAAGCGCGTGGCCGAACAGGGACACAGGCGGAATGCCCACGAGCCCGTTGGCCCCGCCGGTGATGTCGCTCATGTCGAGGGCGAGCAGCACCGCGATCTGGCCGAAGGAGAAGGCGACCAGCACGAAATAGACGCCGCGCAGGCGCAAAATGACCCAGCCCAGCACCGCGGCGAGCGCCGCTGCCACGAGGCCCGCCACCACGATCCCGAGCAGCGGCGGCCAGCCGGCATTCATGGTCAGCAGCGCGGAGACGTAGCCGCCCACCAGCGCGAAGCCCGCATGGCCCATGGAAAGCTGGCCGGCCCGCGCGATCACCGCAAGGCCGAGGACCAGCATGAGGTTGAGGCAGGCGACGGTGCCGAGATGGATGTAGAACTGGTTCGGTGCGAACCAGGGCAGCAGCACGGCGAGCGCGATGCAGAGGACGACCGCCCCCGCGCGCACCGGGTTCAAGGATGTTCCCGCGGACATCACGCTTCCCGCTCCTTCCGGCCCAGCAGGCCCTGCGGCCGCAACAGAACTACGGCAATCACCACCAGGAACTGGAGGATTTCGGCGAGCGCCGCGCTCACGAACGTGCCGCCGAAGCTTTCGATGAGGCCGATCAGGAGGCCACCCGCCACCGCCCCCGGCACGCTGCCCAGCCCGCCGATGACGACGATGATGAAGGCCTTGAGCGTCGGGGCGAGACCAACGAAGGGCGACACGGAGAGGACGGGCGCCATGAGCGCGCCGGCCAGCGCGGCGAGGCTCACGCCGAGCACGAAGGCAACGGGGAAGATCACCTCCACGCGGATGCCCTGGACCAGGGCGATCTCAGAATCCTGCGCCACCGCCCGCATGGCGCGGCCGATCTGCGTATGGGCGATGAGGATGTAGAGGAGGCCGACCGCGATCACCGCGCCGATGATCACCACCAGCCGCGACCACGGGAACACGACGCCGGCCATCGAGACTACGCCGGACACCACGGCCGGGACGGAACGCGGCGAAGGCCCCCAGATGAGCAGCGCACCATTCTGCATGATGAGCGCGATGCCGAGGGAAGCGATCATGCCGTTGACCTCGCTGCCCCTGAAGCGGCTGAAGACCAGGCGCTCCAGGACGAGGCCGAGGAAGCCGGTCGCCGCCACGGCAAGGACGAGGCTGGGCGCGAACGGCACGCCGTTGGTGCCGTACAGGATGGCGAACAGGAATGCGCCGACCATGTAGAACTCGCCATGGGCGAAGTTCACGATGCGCATGATGCCGAAGACCATGGTGAAGCCGATGGCCATCAGCATGTAGATCATGCCCACCATCAGGCCGTTGACGACCGTCTGGGCCAGAATGGTTTCTATGCTCATGGATGGGGAACTCCGGTTCGGATCGGCGGGCGGGACGCTGCACCGTCCCGCCCTTCAGGGCCGCCGCTGGTTCAGCGGCAGGCCTCCACGTCGCACGTCGCCACCTTGGTGGCGGCGCCATCCTTGATCTGGCCCACATAGAAGGGCAGATCGATCTGATGATTGGTGCCGTAGAGCTTCTGGCCGGTCCAGCCGGCGGATCCGAGCACTGTCGGGAAGTGGGAGAGGCCCTCCAGCTCCTTCGCGACCTTGGTGGTGTCGTCTACGGTTCCCGCCTTCTGCATGGCCGCGAATAGCATCTGCAGGCCGGAATACATGAACAGGTTGTGGCCGTTTGCGGGTTGCTTGAACTTCTCCTCGAACGCCTTGATGTAGGCCGCTGTCTCGGGCCGTGAGGTGTCGATGGGCAGGTGGACGTAGACCCCCTCCGCGGCCTGCTTTCCGGCCACCTTGACAAGCTCGGCAGTGACGTCGCCGCCGGTGACGAAGATCGGCCCCGTATAGCCGAGCTCACGCGCCTGCTTCACCAGCAGGCCGGCGGTGGTGGGCGAGTTTCCGCCGATCTCCAGCGCGTCGGTCTGCATCAGCGCGCGGGTGAGGACCGGCACGAAGTCCACGCGCTCGCGCTCGAAGAAGTCCACCTGGAGATCGACGCCGATGGCCTTGTAGGCCTCCTTCTGGGAGGCGGCGACCGACTGGCCGGTCTCGTCGTTCGGCTCCAGCGCGCGCACCCGCTTGAGGGACAGCTTCTTGCCCAGCCAGGCCAGCTGCGGACCTGTGAATTCGGCGGTGGTGATGGCCGGGCGGAAGGAATACGGAAGCTGCGGGGAGAGCGCCTTCGGCGAGAAGGCCATGGTGAGGGTGATCACCTTCTCCGCATTGGTCCGCGCCTGCGTGGCGAGGGTGGAGGCCGAGCCCATGGGGCCGACCACGTACTTCACCTTGTCCTCGAGGATCAGCCGCTCCATGGCGGTGACGGCGTCCTGGGCGCGGTAGCGGTCGTCGTATTTCTTCAGCTCGATCGTATAGGTCTTGTCGCCGACCTTCAGGCCGCCGCTGGCGTTGATCTGGTCCGCCATGTTGGTGGCCGCGAACGCCATGCCCTCGCCGAAGACCGCGCCCGCGCCGGAGAGGGTCGCGTTGACGCCGAGGGTGAGGGTTTCGGCCGAGGCCGCGCCGGCGAGCAGCGTCGCCGCGAGCGCGGCCAGAACCTTGAAACGGAGCATGAGCGTGTCCTCGTTGCGACGGCGGGGCGCCGGTGTTTTTTTCCCTTTTCCGCAGTTCTGTGGCTGCGCGGGCGCAGATTGAACAGGGGACATGTCTAATGTCAACATTTTGTCGTTTACGCGATGGAATTTCTATTGAATGTTGACCCCTGCCGGGCATGCGACCCGGAGGGAGGATTGAAATGAAACGATCGAGCATGGCGCTCGCCCTGGCTGCGGCGGCGGCGCTGGCCGCTCCGGCCGTCGCGCGCGCGCAGGACAGCTTCACCATCGGCGTGCACGCCAGCTTCTCGGGCGCCGCCGCCGCCTTCGCGGAAGGCATGCTGGCCGCGACCGAATTCGCGGCCGACGATGTGAACAAGGATGGCGGGCTCGAGGTTGCGGGACGCCGCTACAAGGTCCTCATCAAGCAGTATGACGACCGCTACAAGGCGCAGGATGCGGTCACCGCCATGGACCGCCTGATGATCCAGGACGGCATCCGCTTCGTGGTGGGCCCGCTCGGCTCTGCCGCCGCAGTGGCGACCAAGGCGCAGACCACCGGCGGCAAGGTCATCACCATGACGCTGGGCTTCACCCCGCGCGCGCTGGGACCGGACGCGCCCTACGCCTTCCGGACCGTGATCACCACGGGCGAATTCTCCGAGCCGCAGGTGGCCTGGCTTCTGAAGAACACGCCGGCCAAGCGCGTGGTGTCACTGCTGCCGAACGACGAGACCGGCCAGCAGATGGGCGCCGGAAATACGGCGGCCTACGCCAAGGCGGGCTCGAAGCTGCAGGTGGACTATTTCGAGCGCGAGCGCGTGGACTTCGTCCCCATCCTGACGCGCATCCTCGCCAGCGCCGACGCGCTGGAGATTGGCGGGGCGGCGCCGACCACGGCCGGACTCATCCTGAAACAGGCCCGCGAGCTGGGCTATAAGGGCCCGGTCTTCGTCACGGGCGGCGACGTCACCGCGGAGCTGGTGAAGGTGGCTGGCAAGGAAGCGGCGGAGGGGGCTTATGTCCACCTGCCCATCGACACCTCCCTGCCGGCGACGGCCGCCTATATCGCCCGCTACAAGGCAAAATACGGCCCCAACATGAACGGCTTCAGCCCGTTCTTCTATTCCGGCCTGCAGATGCTGTTCGCCGCCATGCAGAAGGCCGGCACGGTCGAGGACACGACCAAGATCGCCGACGCCCTCGGCGCCCTGAAGGACTTTCCCACCGCCCTCGGTCCGGCAAGCTGGACCGGCAAGGTGCGCTACGGCATCGACCACCAGATCGACCTGCCCTTCTATATCGGCCAGATCCGCGACGGGGTCGCCGTGAAGGTCGCGACCTGCGATGTGAACAGCTGCCGGTAAGTCCGCGTCACGCCGCCTCTTCGCCCGGAGCCATTTATCGTCGGTCTCCGGGCGCCCCCTCCCCCGCACGCGCTGGCTGCGCGAACACCGCTAAGACCATGTGGAGCGCCGCTGCAGATGGTCGATGAGCGCGCGCAGCTTGGGCGCCATGTTGCGGCGGTTCGGATAATAGAGATAGAAGCCCGCGAAGGGTGGGCAGAAGGCCTCCAGCACCGGCACCAGCTGGCCGCGGTCCAGGAAGGGGCGGAAGCTCTCCTCCAGTCCGCACGTGATGCCGGAGCCGGCAAGCGCGAGCTTGATCATCAGTGCCATGTCGTTGGTGGTGATCTCCGGCGCGACAGCGACGCTGAACTCCTTGCCGTCCGCCGCGAACTCCCAGGAATAAGGCGCCAACCGCGGCGCGGGACGCCAGCCGATGCAGCGATGCGCGGTAAGCTCGCGCGGATGCGCCGGTGCCGGATGCCGGTCGAGATAGGCCGGCGAACAGACGGCGAGCTGGCGCTGGTCGCCGGACACCGGGATCGCGATCATGTCCTCTTCGATCACCTCGCCGAGCCGCACGCCGGCATCATAGCCTTCGGCGACGATGTCGAACTCCTCGTCCGTCACCATGATGTCGAGCTGGACGTTCGGATGAGCCGCAGCAAAGGCCGCGAGCAGCGGACCGGACAGGAAGCTCTCGGCGATGGAGGAGACGGCGAGCCGCAATTGGCCCCGCGGTGAGCCGCGAAGGTCCCGGGTCGCCTCCAGGGCCGCCCGCATCTCCGCCAAAGCCGGTGCCGCCTCGTCATAGAGCCGCGCACCCGCCTCGGTGAGGCTGACACTGCGCGTGGTGCGCTGGACCAGCGCGATGCCGAGCCGCTCCTCCAGCCGACGGATGGTCTGGCTCACCGCCGAACGGGTGACGCCGAGCCGGTCCGCCGCGGCGCGGAAGCTCTGCTCCTCGGCCACAAGGGCGAACACTGCAATGGCATCGAACTCCATCTCCATTGGTTAGATTCTCTTCCCAGTGTGCGAAGTGATCATGCGCTTATCGCGACAATGCCCGGTCCCTATCTTCCCGGCAACCGCAGCGTCGCGGTGCGACAGGGATGGAAGGAAACCGGCATGTCCCGGGACAAGGTCGTTCTCATCACAGGCGCCTCCAGCGGCATCGGCGCCGGCATTGCGCGCGAACTCGGCGGCGCCAGGGCGAGGCTGGTGCTGGGCGCGCGCCGCACCGAGCGGCTGGAACAGCTGGCACAGGACATAAGGGCGCACGGCGGCGAGGTGCTCACCCGGCGCCTCGACGTGACCGATCGCGCCGATGTCGCGACCTTTGCGGAAGCTGGACGGCAGGCCTTCGGCCCCATCGACGTGATCGTCAACAATGCCGGCGTCATGCCGCTCTCCCTCATGGCCTCGCTGAAGGTCGAGGAGTGGGACCGGATGATCGATGTCAACATCAAGGGTGTGCTTTACGGCATCGCCGCGGTGCTGCCGGAAATGACCGCGCGCCGCTCCGGCGACATCATCAACATCGCCTCCATCGGCGCGCTGTCCGTCTCGCCGACAGCCGCCGTCTATTGCGCGACCAAGTTCGCGGTGCGCGCGATCTCCGACGGGCTGCGGCAGGAGAACCGGGACATTCGCGTCACCTGCATCCACCCCGGCGTGGTGGAGAGCGAACTGGCCGACAGCATCACCGACCCGTCCGCGGCCGAGCTGATGAAGACCTACCGCGCCATCGCCCTGAAACCCGACGCCATCGGCCGCGCGGTGCGCTTCGCGATCGAACAACCAGACGATGTCGACATCAACGAGATCGTCATCCGGCCCACCGCCGCCTGAGGAGACCCCCATGAGCTTTCATGTCCACGGCCTTTCCGCCGCCCTCGGCGCGGCACTGGTGCTCGGCACCACCCCCGGGGCCGCCATCGCCGAGACGACGCAGGAGCGCCTGAAGCGCGGTGAGGCCGTCATCCGCAGCCTCAACAACGGGGCGCCGCAGCCCAATCTGGAGCGCATGAGGCAGGAATTCCCCTTCCTCGCCGAGGCGACCGAGGGCTACGCGCTCGGCGATGTCTGGTCCCGGCCGGGCCTCGACACCCGGACGCGCCAGCTGGCGGCCGTCGCGGTGCTCGCCGCTCTCGGCGAGACGACCGTCATGAAGGTCCATGCCGGCTATGCGCTCAATATCGGCGTGCCCGAGGAGGAGCTGAAGGAAGTCATCTACACGGTGACGGTGCTGGCCGGCTTCCCCCGGGCCATCGCCGCCTCCGCGGCGCTCTCGGAACTCCTCGCCGCGCGCCGCGCTGCTGTGCCCAGACAGCCATGAGGTGCGCGCCATGCCCCCATTGCCCACCACTGCCGCCGCATTCCTGCTCGTCGGAGCGGTTGTCATGCCCATCCCGAAAGGCCACGCCGAGATGAACACCGATCCGCAAGCCACGAGCATGTCGCCGACCCGCCATCCCTATGTGGGCCTGTGGGTGACGGCCGATCGGCAGATCCGCCACCGGCTGCTGCCGAATGGACGATATGACGAAGCCCGCGGCACCCGCGAAAGCGCCTATCGGGGGCGCTACGAGGTGCGTGGGACCGAGATCCTCTATTGGGACGACACCGGCTTCACCGCCGACGGCGTGTTCATCGACGGCATCCTTCACCACGGGGGCATGGTGCTGTACCGGGAAGAGTGATGCGTTAATAGGATCGGTGCGAGATCTGCTTCACGCGCGAGAAAGCAGATGCGGGAACGCCCGGATCGCACCGGGAATTACAAAGAAAATCAAAATCCTATCAAGAGACTGGCGGAGAGAGAGGGATTCGAACCCTCGATACGGTTTCCCGTATACACGCGTTCCAGGCGTGCGCCTTCAACCACTCGGCCACCTCTCCGCGACGCGCACGCATGGCACACGCGGACCCCGGATTTTCCAAAGAGAAAGGGCGGCGCCGGTTGGTGCGTCGCCTCGGGGCAAGGCGGCGGAATATAACGGTTCGCCGGGCGGTGGCAAGCCCGCCCGGACACCATTTCCCGCCAAAACTTCAGTCGCGCAGAAGGTCGTTGATGGAGGTCTTGGCGCGGGTCTGCTCGTCCACCCGCTTCACGATCACCGCGCAAGAGAGCGAGGGGCCGGGGCTGCCGTCCTTCAGGGGCTTGCCGGGGAGCGCGCCGGGCACCACCACGGAATAAGGCGGCACCTCGCCGATGAAGATCTCGCCAGTCTCGCGGTCCACGATCTTCGTCGAAGCCGAAATGAAGACGCCCATGGAGAGCACCGATCCCCGGCGCACCACGACGCCTTCCACCACTTCCGAGCGGGCGCCGATGAAGCACTCGTCCTCGATGACCACGGGGCCTGCCTGCAGCGGCTCCAGCACGCCGCCGATGCCGACGCCGCCGGA
Source organism: Aquabacter albus (assembly GCF_040049275.1). Taxonomy (NCBI): domain Bacteria; kingdom Pseudomonadati; phylum Pseudomonadota; class Alphaproteobacteria; order Hyphomicrobiales; family Xanthobacteraceae; genus Aquabacter; species Aquabacter albus. The sequence goes on along the minus strand of NZ_JBDZDT010000002.1, from coordinate 21,605 downwards.
GAGATGCACGTGCTTGCCGATCTGTGCGCAGGACCCCACCGTGGCCCAGGTGTCGACCATGGTCCCCTCGCCCACATGGGCGCCGAGATTCACGAAGGAGGGCATCAGCACCACGTTCGGCGCGATATAGGCGGAATGGCGCACGATGGCGCCGGGCACGGCCCGGAAGCCGGCCTTGCGGAAATCCGCGCTGTTCCACTTCTCGAACTTGGACGGCACCTTGTCCCACCAGGCCGCGCCACCGGGGCCGCCGGTGATGACGTTCATGTCGTTGAGGCGGAAGGAGAGGAGGACCGCCTTCTTGAGCCACTGGTTGACGGTCCAGCTGCCATCCTCCGCGGGCTCGGCCACGCGCGCCTTGCCGGCGTCCAGCAGCTTCAGGGCCTCTTCCACGGCCTCGCGCACCTTGCCGCGGGTGGAAGCGTCGATCTCGGCGCGCTTCTCGAAGGCGGCGTCGATGATCTCCGCGAGGTCGGTATCGTTCAGGCGGTCACGCTTGGACATGGGGCTTCCTCGATTTGCGCGGCCAATAAGGTAGCCCGCGCCGGCATTGTCAATGAAAGCGGGGGGTCAGCCCCGCTCCTTCACCGCCACGAATTTCAGCTTGGGCCACTCCTCGATGGCGCGGTCCAGCACCCATTGGCTGCGGGCGAGGAAGACCGGCGCCTCGTCGCGGTCGCGCGCGATGGAGGAGCGGGTGGTGTCGATGAAACGGTCGATCTCGGTGCGCTCGCCGAGGATCCAGCGGGCGGTCACGAAGGACACCGCCTCGTAGCGGATGGGAACGCCATATTCCTTCTCCAGCCGCGAGGAGAGCACGTCGAGCTGCAGCGTGCCCACCACGCCGACGATGGGCGCGGGGTCGGCAACCGGGCGCAGCACCTGCACCACCCCCTCCTCCGCCATGTCCTGGAGCGCCTTGGAGAGCTGCTTCGCCTTCATGGGGTCGGCGAGGAGCACGCGGCGCAGGATTTCCGGGGCGAAGTCCGGGATGCCCTCGAAGCGGATGACCTCGCCTTCCGAGAGCGTGTCGCCCACCCGCAGCATGCCGTGGTTGGGGATGCCGATGATGTCGCCGGCCACCGCCTCGTCCACGGTCTCGCGCTCCTGGGCGAAGAAGAAGATGGGGTTGGCGATGGCCATGTGGCGCTTCTCGCGGGCATTGTAGAGCTTCATGCCGCGCTTGAAGGTGCCGGAGCACAGGCGCACGAAGGCGACGCGGTCGCGGTGGTTCGGGTCCATATTGGCCTGGACCTTGAACACGAAGCCCGAGACATTGTCCTCGGAGGGCTCCACCCGGCGGCCGTTGGCGGTGCGCGGCAGCGGGCTCGGACCGAACGCGCCGAGGCCGGCCAGAAGCTCGGAGACGCCCGCCTCCTTGATGGCGCTGCCGAAGAAGACCGGCGAGAGATGACCCTCCCGGAAGCTCTCCAGATCGAAGGGCGGCAGGATGCCCAGCGCCAGCGTCAGGCCCTCGACGCTCTCCAGGACGATGCGCTCTTCCACCCCATCGATGCCCAGCAGGTCTTCCGGCGTCTCGAACGGCACGATGCGGGTGAGCGGCCCGCCGCGTTCCTCGGCCAGCAGAGCGCGCTTGTTGCGCACGTCGATGAGGCCGCGGAAGTCCGTGCCCATGCCGATGGGCCATGTGAAGGGCGTGAGGTCGAGGGCGAGGGTGGCGGAGATGTCGTCCATCAGGCCGATAGGGTCGAGGCCTTCCCGGTCCACCTTGTTGATGAAGGTGAAGAACGGGATGTCGCGCATGCGGCAGACTTCGAACAGCTTTCGGGTCTGGCTCTCGATGCCCTTGGCGGCGTCGATCACCATCACCGCCGCGTCCACCGCCGAGAGGGTGCGGTAGGTGTCCTCGGAGAAGTCCGAATGGCCCGGCGTGTCGAGGAGGTTGTAGACGATGCCGTCGCGCTCGAACGTCATCACGGAGGAAGTGACGGAGATGCCGCGCTGCTGCTCGATTTCCATCCAGTCGGAGCGGGTGCGGCGGCGCTCGCCGCGCGCCTTCACCTGCCCCGCCTGCCGGATGGCGCCGGAGGCGAGCAGAAGCTTCTCCGTCAGCGTGGTCTTGCCCGCGTCGGGATGGGAGATGATGGCGAAGGTCCGGCGGCGCGCGAAATCGGGATCGGCGACGGAGGACGCCGCGGACATGGCGGTCTGGTCAAGCATGGCGGCTATATAATGCGAAATGCCGCTGCGAGAAACGCCGAAGGCGAGAAACGATCAGAGGATGGTGTGATGGCGAGGATGGCTCTTCTGGGTGCGGCGCTCGTGGCGGCCCTGCTGCCGGGGGGCGCGGCGCTGGCGCTGCTGGCACCGCAATATTACGAGCAGGCGCGGCGCGAGGCGCAGAATGTGGTCGTCATCGCGGTCAAGGCGGTGACGCCGCCTTCGGGAGATTACGGCGACTGCGCGGTAGCGGGAGACGTGCGGCGGGTGGAGCGGGGGGCGGCCTACAAGCAGGGGCAGAGCGTGACCGTTGCCGTGCCGTGCAGCAAGCCCGGCACCCGGCCGCCCATCGGCGGCACCATCTACCGGGCGCCGGAGGCACTGAGGAAAGCACCGTTCGGGCGGGCTTATCTGGACGGGGCAGGCGCGCTCATGCTCTCGCAATATGAGCCCTTGGCAGCGCTGCCCTAGATCCAGCGTGGATTTAAGCTTTGAGACCGCTCCAGCGCCCCTATCCCCGCCGTTTCCGGCGGGGTGGAGGGATGCGGGAGCGGCCGGCACGCCGGCAGGCATGCCTTGGGAGTACAGGTGACGTCGGAGCCGGTGCTCCGTCCGCTCCCGCGCGGGGATTTATGGCGTGTCGGCTGCGCCGCGTGGGTGATCAGTCCTCCCCATCACCACCGGCCGGACCAGCGCCGGATCGGTGCGCAGACCCCTTCGGCCTCCTTTCTCGCCCGGCGGAGTGCGTTACTCCCCACCGGGTCGGACACCCGCTGCCCTGCACCACCCGTCAGGCCGCTCCGGACGCGCCCCTCCTTGGTGCAAGGTAAGGGGACCATAGCAGGGGTTCACGCAGAAAGGAATATAGTCCCTAGGATTATTTTCTTGAAACCTTTCCTCCCGATGACCCCGTCATGCCCGGGCTTGTCCCGGGCATCCACGTCTCTCCCTTAAGAGCCCGCCCGGCGGAGCCGCGTGGATGGCCGGGACAAGCCCGGGCATGACGGTGGTGCCGGGGGAGAGGTGGCGCGCAAGACAACCCCCTAGGACAAGCCGAGCCATGACGGCGGCGTTCGCGAAGGGGACACGAAAAAAGATCCCCGGATCGGATCCGGGGATGGCGGCGGGTCTTGGAAGAAGCGCGGCTCTCGTGCCACGCGGCTGCCGTGCGGCGCCGGATTAGTCGCCCGTGCCGGGCTCCGCCGAGAACAGGCCTTCCTTGTCGGGCTTGCCGTCCCACTCCTTGGCGTCGGGCGGGGCATCGCGCTTGATGGTGATGTTGGGCCACACCTTGGCGTACTCGGCGTTCAACCCGAGCCACTTCTCAAGGCCGCCCTCGGTATCGGGCTTGATGGCCTCGGCAGGGCACTCCGGTTCGCAGACGCCGCAATCGATGCACTCATCCGGGTGGATGACGAGCATGTTCTCGCCTTCGTAGAAGCAGTCCACCGGGCACACAGAGACGCAATCCATATACTTGCAGCGGATGCAGTTCTCGGTGACGACATAGGTCATGACACGTTCCTCTCGCCCGGCCGGCCAACTTCGATTTCCGGCGCGCAAGCGCCGGCCGCAGCGTCATTTGACTTAATCAGTCTGTTATTTCCTCAAAAGTCTCGGTGGCAGATGTAGCATCCTCCCGCCGCTCCGAAAAGCCGACAACCCTGAGCACGCGGACCGAATGGTCCAGGCTCACCGTCACCACCTGCCCTACCCGCACGGTATAGCCGGCGCTGGTTACCCGCGCGCCGTCCACCCGCACATGGCCCTGGCGCACGAGCCCCGCGGCGGAGGCGCGGGCGCGCACCACACGGGCATACCAGAGCCACAGATCGAGCCGCTGACGTGCCGGGGAAGTTGGCTCCGTCACTCAGCTCCCCTTCTTTTCCGCCTCCATGCGCGCCTTCAGCGCAGCAAGGGCGGCAAAGGGGCTGTCGGGATCGGCGGGCTTCTCGCGGCGGCGTTCCTGGTGGACCGGCGCACGCTGCTCCGGACGCGGGCCGCGCTGGGCATCGCCCTCGCGGGGGCCGCGGAACGGCGGGCGGTCCTGGCGCGGCGGACGGCTCTGCCGCTCGCCTTGCCCCTCCCCGCCCGGCGCACCTTCGCGCTGCTCGTGCGGACGGTTCGGCCGGTGCTGATGGCGCTGCGGCGGGCGGCCGTCACGACGTTCGCCGCCGCCTTCACCCTCGCGCTGCTGGCGGTGGCCCTGTCCTTCGCGGTGCCCCCCCTGGCCTTCGCGCTGCGGCCGCTCGCGACGCGGCGCGCCCGGCGGACGGCCGGGGCGCCACACCTCGATGAGCGCAGCCTCGGCAGCCTCGGAGGAATCCGCCGCGACAGCGCCGGCCTCGGCCGTCTCGGCCGCGGGCACCTCACTACCGGCGGCGGGCTCGGCGCCCAACTCCGTGGGGGCTTCGTCTGTGGCGGCCTCGTCCGTGGGGGCCTGATCCGGGGCGCTGACTTCCGCAAGAACCTCCGCGGCCGTGGGATCGGCCAGGGCTTCCGTGGCCTCTTCGGTCTCAGAGGCTTCCGCCACCTCTTCCTCGGGGGCGTCGGGACCCTCTTCGGCAGAAGCCTCCTCGGCCGCCTCTTCGGCGACCGGGGGCGCTCCCGCCTCGTCCAGCGTCGCCTCGGCGACGGCTTCGACGGCCTCGGCCGAAGAATCCTCAGCTGCGGCCTCGGCCGGTGCCTCGATGGGATCGAACAGCAGGTCCGCCTCGATGGCGCCTTCCGGCGCCGGAGCCAGTTCCGCCTCGACCACCGGCGCGGGCGGGGCGTCGGCCTCCGGCGGCGGGGCAGCGCGGCGCTCCATGCGGTAGCCCAGCGAGCGCAGGATGGAGGCGAAGTCCTCGCCCGAGCAGCCCGCCAGCGAGGTCATGCCGACGGTGACGGTAAAGCCGCGCCCGTCCACCGCGCCCGCAGGCTTCGGGCCCGGAGACTGGGGCCGCCAGGCCAAGGCCGGGCGAATCAGGTCGGCGAGACGCTCCAATATGTCCACGCGCACCGCCCGCTCGCCGCAGACCCGGAAGCCGGCGGCGCGGTAGAGGCCCTTCTGGATCTCATGGTCCACGGGAATGGAGGTGCGGCCGGAAGCGGCAAGGCTCGGCAGCTCGTCGAGGCCCTTCTGGGAAAGGCCGCCATGCTTCAGGGCATGAAGCTCCAGGGCCAGCGCGCGCGGCGCGGGCTTCAGCAAGGCTGGCAGATAGATATGGTGGGCGCCGAATCGCACGCCATAGCCGCGCAGGGTGGCGCGGGAAGGCTGGTCGAGGGTCTTCATCTCCTCGGCCACCTTGGTGCGCTCCAGCACGCCGAGGCTTTCCACGATCTGGAAGGCGATGCCGCGGGCGATGCCGGTAATGTCCTCGGCCCCGGAGAGCTTGGTCAGCGGGCCGAGCAGCTTCTCCACATGGGCCTTCAGCCAGAGCGCGAGGCGGGCTTCCACCTGGTCGCGGGCGGGGCCGGTCAGATGCTCGTCGGCGATGATCTTGAAGCGGGGTGCGAGCACCTCCTCGCCGGGAATGAGCTTCGCCACCGGCTCGCCCACCCAGCGGATGGTGCCGTCGGCCGTGAGGACAAAGGCCTCGTCCACGGCGGCGGACAGCCGCGTCGCGCGGGCCTCTATCTCGCCGGCGAGCGCCTTCTGGGCGGCGGCGCGCAGCGCCTTCGCCTCTTCGCCCCCCGCGGATGGGTCGGGAGCGAACTGAAAGCCCTGGAGATGGCCGATCATGTGGCCCTCCACGGTGACGTCGCCGGTTTTGCTGATCTCAGTTTCGAGCATCGTATTCTCTCGCAGGCGCCGCATGAGCACGCTGGTCCGTCGGTCCACGAAGCGTTGTGCCAGCCGCTCGTGCAGTGCGTCGGACAGCTTGTCCTCGACCCCCCTCGTGACGCCTTGCCAGTGTTCCGGATCCTTGAGCCAATCGGGACGGTTGGCCACGTAGGTGAGGGTCCTCACCTGCGCGATCCGTCTCGACAGCGTGTCGATGTCCCCTTCCGCGCGATCGGTCAAGGCGATTTGACGCGCGAACCACTCATCGGGGATGCGGCCACCGGTCCCCACATGGTCGAAAAGGGTGCGCACGAGCTCCGCATGGGCCCCCGGAGAGATCTTCCGGTAGTCCGGGACCTGGCACACATCCCACAGCCGCTCCATGACATCGGGGGAGGTCGCGCGGTCCGCCACGGCAGGCTCGCGGCCCATGATTTCTAGCACTTGCACGTCATCGGCGGTGGGCGCGCGGGTGAGACCTTCCTCGCGCGGCGGCAGAGCGAGGCTGTCCTGGAGCGCCTTCAGCGAGGAGAAGTCGGGCACGGCGTTGCGCCACTGCAACACCTTGGCAGTCTCGAACGAATGACCCTCCAGCCGCTCCACCAATTCGGGCTCGAAGGGCGGGCAGCGGCCGGTCGTGCCGAAGGTGCCGTCGCGCGTCGCACGGCCCGCGCGGCCGGCGATCTGGGCCATCTCGGAGGGATTGAGGCGGCGGAACTGCCAGCCGTCGAACTTGCGGTCGGCGGCGAAGGCGACGTGATCCACGTCGAGATTGAGGCCCATGCCGATGGCATCGGTGGCGACGAGATAGTCCACGTCGCGGCTCTGGTAGAGCTCCACCTGGGCGTTGCGGGTGCGGGGCGAGAGCGCCCCCATCACCACCGCCGCCCCGCCCCGCTGGCGGCGGATCAGTTCGGCGATGGCGTAGACCTCCTCGGCCGAGAAGGCGACCACGGCAGAGCGCGGCGGCAGGCGGGTGATCTTCTTTTCGCCGGCAAACGAGAGCGTGGAGAGGCGCGGGCGCACCACCACATTGATGCCCGGCATCAGCTTTTCCAGCAGCGGGCGCATGGTGGCGGCGCCCAGCACCAGCGTCTCGTGGCGCCCGCGCCGGTTCAAGAGCCGGTTGGTGAAGACGTGGCCGCGATCAAAGTCGCAGGCGAGCTGGATCTCGTCGATGGCGACAAAGGAAACGTCGAGGTCGCGCGGCATGGCCTCGACGGTGGCCACCCAATAGCGCGGATTGGGCGGCTTGATCTTCTCCTCGCCGGTGATGAGCGCCACCTGCTTGGGCCCGACGCGCTCGACGATGCGCTGATAGACTTCGCGCGCGAGGAGCCGCAGCGGCAGGCCGATGATGCCGCTCTCGTGGCCCAGCATGCGCTCGATGGCGAGATGGGTCTTGCCGGTATTGGTGGGGCCAAGCACCGCCGTCACGCCCCGCGCCCTGATGGAACGGGGCAGGACCGCAAGTTTCGTCACATCATCCATGGGCGGGAGGCAGGTCCGGTGCGGTGGGGGGCTCGTGTATCATATCGGGACGCGAACGCCATTGCGCCACCCTCTGAAGGGGGCGAGGCGGGAACGAAAGGTGCGCGAATCGCTGATGGTGCCTGGGTCCGGCTTCGTTCCCTCCTGTCCCAAAGCGGTACAATCGCCTCTCCCCCGGGGAACAGACGTGTCCAAACACGGACCGAATCGCTGAATTGGCTCCGGTCCCTCTTTGTCCGTGGGGAACACAGCGTCTTGCCATGGGTTCCTCACACAAGCGTCGCAGTTTCGGCGCGAAGAGGAGACGCCCCATGCGGATGAACACATTTCTTCCTGTCCTGGCCGTTGCGGCCATCTTCGCCGGCCCGGCCTTCGCCCAGAGCGGCGTCGAAGCCGGCACGGGCACCAATCCGACCGTCCGCCAGCCCAACGGTGCGGTGGTGCCGATACCTCCCGCGCGCACCGGCACCAGCGTCCAAGGCCCCGTCGACACCGACCCCACCGTCACCGGCAGCGTCAGGTCCCGGGACACGACGGGCCTGCCGCAATCGCCGGAGGCCCGCAACGCCTTCGGCTGCCGCCAGATCGACCCGCTCTGCCAGGGCGGCCGCTGACATAGCCACCGCGTCTCCCGCTTGACACGGACAGGCGGGAGTCGCTTGGTGGCGCCATGGATCCTTTGGTCGAAGTCGAGGCCCCGGCCATCGACGCTGAAGATGCGCGGGCGCGCCGTGAAGCGGACGAGCCGCATTCGCCCGTGGTGCGGTTCGGGCGGAACAAGCCGTTGCGCCTCGATGCCGGCGTGGCGCTGACCGATCTCCAGATCGCCTACCAGACCTATGGCGAGCCCAATGCGGGGCGCACCAACGCCATTCTGGTCTGCCACGCGCTGACCGGCGACCAGCATGTGGCCAACGTGAACCCCGTCACCGGCAAGCCGGGCTGGTGGGAGACGCTGGTGGGGCCGGGCAAGCCCATCGACACCGAGCGCTTCTTCGTCATCTGCGCCAATGTGCTCGGCGGATGCATGGGCACCACCGGGCCCGCCTCCATCAATCCGCAGACCGGCCGGGCCTACGGCCTCGACATGCCGCTCGTCACCATCCGCGACATGGTGAATGCGCAGGCCATGCTCCTCGACCATCTCGGCATCGACCGGCTTTTGTGTGTAGCCGGCGGCTCCATGGGCGGCATGCAGGTGCTGCAATGGGCGGCGAGCTATCCCGAGCGGGTGCTCTCGGCCTTGCCCATCGCCACGGCGGCGCGGCATTCGGCGCAGAACATCGCCTTCCACGAAGTGGGCCGCCAGGCGGTGATGGCCGACCCGGAATGGCAGGGCGGCCATTACCTCCAGCATGGGGTGACGCCCCATCGCGGGCTCGCGGTGGCGCGCATGGCCGCGCACATCACCTATATGTCCGACCAGGCGCTGCACCGGAAATTCGGCCGCAAGCTGCAGGACCGGGTGCTGCCCACCTTCGGCTTCGATGCGGACTTCCAGGTGGAGAGCTATCTGCGCCACCAGGGCGAATCGTTCGTGCAGCGCTTCGACCCCAATTCCTATCTCTATGTCACGCGGGCCATGGACTATTTCGACCTTGCCGCCGACTATGACGGCGTGCTCGCCAACGCCTTCCGCGGCAGCAAGACACGTTTCTGCCTCGTCTCCTTCACCAGCGACTGGCTGTTCCCGACGCAGGATTCCCGCTCCATCGTCCACGCTCTGAACGCGTCGGGCGCCAGCGTCTCCTTCGCCGAGATCGAAAGCGACAAGGGCCACGACGCCTTCCTCCTCGAGGAGCCCGAATTGTTCGATATCACCCGCGGCTTCCTCGACAGCGCCGCCAAGGTCGCCGGGCTTCCGGCCGCACGGGACCGATGAGCACAATCACAGCCGAACGCAGCCAGCCCTTGGACGAAACCGCGGTGCGCTCATCGGGCGGCCGCGTCGACCTTGTGGTTGTGGCCGAGATGGTGGCCCGCGGCTCGCGGGTGCTGGACGTGGGCGCCGGCGACGGCGAGCTCCTGGAGCTGCTCGCCACCACGCGCGGCTGCGATGCGCGCGGCATCGAACTCTCCCGCGAGGGCGTGAATGCCGGCGTCGCGCGGGGCCTTGCCGTGGTGCAGGGCGATGCGGACGTGGACCTCGCCCATTATCCCGACGACGCCTTCGACTATGTCATCCTCTCCCAGACGCTGCAGGCCACCCGCCGCCCACGCTGGGTGATGGAGCAGATGCTGCGCATCGGCCGGCATGCGGTGGTGTCCTTCCCCAATTTCGGCCATTGGCGCTCCCGCCTCGATTTGGTGCTGCACGGGCGCATGCCGCTCACCGACAACATGCCCATCCCCTGGTACGAGACGCCCAACATCCATTTCTGCACGGTCCGCGACTTCGTGGAGCTGGTGGATGTGCTGGGCGCGCGCATGGAGAAGGCGGTGGCGCTGGATTCCTCCGGCCACCGCGTGCGCTTCAACATGCCCTGGTGGGTGTGGAACCTTCTGGGCGAGCAGGCGGTGTTCCTGCTGACGCGGAAGGGCTGAGCGCCCCCAACTTTGCAGTCATGCCCGGGCTTGACCCGGGCATCTTCCCCGAGGCGGAGGTCCCCGGACCAAGTCCGGGGATGGCCGCTCATGGAGCCCCTACCCCGCCGGCACGCCCTGGCCGAACACCGGCTCCAGGGCCGGCACCAGGGCCGGGCGCTTGACCGGCGCGGGGCGGTAGAGCTGCTTGGTCGCCTCCACCACGTGAACCCCCGCAAACGGCAAGGACAGCCCGCCGCCGACACGCTCCCACGCAATAGCGGTGCGCAGCATCCAGCGGGACGAGACTGGTGGGAAATAGAGCGCCTCGTCCCAGCCGACCGGCGTGAACAGCGCTTCGCGCAACAGCCGCACCACCTGCCCGCGCGAGAAGGGCCGGCCATTGCCGAACGGGGTGGTATCGAGCCGAGCCCAGACGCCGCGCCGGTTGGGCACCACCGCAAGCAGCCGCCCGCCAGGCGCCAGCACCCGCCAGACTTCCCGCAGCATGCCCGCGGCGTCAGGCGTCATTTCCAGAAGATGCACCGCCACCACCCGGTCGATGCAGGAATTGGGCAGCGGCAAGGCGCCCTCATCGGCCAGGGCCGCGAGCGTCGGCGCGGCGGAGGGCCAGCGCACCACCCCCTGCGCGGCGGGCATGAGGGCGATGCAGCGCTCCGCTTCCTCGCGGAACGCGCCGAGATAGGGCGTGGCATAGCCCATCCCCAGCACGGAGAGGCCGCCCACGTCCTGAAAGCGCGCGCGGATCGCCCGCCCCACCACGCGGCGCGTCACCGCGCCCAAAGGCTGGGCATAGAAGCTGCGCAGGTCGACGACGTCGAGGAACATGGCCTCCCTTTCCCTCGCGCCTTATAGCATGCCAGTGCGGCGCCATGAGGCTTGCTCCGCGAGCCCGGCGTGCTACTCAAAGCCGGTATATCCGCTTCAGGAGGAGATAGGTTCATGGCCATCGAAATCCGGATCATCCCCTGCCTCAGCGACAATTATGCCATCCTTCTGCACGACCCCGTGGCCCAGGCCACGGCGGTGGTGGACGTGCCCGAAGCCGGCCCCGTGCTGGCGGCGCTGGACCGGGAGGGCTGGAACCTCACGCACATTCTCGTCACCCACCATCATGCCGACCATGTGGACGGCGTGCCGGCGCTGAAAGCCCGGTTCGGGGCGACGGTGGTCGGCCCCAAGGCCGAGGCCGCCACCATTCCCGGCATCGACGTAGAGGTGGTGGACGGAGACCCGGTGGCCGTGGGCTCGCTCATCGGCCGCGTCATGGAGACCCCCGGCCACACTGCCGGCCATGTGGTCTATCTGTTCGAGGACGAGCGCCTGCTGTTCGCCGGTGACACGCTGTTCGTCATGGGCTGCGGACGGCCCATCGAGTGCGACCCGCCGGTGCTCTGGAAATCGCTCCAGCGGCTCAGGACCCTGCCGGACGACCTGTCGGTCTTCGTGGGGCATGAATATACCGTCGCCAACGGCCGCTTCGCGGTCAGCGTCGATCCCGACAACGGCGCGTTGCGCGCCCGGCTGGGGGATGCAGAAGCGGCGCGGCGGGACGGCAAGCCCACCATTCCGGTGCTGCTGGGCGACGAGAAGCTCACCAACCCCTTCCTGCGCGCCGACGACCCCGGAATGGCCGAGCGCATGGGGCTCGGCACCTCGGACAGCGCGGCGGTGTTCACCGAGCTGCGCGCCCGCAAGAACGTCTTCAAGGGCTGAGCGGTGACCGGGCTTTCCGCCGCGGAGATCATCGCTTTGCTCGGCCTTGCGCCCCATCCCGAGGGCGGGCATTTCCGCGAAACGTTCCGCGAGGCCGGGACGAACGGCGCGCGGGGCGCCTCCACCGCCATCTATTTCCTGCTGGCGGCGGGCGAGCGGTCCCACTGGCACCGGGTGGATGCGAGCGAGGCCTGGCATTGGTATGCCGGTGCGCCGCTGAAGCTCGGCATGGTCATGCCCGACGGCACGCGCAGCGACCATGTGCTCGGGGCGGACCTTGCGGCGGGGGAGCGGCCCCAGGCCGTTGTGCCGCCTCACGCGTGGCAGGCGGCGGAGAGCCTGGGCGCATGGACCCTGGTGGGCTGCACGGTGGCGCCCGCCTTCGACTTTTCCGGCTTCGAGCTTGCCCCGCCCGGCTGGGAGCCGGCGTGAGGCTCACTGCCCCTGGAAATGGCCGGGCTTGAAGGTCCAGACGGTCAGGCCTGAAATGGTGACGGACGGCACGTTCCAGCGCGGGGTGAACGACCCTGCCGGCGGCTGCGGATCGGGCACCTGGACGCCGATCAAGGGCTTTGGTGCCACAGGCTTGGCAAGCTTGACCTTGCCGCCGGCATCACCGGATTGGTCGGCCAGCGCGACGGCGGGCGCGAGGAGCATCGCGAGGGTGAGGGCGCACGGGATCGAACGCATCGGCATGTCTCCGAATGTCCTTGGGAGAGCTTAAGCCCTCGGCGGCGCCCGATCTTGCCCAAAACACCGCCGGCGCGAGAATGTGATCAAGGATGCGCCGCGCACCCTCGGGCGTGGAGCCCGTTGCGATACTCGTCGGACGGCCCGAATGCGACCGCCGCGCCCCCTCTCCCCGAGGGGGAGAGGGTTGGGGTAAGGGGGAACCACCCTCCCCAGTCCTGAACCGCCGGAGCCCCCTCACCCGGCTGCTATGCAGCCGACCTCTCCCCCTCGGGGAGAGGTGAAAAACTCAGCGATCACGATTTTGGGGGATTGCAGGGGCTCCCTTCGAAGGGAGAACCCTGGTGCGCTTAAAGAAATGGCCGGGACAAGCCCGGCCATGACGATTGCTCAGACAGGCGTCCGCGCTTCACACCCGCGCCAGATCCGACAGCAGGCTCGCCGCCAGCGTGAGCTTCGAAAGCGTGAGCCCCGAGGCGACGATGTCCTTCACCGTCGCCCGCGTGCGCTCCACTTCCTTGCGGCGGCTCTCCACCCAGGCTTCCACGGCCTCGACGCCGCTCTTGCCGGTGTTGAGCATCTCGACGCTCGCCTGGCGCACGAAGTTTTCCACCTGGGAGAGCGCCCGGTCCATGGCGAGGCGGTCGTAATAATCGGGCGCCATGATGGAGCCCGCCGCGCCGACCACCTCGTCCACCGCGAAATAGCGGCCCGCCGCGAAGAAGGTGGACGCGGCATCCGCCACCGAGCGGCCCGTGGTCTGGGACAGGAGCGCGATGTCCGTGCCCGCCGCCAGGGCCCGAAGGCTCGCCACCTGACGGGCGAGGTCCGCCGGCACATTGGCGGCCGCCAGTTCCTCGGCCCGCGTGTCGCGCCAGGCCAGCCAGCTCTCCGGCAGGCTCGCATCCATCACCGCGGCGAGCGCGGTAATGCCGCCGCGATACTGCGTCACCACCGCGCCGATGCCGGCATTCAGGCTGACATTGCGCAGGAACCAGATGGCCCGGCCCAGCATCAGCTCCTGCACCTCGGCATAGAGCTTCAGCTGCACGTCGCCGGAAATCCTGTTGTCCAGCGCATCGATGGCGGCATTGATCGCCGGCAGACCGAAGCTGTCGCGCACCACCGCGAAGGCCCGGACGATGGAGGCCGCGTCCGTCCCCGTCTGGTCGGCGATGCGGGCGATGGTGGCCGGGCCGCCCTGGTTGATGATGGCGTTGGAGAGGCCTGTGGCGATGATCTCGCGCCGCAGCCGGTGCGCCGTGATGGCGTTCGGGAAGCGGCTCTGCAGGGCGTGCGGGAAGTAATGGACCAGCTCGTCCGCCAGATACGCGTCGTCGGGCACGTCCGTGGTGAGCAGCTCCGCATAGAGCGAGAGCTTGGCATAGGCGAGCAGCACCGCCAGCTCGGGCCGGGTCAGGGCCTCGCCGCGCGAGCGGCGCTCCTGGATCTCGGCGTCGCTCGGCAGATATTCCACCTGCCGGTCCAGCTCGCCGCGCAGTTCCAGCATCTGCATGAGGCGCTGCTGGAAGGCAGTGTCCCCGGTGCCGCTGCGCTGGGCCAGCGAGAGCGCCAGCGTCTGGAGATAATTGTTGCGCAGGACGAGGTGGCCGACCTCCTCGGTCATCTCGCCCAGGAGCGCCGCGCGGTCGGGGGCGGAGAGCACGCCTTCCGCCACGGGGAGGGACAAGGCGATCTTGATGTTCACCTCGACGTCGGAGGTGTTCACGCCCGCCGAATTGTCGATGGCGTCGGTGTTGAGGCGCACCCCCCGCCGCGCCGCCTCGATGCGGCCGCGCTGGGTCATGCCGAGGTTCGCGCCCTCGCCCACCACCTTCACCCTGAGGTCGGCGCCGGTGATGCGGATGGCGTCGTTGGCGCGGTCGCCGGCCTGGGCGTCGGTCTCGGTGGAGGCGCGCACATAGGTGCCGATGCCGCCGAACCAGAGCAGGTCCACCTGGGCCTTGAGGATCGCGTTCATCACCTCGTTGGGGGTGGCCTCCAGCTTTTCGAGGCCGAGCACCGCGCGCACCTCGGGCGAGAGCGGGATGCTCTTTGCGGTGCGCGGGAAGATGCCGCCGCCTTGCGAGATGAGCGAGGCGTCGTAGTCCGCCCAGGAGGAGCGGGCGAGGTTGAACAGGCGCTGGCGCTCCGCATGGCTGCGGGCGGGATCGGGATTGGGATCGAGGAAGATGTGGCGGTGGTCGAACGCCGCCACCAGCTTCAGCGCCGTGGAGAGCAGCATGCCGTTGCCGAACACATCGCCCGACATGTCGCCCACGCCCACCACCTGGATGGAGGTGGTCTGGATGTCCACGTCGATCTCGCGGAAATGGCGCTTCACCGCCTCCCACGCGCCGCGGGCGGTGATGCCCATGGCCTTGTGGTCGTAACCCACCGAGCCGCCCGAGGCGAACGCATCGTCCAGCCAGAAGCCGTGCGACTGGGAGATGCCGTTGGCGATATCGGAGAAGGTGGCCGTGCCCTTGTCGGCGGCGACCACGAGATAGGGATCGTCGCCGTCGATCCGCACCACGTTGGGCGGATAGACCACCGCGCCACCCTTCAGATTGTCGGTGATGTCGAGAAGGCTCGACACGAAGACCTTGTAGGCGGCGATGCCCTCGGCCTGCACCGCATCGCGCGAGCCGCCGGCGGGCAGGCGCTTGGGCACGAAGCCGCCCTTCGCGCCCACGGGCACGATCACCGCATTCTTCACCTGCTGAGCCTTCACGAGGCCCAAAACTTCCGTGCGGAAATCCTGGGGCCGGTCGGACCAGCGCAGGCCGCCGCGCGCCACATGGCCGAAGCGCAGATGCACGCCTTCCACGCGGGGCGAATAGACGAACACCTCATAGAGCGGACGCGGCAGGGGCAGGCCCTCCACCTTGGCGCTCTCATACTTGATGGAGATGGCGCCCTTGGGCCGCCCGTCCGCCTCCACCTGGTAGAAGGTGGTGCGGATGGCAGCATCCACGAGGTTCACGAAGCGGCGCAGGATGGTGTCCTCGTCCAGAGACGAGACCTCGGCGAGCGCGGCTTCGATCTCCTTGCGCAGCGGCTCCTCGCGCAGAGCCAGCGCCTCCGGCGCGACGTCGAGGCGGGGGTCGAAGCGGGTGTGGAACAGCTGGACGATGGCGGCGGCCACGTCGGCATGGCCGACCAGAGTGGTCCAGAGATAGTCCTGGCTGTAGGCGATGCCCGCCTGCCTGAGATAGCGCGCCAGCGCCCGGGCGAGCGCCACGTCCCGCCAGGCGAGGCCCGTGTCGAGCACGAGGGCGTTGAAGCCGTCATTCTCCGCCTCGCCGCGCAGCACGGCGGTGAGCAGGTCCTCCAGGCGCTCGGCGGAGCCGGACACCTCGATGGTGCGGCCGTCGCTGCGCTCCAGCGTCATCTCGTGCAGCCAGGAGAGCCGCTCCTGCCCGTCGGCGGATGCGGGCGTGAGGCGGAAGGTGCGCTCGTTGATGGCGCGCAGGCCCATATTCTCCAGCATGGGCACGCGCTCGGAGAGCGGCAGCGGCCGGCCGAAGGAGAGGAGGCGCAGGGAGATGCGGCTCGCCGGGTCGGCGTCGCGGCGGTAGAAATCGAGCGCGATGGGCCGCTCGGCGGACATGCGCTCCATGCGCTCGATGTCAGCGAGCGCCGTCTGCACGTCATAGGATGCCGAATAGCCGGCGCCGAACGCCTGCCCATAGCGCTCGAACAGGATGTGGGCATCATGCACTCCATGGGCCGCGCGCAGCGCATCGCGCAGGCGGTCGCTCCAGGAGAGCACGTCGTCCGCCACCGCCTGCTCCAGCTCCGCGCGGTTGACGGTGGGCGTGCGGCCTTCCTTGCGGCTGATCATGAAATGGACGCGCGTCAGCGGCACGTCGGCGAGGAAGGTGGGGGTGAAGCCGGCCATCTTGCCGTCGAAGGCGGCCGCGAGGCGATCCGCGATGCGGTTGCGCAGCGCGCCGTCATAGCGCTCGCGCGGTACGAAGACGAGCACCGAGACGAAGCGGCCGAACGGGTCCGGGCGCGGCAGGACGCGCACGCGCGGCCGGTCGTAGAGCGAGAGGATGTCGAGGGCGTAGGGCAGCAGCGTGTCGGCGTCGATCTGGAACAGGTCGTCGCGGGGATAGGTCTCCAGCACGGTGGCGAGCGCCTTGCCGGAATGGCTGTCCTCCTCGAACCCCGCGCGCTGCGCCACGACCTCCGTCTTGAGGCGCAGATACGGGATGTGCCGCACGGAGTGGGTGTAGGCGTTGGAGGTGAACAGGCCGATGATGCGCAGCTCGCCGACCTGCTTCCCGTCGGCCCCGTGCAGCTTCATGCCCACGAAGTCCATATAGGCCCGGCGGTGCACCCGCGACCACAGGCTGGACTTGGTGATGAGCAGCGGGATGGCCTCGGAGAGCACCGAGCCCCTCTCGGTCCCCAGCGTCTCGTCTCCCAGCTCCCGGATGGCGGGATTGCGCAGGATCCCGAGGCCGGGCTCGGCCTGAAGCTGCCCGTCCGCGCCGAGGGCATACTTGCGCACGCCGAGGAAGATGAAGTTGTTGCCGGCGAGCCATTCCACGAAATCCGCCGCCTCGTTCCGGTCCGCCTGGGAATAGGGCAGGGTCTCGACGCGGCAGGTCTTTGAGAGGTCGCGGACCTGATCGCGCATGGCGATGAAGTCCTCGTTGGCGGCGCGCACGTCGGCCAGCGTCTTGTCCAGCGCGTCCTTCAGCGCGGCGCGGGCCTCCTCGGTCTCCAGGAGCTGGATGTGGAGGTGGATCAAGCTCTCATGGTGCAGGCCGCGGGCCTCGGCGGAGCGCAGGTCCGCCTCCACCTCCTCCACCGCGCCCGAGGGGCCGCGCTTCACCGCGAGGATGGGGTGGGAGGTGAGCTTCAGCTCCAGCGCCCGGTCGGCCAGCTCGCCGGCCACCGAATCGAATAGGAAGGCCATGTCGTCATTGGCCGCCTCGATGACGGTGACGGCAGGCGCGCCGGGCCATTCGGGATTGTAGACGCGCACGTCGTGCTGCCCGGGCTTGCGGGCGGACAGATGGGCGAAGGCATCCTGCGTCAGGCGGGCAAGCGCCTCCGGCAGCAGCGTCTCCACGTCCTCGGGCGCGGCGCCGTTCAGGAGGGCCAGGGAGAAAGCCTCGGGAACGCCGGACCCGGCCAGCAGCGAGATGGCCGCCGCGATGCGGTCGCCCGCGCCGAAATCCGCCTCGGAACCTCGAACTCCGTGAATGTTCATGGCTTTTCCCCCAATTGGCCGGCACCTTATTAGGTGTGGCCCGGCCTCGAGATCGTCTTCTTGTCCTCCGCCGGTCTCGCACACCGGCGCGATGAAACGATGACGGGAACGTAACGAAGGGCAACACCATGACGTCGCAAAAGAAGACAAACAAGCCGAAGAAAGCCGTCCAGAAGACTGCCGAAAATAAAGGCGTGCCCCGCAAGAAGGCAGCCATGGCGAATGTAATGGTTGCGCCCACTCCGGAAGTGCGACGGGATGACGACCCCGTCATCGCCTTGCCCCTCCCCCCCGCCCAGCTCGATGCCGCGACCAAGGCCTATTTCGCCAAATGCCTGGAGAAGATCGGCTTCGTGCCAAACGTACTCCAGGCCTATGGCTTCGACCTCGCCAAGCTCGGCGCGTTCGCGACCATGTACAACGACCTGATGCTGGCGCCGTCCGCCCTCACCAAGCTGGAGCGGGAGATGATCGCGGTGGCCGTGTCGAGCGTGAACCGCTGCTATTACTGCCTCACGGCCCATGGTGCTGCAGTCCGCCAGATCTCGGGCGATCCCATTCTGGGCGAGCAGATGGTCATGAACTATCGCGCCGCCCGGCTCGACGCGCGCCAGCGCGCCATCCTGGATTTCGCGGTGAAGCTCACCGAGCGCCCGCACGAGGTGGAAGAGCCGGACCGCGAGGCGCTGCGCCGCGTCGGCCTTTCCGATCGCGACATCTGGGACGTGGCGGCGGTGACCGGCTTCTTCAACATGTCCAACCGCATCGCCTCCGCCACCGACATGCGGCCGAACCCTGAATATCACACGCAGGGACGGTAGCGGGACGCCGCCCTCCACAGCCCCGGAGCGGAATCAATCAAGCGTTCAAATTTGTCCTTCGGATATATTGACGCCGGCCACGCTTGCCGTGATACCGTTCCGATAACGAACAAAAGCATCAGCCATAGATGCAATCGGGGAGTGTGCTGGGGGGTGCGTCTGCGCCACCCTCGGCCGGAACAGCGAGGGCTTCAAGCGCGCTCATGGACACTGTCTCGGACGTGCCCTTTATCGTTGAAGCAAGTGGACTGACGAAGGAATTCAAGGGTTTTGCGGCGGTCAAGAACGTCGACCTAAGGATTCGCCGGCACACCATTCACGCCCTGATCGGGCCGAATGGCGCGGGCAAGACCACCTGTTTCAATCTCATCACCAAGTTCCTGGAGCCCACGCGCGGCACCATCCGGCTCAACGGGCGCGACATCACGCGCACCAAGCCGGCGGACGTGGCGCGGCTCGGCATGGTCCGCTCGTTCCAGATCTCCGCCACCTTCGGCAATATGAGCGTGATTGAGAATGTGCGCGTGGCGCTGCAGCGCCCGCTCGGCACCTCGTTCCATTTCTGGGAGAACGAGACCTCGCTCGACGCGCTCAACGACCGCGCCATGGAGCTGATCGAGGAGGTCGGCCTCACCGCCTATGCCAACCATCTGGCGGTGGAGCTGCCCTATGGCCGCAAGCGCGCCCTGGAGATCGCCACCACGCTGGCGCTGGAGCCGGAGATGCTGCTCCTGGACGAGCCCACCTCGGGCATGGGCCGCGAGGACATCGCCCGCACCGCCGACCTCATCAAGCGCGTCTCCGCCAACCGCACGGTGCTGATGGTGGAGCACAATCTCTCCGTGGTCGCCAACCTCTCCGACCGTATCACGGTGCTCGCGCGCGGCGAGATCCTCACCGAGGGGCCCTATTCCGAGGTGTCGAAGAACCCGCAGGTGATCGAGGCCTATATGGGAACGGGGCACGGCCATGGCTGAGGCGTTGCTGAAGGTCGAGGACCTGCACGGGCATTATGGCGAGAGCCATGTGCTGCACGGCATGAGCTTCGACATCAACAAGGGCGAGGTGGTCACCCTGCTCGGCCGCAACGGGGCGGGCAAGACCACCACCATGCGGGCGATCATGGGCCTTTTGCGCAAGCGCGCCGGCTCGATCCGCTACGAAGGCAAGGAGACGGTGGGGCTCGCTCCCAACCAGATCGCGCGCCTCGGCATCGCCTATTGCCCGGAGGAGCGCGGCATCTTCGCCAGCCTCAACGTGCGCGAGAATTTGCTGCTGCCCCCCGTGGTGAAGCCCGGCGGGCTTTCGGTGGACGAGGTGCACGCGCTGTTCCCGCGGCTGGAAGAGCGCCGCAACAGCCAGGGCACCAAGCTCTCGGGCGGCGAGCAGCAGATGCTCGCCATCGCCCGCATCCTGCGCACCGGGGCCAAGCTCCTGCTGCTGGACGAGCCGACCGAAGGCTTGGCGCCGGTGATCGTGCAGCATATCGGCGAGATCATCCGCACCCTGAAGAAGAAAGACTTCACCGTGCTGCTCGTGGAGCAGAACTTCCACTTCGCCTCAACCGTGGCCGACCGGCATTATGTGGTCGAGCACGGACGGGTGGTGGACATGGTGCCCAATGACAAGATCGCGGAAAACGCGGCGCGTCTGGAAACTCTCCTCGGCGTCTGAACCGAGGCTTTCGTGACATCGCGGCCGGCTCATGCCGGCAGGAGGAAACACATGCGTTTCGCAGCCATGCTCATGGCGGCCGCCAGCGTCTTCGCTGTCTCCGCCGCCCAAGCCCAGACCCCGGTCAAGGTGAAGATCGGCGTCCTTACCGACATGTCGAGCCTCTATTCCGACCTCGCCGGCGCCGGTTCGGTGTGGTCGGCGAAGAAGGCGGTCGAGGACTTCAACGCCACCAACAAGGACGTCCAGGTGGAGGTGATCTTCGCCGACCACCAGAACAAGGCCGACGTCGGCACCTCCGTGGCCCGCCAGTGGTATGACGTGGACGGCGTCGACATGATCGTCGACACCCCGAACTCCGGCGTTGCGCTCGCCATCAACACGGTGACGCGCGAGAAGAACAAGGTGTTCATCAATTCCGGCGCGGCCTCCTCCGACCTGACCGGCAAGGCCTGCTCGCCCAACACGGTCCACTGGACCTACGACACCTGGGCGCTGGCCAACGGCACCGGCAAGGCCATCACCAAGAATGGCGGCGACACCTGGTTCTTCCTCACCGCCGACTACGCCTTCGGCCACGCGCTGGAGCGTGACACATCCGAAGTGGTGAAGGCGAACGGCGGCAAGGTGCTCGGCAGCGTGCGCGTGCCGATCAACAATTCCGACTTCTCGTCCTTCCTGCTGCAGGCCCAGGGCTCCAAGGCCAAGGTCATCGGCCTCGCCAATGCGGGCGGCGACACCATCAACTCCATCAAGCAGGCGGCCGAGTACGGCATCGTCTCCGGCGGCCAGAAGCTCGCCGGCCTGCTGGTCTTCCTGTCCGACGTCCACTCGCTGGGCCTGAAGACGGCGCAGGGCCTGACCATGACGGAAGCGTGGTACTGGGACATGACGGACGCCAACCGCGCCTACGCCAAGGACTTCTCGGCCGGCAACGGCGGCAAGTATCCCACCATGGTGCATGCGGGCGTCTATTCCGGCGTCACCCACTACCTGAAGGCCGTGGCCGCCCTGAAGGCCGGCAAGGACGGCGCGGCGGTGGTGGCCGAGATGAAGAAGCTCCCCACCGACGACAAGCTGTTCGGCAAGGGCGAAGTGCGCGCGGACGGACGCCAGATCCATCCCATGTACCTGTTCGAGGTGAAGAAGCCGTCGGAGTCCAAGGGCCCGTACGACTACTACACCCTGAAGGCCACCATCCCGGCGAATGAGGCGTTCCGCCCGCTCGACCAGGGTGATTGCCCGCTGGTCAAGAAGACCTGACGCGGAACGCGGACCGGCTCCGGGGACACCATCTCCGGGGCCGGCCTGCATCCTTTCTCACAGAGATACCCGACCATGTTCGAGCTTCTCGGCATCGCGCCTCAGGCATTGTTCGGCCAGCTTCTGCTGGGCCTCATCAACGGCTCGTTCTATGCCATGCTGAGCCTCGGGTTGGCGGTGATCTTCGGGCTGCTCAACGTCATCAACTTCACCCACGGCGCGCAGTACA